>JAVBQF010000034.1:0-19722 GCA_031549195.1 Bacilli bacterium
TTTATTATAATTCAATTAAATACACATATAGTGTTTACAAGAATTATGTCGTAAGTGGTGAAGATATGAGAGTTTTAAATAAGGAAGATAATAAAACTATAATTACACTTGTTACTTGTAAAAAAGATGATAATAAAAAAAGGGTTATAATAAAAGCTGAATTAATAAAAGAAGAACAATATTAATAATGAGAACTACTGAATAATATTCATAGTTCTTTTCTTTACACTCATAATATAAATAATATTATAAAATAATTGTTAAATTAATATAATTTTGTTAATCTAATATAAAGAATAAAATATTAAAAGAGGTAATCATATGGAAAATATATATGTGTTTGGTCATAAAAATCCAGATACCGATACAGTTACTGCGTCTATAAGCCTTTCATATTTGAAAAATCAATTAGGCATTAATACTATACCAAAGATTCTTGGTAGTGTTAATAATGAAACAAAATTTGTTCTTGATTACTTTAATGTAGAGGAACCTCTTTATTTAAATGATGTTAAGTTACAAATAAGAGACATTAAATATCATAAAGGGTTTATGATTAATGAATATAAAACTATTAAGGACTTCTATGACTATATAACAGAGTTTGCTGTAACTGGTAGTCCAGTTGTAGATGATAATAACAAACTTTTAGGACTTGTTACTTTAAAAATAATATCTAAATATATAATAAGTGATAATATAAATTCATTGTATACATCATATGACAATATTTTAAGAATTATCAATGGAAAAGAAGTGTTAAAATTTGTTGATGAGATAAATGGCAATATTATAATATTACCTCATGATAAATTTAACTCTATTAATAAAGATAGTATAGTTATTACAGATAGTTATAATGAAGATTTGTTAGATGCTAAAATGATTATTTTTGTTAATTATATTCTTCATTATAAACAATTATAAAAATTAAAAAATAATAAAGTAAATGTTATAGAGACATCTTTAGATTTGACAAAATTATCAAGAATAATAATACTTACTAATTATATTAAAGTATTAATAGAAGATATTAAGCCTGTAAGTTTTGATAGAAATGATTATGTCAGTGACTTTTTAGATATCACTGCTAAGTATAAACATACTAATTATCCTGTTGTAAATAAGGAAAACACTTGTCTTGGATTAATACGTATTGTAAATGTGAATGATAGTGTTAAAAAGAAAGTAATATTAGTAGACCATAATGAAAAGCTTCAAAGTGTAGATGGTCTTGAAGAAGCTGAAATAATTGAAGTGGTGGATCATCATAAATTAGGTGATATTACAACTAAAGCTCCAATTAATTTTAGAAATATGGCTGTTGGAAGTACAAATACCATTATTTATAGTATGTATATTCAAAATAATATTGAGATACCTTATAATATGGCGGGGATGATGCTTTCTGGTATATTATCAGATACTTTATTGCTTAAATCACCAACAACTACTAGTTATGATTGTATAGCTTCCAAGCATTTAAGTTCTATTTTAGGTTTAGACTGTAATGAATATGGGTTGCAAATGATTAAAGCTGGTACAACTCTAAAAAATAAAACTAAAGAAGAAATAATTAATACTGATGTAAAAATATTTAATGTAGATGGTAAAACAATATCTATTATGCAAGTGTTCACAATAGATTATGAAGATATAAAGAGTACTATTTCTGAATATGTTGCTATACTTGATAAGTTAGCTTTTAATAATAGATATAGTATTGCAGCTTTATTCATAACAGATATAGTTAATAATGGTTCTTATATTTTATATAATAAGTCTGCTGAGAACATGTTAGGAGAGATATTTAATATTGATAACTTATATGAGGGATATTATATGAAGGAAATTATGTCAAGAAAGAAGCAGATAATTCCACCAATTATAGATTTTTTGGAAAGAAAGTAAAAACTCTTTCTTTTTCTTTGAGTTGATTTTAATAGTACTTTGTAATATAATAGGGCACATAAATTGCTTTATGTTGATAAATTTAGACTGTTTTATTATTAAAGTAATTAGAGGTGTTTTATGGAAAAGATATATTTAGTAACAGGGGCTGCTGGACATCTTGGTAGAAATGTTGTTCAAAAGTTAACTAATATGGGTGCTCATGTTAGAATACTTGTATTGCCTGGAGAAAAAAACATTCCACAAGGAGAAAATATAGAAGTATTTGAAGGTGATGTAACAGATGTTTCAAGTTTGGATAAGTTCTTTGATTGTAAGAATGCAACAGTAATTCATTGTGCTGGTATTGTTAGTATATCTTCTAAATATGATGATTTGGTTAGACGAGTAAATGTAGATGGAACAAAAAATGTTGTTACCATGTGTGAAAAATATAATGTTGATAAACTAGTTCATGTTAGTTCAGTTCATGCAATACCAGAACTACCAAAGGGTCAAATAATAACTGAAGTAGGTCATTTTGATCCAGATGATGTGTTTGGTCAGTACGCTAAAACTAAGGCTATGGCATCACAATATGTATTAGATCATTCAAAAAATATTAATGCTAGCATTGTACATCCATCTGGAATAACCGGACCGATGGACTACGGGAGAGGACATATAACCCAATTAGTAATAGATTTTGCTAAAGACAGATTACCTTTTGTTGTAAATGGTGGATATGATTTTGTTGATGCAAGAGATGTTGCTGATGGTATTGTTTCTTGTGCCATCAAAGGAAGAACAGGAGAATGCTATATACTATCAAATGAATATTTTCTTGTTGACGAAATTGTTGAAATGATGGGTAATGTTATGGATAAACCAAGTGATAAAATAGCAATTCCAAAATTTATAGTTAATTTAGCAGCGCCAGTGGTAGAAACATTTTGTGAGCTTGCCAATAGACCACCACTTTTTACGAGTTATTCAATGCATACACTTGATGCTAATGCAATATTCTCACATGAGAAGGCTACAGCAGAATTGGGTTATAATCCAGGACCAATGCAAAAAACTATCAGAGATACTTATAACTGGTTAAAGGCAAAGGGAAGAATTGACAAATATCATTAGTGATGGTATTATCATTACATAAATCGAAGATTGAGATTAGTAAGTAAAGAGTTATTAATAGAGACTTGATGGTTGGTGAAAATCAAGAATAATGTTACTGAATCAACTCAGGAGTGACATGGTGAACTTTAGTATCTATGTCCGGGAAACCGTTATTCAAATTAAGTCCCTTTAGGATGGCACCGTACTTTTTTGTACTCCTAATTAAAGGGTCTTTTTATTTTTATAGGAGGAAATATGTTACCTAATGAAATGAGAAATCAGATTATTATCACTAAAGATTTAATTAAAAAGAGTAATATTTTAATTGAATATCTTTTCAAAGGAATAAAAGATAAAGCTGATAAACCTTATATAGGACATTTGAAAAGAGTTTCAGATAAATTGGATAGTCAGGAACAAAAAGTAATAGGTTATCTACATGATACAATTGAAAATACAGCTATTAAAAGGGAAGAACTATTAGAATTAGGGTTCCCGTTAAATATCATTGAAGCAGTAGAAATTGTTAGCAAAAAAGAGGAAGAAGACTATGATAGTTTTATAGGAAGAATTATTAAAAGTAATAATGTTTCTGCTATGATGGTTAAACGATCCGATTTAGAGGATAATATGGATATATCAAGAATTAGTAATCCAACTGAAAAGGATTATCAGAGATTAGAAAAGTATAAGAAAGCTTATAAAAGATTAAATGAAGCTTTAGAGAAAGAAGGAGAATAATATGTTAGATATTAAATTTTTAAGAGAAAATAGTGAGGCAGTAAAAGAAAATATCAAGAAAAAATTTCAAGAACCGAAATTACCTTTAGTAGATGAGGTAATTGAACTTGATAAGAGTTTAAGAGCTGCAAAGAAAGAAGCAGATGAATTACGTGCTACTAGAAATGCAGTGAGTGCAAGTATTGGTGAATTAATGAGAGATAAGAAAGTTGATGAAGCTAATACTAAGAAACAAGAAGTTGTAGAAATAAATAAAAAATTAGAGGACTTAGAGAAACAAGAGGCAGAACTTGGTGATAAAGTAAAGCAAATTATGATGGTTATTCCACAGATGATAGATGAAACTGTACCTCTTGGAAAAGATGATTCTGAAAATGTAGAAGTAGAGAGATTTTTAGAGCCAAAGACTAAGGAATTTGATGTTCCATATCATACTGATATACTTGAACGTCTTGCTGGAATTGATCTAGATAGTGCTAGAAAGACAAGTGGTAATGGTTTTTATTTCCTAATGGGAGATATTGCAAGGCTTCATTCAGCTATTATTAGTTATGCAAGAGATTTTATGATCAATAAGGGATTTATCTATTGTATTCCACCATTTATGATTAGAAGTGAAGTAGTAACAGGTGTTATGAGCTTTACTGAAATGGAAAATATGATGTATAAAATAGAAGGAGAAGATTTATTCTTAATTGGTACTAGTGAGCATTCTATGATAGGTAAATTCATTGACACAATTAATGATAAGGCAACACTTCCACAAAAATTAACAAGCTATTCACCATGCTTCAGGAAAGAAGTAGGAGCACATGGAATAGAAGAGCGTGGTATATATAGAATTCATCAATTTGAAAAACAAGAGATGATTATTGTGTGTGAACCTGAGGAATCACCTGAATGGTTTCATAAATTATATACTTATACTGTAGAGTTATTTACTAGTATGGGAATTCCTGTTAGAACTCTTGAGTGTTGTAGTGGAGATTTAGCAGATTTAAAAGTTAAGTCAATAGATGTAGAAGCTTGGAGTCCAAGACAACAAAAATATTTTGAAGTTGGAAGTTGTTCTAATTTAGGGGATGCACAAGCTAGAAGATTAGGCATTAGAATTAAAGGAGAAAATGGAAACTATTTTGCTCATACATTAAACAATACTGTAGTAGCTCCTCCACGTATGTTAATCGCATTTGTTGAAAATCATCTAAATGAAGATGGTTCTGTAAATATCCCAGAGGTTCTAAGACCATATATGGGTGGAATGGAAAAAATAGAAGTTAAATAAGCAAGTATTCCTTGCTTTTTTTGTTGGAAATGATATTATTTATTTAGAATAAGTTAGAGGGACTGTTTATGAATTGTAGTAATTGTGGAGCTCAAGTAAAAGAAAATGAAAAATTTTGTCAAAATTGTGGTATTTCTTTAAAAAGTGAAAAAATGCTTATAGAAGCTATGCCGATTGCACAAACCAATAATAATATGGTAAATAATTACCCATATAATTATAATTTTAATAATAATGCAAATAACAATATGGATACTAACAATTATCAAGTTAATGGGAACAATAGTAAACTATGGATTATTGTTGGTATGATGTTTGTAATTGTAGTGATTTTAGTTTCGTTATTAATAATGTCGCCTAAAAGAGATGTATCAATTACTAGTAATTCATCTGGAAATTTGGAAGAAAAGTCAAAGGATGTTGCAATGTCTGGTGGTAAAACTTCTATAGATGCAGAAAAGACTTTTTCAAATAATAATATCAACAACTTGAATGATGCATTAAACCTTATAGTTAAAGACTCTAAAGAAGAAAAAGCAAAATGTAGTAACAAGGACATTAATACTATAGAAGATAGAGTTGTAAATAATTATGGGATTTTAACTGTTAATTTATGTGAGCTTGATATAGATTTTGCAAAAGAGATCGAAAATGTTGTAAAAACTATATATACAGAATTTCCGATGGCAAGAGATTATTTAACCAATCTTACTTTAATAAATCCAGATAGCCAATCAGGTTATATTGCCGCCTTTGCGCCAACGCTTTTGGTAGCGCCAACAACTTATGACAGCTATCCATACGTATTTAAAACTGCAATAATAATGAATAGTAAATATTTCTTAAATATTAACAAGTTAGAGTCTTCGATGAAGCAAGCTTCTAATTCTGGGCATTTTCCTAAAAATACTACTAGAACATCTTCTGTAGCACATGAATTTGGACATTATCTATCATTTTTGACTTTATTAACAAAAGCAAATCTGGAGAGAACAACTTATATAACAAGCAGTAATATACAACAATTGTATAATGCAATAGATGATTTTAAAGAAGGTGCTAGTTCATTAGGAATGATCGAGGAAGCTTATCAAAACTATAAAGTAAAATATAATACTAGTATTACTCTTTTGGAATTTAGAGGTAGTATTTCACAATATGCCCTAGCAAAGGATAAAAACGGAAACTATATATATGATGAAACAATAGCAGAAGCATTTCATGATTATTATTTAAATAGAAATAATGCTGAAAAGGCAAGTCTAGAAATAGTTGCAGTGTTGAAAGCCCACTTGCAAAAGAGAGGTTAATTATGAAAAAGATTATTTTAATGATGGTTTTGTTTTTTACAATCGTATTAACCGTTAATGCATCAGGTAAAAAAATGAATATTGATGTAGCAAAAATAAACCTGAATAGGAATTCTAAAGTGGAGGATATATCTTCTAATTTTGATTCTGAATATAATATTGATTATGATGAAGGTAAAGATATATCTTTTGAGAGGAATATAACAGAGATTACAAATAAGATAACATACTTATTACTTGGTAATCCTAATAGTGATAATGGTGATTATAAAGAATATGCTAATAGGAAAAAAGAACTTATAAATATTATGTATAATCCAGAAATACCAAAGGATGAAAATGGTGATTATATTGAAGACAGCCCTGAATATAATGACAGTTTAGTTGTTGGTATAAATGTTCCTGGTATGTTTAAGTTGCTATCAGAGAAGAACATTAAATATAAGAATTTAGGAACAATAAAAGTATTGAATACAGAAGAATATGTAATTGTAAGAACTGCTGTAAGTGATGCATCTATAGAAATGCCAAATGAGGATAACCCAAGAGATATAGATTTAGTAGATACTAGTATATTACTTACCTACTTTTATAAGTTATATAAAAATGAATATAAACTATATTGGATTATGGCCGAGACTAACGATTCGGTAGAAGATTATTTTTTAAATATTGAACAGGAAGAATATATAGATAATAATTTAGTTCATAATAGTAAAGTTGCTGCAGATTTAGAGGATATATATGATTATTCTAAATTAAATAATTTGAAAAATAGTAAAATTGAGAAAATATATAATGATAATCGATCTAATATTGTAATTCTTAATACCTATTCAAAACAATCGGTAGCAAACACAGCTGTTGGCTTTTTTATAAGTGATGGTATTATAGTTACTTCGTGGAATTATGTATCTTCATCACTTTTGAATGGTGATGCAATAGTAATAAGTAATGAAGACACTATTTATGAATATGACGGTTTTGTTACTGTTAACCAAGATTTAGATATTGCCGTTATTAAACTAAAAGAAAATATAAAAAGAAAAGTAACATTTGGTAGTTTAGATACTATTGTTAAAGAAGATCCTGTTATAGCTATAACAACGAAATCTGGAGTAAGTCTTTCAACTATAGCGGGAATAATGATATCAAAAGATAATATATTAAAAAATGTATTGCCACTTTCTAATACTGATGGTGGAAGTCCTTTATTTAATACTAATGGTGAAGTGGTAGCTATGAACACTACAAGAATGATCAATGCTTCAATATCAGAGGCTATATCAAATAAGTATTTAATTGAACTACAAAATAAATTTAAAAATGTAGAGTTTTCTAAAATTAAAACGATAGGATTTGATAAGTTAAAGGAAGAGTATTATCTAAAAAAAAATAATGGTGAAATTGTAAAAAATAATATTAGTGATACGGTTTGGAATGAATACAAGAAAATAGGCGATATTGAGAATACAGTGTTTTTAAATTTGTTGAAAGTTAGTTACTATAATGGCGTAGTTAGTTTAAGATATGAAAATAAAATATCAAATTTAATGAGTGGATTACTTGTAAGTACATCATTTAAAGACAAATTGCTTCAAGATGGGTATAGAAAAGTATCTAAAAGCGCGATAAAAGAAGTATATGAAAACAATAAATATAGAATAGTGATAATGGAAGAGTTTGATTACTTAATCATATTGCTGGCAAGGAAGTGATTAAATGAAAAAGATTTTAAATAATAAGAAGTTTATAATATCTCTTATATTAGTCATTACTATTATAATAGTATTACTTGCATATTTATTAATTTTTAATGATACTACAATAAAAGAAAGCAGTATAAAAAATGATTATTATGCAGTCGCATATGATACAACTTGGAAAGTAAAAGAGTCAAGTAATACAAGATTATTACTTGAACATAGCACTTCTAGTAGTCTTGATATTAATATAATATCACTTGATAATGATAGTGCTAATAGTGATATTGATTTGCTAATAGAAGATGTCATATATAGTATTGAAAAACAAAATAGGGATTATAAATTACTATCTAGTAAAAAGGTAACAATTACTAATAATGACTATGAGGCTTATAAGTATCTCTATGAAAATAATGATATGCAGTCAATGATTATTATTGGCAAGGTTGCTGAAAAACTATTTATAATAAATTATTGTGCAAGTGATGAATATTTTGATATATTGCTTGATAGTAGTCAAGCAATCATAAACAGTTTTAAATTACTAAATAAAGAAATAAAACTTACGGTCAATGCAATTGATATTAAGGAAGAAGAAATATCCTTCAATAGTTCTAATGATACTTGTAATTATAAAGATGTAGCGGAATATGATATTTATAATAATCATTACAATGTTAAATATAGTATTCCAAAGTGTTTCGCATTGTTGGATTTTGATAGTGTATATGGATCTTTCAGAGAAACTTTTGACACAGGTTATATAAGCATTAGAACTAATGTAGTTTATCGTAATATTTATGAATACTTAACAGATGATACAGCATTCGGAACTTTAGCCGCTAATATCAAATCCTTAAAAGAAAACTATAATGATGTAGTTGTTCAAAATGAAAAACTTTCAAATGGTAAAGAAGGCTATATATATAAAATAAATTATGATTATGATTTAGATACAACAATATTGAAATATGAACAGATATACCTTGTTTATTATGTTGACTATTTAAGAACTTTTGTAATTGAGCTTGACGCAAAAGACACAAATATATCAAAAAACCTAGTAGACAATATAAAGATAAACAGTTATACTAAATATGGTAAGAATATAGAAAAAATGTACAACAATGATAAGTTAACAGGAACTATGAAGGTACTTGCTAATAAAGATTATTATTATAGTGTCTCATATTCGATACCATCTAAATATGAAGAACAAGACTATAGTAATAATATGTTTGCAACTAGATATTTTGGTCTTAATAAAAATGAAAAGACTGATAATTATGAATATAATGCAAATATTAGTTTATATAAATCAAAGACTAAAGAACAATACATTGAAAGTATAAAAAAGGATTATAGTAGTAAAACACTATATAAAGAGTATAAATTGGAGTATGTTAAAGAGTTAACAAGCAATAATAACAAATTCAGCTGTTATAATCTTAAGTATACTACGAGTAGTGGAACATTTAACAATGAGGATTTATTGTTATTAGCTGTTTGGGATTCGTTGTATGTAGTTGATATTAATAGTAATAAAAAAGATAGTTCGATGGATATAATTAATGATTTATTAACAGTTACAGTTAATAAAGTAGATATTAAATAGTGAAGGAGATAGTAAAATGAATGAAAATAACAATTTTAATGGTCAGAATGGATATAATCCAAATCAGAATATGAATATGAATCCAAATGTAGCTCAAAACCCTGTACTACAACAAACTCCAATGAGTAATGTTCAACCCGATTCAATGATTCAAAATGGTATTGGACAACCTATGAACAATTATATGCAAAATAATCAAATGCCTAACATGAATTCTAATAATTTTAATTATCAACAACAACCAATTCAAAATAGAAATGGTGGTAGTGCAAATATCATTATAGCTATACTTGCAGTAGTCATTATAGTGTTAGGTGGATTCATTGCATGGCAATATTTAAAAGACGATGATAAAGCTGGTAATAATGATGATGTAGCTGTTGTTGATAAAACAGTTACAGTAAGAGGATTAGGGTATACCTTCAAAGTTCCTGAAAACATTTCAACTCAGACTCTTTTTAATAACTCGAAAGAAACTTTATATATGACTTCTGATACTGAGGATTGGGAAGCTTTATTAGAAGTTGGAGATGTAGTTTACTCAAATATAGTGTCAAAAAAAGCACAAGTTAAGACTAACTTTGCAAATAGAGGTATTTATACAGAAGAATTTACAACAAAGAAATTTGGCGGGAAAGAATTTCTTTATGCAACAGCAATTTATTCAGGTAACACGTTGTTTTGTGCTTATACCGAAGCAAAAGCATCTCAATCATTTTCAGTTACATTAATGAATAATGCTAATAGCGTGGATTCCAAACCATTTGAGACTATTGGTAAAATATTGCTAACAGCAACAAAAGATAGTACATCAAGTAGTATGATGCCAGAATTACCTAGCGCATCATTTGATGATTTATTAAATGAAGATGAATAATTATTTAAGAAGCATGATTTTATTCATGCTCTTTTTTATGATATAATTTAATTTATAAAAGTGGGGATGCTAATGGATGACAATGCAAAAAATTTATTATCTAAAATTGTTACTGTTTTTTTGATGACATCAGTATTTATTTTGGTGATAATGATATCTTTAAATAAGTTTTTAAGTAAAAATAACATAGAAGATATACTTATAGAAAATGAAGAAATTTATAATTTAATATTAGATGAAAATAATAATTTGTACAGCTCAATTAGTAATAAAAATATTCCAAATGATGTGTATGAAGAACTAAAGCAAAGTGAAAGTTTTAAATATTTTTATAAGCAATTATTGATGGATAATATTGATTACTATGCTGGAAAGATAGAAAAAAGAGAATTTAATAAAGAAGAATTAAAACTTATTATAAATAATATAGTTACTAAATATGAGTTAATTAATCAAGAAGATATATTAAACAATTTAGATGAAGATATCAATATATTTGTTGATGATCAGAAAGAAATATATGAGAATAAGGAACTTAATACAATAGTATCAATTATATTTTCTGTAGCTAGTAATAAATTGATAATAATTGTTTTTATACTCATCACTATATTTACAATATTATTATTTTATTTAAATAAAAATGGAGTTTTAATTACTATTGGTATGTCATTATTGATACCGATGTTTATACTTTATTTAATTACGAACTTTGTAAAAATAGAAAAGTATGATAAAATTTTATTAGTATTCTATAGAATAATTATTGATAATATAGTTATAGTTTCAACAATTGGAATTATATTTATAATGATACATATGGTTAATAATTTAATGATGCCAATTTATAAAAAGATAAAATATAAATATTATGGAATAGATATTTATTAAAGGAGGATATATGAAAATATTAGTTACAGGAGGAGCAGGCTATATTGGAAGTCATACTTGTGTTGAACTTTTAAAGGCTAATTATGAAGTCGTAGTTATTGATAATTTTTCTAATTCAAGTATGGAAGCGATATCAAGTGTAAAAAGGATTACGGATAAAGACTTCAAGTTCTATGAAGGGGATGTTTGCAATAAGGATTTTTTAAGGAGAATTTTTGAAAATGAAGGAATAGATGCTGTTATACATTTTGCAGGCTATAAAGCAGTTGGGGAATCAGTTGCCAAGCCTTTAATGTATTATAGAAACAATATTGATTCAACTCTTAGTTTGTTAGATGTGATGGGTGAATTTAACTGTAAAAAGTTTGTATTCTCATCAAGCGCTACTGTATATGGTGATCCTAAAGAATTACCAATAAGAGAAGACTTTCCCTTGTCAACTACTAATCCATATGGAACAACTAAGCTAGTAATTGAAGGAATATTGAGAGACTTATATAAATCAGACAATAATTGGAGTATTGCAATTCTTAGATACTTTAATCCTATTGGTGCAGATAAGTCTGGTCTTATTGGCGAAAACCCTAAAGATATACCAAATAATTTAATGCCTTATATTGTTAAGGTTGCTACTAAAGAATTAGAAATATTGAGTATATTCGGAAATGATTATAGCACCAAAGATGGTACTGGTGTTAGAGATTATATTCATGTGGTTGATTTAGCTAATGGTCATATAAAAGCAGTTGAAAAAGTACTTTCTTCAAATGGAATAGATGCATATAATTTAGGTACTGGTAAAGGTTATAGTGTATTAGAACTTGTAAATACTTTTGCTAAAGTCAATGATATAGAAGTTAATTATAAAATTGTAGATAGGCGTCCAGGCGATATAGCAGAATGTTATGCAGACCCTAGTTATGCCAAGGACAAATTAGGTTGGGTAGCAGTAAAAGAAATAGAAGAAATGTGTAAGGATGCATATAACTATGTGTTAGTAAGTAAGGAAGATAAGATTAATTAGAACGAGGGAAAAAACCTTTGTTCTTTTATTGTAAAGTTACATTATTGCTGATATAATTACTATAATAAGAATAAAATAAAAGGTGGTTCTATGAAGCTAGCATTATTGAGTAATAAGATAACGTATTTTAAATTGCCTAAAAAAGTAAATGGTAATTTTTGGATGCCAGAAGAAAATATAGAAGGACAAAACCTAGTTAATATAGAATCCTATAATAATATGTGGATTATGAATAGTAGTGAAGATGTAAAAATAATAAGTGGTAATGGCTATGCAGAGAAAGCCATGCTTTTGAACAATACATTTTATGTTATAGAAAAAGATAAAGTTAAAAGACTTTTATATGCTGCTGAAGTATATGATACAACATTTAAAAAATACAAAGCATTAGGTGATGTTAGTCTAACTGTAGGAAAGAGCCCTAATAATGATATTTCATATAATCATAATTACGTAATTGATACATGTGCAGAATTGAGATTTAGTGCAGGTATTTGGAGTCTTCAAAAATCTACAAATGCAATCATATATAAAAATGATGAATTAATTACTTCTGAGTCTGCTGCTTTAAAAAATGGCGATAATCTATTTATATATGGACTTAGAATCATTGTAATAGGAAATATTATAATGATCAATAATCCAAGTGAACTAGTAACTATCAGTTTGAACAAGATCGAAGAATATAAGACTTCAATTGATCAAGCAATTATAGCAGGACAAGAAGAAATCAAGGAAAGAGATTATTATTGTGAGCAAGATTACTTTTTAAGATCTCCAAGACTTAGAAGGTTTATTGAAACTTTTACTCTTGATATTGCATCGCCACCTGGTAAAAAAGATGAAGAAGATATACCGATTCTTTATATATTAGGACCTATGTTGGCGACAGGAATGAGCTCTGCAGTTACACTTTTATCAACAGTAACTAAAATATTAGATAATGAAACTACACTTGCTAAATCTTGGCCATCATTACTTGTGGCTGTTGCTATGATGTCAGCAACTTTGTTGTGGCCTAATTTAACGAAAAGATATAAGAAAAAGAAAAAAAGAGAAAAAGAGGAATTGAGACAAACCAAATATATAGAATATCTTAACAATAAAAGGAAAGAATTAAATGTTGAACATAATAGACAAATACAGATATTGCAAGAAAATTTAATCTCTACTGATGAATGTAAAAGTATCATTCTTAATAAAAAAAGAGAGCTTTGGGAACGAAAAATTGTACAAAAAGACTTTTTAACAGTAAGAGTTGGAAAGGGAAATGTCCCTTTAGATGCTGAACTTAATTATCAAGTAGAAGAGTTTTCTTTAGAAGAGGATACGTTGAAAAAAGAGTTAGAAAACCTTGGACAGAGTTTTAAAACTTTAGTTAGCGTACCATTTGGTTATTCTTTCTTGGAAAAAAGAATAACAAATATAATGGGAATAGAGAGTAAAGTTTCTCAATTTATAAAAGATGTAGTGTTGCAGTTTATTGCATTTCATGGGTATGATGAATTAAAAATAGTAATTCTTACAGATAAGAAAAACGAGAAAAAATGGGACTACTTGAAAAGGTCACCTCATTGCTTTAGTAATGATAAACAGATAAGATTTTTTGCATCTACTCCCGAAGAGAGAAAAGATTTAAATAATTATTTAAATGCAGTATTCTATAGTAGAAGATATGTTGAAAAAGATGGTAATCCTGAACCTGTTGATAGAGATTATAGAACATGTATTCCTTATTTTGTCATCATCACAGATATTATTGATAAAACTAGAAAATTAGATATTATTGAAAGTATTACTGAAACTGAGCAAAATGTAGGATTTAGCTTGATTATTCAAGAAGAAAAACTTGGGAAGCTACCTAGCGGATGCACTAACTTTATTAGCCTTGGTAATGTAACATCTGGTATATTGGAAAATAGTGCTGAGGTAAATAAACATCAAGACTTTAATGATGAATTAGAGTTAAATGATGATATTTATAAGTGCTGTGATGTACTTGCAAATATTCCTATTCACTTTGATAGTGAAGTTAAAATGTTACCTAATTCATTGAGCTTTTTAGATATGTATAATGTTGGAAATGTAGATCAATTAAATTCTATGAATAGATGGACACTTAATAATCCAATGAAAAGTTTAAGAGCGGAGATTGGTATCGATGAGAATGGGGAACCAATTGTTTTAGACTTACATGAAAAGTTCCACGGGCCACATGGTCTTATGGCAGGTATGACAGGATCAGGTAAATCTGAATTTATCATAACTTATGTACTTTCTATGGCTGTAAACTATTCACCTAATGAAGTAGCATTCATACTGATAGACTATAAAGGCGGGGGATTGGTTGGTGCTTTTGAAAATAAAAAGTTAGGGGTAAAATTACCACATTTAGCAGGTACTATTACAAACCTTGATAAAGCAGAGATGAACAGAACTCTAGTAAGTATTGATAGCGAACTCAGAAGAAGACAAACTTTATTTAATGAAGCTCGTGATCAACTTGGAGAAAGTACAATTGATATTTATAAATACCAAAAGTTCTTTAGAGAAGGTAAATTACAAGAGCCGATGCCTCATTTGTTTATTGTTTGTGATGAGTTTGCAGAGCTTAAATCTCAACAACCAGACTTTATGAATAACTTAATTAGTACAGCCAGAATTGGGCGAAGTTTAGGAGTTCATTTGATACTTGCAACACAAAAACCAAGTGGAGTTGTTAATGATCAAATATTGAGTAATAGTAAATTTAGAATATGTTTAAAGGTGCAGGATAAATCGGATAGTAATGAGATGATAAAATGTCCTAATGCTGCAGAACTAAAACAAGCAGGTAGGTTTTATTTGCAAGTTGGGTATAATGAAATATTTTTGTTAGGTCAATCAGGATGGTGTGGAGCACAATACTTCCCATCTAATACTGTTAAGAAACCTCACGACAGATCAGTTGGAATAATTAATAATATTGGATATACAATCGTATCGGCTGAAGATGATACTAATAAGAAGAAATTAGTAGCACAGGGTGAAGAGTTAACAAATATCTTAGAGTATGTTACTAATATTGCTAAAAAAGAAAATGTTGTGTCAAGGAAATTATGGTTAGATAGTATACCGGAATTTATTTATGTTGATGCTCTTATAACTAAATATAATGTAGTTAAGGAAGCTTTTGATGTTGATGCTATTATTGGAGAATATGATGATCCTAATAATCAGTTACAAAATATTCTCACGCTACCACTTACTAAGGAAGGAAATACTATTATTTATAGTATTTCAAGTTCTGATAGGGAAAGAGCAATAAATGCAATTCTATACTCCGTTGCTACTAGATATTCTGTTGATGAAGCTAATTTCTATATAGTAGATTTTGGTTCAGAATCATTAAGAGTATTCTCTAAATTCCCACACATTGGAGATATGGCATTTTCATCTGAAAATGAAAAGATTGTTAATTTGTTTAAAATGATAGGAGAGGAAATAGAGAAAAGAAAGAAGTTGTTTGCAGATTATTCTGGACAATATGCTACTTATTGTAAAGATAGTGGAAACACGTTGCCTCTTATGATAGTAATTATTAATGATTATGATGCCTTTTCGGAAGCTGATGATAAGTATAATGATGATATTTTAAAATACAGTCGTGATGGTGAGCGATATGGAGTTATATTTATATTAACCGCTAATTCGCAAAGTGCAATTAGGACAAGAATAAGACAGAACTTCAAGCATGAATTAGCATTAGAACTAAATGATAGAATGGATTATATGTCTATTGTTGGAAGTTTTAAAAATGTTTGTTTATTTGAACTTCCAGGTCGTGGGTTAGTTAATCTTGGAAGCGTATTTGAATTTCAAACTGCATCAATTTATGATGGTGAAGATTTAAATAGTTATATTAGAGAAACTGCCGAAAAGCTAATTGCAGCAAATGGTAATAAAGCACCAAAAATTCCAATTTTACCAGAGTTTGTATCAATAGAGATGTTACAGGATAGCCTAACTGGATTAAATAAGATTCCAATTGGAATGAATAAAGATGATTTAGTAACTGCAACATTTAACTTTATGGAAAGTGGCGGAACAGTAATCGCAGCAAACGAAATGGATATTGTAAAGAGTATTTCTAATGTTATTATGGAAGAAATGAAGATGCTTAATAATAATAGGGTATTTGTGATTGATCCTGATGCTAACTTTAAAGAAAATGCGGCTAATTTTGATGGTTATATTGATAATGGTATAGGGGAATTCTTACAACAACTACTTCTATCTTTTGAGCAACCAAGTAATGGAATAACTAATATATGTGTTTTAGTTGATCCTTCAAAGATAAAAAGCAAGATTGGAGATGAACTTCTTAAGAAATTATCTGAACATACTAAGAAAGGTGATTATGCAAGAATACTGTTTGTTTCAACAGCGAGTAAAATGAAGGATATGGAATTTGATGCATGGTATTCTGCTATAGTTAATAAACAAAATGGTATTTGGGTAGGACAGGGTGTGGTAGAACAAAGTGTGTTTAGAGTGTCTTCTATAATGAAAGCAATGAAGGCAACTTTAGATAATAGTTATGGCTGGCATATTAAGAATGGTAATCCAAACCTAATTAAGTTAATAGGATATAAAAGTGATGGTGGCAATAATGAAGAATAAAGTTTTAATACAATTAAATGTACCAGTCCTTAATGAAAGTTTTGATATATTTATACCAACTAATGAAAGAATAGGCATTGTAATACAATTATTACTTAAAAATATATCTGAATTAGCTGGTGAGTTGATCATATTATCTGATAATTGTGCATTATTAAATCAGGATACTGCAAGTATTTATGATAAAGAATCAATTGTAAGAGATACAGATATTAAGAACGCTACAAAGCTTGTATTAATGTAGAGGTGTCAATTAAGTGTAAAAAATTAACAAAATACTTACTAAATATTTATGGTGTGATATTATTTAAATAGGAGGTACTGTGATGATAGAAGATGCTAGAGGTATTAATGAAGATGAATTAAAGAAGAAAATGGAAAAAATAAGTTTCTATGCTGAAGATATTTATGAAAAGCTAGATAATATAGATTCTATTATGTCAACTTTAAAGAATCATTATAAATGCAGTAATTCAGATAAGCTATATGCCAGGTATAAAATCGCTAGTGAAAGTTATATTAAATTATATAAAAAGATACTTGGTTATAACGAAAGTATTGAAGCAAATATTATTAATTACCATAATAAAGATACAAAATTAGCAGATTCTATAGGTACAGAATAGCCTGAAAATTATTTTGGTGGGAGGTGAAAATATGGCAGAAGTAACAATAGGAAGAAATAGTTCGCAGATAACTTCATTAGTAACAAGTCTTGAAGAAAAAGGGGTGGCTATTAATAATAATGCACAACCCTTTATTGAACCAGTAGCTGTTGCAATAAACCTTGCATGGCGTGGACCAGATGCACAAGATTATCTTGATAAATTAGAACAGTCAGTAAATAATTTGTATGAGCAAACTGCAAATACAATTCAAGTTATCAACGATAATTTAAATGCAATAGAAAAAGAATGGAAAACTTTCCAAGATAATAATAAAATGAGTTAATTTTTAGAAAGGAGATATAATATGGCCGTAGTAAATTTACCAAAAAATCCATGGACACAAGATGGTGACTTAGGAATTAAAGATGCAGAAGTATTGGAAGCAAAGACTGAGATTGCAAATTATAAAACAAAAGTAATTGAGCAAATTTCAACTATTAAAAGTGAACTTGATTACTCTAATGCTTTCTTCGGAGAGCATCAAGCAGCAGTTCAAGTTTATGTCAATAAAATGATGGATGCATTAAGTGAAGTTTTAGTGCAAATTGATAACTTTAGTACTTCAATTGATACAGCAGTTGCAAATTATAAAGCAAAAGATGCTGGTTTGAAAGCAGCATTAGAAGGTGTTGAAGTTAGTTCAAATACAAACGGAAACGCTTAAAATAATAAAGAAAAATTATTTTTCTTTAATCAGACCCTATGCATTAGAGTTTGATTAAAGAATGATAGGAGTTATTATGAGTCGAATAGATGAACTAAATGGTATGATTAGGGATTTGCAGAATGATAAAGGAGATTATAGAAAAGCCTTATCGGATGTAAATAGATTAATATCTTATCTTAGCAATGCAGAAGAAAATATTGGCTATGTTAGAAATAAAGTAACATCAGATTTTTTAATCAATGATGAAGGTGCTAAAATAGACAATGTAGATGCTATAAAAGAACAGATAGAAGCGGCTAGAAATAAATTAGATGGAAGTGTAATATCAGGTATTGAGAAAGCGATGGCTAATATAGATGCTAGAATTAGTTCCATGTATTCAGAGATTGAAGAAATAAAAAGAGAAATAGAAAGAGAAAATGAAAGAAGAGCAAGAGAACGTGAGCGTAGAGAAAGAGCAAGGGAAGCGGCCTCAAAAAATAGTGGGTAGGTGAAGTGATGGAAAATACAATTGAAATTGATACTTCTAAAGTGGAAAATATGATTGAGGAACTTACGAAGAATATCAATGACTATGAAAACAATGTCGATTCATTATATGAGGAAATTAAACTGTTAAAGGATGCTTGGGTTGGACCAGATGCAGACTATTTTATTTCTCACAAACTTGATGATAAAATAAAATTTTTAGAAATGGCAATGGTCTTAAAAGAGTATAGAGATTGTTTGTCTTCTATATCTAAAAAAATGGATGAGTGTAATTATATAGCATAGGAGAATTACTTATGATAAAGCTTAAAGTAAATTTGAAAACAGTAGAAGAAAATATAGTATCAGAATTAGATAAATGCGAGATCAATTTAAAAAAAGTAGTTGATTCTGCCGGAAATATAACCTTTCCGTCAGGGTTTTCTGCGATGTCTTCTTTCACATCAGCAATTAGCTTAGTTACAAGCGCCTCTAAGAGAACAAGTGAATATAAGTCCTGGACAGAAAAAATGCATCGCTATATGGATAAGCAAAATAGTTTGATTAGAGAAGATATTGAACACATTAGCGATGTATATGTAGAATAAAATAGTATGAAAATACTATTTTTTAAGATTTTATCAGGGAAGGGAGTGAACAACGGATATGCAATTTAAAAGTTATATACCAAAGGTGGATATTAAAGAGTATATCTGGGATGAGTCTCCTTCTAAATCTAATGTAGACTTTGACTCAAACAACGCTAATCAGGATGTATATGGGCCAGTATATCAGC
>JAVBQF010000038.1:0-41680 GCA_031549195.1 Bacilli bacterium
CCGAAAACAATCAGTGGAATTGTATGGTAGGCACACTGTTGGTCGGCACACTAGAGATGTCAAACGCTAAACTAGAAGAAGAAATGACTGGCATGATCATTTCCCAAAGAGGTCTGCAAACCAATTCGAAAGTCATTGTAACTGCCGATGAAATGATTCAAACCGCAATTCAAATGAAAAAATAACGCCTGCAATTTTTTTGGTGTTGCGCTATGAAAAGGAAGGCGTAAAAGTATGGACTGCCTTCCTTTTAGCCAGTTGCAAAGTTGAACTTGCGTTGATTTTACGAGTTTGCCTTTGCAACGGTTTGAAATTTTTTGCCACTGTTTTGATTATTTACAGGCATGGAAATAAAATTGTTATGATTAAAAATAAAAAATGCTTGCAATCGGATTTAACCAATGCTATAATGTTTTTGTTGTCAAAAAAATATGTACGCGTAGCTCAGCTGGATAGAGCGTCTGACTACGGATCAGAAGGCCGGGAGTTCGAATCTTCTCGCGTACAGTAGTAAAAATCAAGGGTTGTAGCCATAGTGGCTACAACCCTTGATTGATTTTTGACTAACATTTGAATATAGATGCTCATTTAAAATAGCAATCCAAAACCGAGAAATAATAATCAGGCGCATAAGTGACGCCGTTTTTTACTTCAAAAACACTTCCGTTTTTCAGTTCCTTAATATTATCTCCCTTTAATAAGTTTCCACTTTAATTATCTACTACTCTAATCTGTAATTGTTTAATAAAAAGGGAAGTGGAAATATTATTAATGGAGGTTTATATGGCAAAGAGAAAAGAATGTGGTACTGCTGGTAATACAAGTTCTGAAAAGAAAAAAGAACAAAAACAAACTATTAAATGTGATGTTGAATCTTGTACCTATAATGATAATGATAATAATTGTCAATTAGATGAAATAAAAGTAAGCTGTAATTGCTCAAATAATGATGTGTCAGACAAAGAAGAGACAATATGCAATAGTTTTGAAGCAGAGTAAAGGGAACATTAATTGTTCCCTATTTTTTGCCCTTCTGTACTGGTACTACAGGTTTGTTAACTCCCATCCCTACTCCATTCACAATAATATCTTTTAATTGTGTGTGATCAGCAGTTAAACTGACCGGATTTCCTTCAATTGTTCTACGATTTACGACTTTTATACAATATAATGGCGCACAACCCAAATAAGTACTATAATCTATAGGATTATTAGTTACTTCATCTACATCTGGGAGACATTTAAATGATAGTTGATGTGTTGCTGTAGCTAAAGCATCAGTATTAACATCTATATCAGGAATTGCAAATCCTAAATTACCATCACTATCTATAAATATAGTAGGATCACAAAACTCTTTTTCTTCTTGTTGAAGCACTGGTATTATATTAAGCGTGACAGTAGTTTCAATTTTAGCCATTATTATCACTCCTTTATTGACTACTTATTATATAGTCACATATGATAAATGTCAAATAAGAAAAAAGAAGAATTTTTTTACTTTAATTCTTCTAAGAAACTTTCACCTATATCTGGTGATTGAACTTCAAAATTATCTGCAATAGTAGCTGCAACGTCTGCCATGGATTCAAGTATTTCTAGTCTTTTTGGATTCTTGAAGTTTCTACCAAAAATAATTACAGGAACATTTTCTCTAGTATGTGAGTTTCCGGTAAACGATGGATCATTACCATGATCAGCAGTTATTATTAATAAATCATCCGAATTAAGTTTATTTAATATCATAGGGATTTCTACATCTAATTCTTCAATTGATTTGGCATATCCATCTAAATCTCTATTATGTCCATATAAAGCATCAAAATCACTTAAATTTGTTATACATAACCCAGTAAAGTTTTTAGTCATTATATCCGTTAATTTATTAATTGTATCCATATTAGTAAATGAGGATTTAACGATTTTTGTTATTCCCTCACCATCAAATATATCACTTATTTTACCAATTGAAATAACACTATAATCATTTTCTTTTAAACTATCCATAATGCTCTTTTTAGGTGGCTTAATCGCATAGTCACATCTATCATTGGTAAATTTGAATTTTCCATTTTTTGTGCCATTAAATGGTCTTGCAATTACTCTTGCTATACGATAATCATCATCTAATGTAACTTTTCTTATTTTCTCACAATAATTATATAGCTTAGGTATTGGTACTACATCTTCATGTGCCGCTACTTGAAGTGTGGAATCTGTAGAAGTATATACAATCAAAGAACCGTAAGCCATATGTCTTTCCCCTAATTCATTAATTATATCTTCACCATTCATTATCTTATTTCCAATAATCCTTTTACCAGTTGCATTTTCAATTTTTTCAATTAAAGGAATAGGAAATCCTCTTTCAGCAAAAGTTCTAAAAGGAACCTTACTATCTATTCCCAATAACTCATAATGACATGTAAGACTATCTTTCCCAACATTTGTTGGTCTTGCAATTGTATAATATGCATCGACATTAAAATTATCATCCATATTTATAGTATTTAAAAATCCCAATTTTTTTAAATTTGGAACAAACAAATCATAATTTTCGATTATATGACCAAGTGTATTAGCACCACTATCACCATAATCATTAGCATCCAATGCCTCCCCTACCCCTAAAGAATCTAGAACTATTACAAAAATTCTCTTAAACTTCATTTAACTCACTCCTTATTATTATTTCTTGGATGATACTCCTCATAATCGTGCTGTATCTGTTTATTTGTGATATGTGTATATATTCTAGTAGTTGTTATATCACTATGTCCCAATAATTCCTGAATACTTCTTAAATCAGCCCCATATTCTAACATATGAGTAGCAAAAGAATGTCTCAAACTATGAGGTGAAACATCTTTATTTATTCCTTTTTCCTTTAATATTTTCTTTAGTATTTTAAAGAAACTAAATCTACTTAACTTTCCACCTTGTCCATTAAGAAATAAATACTCACTTCTTTTATTTTTAGACAATACATGTCTACATTCTAAATAATTTTTCAAAGAATCTATTATATATTCACCGATTGGTACAATTCTTTCTTTAGATCCCTTACCAAAACATCTAACAACGCAATTTTCAAAGTCTACATCTTGCATCTTCAAATCTAGTAGCTCACTAATCCTAAATCCAGTACCATACATTAATTCTAACATAGCTTTATTCCGACAGTCAAATGGAGTCTTTATCTCAATGTTCAACAACCTATCAACTTCTGCAATTGTTAAAGTATTTGGTAGAGACTTTCTTAATTTAGGTCTATCTAAATTAAGAGCTACATCTTTGCTTATTTTATTAGTATTAAATAAATATCTATGAAAATTTTTAATTGTAGTCAGCTTTCTTGCAATTGATGATGTTGCTAGTTGTTCTTTTGATAAGTATTCAAGATAATCCTTGATATTTCGTTGTTCAATATCATTAACTTCTTTAACACTTTTCTTCTCTAAAAACTCATTATATTTTATGAGATCCTTTTCATATGATTTATATGTATTATCTGACATTCTTCTTTCAAACATAAGATAATTAATATAATCATCAATTGATTCTTTCATGTCCTCACCTATCATTAATTATATCATACTTTTACTACATTGATAATTAGCTAAGTTTCTGCTATAATAAGCAACCAAGGAAGTGATTATATGCCAGCTAGCACTATGCATGCACATTTTTCTGATAAACTATTTGAGTCACTAAATCATGAAATTAGGCAAAAGATAGATAAAGATAAAATGGCTACCTTTTCACAAGGACCCGATATCTTCCTTATATATCATCAAATGTTTCAAAGCTTAAGTAAAAAAGGACTTGAAGTTCAAAAATTTGGTAATCGACTACATAATGAAAAAGTTTCTGATTTTTTTTCTAATTGTGCCAGATATATTATGGATAATGATCTAACAGAAAATAAAGATATTATGAGCTGCTTGTTTGGTTTTTTAGCGGGTCACTATGTATTAGATTACAATATGCATCCTTATGTGTATTATAAAAGTGGAGTATTTGATTCTAATAATCCTGACACTTACAAATATAATGGAAGACATGGTGCTTTAGAAACAGTAATGGATCACTATGTACTAGAAGATAAATTACACATATCTCCTGCTAACAAATATAGAAAAACAGAATATGGATTTCGCGATTTAAATGTTAGTGAAGAGGTAAGAGCAATGTTAAACCAGGTTTGTTTTGAGACCTATGGAGTTATTGGTATGGGTGATATGTATGAAAAGGCATTAAAAGAAAGTGTCTTTCTAACAGACTTAACTTGTTATGATCCTAGTAGTAAAAAATTTTTACTGGAAGTTTTTTTCGACAAGATAAGACCAACCGGAACTAAACTCTCAACATATTCAGGTAGTTATCCTTTGACATTGAGTGATAGTGAAATTGCCAATATGCTTAATTTAAATAATTTGAGTTGGAATCATCCTCTTGATAGCAGCGAGATACATTCAGATAGTATTGATAATTTATTCGCTACTTCACTTGGAATCGGCAAAAATATGATTATTGGAATGTATAATGTATTAGTTGGCAATGATAGAGAGGCGAGAACTGTTGAAATAACTGGGAATAATTCCTATGATACGGGTAAAGATTGGACTCAGCATAAAATAAAAGATATGAAACATTTTGATCCAACTATCTAATACAAAACACTTGTACGATACTTCTTGTCATGATAAAATATTATCAGATAAGGAGTGTTTTTTATGGAGAAGCCTTTAGCACTTAAACTTGCACCAAATTCAATAGATGAGGTCATCGGACAAAAGCATCTTTTAGGAGAAGGTAAAATATTAAGAAATCTAGTTAAAAATAAAAAAATAGCTTCGATGATATTATATGGACAACCTGGTATAGGAAAAACATCTATTGCTAATGCTATAGTAAAAGATTTAGGTATAAGATACAGAAGTCTAAATGCCACTATAAATAATAAACATGACTTTGATATTGTTGTTGAAGAAGCTAAGATGTATGATGGTATTGTTTTAATTATGGATGAAATTCATAGACTGAATAAAGATAAACAGGATCTTCTGTTACCGCAAATAGAAAGCGGATTGATAACACTTATTGGTATGACTACCAGCAATCCTTATCATAAAATTAATCCTGCAATCAGAAGCAGATGTCATATATTTGAACTCAAGCCACTTGATACCCCTGATATAATAGAAGGATTAAAAAAAGCAATAAAATATCCAGATTTAGATGGCATAAAGATAGATAAGAAAACTATTGAATATATTGCTAATATTTCTAATAACGATTTAAGGTATGCTTATAATCTTCTAGAAATAGCGTTCTACTCTACTAATGATAAAAAGGTTGATATTGATCATGTTAAAAACATAAATAGTAAGCCAGCCTTCTTTCATGATAAAAATGAAGATGGACATTATGATGTATTATCAGCATTTCAAAAATCAATCCGTGGTAGTGATGTTGATGCTGCCCTACATTATCTGGCAAGACTTCTTGAAGCTGGGGATTTAGATAGTATATATAGACGAATGAGTGTTATATGTTATGAAGATATAGGACTTGCCAATCCAAGTATGGGGCCTAAAATTATGGCTGCAATTAGTGCCTCCGAATTAGTTGGACTACCAGAATCTATCATTCCATTATCAGAAGTAGTTATAGAACTTGCATTATCGCCAAAATCAAATTCAGGCGTATTAGCAATCAATAAGGCACTTGATGATGTAAGAACAGGAAGATGCGGCAAAGTTCCACAGCATGTCAATTCAACTGCCTTTGGTTATAAATATCCTCATGATTATGAAGGCGCATATGTAAAACAACAATACTTACCAGACAATCTAAAAAATAAGAAGTATTATGTTCCTAAAGAAACATCACAGAATGAAAGAATACTTAAGGATATCAAGGAAAGGTTAGATAAAATAAAAGATTCTACTCAGCAACAGTAGAGTCTTTTTCTATTGTATTATTTTCATTTTCCTTTTTAATATTCTCATTTGCTAAGTAATTTATTACTACAAATATGAATAAGCAAAGTAGTATAAGTACTAATATGCTCATCCGTAGCTTATATTTTTCTTCTTTTATTTCCTTACTATACTTCTCATATTCTTTCTGCATCTTTTTCTTATTCATATCTCACCTACTTAATTTAACATATTCCCTAATGAATTCACATCAGTAGAACTATATATTACATATCTAGGTATTAATAGTTTGTTTGTACTTTGATTAACTTTCCTATTACCACCTATAAATGCTAATTTAAAATTTGTAGCTTTTAGTGCTTCTATCATATTATTATTATATAAATAATAAGGATAACAGAATGCAATTGGATCATCAAGCTTATCTTTAGATTTATTAAAGTCTTCAATCAATTTTTCTTTCGTTAAACACAAACCCTTAGCTCCTCTACTTACGCCACTACAATGATTCTCAAAATGAATTGCATCCCCATGAGATTGTATTTCAAGATTACTAGATTTATATTTCTCTTTACTCCACCAGGCAGTAATTAGAAATAATGTTCCTTGCAAATCATATTCCTCCAATTTATTAATTAAGTGCGTATCTGTCCCTAACGCACCATCATCAACGGTAATAAGCACGCTTTTCTTTGGTAATTGAATTTTTTTGTCCATCCATAAATCAAGTTCTTTCATAGTTATTGTATAGTATCCGTTTTCCTTGAGATATTTAAAATGTGCATCTAATCTATTTAATTCTAAACAAATTGATTGATTACAAGATTCTTTAGTCTTATCATAAAAGAAATGATAATTTAATACTGGTATATTAGTTGCTACTTGTGCCTCACTATTATTAGCTACTTTTAACTCCTTAACATCTGTTTTTTTTATCTTACATAACACATCATTAAATTGTACATAGTAAAAGTCTTCTTCTTTACCGATAACATTAAAATTCATGCCTCTGTCTATTGAATATACTAAATTATCATCGATATATAAAGAAAACTCATTATTGGTAATAATTAATTCATTATAAGGTACATAATTTTTATACCTTGTATCCATTTTCACTTCAGATTTTATTATATTAATGTAAAATATATAATATTCAGTATCTGCAATATTAAAATAGCCATCTGTAATTTTTTCTTTTTCTATCTTAGTTAAATTAATTTTTGTATTTTTAGAGACAATGCCAACTTGATTATAAATATTATTATTTTTAGTATACATAATAGCAGCATTTCTAGTAATTACTGTTTCACCATACGTATCCCTTATCAGTTCTAATATTTGTGGTGTTATTTTATTATTTTCTATTTCCTTTTTCGGACTATATTTATGCTCTTTTAAAGATAACAGCAATAAGGAAATTATTAAAGTTAAAACAAGCATTAACAATATTAATACTCTTGTCTTTCTTAGCTTATATTTTCTTTCTCTACTAAAATTCATAATTATCTTCCTACCTAATAATTATAATAACATAAAAAAGATACTTTTATTAGTATCTAATTGTTTTTTCTTGCAAAGTTATTAAATTTATTTATAGTATTATCTTCTAAATCAGTTTCTTCTAATTTTTCAAACAACTTTTTTTGCTCTCTTGATAATTTATTTGGCATTCTCACGTCAATTATTACATACATATCTCCCTTATGTCTTCCAGCTTCATTATCAACTCCCTTGCCTTTAATTCTATGCTTATCTCCTGTATTGCTTCCAGCAGGAATAGTGAGTTTTATATTTCCGTATAAAGTTGGTATATCTTTTTTACAACCAAGAATTGCTTCTGTAACAGAAATCGGAACTTCCAAGTAAATATCGTCACTTTGTCTTTCATAAAAATCATGTTCTTCAACAACAAACTCCAAATATAAATCTCCAGCTGGGCCACCATTATTTCCAATTTCGCCCTTGCCAGACAATCTCAATCTGTTACCAGTATCTACACCAGCTGGTATGGTTACTGTAATAGTCTTAGTAATTCTATTACTCCCCTGCCCACCACAATGCTTACAAGTATTCTTAAATGTTTTACCAAGTCCACCACACTTATTACATGTACTGCGCGACGCAAATGTTCCAAATAATGTTCTTTGCTCAGTGGTTACAGTCCCACTACCATGACAAGCAGGACAAGTAGTTTCATCGAATCCACCCCTACCATCACATTCATCACATTCTTCATTAACATCTACTTTGATTGCTTTCTCACATCCATACACAGCTTCTTCAAATGTTAAACGAATACGCATTAATCTGTCTGCACCCCTAGTTCTTCGTGAAGTAGAACTAGAACCACCTCCAAAACCAAAGCCACTGCCAAAAATACTTTCAAAAATATCACTAAAATCAAAACCAGAAGCATCGAAGCCACCAAAACCTCCAGCTCCACCGCCACCATTTTCAAAGGCAGCATGCCCAAACTGATCATATTGTTTTTTTCTTTGCTCATCAGACAATATCGCATATGCTTCTTGTGCTTCTTTAAATTTCGCTTCAGCATCAGGTTCTGATGATACATCTGGATGGTATTTTTTTGCCAGTTTTCTAAAAGCACTTTTAATTTCTGCATCACTAGCACTTTTAGGTACTCCTAGTACCTCATAATAATCTTTTTTTGTCATTTACCTCACCTAACTTCTACTTTTCTATTTTTTCAAATTCATCCATAAATTCATTAAACATATCTACTGCCTTCAATATAAACCTATCGTTTGTTACATCAATGCCAATACTTTTTAATATATTTACTGGATAATCACTACTTCCACTCTTTAAGAAAGTCATATACCTATCTAACGCACCATCCTTTTCATTCAAAATATCACTAGCAAGTTGACACGCTACTGAGATACCCGTTGCATATTGATATACATAAAAAGGTCTATAAAAGTGTGGAATTCTAGCCCATTCATATTTAATTTCATCATCGCTTATAATATCTTTACCATAATACTTCTTATTTAAGTCATAATAAATTTTGCTTAAAAGTTCTGACGTTAATATTTCACCCTTTTCTTCTCTTTCATAAATAGTTTTTTCAAATTCAGCAAACTGAGTCTGTCTATATAAAGTACCTTTAAATTTGTCTAATACTTCACTCAAGATGTACTTTTTTTCTTCTTTATCTTTAGTTACATTAAGTAAATATTTAGTAAGCAGTATTTCATTTACTGTCGATGCAATCTCAGCTAAGAAGATAGAATATCCAGAGTTAACATATTCTTGTGTTTTGTTTGTATAAAAACTATGCATTGAATGTCCCATCTCATGAGCAAGTGTAGCTATATCATTATGTGAACCTTGAAAATTCAAAAGAATATAAGGAGCTGTATCAAATGTACCACTACTATAAGCTCCTGTTTTCTTTCCTTTATTGTAATAAACATCAATCCATCTATCTGTAAATGCTTTTTTTACCTGGTCTATATACTCTTTACCAAGTGGTTCTAAAGCTTTTAGGACACGCTCCATCGCTTCTTCATATGTATATTTATTTGATTTTTCCAAAGTCATATCAGTATATATATCATACATATGCATCTCTTTTAATTTAAGATTATCTTTCTTCAATTTAATATATCTATGCAAAGTCTTTAAATTTTTATTGACTGTTTTAATTAAATTATCATATATTTTAGGATTTATATCATAATGAGCTAATTTCATAATTAAAGGATTTTTATATTTTCTAGATTTTGATACAAAGAAATTTGTCTTAATAGAAAACTTCAATGTATTTGCAAATGTATTAATAAATGTACCATAAGTCTTATAATAGCTTTTAAATACTGCTTCCCTAACAGTTTGACTATCTTCTCGTAACAATTCAACAAAATTAGCCTCATTTATTACAAGTTCTCTACCTTCAACATTAATAGTTTCATGCTGCAAATCTGTATTTACAAAAGTACTATAGGTATCATCATAACCATCAAGTATTTCAGTAGCCCTGGCCATCAAAGCCTCTTCGCTAGCTTTTAGTGTATGTTTCTTATCTCTAAATATAGCTGACAAATGAAATCTATAAGTTTCTAAATCTTTGTTTTCTTTTATGAATTCTTCTACACATTTAAAATCACTTTTCAATATTTCAGGCGTAATAAAAAATAATTTTTCTACTATATCAGTATAAATTTTTGTCATTCTTCCACGTAAAACACGATGTTCATTAATATTTGTATCTTCATCGTATTTAAGATATGCGTATACATATAATTTTTCAAGCATTCTACTCATTTGATCATTAGTCCTTAAATAATCCAGCAAAGTATCTGCACTATCCATTATATGACCTTTTAAACCAACTATTTTTTCTACATAGCCATCGAGTTTCTTTATATTATTTTCTACCGCTTCAGTATTAGGATATATTTTTTCTAAATCCCATGTATACTTTTTATCTCTTTTGCTACGATCTAAATCATCCATCTATTTATTTCCTTTCTATTACTACTATTTACTAATTATAACATATGAAATATCTAATATAAAACTATTTATACGATAAGAGAAGTTCTAGTTATATAGAACTTCTACTTATGATTATATTTTATTCTTCGTATTCAGCTTCCTTAATATTTTCATCTTTTGCTTCAGAAACTGTACTTTCCCCACTGCTAGCAGCTTGTTCTTTTTGAATATTTTCATATACCTTCGTAGCAAGTGCCATAGCCTTCTCAGTTAATTTTTCTTTCTTTTCTTTAATCTCATCGATGTCATTATTTTCTAAAGCTTCTTTTAGTTCTTTAACTAATCCTTCTGCTTCCTCTTTTTCTTTATCTTCCACTTTATCTCCTAAATCTTTAAGAGCCTTTTCAGTTTGGAATATTATTTGTTCTGCGTCATTTCTTGAATCTGCTTCTTCTTTTCTCTTGTCGTCTTCTTCCTTGTTAGCCTCAGCTTCTTTAACCATTTTGTCAATTTCCTCATCAGTTAAATTAGTACTTGCTGTAATAGTAATAGTTTGTTCTTTATTTGTTCCTAAGTCTTTTGCTTTTACATTTACAATACCATTAGCATCTATATCGAATGTAACTTCAATTTGAGGTACTCCACGAGGAGCTGCAGGTATCCCAGACAATTGGAATCTTCCAAGTGTCTTATTATCAGTTGCCATTGGTCTTTCACCTTGTAGTATATGAATATCTACTGCAGGTTGACTATCAGCAGCTGTTGAGAACACTTGTTTCTTACTAGTTGGTATTGTTGTATTTCTATCAATTAATACAGTCATTACTCCACCAAGTGTTTCAAGTCCAAGTGATAGTGGGGTAACATCCAGTAATACGATGTCATTAACTTCGCCAGTTAACACTCCACCTTGAATAGCTGCTCCCATTGCAACACATTCATCTGGATTAACTTCTCTAGATGGTTCTTTTCCAAGCTCTTTTTTGATTAATTCTTGAACCATCGGTATACGAGTTGATCCACCAACTAACAATACTTTATCAATATCTTCTTTCTTAACTTTAGCATCTTTCATAGCGCGTCTTACTGGTTCTAGTGTAGATTCAACTAAATCTCCAACTAAATCTTCAAACTTAGCACGTGTTAATGTAACATCAAGAGAAAGTACGTTACCATCTTTATCTTGAGCAAGGAACGGTGCTGACACCTGAGTAGAATTCATTCCACTTAAATCTTTTTTAGCCTTTTCCGCTACTTCTTTTAATCTTTGCATAGCCATAGAATCTTTTGATAAATCTACATTATTTTCCTTTTTAAACTCTGCAACTAAATAATCCATTACACGATTATCAAAGTCATCTCCACCAAGCTTATTATTACCTGCAGTTGATTTAACTTCAAATACACCATCACCAAGTTCCATAATTGATACATCAAATGTACCTCCACCTAAGTCATACACTAATATTGTATGCGCATTTTCTTGTTTATCAAGCCCATATGCAAGTGCTGCTGCTGTTGGTTCATTGATAATTCTTTCTACTTCTAGACCTGCAATCTTACCAGCATTTTTAGTTGCTTGTCTTTGAGCATCATTAAAGTATGCAGGAACAGTAATAACTGCCTTTGTAACCTTTTCACCTAAATATTTTTCAGCATAGTCTTTCATATAACCTAAAACCATCGCTGATACTTCTTCTGGAGTATACTTCTTACCTTCAACTTCTACTTTCTTACTTGTACCCATTAATCTTTTGATTGAAGAAATAGTATTTGGATTTGCAATTGCTTGTCGTTTAGCAGCATCTCCAATTATTCTCTCTCCTTTTTTAAAACCAACTACTGATGGAGTAGTTCTATTTCCTTCTGGGTTAGTAATAACCTTTGCCTCTCCACCTTCTAATACTGCGACACAACTATTTGTTGTACCTAAGTCAATACCTATTATTTTAGCCATATTTTATCATTCTCCTTTTCTTACTTAATCTAATTTATTTATTTTAACTGACGCTGGTCTTATCATACGTCCTTTTAAGGTATAACCTTTTAATAATACTTCAAGGATTATCTCATCTTCTTTAGTATCATCCTTATCTGTTAGAAGTGCTAAATGCAAGTTATGATCAAACTTTTCTCCCAATGCATTTATCTCTTCTACTCCAAAATTTCTCAATGTTTCTGCTAGATTTGAATAAATCATCTTAAATCCTTCTAAGAATTGATTTAACTTCTCATCATCACCTTTAGCAAGTTTTAATGCTCTTTCCAAATTATCCAATGTTGGTATAATTTCAAGAATTAAATCTTCATTAGCATACTTAAGCATATCTCTTACTTCTTCATCTTTTCTCTTGCGATAATTAATAAGTTCTGCTTGAGCATACTTAACCTTGCCATCCATGTCTATTATGATGTTTTTAAGCTTTCTTAATTCATCATCATGGTCACTATCTTTACTACATTCTTCGCAGTCATAGTCATCACTTGGCATTGTTGGCTCTGTTTCTTCACTAACATCATTGATAGCATCTTCGCTTATCTCTTCCATTAACTCTTCTTCTTTATTCATCACTATCTCCTTTACTAATACTCTTCTCTATATTTTCTTTTAAGAATTCAAGCAGTCTTACAACCCTATCATATTCCATGCGTTTTGGTCCAATAATAGCAATTGTTCCCTCTTCCTTTGAAGTTCTATAGTTTGTCTTAATTACTGTCATATCATCATCAATATTTGATTCTTTTCCAATATAGATTTTAATATTATTATCATCATCTTCTTCAACTAAACTCACAATGGTATCATTTTCAAACTTATCTAATATTTCACTTACTTTTCCTATATCACTAAACTCAGGAAGACGCAGTATATTCTTCTTTCCCATTACATCTACATTTTTTGTAGTGAAATTTGTAAAGACATCATAGAAAGCATTATATAATCTTTCATGTTCTCTTACATAATTTCCAATTATTGGTTTAATCTCAAACTCAAGTTTTGCAGATACTTCATCTATTGGAGTACCAACTATCATATTATTGATTAATCCTACTGTTTTTTTAACTTCTTCAATAGATACACCATTAATATCAATAGTCTTATGTTCAACAACACCTTTATCTGTTACCACAATAACTATAATAGTAGAAGTACTTAAAGGAACTATACTAATTTCTTTAAGCATATTCTCATGAGATGTCTCACCAAGAATTACCGAAGTATAATTAGTCATGTCTGATATTATTTCTAAGCTTTTCTTAAGACAATCTGATATCTCCAATTGATTATTACTAAATATTGTTTGTAGTTTAAGCATATCTTCTCCACTGATTTCCTTCAGTTTCATAAGCTTATCTACATAATATCTGTAGCCTTCTTCACTTGGAACTCTTCCAGATGATGTATGAGTTTTCTCAAGAAGTCCTAACTCTTCCAATTGTGCCATTTCAGCACGAACTGTAGCAGAAGAACACTTTAGTTCATCACATATCCAATTAGAACCAACAGGTTTAGCTAATTTAATATACTCTAGAACAATAAGTTTTAATATTTCCTCTTGTCTATTGGTCAGCATACACCGCCTCCTTTGGCACTCGTTTTAATCGAATGCTAAGTACATTATAATATTATGTTTAGCACTTGTCAATATATGAGTGCTAATTTTTTTATTTTTATTTAATAGTACTTTTTACCAAACAAAAAAGTATAAATAATTAGTTTATACTCTTTATTTTAACTCCTCAGTATCAGCTCTTACTTTAATTTTTCCATTTCTAAGAACTCCTTCTATCTTCCAGGTAGTTATTATTGTACTTGGATTTTGATTAATTAGTGTCGTATCAAAATAATATTTTATTACTTCTATATTTGCAATATCACCTATAACACTTTTATTAAAATCGTTAAATAACTTTAGTTTATAAGCATTCATAAGTTTGTCTTCTTTGAGATGTTTACCTTTACTTAGCATATAGTAATAATCCATTTCATCTATTATCCTATTTATATTATTTTGATTATCATCTATTAACCTTATAAAATTAATTATTCTTTCTCTATCAACTGAACTATCTATACCCAAAATAGCATCGATTAACAAATCAATATTACCATTAATATATGACTCTATCATTATTTTAGGTTCAACTATCTCAAGCAACATCTTGACTATTAAAACTTCACTATAATAAACAGACTCTCTTATATCACCAAAATATTCTTCTGTCAGCAATTGAGTTAGTCCTTCATTAAGCTTAGTACCAACGCCCTTATCATAATCTAATAATCCAATTGAGTTTTTATTGATATTATTACTGATTGCATGAAATCCTTCATGTCCTAATATAGCTATAAGTCTATCCTCTACATTACTTGTATATATTTTGATCGTAGAATCTCTATAAAAAGTTCCCGACACTTTCTTGTCAGACTTTACAACATAATTGACATTTACTTTCCTTATCTCATTACATATCCTAGACATTTCGTTTACAGAAAAAGAGAAATCTCTGATAAAATTATTATAGATAGTAAAGGCCTCTATTTCCTCTATACTCAAATTTTTATTGTTGTTTATGCAAGTATTAATAAACTCTTTTTCATAGACTTCTTCTTTAGCATACTCTACCATTTCATATTTGATCTTATCTGGTACATTATATATTATCTCATCAGAATCGAACTCTTTTCTCTCATCTATCTCTTTTATGAGCGTATTATTATTAAACTTTCTTTCTATATGGAGTTTAGAAAAAATAAATAGCACTAAAAGAAGTACCACAATTATAACTAAAATAATATTTGTCTTAGTCTTCATTTGATCGTTACCTTATGGTTATCCCTATTGGGCAATGATCACTTCCATAAATGTCTGAGTAAATAACTGCATCAATCAAATTTTCTTTAAAAGATTCTGACATTATAAAATAATCAATCCTCCATCCAATATTTTTCTCTCTTACACCATGCATATAACTCCACCAACTATAGCAATCTTTTTTATCCGGATAAAGGTATCTAAAAGTGTCAATAAAGCCATTAGATAAAAGCATAGTAAGTTTAGCTCTTTCTTCATAAGTAAATCCAGCATTACCAATATTTTGCTTAGCATTTTTAATATCAATTTCCTGATGTGCAACATTAAAGTCTCCACATACAATAACAGGTTTATTCAGCTCAAGTTCTTTTATGTAACGAAGAAAGTCTTCTTCCCATCTCATGCGATAATCCATTCTAGATATATCCCTCTTAACATTAGGGACATAAGTATTTATCAAATAAAAACTATCAAATTCTAAAGTAATTAATCTACCTTCATTATCATGCTCTAAAACATTCATCCCATATCTTACTGATAACGGTTTGATTTTAGAATAAATAAGAGTTCCTGCATATCCTTTTCTTACTGCTGGATATATAAATTTAGTGTAATTAGCTGGATTAAAGTCTATTTGTTCTTCTAATGCCTTTACTTCCTGTATAGAAAATACATCAGCATCTACTTCATTAAAGAAATCTTTAAACCCTTTATTAAGACATGCTCTAAAACCCGCGACATTCCATGATACTAACTTCATATTACCTCCAATTATTCTATTTCACAGTCATCAATATATCCTTCTTTTACATATTTTATAATATTTCTAGCTTCTCTTTCAACTTTTCTTTTTGTATCTTCACTATTCTTCCAATTACCTTTATTAAATTTGGAGTTTTCATCATAACAATAAGAATACTCAACCCATCTTGGCATATACCTTGGAAGTGTTAATGTAAGTCTTTTAATATGAGCTATATTAGATATTATAATTAATCTTTTTACATTTTGTAATAAAAATTCTCTATGTAACACTAACAAAGCTGAAAGAATATTCTCTTCTGTATTGTTAGGTATAATATCAGTTATTATATCTTTTTCTGGTATTCCTAAGCTTATAGCATACTTTTTCATAAGTACAGCTTCTGGTTCCTTCTTTGTTATGGTGTTGCTACCAGAAAACAATATCTTAGGTGCTTTCTTATTGATATAAAGACTGTTTGCTATATTAATTCTATCTTCATAGTTTTTGGGATTACCAAATACAAATATACAATTACCTTCACCACCATCATACACTGGTATAGAAAAGACAATCTTTTCTATTAACTCTTCATTTAATTCTTCTTCTTTTAATTGAGATAACTGCATATTTACCCTCCTATTAATTCCAAATATCTTTATTTATATATCTAGTTAAAGCCATAATAAATGCTTGTTCAGTTAAATCTGACCTTAAAACAACCCCATTGGTTAACAAAGAAATACCTCCAGCTTGTGATCTCAAATCTTCAAACTTAAATAAGTTATCCATAAAGTCAGCCAAGCCTTTAGTAACAATAGTTTCTACATACTGATCTGGAACAGGAAACCCTTGGCTAAGTCCAGAACTAATAAAGCTTTCACTATCTTCAATAACAGCAACATTTACTATAAACCATTTTCCAAATTGCATTACTATTCCTGATTCAATAGCTATAAAAAGATCTGATTTTATTCCATTTTCCTTGCAATACTTCTTTAAGTTTGTCACTCTGTTTTTAGCACCAATATAAGTTTCTTCATTTACTGGTTGTTCATTAACATTAGAATCAACAGATATCCCTTCAATTGTTAAATCATTAAAATATTTGGAAAAAGCTTTTCTAGCTCCTTCAATTTTAGCTGGGTTTTTAGTACCAATAAATACTTTCATTAAATCACCTTAATCCCTACTTCTATTTATAAAATCTTTAAAGGTATAATAATAAGCATCTAGTTCTTCCTTCGCTTTATCTAATGATAGTACATTATGTTTTTCTTCTAATTTAAATTCCAGTTGATCTAGCACACTGTTCCAATCTTCGAACCTCTTACCCAATATCGTCAAATAAGTAAATACCCCTTTTGGATGGATGAATCTATATCCATCAGCATTCGCACATATTTCAGCCTCTATTGATAAATATGGTATCGTTCCATGATGCGCTTCAACACAGTTAATTATTATTTTTCTGGTTTTTTCATCCAAGCCATAATTTTCAATAATTTTTTTAGTATATTCAACTCCCATTGTGGTATGATTTTTTGCCTGGTTCAAGCTATGGGCCTCTCCTAGTTTAACATCCATTAGTGATAAACCTATTTTAACAACTTCAATATTAGCATTATACATCTCCGCAAGTCTTATGCCATTTTCCATAGCAATATTATAATGATTCATTACAGGAACTTCATATTTTTTAATTTCTTCTTTCGCTAACCTATCAGCATCTTTAACTAAATCCTCTATATTCATAACTTATTCTCCTTCTCTTTTCATACAAATGATTTCATTTGTTATAGTTTCACTCAATGCGTCTTCCTTAAAGTCAGTATATACATATTCTTTTCCATTCGCATGCATTGGTATTACTACCTTTGGATTAAGTTTTCTAATTGCATATATGGCACCTTCTGTCATTTCCTCTGGTCTTTTAGCACTAAAGTTACAAACTGGAATGAACGCTATATCAGGTATTAAATTTAAACTAGTCAAATAATCAATTTCCTCTATATATTTTTCTCTATCCTCTTCACTCCATAAAGCATTATCCCCTCCATGTAATATTATTAAACCATCTAATTCAATAAGGAAACAAACCCCTTCATCAGTAGAGTCGGCAGTATATACTTTAACATCACCTACTATTTTTGTTTCTCTTGGATACATTACAAAAGTGTTTGAATTATTACTTTTTATACAACCGAGTATCACTAGAACATTAGATTGTTTATCTAAACGACTATGTAAGTCTCTATCATAATGATCAAAATGATCATGCGAATTAAACATATATACTTTTTTGTCTTTTAATTTTTCAAAATCAACAGGAGTCTCTATCACTTCATACATATCCCATTTAACTGTCCCAGTATAATCAAATAAAAATACATAATCTTTATATTCAACTTGAAATGCACTATGGCCAAGATAAGTTACCTTGTAATCTTTTGTTTCAAAATAATTCTTCATAGATAAAATCCTTTCTTTATTTTAAGTATAACATTTATTCTATTCTTTTTCTATTATTTGTTTCCTGTCTATAGTCATACAACGCTTCCCTTTATTTTATAGTTCATAGAATAAGCTAGAAAGGAGTATAAAAAATGACATTAGAAAAAATTACAAGAGCATTTGGATTTGATACAAAAAACAAAGCAAATGGCAAGCAAAATAGTTATGCTTGGGCAATGGAAGAATTTGGTGATTATATATATGTTGGCACTGGTAGAAATATTGGATATGAGGCATTTTTAAAATTTGGCTATAAGCCACCAAAAGAATTTATTCCCGAAAACTATGATCCAAATACTGAAATATGGAGATATAAAAAAGGCAACGGAGGTAAAATTTGGGAAAAAGTTTACAAGGCACCATCTGAACTTCAAATGATTGGCATAAGAGATATGATAGCGTATACTGATAAACATGGCAAAAAAGGTATATATTGCACAATTGTAAGTAAATTACTTAATCAGAGTTTCATAATATATTCATATGATGGGATAAACTGGGATACTATTAAAGATGTTGTACCTGCTGGTTTCAATTCAAGAGCAATGGCAATACATAATAATAAACTATATATTGGCATGAATACAGTAAAAACAACCAGTAATGAAACCTACTTATTTGCAAGCGATGACCCAGCAAGTGGATTCACTCAAATCAATATGAATATTGGTTCAGGCGAAAAAATCACTGGAGAAATAGATCAAATAGTTAGTTACAATGGATATCTTTATATAGGGACTGCTCCAATAGGTGGATTTTCTGTATGGAAATCAAATGACCTAGAAAATGGAAACTGGAAATTAGTAATTGATAAAGGTGCTGGTGATGAATTAAATGAAATACCTGTTTCAATGACAGTATTTAACGATAACATTTATATTGGTACAGGAATATGGTATGCCGTCAGAAGCATTGACCCTGCTAAAAAGATAGTTCCGATTAAAGGATTTGATATAATAAAACTTGATAAAGAAGATAAATGGGAAGTAATTGTAGGAAGTGAACCACTGTTACCTACTAACCCTACTACTGGTAAAAGAAATAAAGGGATATATCAATCAGGATTTGGCAATATTTTTAATGACTACTGTTGGCAACTACATACTTATAATAATAAATTATATGTAAGTACATTCGAATCAGCAATTATTTGGAAGACAATGGCAGAGTGGCTTTTTGAAGGGAAAGAAGAAGAATTAGTTTCCATATATGTTAAAGAAATGTTAGAAAAATATAAAACAAATCCAAACTTCAAACACTTTAATGTTGCTGAATGGGTTAAAGCTCTTCTTACTTCCATAAAAAAATATCCTAAAGACTTAGGATTCGACTTTTTAGTAACTAAAGATGGTAAGGATTTTGAAACACTGGCAGTTAGAGGTTTTGGAAATATACATAATTATGGTATTAGGACATTATTATCTGCCAAAGATGGTTACTTATATATAGGAACAGCTAATCCATATGATGGATGTGAAGTATGGAAACTGTTTAATTGCAAGCATTAAAACAAACTAAAATCTTAGTAAAATTAATTACTAAGATTTTTTCTATACTCTAGCACTCATTAAACTACTAGACGAATATCTTTTAAGCCCCATATTAAATATAGAGAATGCTAATGCAATGAATAACACTACTATCAGCAATACTAAAGCCAATAATATTAAATTAAAACTCCCGATTATATTAAGTGGTATATATGCAACAAAACCTACCGGAAGTATTGTATATAAAAGTATTTTGACACCACTTTTAAATATTCCTTCTGGATATGTATTAAAACTAAGCATAGCTCCATTCATAGTGTGTGAAATTACATCAGCCTTAACAATAAAGAAAGATAGGCTGCCATATATTACAGCTACTGTTGTAAGTATTATTCCACCACTAATTGAAAAGAAAGTGAACAAAATAAAACCATAAATATTAGCATTTATAACTAATAAAATAATATAGCCATACAGTATATCTCCTATTGCAGATATCTTAGTATATGACGTTATGACACTTATCAAAACATTCTTTGGTTGAACTAAATAAGCATCTAATTTACCATCAGTAATTAAATCTGACAGCTTATAAGCGTTCCCGGTAAAAACATGACTAAATCCATAGCAGCTAGCGGAAAGTCCCCACAATAATAGTATTGTATTAAGAGTATATCCTCCAATATTATCTTTAAGCGAAAATAAGATTAACCACTGTATTATAAAAGAAGAATTATTAAGTATCATGAATATAATATTTGAAAAAAAGCTTACTGGATTAACCATCTCCTTTAAAATATTATATTTTACTGAAAGCATTGCTATTCTAAAGTGATTTTTAACCTCCATTAACATTTAACTTTCTCATTCCCTTCCTATATATTATTACAAGTAACAACATTGAAACTATCAAATACACTACTTGAAACAATAATATTTCATAAAATTTGTCCTGACTAAAATCTATTATTAATTTTGCAGGACCATATATAACTACAAATACCGGAGAATATTTTATTATTCCTTGTAAATAACTTGGGAAAATTTCTATTGGGAATATTACTCCTACAACTAATATTAACTTATCATATATCCAGTGTATTGGAGTTGCATCTTCTATCCAAAAAGATAAAATACTAAGTGTTATCCTAATAACACTATTTATGATAGATGCAAGTATAAAGACAATTAAAATAAAACCAATATTAGCAATATCAAAATTAGGTATAGGTCCAATTAAAGTTAGCCCTAGTATTATAGATATAATTAAATATAATACTACCCTAACACTTATCTCTCCTAAATGTTTAAATAGTATAAACATATAATAGTCATATGGCTTATTTATTGTATAAGCTATTGTCCCACTTTTAATATCATGACTAATACCATCAATCAAAGTTTTATTTCTTGTTGAAAACCAAATAAACTCAGTTAACAACACATACCACATCATTTGTTCTTTAGAATACCCAGCAATTAAGTTGGCACTATCTCCATACATATACTCCCATAAATTAATGAGAATAAATATCATCAAGAAAAAAGTTATAAAGCTTAAAATTATACTAACAACATATTGTAGTGATTCTATTAAAGAAGTTTTATAAATATATAAGTACTTTCTCATAATTATACATCCTTATATATTTCTGTAATAATATCTTCTAGTGGTATATTAGAAATATTTATATCTATGATTTTATCTCCATCTATTAATTTTATTACATCTATCATTGTCTTTTTAGTAGTATCAATTTCTAATTTTAAATTATATCCTTTATCTTTTAATACAGTAATACCATCGGTATCATTTAAATTTATTTTAGTATTTAGTTTAACTTCTACTATTTTCTTATTTAAGTAATGATACTTTAAATGCTCCATAGAATCATCCATTACTATCTGACCTTTATTTATGATTATTATTCTTTTACATAATTTCTCAATATCAGATACATCATGGCTGGTTAAAAAAACCGTTGTTTTGTATTCTTTGTTCATCTTTTTGATGAGAGCTCTTATATTTTCTTTAACTACTGGATCTAGTCCAATTGTTGGTTCATCTAAGAATAATATTTCTGGTTTATGTATTAAACTTGCTGCTATTTCAGCTCTAATTCTTTGACCTAACGATAAGTTTCTAACAGGTATATTTATGATGTCATCAAGCTCAAATGTTTCCTTTAGCTCTTCAATTATTTTTTCTATTTCATCATCTTTAATATCATATACAGCACCAAAAAATTTAAAATTATCATAAGGCGTCAGATGAGTCCATAATTGTTCCTTTTGTCCAAATACAGTACCTATTTTATAGGCAAGGGCCTTTCTTTTAACTGTTGGATCTATTCCAATTACCGATATGTCACCGGCTGTTGGATAAAGTATTCCTGTAAGCATTTTAATAGTTGTTGATTTACCAGCTCCATTAGGTCCAATAAAAGCAATCATCTCTCCTTGTTCTACATCAAAGCTAATATCATTAACAGCCCTAATAGTTTTATATTTAGGTTTGAATAATGCCTTTAAACTTCCTTTCAATCCTTTCTCTTTAATTTTAACTTTAAAAGTTTTAGATAGGTTTTTAACCTCTATGATTGCCATAATTACTCACTCCTATTCTTTATTATTATAGCAAATTATAATACCAATGTACAAAAAAACACAAAGGCATTATCAAATTGATAGTGACTCCGTGTTAAACGTGTAGGTAACCCCTATGTAGCTAGTAATAAACATATACATACTCACTTGTTGCAATGATATTAACACAAATAGGAAATTATGTCAAATTTATTTTTCTAAGCATTTGATGCTACCTTTTATCTAACTCGCTTATCATGGTATCATAAAAGCTATTCACTCTGCAACTTATATCTATTCCAATTTCTTTAGCAGTATTAAGAATTTCATCTTCATAGAACTGTGTTTTATCTTCCAAAGCAGTTATTATTTCTATTTCAACAAAGCTCCCTAATCTTTTTACTTCATCCATACAAATATTAAAACCTTTATACTTAGTAGTAACTCTTTTCTTTTCTACTGTAACCCATTCCTCTAAATTAAGTGTATTTAAGAAATCTTTAGCATTATCAAAATCACTTACTTCAAACTCTATTTCCTTTGATTGCATTATATTACTCGATCGTTTTTTTAAGTTAAGTTCTGTTTTGCCGTTGACACTTCTAATTCTTATGAATAATTTTCCTTCACCATTAGTAGTATCTTTTAAGTTTGGCAAAAATATAGTATCCTTTTGTTTCAATTCTTCACCGAAAACACATCCACTTTTTAATAACCTACTCTTTATCTCATCTAATTTTTCTATTCTAAATTTAATCTCTATTTCTTGCATATTTACCCCATATCTACTCAAACATCATAACAAATTCTTTTAATTTTTCATTATCTTTAGGACTTGATGAGGCTTCTTTGTGACCCTTGCCACCAAAATAAGTGGCAATAATAGAAACATCTGCATTATTAACAGTTCTAAAGGATACAGTATCCTTATCAATTGTCACCATTCCAAGTACATCAATTTTATTAATATTACTTTCTCTTACATATGCAATCAAATCGTTTCTATATTGATAACTTGAATGCACAAAGCCAATTCGATAGTTAATATTATTTATTACTATTTCTCTTATAACCATATTACTCAATATTTTAAATAATTCATTATGTAATTCCTCTTCAAACTTTTCTATTATTTTTAATTCAGCAATCCCAAGCTCAAAATTTTCTTTGTTTGCAACTATACTGGTCATTATTCTGATGTATTCATCAAGCCCAATTTGCTCAAAGAGTATATGGAGCAATCTTGCTTTAGGATTATTATATTTTTCAACCCATTCCCAAGTATCATATTGCCTTGTAAGTTCTACAAATTAGTCTAAACATTTATTATAAGATATTAAATTATTTAATCTTAAATAATCATAAAAAAGGCTTGTTCCTGATACTTTGCCAAATTCATTAGCAACACTTATCCTAACGAAAGAATATTTGTTATTACCTTCTTCAATCTCTGATTTATGATGATCTAAAACTAATATCTTTTCTTTTAGCCTACCATCTTGATTAATACTAGAAAGTAACGGTTCCTTAATGCAAATATCAGTTACAAAAATCATATCATAATTATAAATAGTTCCGTTATTTATTGTCTTTTCAACCTTTTCATTAACTTCAAACGTCTTACATGGAATATAATCAAAGTCAGAAAATGCAATTTTACCAATTACAATACTGCCCATTCCATCAATATCATCTTCATGAGTAAACAATAATACCTTCACATTAATCACCTAATATTTATTATACCATAAGAAAAGTACATATTGCTATGTAACTCATTATCTTATTCTAACATCTACATTTCCACTTGTAACACTAGCATTAATAGTATTAGCAGCTCCTCTTGTTTCTCCCTCTAAATGTTGATTACCAGAAGTAGCATCAACTCTGGCATCATATTCGCCAGCAACATTTGCAATTATGTTTCCACTTGTTGCAGAAAAGTTAATATTATTAGCACTACCTCCCTGCATTGTAATATTACCACTTGTAATATTAGCCCCTATACTATCGGCAGTAACACCATTTAAGCTTACACTACCACTAGTAAGATTCGCTCTTACAGTATCAATTACTATACCATCACCATCAACAACAACAGTTCCACTTGTTGCTTTTACTGATAAATTATCAATTTCCTGCTGAGATAGATAAAGTGTTAATTCACTTTTAACACCTTGTAACTCATCCCTGCTAACTTCTATTTGTTCTCCATTTTGTCCAATTTTATATGTCCCATTACCAGCTATTACATATTGAGTATCACCGATTGTTATATGCGAGGTACCCTTTCCAGACTTACTGATTGTGATATTACTGCCACCAGAAATTATAGTTGTGCCACCACTGGTTCCACTTATAGTAATATTGCCATTTACATTGCTAGTTTTATCTTGTTCGACAATTAACTGTCCGCTTCTTTCAGCAACACGAAAGTCATCAGTAAATTCTGCATATTGTTCCCCTGCTGTTGCAACAATTCTAACATTTCCACTTTTGGTGTTTATCAGAATATCTTCAACATTACCAAATTTCAAAGTATCAGCTAGTGCTGTAGCAGCATTTACTGCAACTAAGCCAGCAGTCACTAATGCAAGTATTACTTTTGAACTAATATTTTTTATTTTCATATAAATCTCCTATTTGCAATAATTATATCAAAGAAAATGATATTGTACTAGTTTAATATAAATACACTGTAAAGTAAAATTAATTGTTTGACTCCGGTATTTCTCTTAGTATATTTTTGCAGATGTTAACCCACCTCATTTTGCTTTCTTGTTAATTTTCTTTCTTCATTTGGTTTTACCCAACTCAATAAATAACGATAATATAGTGCTTGTTTTATTTTAGCATTAGGTAATCTATCTTTCACAATTTTCCTTATATCCCCAAGGTTTTCTTTCCAATCTGATATAGGTGCTCCAACATCACCTTTTACATTATGAAATAAATCTCCGATTTTTGCTGGTATAACACGACCAAATTCTATAAATTTATCAAAAACAGTATACGGATGAGCTAAACCAACTATAAGTAGTTTTCCTTTGGGCTTAAGAAGAGTGATAGATTTGTTTATGCAATACTCTAAATCCATATGATGTATTGATGCAACAAAAATAATAATATCAAATGAGTTCTTTTTTCCATCATAGTTTTCAAATCCGGCATTCACAACTGACGCATTTTTGATATTATATAATCTTTTTTTTGCTTTCTCAATACTTGGAATATCAGTGTCTAAACCTACTATCTGTTTGCAAAACTTTGATAGTCGATAAACTAAGAGACCATCACCACAACCAACATCTAATACAGTATCATTTTCTTTTACTTGAGATAACAACCATTTATGATATGCAGTATTATGATTCCAATATATATCATTGTCAACTTTTAATATTTTCTTCATTTGCACCTCTATTCAATTATTATATCATTTTCTATATACTTTTCCTATATTCCATTATTTTAGTTTAGGTATTTGTGCAAAAAAACTAAGAACACTCATAAAAATTAATATTGTTTCTTAAAACTAATTACCAACTTTCACATAATAAAAAAGATTAACCAAAGTTAACCTTTTCTTTTATGTCGAACCTAGTTCGACTAATTTTCTTATGGTACGCCCAAGTAGGACGTTTGGAAATTATTTATAAGATTAATTTCTGATATGATTATATAACAATTTTTAGAAAAATGGAATCCTATATTCAAATTATCAGTAAAAACCTGTATAATAGGGTTAAGGATGTGATTATATGCGATATAATATGTGCTGGGACATAACTAGCAAATGTAATGATAATTGTAAATTTTGTTATCGTGATAAAATAAGTAAAGATTTACCATTAAATGAAAATAAAAAAATATTGAAGAATATCTACGATTCAAAAGTAATAAATAAAATAACTATATGTGGTGGAGAGCCTCTTATGTATGATGGATTATTTGAATTGCTAGACTCTATTGAAAAGCCTAAAGAAGTTGCTCTTTCTATTGTAACTAATGGAATCAAATTAGCAAAATATGATTATAATTCAAAAAAGTTTATAATTGATAAAGAACTAGTTGAAAAAATGATAAGCACTTTTGAATGGATATGTTTTTCTATTGACTCTAATAACAGTAGATTAGAAAGTAAAGTTACAAGAAATCCATTGCACGTTAAAAGAATTAAAGTTATTCTAAAATATATTAATAAAAACTATCCCAATGCTAAAATTAAAATAAACAGTTTATTATCAAAACAAAATTATAAAAATTTTGAATCATTACATAAGTTTATTTCTTCATTTTCAATTATTAAGAGATGGAAAATATTTAGATATTTAGGAAATTCTAATACTGAAGATATAAATATGTATTTTGAAATTGATAACAAAAAATGTAATGCAATTAAAGAGTTTATTTCTAAAGTAAGTACTTCGGATTTAGAAATAAGTATAAATGATATTGAAGATTATGATGGCTCTTATATTATGCTAAAACAAGATGGCATAATCAAGGTTAATACTGGTTCTGAATTCGTTGATGTATTAGATTTAAAAAAAGAAAGTATTTCTAAATATATTGAATTAAATGAATTCAATAAAGATTTACATACTCAAAAGCATTTTGTTAAATAAAGAAAATACCAAACATTTTTTAGATTTGTTTGGTATTTTTTAAAGTCGTGGCACGTTTTGTTTTTACGTTAGTAAAAATGAAAATGGCGATAGACTTTACCGATAGAGAAAAACAATTTTTTTATCATAGCATAATATTGCTTACGTTAGTTTGCAATATTATGCCTTATGGGGTTTCAAAAGGGGCATTGCACCTTTGCACACTGATATTGGCTTGCCAATATCGTAGTGTGTTACTACATTGATAAAACAATATAGTCTTAATAAGATTAAGTTAATTTTCCTACTTTAGCATTAATCAATTCAACTAAATCTTTTGGGGAAAGCAAAATATCAAAACCTCTTGTCCCACTAGCAATACTAATTTTATTTAATGCTAATACTTTTTCATCAATTATTATATCAATATCATTCTTGAGAAAAAATGGAGTAACACTTCCTAAGTCATAACCTGTTATTTCTTTTATTTTTTCTCTATCTGCCATTTTATATTGATTATTACTAATTTTGTCATTACTAGATAGCAATAATAAATAGTATTCGTTCTTCTTAATTACTAATAAACTTTTTATTATTTGTTCAATATTTAAGTTCATTTGTTTAGCTGCTGTTACTGTATCTTTTACATTGGGATTATAAGAACATATTTCATATTCGATTTTATTATCTGATAAATAGTTTTCTAATTCTTGCATATTAACTTAATCCCTCGTTTCTTTATAATAGTATATTATCATAAAATTGCATATTTTCCTATATTCCCATGTCAAAATCATCATCTTTATCTTTTCCATATTTGTTTTGGTACAAGTAATCATTTATCTCATTTTCTCTTGAAGTCTTATCTGCAATATCGTGTAAGTCTTTATTTTCATACCAATTTTTATCGTGATAAACTTTTATTTCTTCAACAACTTCATCTTTTTCTTTTTCCTTACCAATTTTAAGTATTGTTCTAAAAAACTTTTTACATACTTGAAGTATATTATCAATGAACTTATATAATTTATTGTTTTCTTCTTGTAATTCTTGATTTTTGGCTTTTAGCCTATAAACTTCATTTTGGATTTGTCTTTTCTCAATTTCTAAATCTTTATAGGAAGAAGTATAATCTTCTAATGTACTGAATAATGCTTTGTTTTTAGGCATATCTTTAATTACATTTTTTGAGGTATTCATAAAGTGCTTTAAAGTATCATAGGTATCTTTATCAATTTTAACTTCTTTACCTGTGATAGTAGGTTTAGACTTTTGTAATTTTTCTTCTAGTTCTTCATAATCACGATTCATAAGATAATTTTGCTTTTCTAATCTATTATCAAGTTTTCTTGTAATCTTTTTAAACTCTTTAATTGAAATATGCTCATTATCACTATTTTTAATGCCTCTTTCTAAGTCAAAACCATTATTTACTAGCCTTTGGTGGTATTTGTCTTGAAGTTCGCTTAAATGAAGTTTATCACGTATATATTGTTTTTTGGAAATTGAATATCTAACTGTATCAGTTCGTTTATCTAATTTTCTAACTAACGGAATTACTACACAATGTAAGTGTGGTGTTTTTTCGTCCATATGAACTGTAGCGTGTAACACTTGATCTTTGGAATAACCTAAATCATCATATACAAAATCCATACAAGTATCTGCCCATTTTTTAATATCCTTAGTTTTCATATTTTTAAAGAAATCTAAATCACTAGTAAATAATAACTCATCTGCTACAACACTTTTGCTATCATCTACCATTTTAGCGAAAGACTTTTTACGTTCATCTCTTTGAGTTAACTGTCTTTTATCGTGTTCTAATTTATAGTCTTTAGTAATATTATAAAAGCCTTTGATATATTTTTCTGATAATGGTACTATTTCAATATTGTTTTCACTTTTAGTAATATCAATATCTGGGTTAGAATTATATGCTTCTTTTTGTCTTTGATTATGAGCACCAATTTGTCCTAAATCTTTTAATTTATTTATTGGCTCAACTCTAAATATTGCATAACTCATTTGCTACAAACTTCCTCCCATACTGCATCTTTAACTTTTGAATCTTCTTTGTAGATAGGTTGGAATAGTGGTATTGATATTAAACCAAAATGCGTTACTTTGTTAAGTCCTTTCTTATTTAAGAGTGGTATCATCTTAAATGGCTCACTATAAGAATTATCTCTATCATATTTTAAACAAAATTGTTTTTCATTATATTTCTCTTTTAAAATCTCATTGTAATCAATTTTATAGTATTCTTCTAATCTTTCAATATGTCTAGTAACGTCTTTTCGTAACATAGGTGCGCATACTTCCATTTGTATTAGTTCATCACTAGTATCATCACCGATAATCTTAACCGTTGCGTCTTGAAATCTATTTATAGCACCTTTATTGAAAAGATTTGCATATTCTTCAATAAATGTTTTTCTGAAATTAACTCTCTTTATTTTTAGTTTATCGTCTTTCTTTTCAACTTCAATAGTATCAATATAACTCATCATTAATTCTTGTTTTTCACTAATTGATAGGGTTTCCCATTTAACGATAAACTCACTTTCATAATTAGTATCTAAAAGTGCTCTGATACTTTCTAAATCTCTTTTTAAAATCATATCTTCGTAAGTAAAATTAAATTGTTCAAGTTCTTGTTCTTCTTTAATTTTATATTCTAAATCAGTTATTTTATTTTCAAGTAAGATTTTATCTTCGTTGTATTCTTCTAAGCTGATTACTTTATTTAAATATGCGTCTTTTAATCTGACTTTCTTATCATTTAAAGTATATAATTCTTTTTCTAATAGTTCGTTAGCATTTTCAACTTTATGTTTTAAAAGTGGTGCGAAATATTTTCTAACACTAATATCATAATCAATAATCGTAAGTATCTGATTAAGTAGTATATCAATTAAATCATCTTCCCTAATATAAGTTTTACAGTCGTTACATTGATAATAAATATATTTCTTTTTCTTACCACCGGGTGCTTTACAAGCCATTATCTTTTTACAATTAGGGCACTCAATCTTTTGAAAGAATATGTAGTCATTTCTTCTCGTGTAATTTCTAGTATTCTTTTTTGCTTGTACTTGGCAGTCTTCCCATTGTTTTCTACTTATTATTGGTTCAACTACATTCTCATATAAAACAGGATTACCAACTGTTTTCCCATTAATATAATCGCCTTTATAAAGTGGATTAGAAATCATTTTGAGTATTGCAGTATCATACCATTTTTTATTTAATATTTTTTCTTAATTAAAGATATTGGCTATTGCTTGATATGAATTACCTTTTAAATATAAATCAAATATTCTTTCTACAATTGGCTTTTCCATTGGGTCAATAACTAACTTCTTACCATCTCTAGTAAAACCTAAAGTCTTTGAAACAGGTATATGTCCATCTTTAATTGCACCTGCCATACCAAACTTTGTTCTTTCTGAAACTCGTTCAATTTCTAATTGTGATAATACGGTAAGCATTCTTACAAAGAATCTTCCGTTAGCAGTAGTGGTATTAATATCGTCCATAGCACATTCTAAAGCACAACCGTGTTTTTCAATTTCAATGATTAAGTTTTCTAAATCTCTAACACTTCTTGTTAATCTATCTAATTTGTATGCAATAATAACATTTACATTATGCTTTTTAACGTCTTCTAATAATCTTTTAAAGGCTGGTCGATTAGTATCTTTGGCACTAATACCTGCGTCTTCATAAACTTCAAATATATTGTAATCTCTAAACTTACATAAATCTTTTAACTTTTCTAATTGTTCTCCCAAAGAATAACCTTCTTTGGCTTGGTCTTCAGTTGAAACTCTAATATATATTCCTGCGTTTTTTCTCATTTTAACACTCCCTTTCTTACAAAAAAGAGGCGACAACAACACAAAACTGTATCATTGACACCTCTAATATTTTTAAATAATCATAATCTAAAGTTTGTAAGTAATTAACCATAAATCATAACCCCCTTATGACTCACGAGATAATACTGCTCTCTCTTGATTAGTTATAATAGACTTTTTTTAGGAAAAGTCAATATTTTTGGTATCAATTTCCTTGTTTTAAAGTACTTTTATGTGTTTTTATATAGTTTTCAAGTTCAGTTATAGAAATAGACTGTTCTAAAGTATTAATATAAACCTCGTTACACTCATTAAAGAATAGATAGGTATTATCGTTGATAACTAGTTTATGCGGCTCAATATAAGCAAGATTAGTATTATCAATACTAATAATATTACCATTTTGAACAGTTGTATTAATACCCAAGAATAGTAATGTATTTTTAATTCTTGCATTTAAAGTATCTTCAATTTCTATAACTTCTTTTGTTATACTCATAAACTAATCACCACCATTCTACATAACAAAAAAAGATTAACCGAAATTAACCTTTTCTATATATGCCGAATTTGGTTCGACTAATTTCCTTATGGTAGCGAGAGAGGGACTTGAACCCCCGACCCTTCGGGTATGAACCGAATGCTCTAGCCAGCTGAGCTATCTCGCCAAATAAATGACTATTACATTATATCAAAGTCATTTTTATTTTGCAACTATAAAATAGAGACAATTTATTTAAAATTTAAATCTTGCCAATCTTAAAGTATTAGAAAGAACTGAAACAGAACTCATTGCCATCGCAAATCCTGCAAATATAGGATTTAAAAGTGGTCCACCAAAAACATATAACGCACCAGCCGCAATAAGTATTCCAATTATATTATATATAAATGCCCAAAATAAATTCTCTTTTATAATCTTAATAGTTTTTCTACTTAATCTAATAGCATTTACTACTCCTTTTAAATCATCTTTCATTAAAACTATGTTAGCTGACTCTATAGCAATATCTGTACCATTTCCTATAGCAATACCAATATCAGCTTGGGCAAGAGCTACTGCATCATTAATTCCATCACCAACCATTGCAACAATTTCTCCATTATCTTGTAATTCTTTTATCTTCAAATACTTTTCCTCTGGTAGAACTTCTGCAATTACTTCTTCTATGCCTACACTCTTAGCAATTACTCCTGCAGCAATATTATTATCTCCTGTAAGTAAAATAGTCTTAATATTCATATTATGTAATTGCCTAACTGTTTCTATACTTTCTTCCTTAATAGTATCCATTAAAGAAATTATTCCAATTACTTCCTTTTTATTAGCAATGAAAACTAATGTTTTCCCGTTACTAGTCAGTTCATCAATATCCTTTTCTATTTTTCTTAATGAAATATTATTATTATCCATTAACTTTTTATTACCAATGATAATATAATCTTTATCTACTTTTCCAATTACCCCAAACCCAGATAAAGATTCAAAAGATGCCGGTTCCATATATTTTACTTTCAACTCTTTTGCTTTATTGATGATAGCTATCGCAAGAGGATGTTCTGATTGTTTTTCAAGTGAATAGGCATAACCAATAATATCCTTTTCGCTATATTTATTATATGAATAAACATCTGTAACAACGGCTTCTCCTTTAGTAATTGTTCCTGTCTTATCAAATACTACCGTGTCTATTTTATGAGCTATTTCAAGGGCTTCTCCACTTTTGATTAATATCCCCCCGCTAGCAGCTTTACCAGTCGAAGTCATTATAGCAGTCGGGGTTGCTAAACCTAGTGCACAAGGACATGCTATAACTATAACTGATACAAATATTAACATAGAAAATTCTAATGTTTGACCTGATAAATACCACAATATAGAAGATATGAAAGCAATTAATATCACTGTAGGCACAAAGTACCCTGAAATAATATCAGCAAGTGTAGCAATCGGTGCCTTATTCTCTTGAGCATTACTTACTAATTTAATAATTTGATTTAATGTTGTATTAGCACCAACTCTTGTAGCTTTATAAATAATACTCCCTGTTTTATTTATAGATCCACCAATCACCATGTCATCAATTTGTTTATCAACTGAAATAGATTCTCCAGTTATCATCGACTCATCTACAGATGTATTTCCCTTGACAATAACACCATCAACACTAAATTTCTCACCTGGTTTAACAATTATTAAATCACCAGCTATAACATCACTAATATTTATAACTTCTTCCTTTTTATTTCTTAAAGCTGTTACTTTCTTTGGTGCTAAGTCAACTAATTTTCTAATGGCTTCACTAGTTTTACCCTTTGATTTAGCTTCCATATATTTACCAAGTGTTATAAGAGTTAAAATCACACCTGCTGATTCAAAATAAAGTTCATTATGTCTACCATCAGTAAACATCATAATTGTTGCATATATACCATAAATATAAGTTACCACAGTACCTATTGCAATCAAACTATCCATATTTGGATGTCTATTCCATAAAGACTTAAAACCAACAATATAGTAATTCCTATTAATAATTATTATAGGGCTAACTAATAGAAGCTGAATGATTGAAAAAGGTTTCATATTAACCATTGGATTAATAATATCAGGTAGGTTAATTCCAACAAGTTCTAAAACCATTGGTAACATTGCCACTATTAAAAGAGGTATAGCAAATATAGAAGAATATATAACTCTCTTTTTAAGCGAAAATATTTCCCTACTTTTATCCAAATCTATAGAAGTAATAGATTCTCCTTGTAATAATTTGGCTATAAAACCAATTTTTTCTACGGCTTCTATTATTTCCTTTGTAGTTAATCTTTTCTCATCATAAGTAATATTAAGTCTTTCCGTAGCCAAATTAACTGAAGAATTCTTCACTCCATCTAATTTTCTTGTTACATTTTCAACTGAGCTAGAACAAGATGCACAACTCATACCACTAATCTTAAATATTCTTGATTCCATTACTACTTCCCACTTTCTATATTATTAATATCATCAACAACAATAACATGATTCCAAAGCATATTCATCCAACAAGTATAAAGATAGTCTCCTGTTTCTGTTGGGATAAACTCAATTATATTATCTCCTACTTCAAGTTTCTTTTCAATATTCCATTCTTCAAATACAACCCTATTATTGCAGTCATTTAAATATCTTTCTTCTACATATATATTAAGTTTAACTTTAATTCCCTTTTGAACGACAATATTTTTATATCCCCCTGTAGTCAAATTAATTGTTACTTCTTGATAATCTTCTTTTATTGTAGACACTTCATAACTATAATAGTTTATTTTCGTTATGTCTAATCCTACAAATGATAGGGCTCTATTAAACATAACAAACGCTAATAATATTACTAACACTCCACCTATTCTTTTAAATAGCAATATATTTTTATTTTTTAATGAATTAAGTAACAATCCGACAGTAAGCATTAAAGGAACAGTACCAAGAGCAAAGACAAGCATTGACAAGGCACCCAATATGACTGAGCCAGTTGCAACTGCATATAACTCCATAGTCTGCAATGCACCACACGGCATAAATCCATTTAGAAATCCAATCACAAATGGAGACTTCTTACTAATATTTATATTTATTTTCTTAAATTTAAAAGAAAACTTATAGCTAATTACATCTAAATAAGATAATCCCATAACAAACATGAATAGTGATGCAAATAGAAGAACAATAAATTGTACTTTATCATTAATAGCTATTGTACTACCAATTAATCCAACAAATGCACCAATTATTGTATAAGAAACAATTCTACCTAAATTATACATAATAGGATTCTTATATGATTTATCTTTCGCTAATGAAATACTCATCATTATTCCGCCACACATACTAATACAATGGATACTAGTTATTATTCCTACTGTAAAAAGCATAAGAAAAGAGGCATTACTATTTACTTCTGGAATAATGTTTAAAAAATTAAATCCTGTTAATTCTTTTATCAAATAATAAAGAAGAAGTACTATAAAAAAGATTAATGCTATCTCTATTAAAGATTTTACTTTAGAATTAATCAGTTTTTTTTTACTAATTTCTTTTAAAGATGTTTTATATCCAATATTAACTATTGTATCAACTATTTCTTTTTCAGAAACTATAGTCTCATCATATTTAATAAAAGCACAACTCTCATTTAACCTGACTTCAGCACCACTTATACCAGTTGTATTATTAAGAGCCTTCTCTACTCTTGAAGAACAATGGTCACAAGTCATGCCTTTTATTTTTATATCAATCTCTTTCATAATATCACCATTCTTATTTTATACCAGCAAAATTATTATATCACTTTTTATTATTATCCCACTAGTCATTTCAAATATTTAATTAATATTATCTGACATATATTAAAAAGAAAGGAGTATTATATGTTTGATAAAGATTATGAAAACTTTAAAGATGATTATTGTGTATTAATTAATATATATACAAATTGTGGTAAAGATTGCCACAAAAATGACTCTTGTGTTAAAGTAAATGTTATTACCGAATGTGAAGAAGCTGAAAGAAAAAATTATTCTGAAGAATACGATAAGGAAACAAAGATTGATCATAAAGAAGATACATGTGTCGTTATAAATGTTATTACTAAATGTAAAAATAAATATCATAAAGAAGAAGATAATTGTGTTAAAGTAAACGTTATTACTGAATGTTAAAAAAGGGACTTTTATAGTCCCTTACTTATTATAAATGATACTCCCTTTTTACTATGATTCTTTACAACTATATCATAGTTTAATAAATTAAGAGTTTTTTTAACGATGGACAATCCTAATCCAAATTCTCCTTTAATGCCCTTCCTATAAGGACTAAACATTATCGTTAAGAATTCTTCATCTATATTTGGACCATCATTATATAAAGTTAATTTATTATTTTTAACAGTTATTTTAATTTCTTTTAAAGCATATCTCATAAAGTTATTTAGTATATTATCAATAATAGTTTCCCAAAGATCAAAAGTCCCATAAAATTTGCTATTATCAATACTAAGAGAAAAGTTGATATCTTTCCTTTGATATTTAAACTTTTCAGTTGCAGAAGTTATAACTTCACTTATATCAATCTCTTCTTTATTTTCAGGAGCCTTGTCCTTTAAATAATCAAGTTTATTCAGAGATAGAAGTGAGTGTACCTTTTTTTCTAATTTGAGAGTTTGTTCATCAATTACCTTTAAAGCATTCTCTTTAGTTTCAACACCATCATTAACTGCTTCAACATAAGATTTTATTACAGTGAGAGGGGTTTTAAAATCATGTGAAATATTGTGATACATGTGGTTTTTATAATTTTCTTGGTTTTTTAATGAAATTCTCATATCTTCAATGGCTTTTGCAAGCATTGTAATCTCATCTTCCATCCTAAAATCTACTTTATGGTTAAAATTATCATTATCAATATTATCTACCTTTTGTTTTACCTTAGCTATTTTCTTTACTAAGATATTACTCCATATAAAGGTAATTAAAGATACTAAAACAAAAGCAATTATTAATACTGGCAATGTTGCCCCCATGATATTTCTTTTTATTTCAGCTATTGAGGAGTCCTCTGTAACTGCTATTTTTTTATTAGAATTATCTTCCATTACATAATAATAATAAATTTTATCCTTATATAAAAACTTGCCCTTTTCTTCCTTAACATTTAAAAGCAAATCATTTTTATTAATTGGGATTATATTTGAAAAGTTAGGACTAAAATAAATTTCTTCTTCAGTTATATAGAGAAATCCTATCGATTTACTTAATGTTGTATATTCTATTTCTTCTGATATGGCATCAAGAGAATCTCCTAGTGCATTGTATATACTTTTCTCATAAATTGGGGCTAGAGCACGAGGAAGTACTACTCCTAGTGTAATTAATACTATATTAAATATTATTATAACTAATAATATTAATTGTTTACCAAGACTATTTTCTAACTGTTTCATGTTAATCTATACCCATATCCATATATAGTGGATACATTAAGAAGCGGCATCTTCTTTCTAAGTCTTCTGACTAAGTCATCAACTGCCCTATCACTTCCAAAATAGTCATTGCCCCATATAACTTTAAGTATATCTTCTCTACCAAATGTTTTGTTAAGATTTGTAACTAATAATACTAATAAATCAAATTCTAAAGTAGTAAGTTTTATTTCAGTGTCATTAGAGTATGCTACTCTTTTATTTTTATCTACTATATAATCTGCATATTTAACTAAATCTTCATTAGTTGATTTATATACTCTTTGTATAATTCTATTTACTCTAAGCACTAATTCTTTAGGAGAGTAAGGCTTTGATAAATAGTCGTCACTTCCAAGCTCAAGGCCTATAATCCTATCAATTCCTTGGTCTCTTGCTGATGTGAATATAACAGGAGTATTACTATCATTCTTTCTTATTTCTTTTATAATGTCATAACCAGATATATCATCTGCTAACATAATATCAAGAATCCATAAATTTGGATTCTCATCTATGTAGTCTAAAGCCTCTTTGCCCTTAAAAAACTGGATAACCTTATAGTTTTCTTTCTCTAAATAGATTTTAATTAGATTTGACAAATCTATTTCATCTTCTACTAAACATATGGTATACATACACTTCACCTTTCATTATTATATCATATTAAACTTTTATTATCTCACCTTCTTTCTTCACTGCATAATTTATATTTTAATTATTATGTTATTACTTCTTAGGCTTTCTGTTAATAACCATCATCTCCTTTCATATTATAAGTATACAAAATAAATATAGTTAAAATATTAAATAAGTATGGGAAATTATGGTATTAAAAAAAGATAACACTAATACCGTCATCTTCCATTTAGGCAAGTCAATTATCACCTTATAATTTTTAATTACAAAATAATATTTATTTTAACATTAAAAAGTCTTGCAATGTTTCTGGGCTTTTATTTTTAAAAACTATATCATAAATCATATTTATTATTGGTATTCTAGCCCTTTTATTCTTCAAAAGTTTATATATAGATTTAAGAGTATATAGTCCTTCTATTGTCGTATCATTAATATAATCATCTAATTCTTCCTTTGAAGCACCCTTTCCTATTAAATAGCCTAACTTATAGTTACGACTCTTATCACTGGTTGAGGTCATAAGTAAATCGCCAAATCCAGCATAAGATAAAATTGTTTTTTTGCTTCCACCTAGTACTTTCATTAACTCTCTAATATCATGCAGCGATTCTGTAATAAACATAGCCTGTGTCGATTCTGGATAATCTAGCCCCTTAAGCATTCCTGCTGCTATAGCAATAACATTTTTTATTGCACCACCCAATTCGACACCTATAATATCCCTTGTACTTCTAAGCTTCATAGTATCATTTGCTAAAGCATTTCTAACTACTTTATCTGTCTCTTTACACTTTGTTGCTAAAGATAGCCCAATAGGATAATTATTTGCTATATCTATCGCAAAAGAAGGCCCAGATATAACAGCTATACGTTTTGTTTTTATATGTTGTTTCACTATATCACTTATAAATAAGCAACTTCCTTGTTCTATACCTTTAGAAGCAATCAATATATGCTGCTCAGTCTTTTTTATTGTTGATGCAATAAGCATTGTTACATCATTTACAAAACCAGCTGGCACTGCTATTACAATTAATTTAGCATCTTTAATTGCATATTCTATATCTGTTGTTATTACAATATCTTCTGGTATCTTAATACCTTTTAGTGCTTTCTTATTTTCTCTATTTTCTAATAAGTCATCTTTCTCTTTTTCAAATTTAGTCCACATTCTAATATCACAATTATTTTTATGAAACATTAAAGAAAGTGCAAGACCAAATGCCCCAGTACCTATTATTGCTACTTTCATATCATCACATCCTTGTACGATAATTATAGCACAATTTATACTTTAATAACATTTTTTAATCTTTTAATAACCTTTTTTTCTATTCTTGATATATACGATTGACTAATACCTAATATTTCAGCAACATCCTTCTGAGTCTTCTCTTCATAGCCTAATAAACCATATCTCATTACCATTATTTCTTTATCTCTTTTATTAAGCTTTGATATTTCTTCAAGCATCATTTTTTTATTAGTATCCTCCTCTAAGCCCTTTGTAACTATATCAGGATCAGTTCCAAGAATATCTTCTAAATGTAATTCATTACCATCCAAATCAAAACTTAATGACTCATCAAAACTCACCTCTGTTTTAACTCTTTTATTTTTTCTTAAATACATTAATATCTCATTATCAATACATCGGGATGCATAAGTAGCTAGTTTGATGTTCTTATCCATACTGTAAGTTTTAATAGCCTTTATTAACCCAATTGTACCAATACTCACTAAATCCTCTAAATCAACCTTTGTATTTTCATACTTTTTCGATAAGAAAACAACAAGTCTTAAATTGTGTTCAATAAGCTTATCTCGTGCCATGGAATCACCATCTGCAGCCATAATAAGATAGTATTCCTCTAATTCCTTTGTTAATGGTTCAGGCAATTTATCTGCTGCGCCAACATAAAATAAAACATTGCTAACTTCAATTAACTTTCCAACTAATAATAATAAACTAATCATTTCTTCCTCCTATTATTTCACTATGTAATATCATATCTATACCATCTATATCAAAGCCTTTCAAAGAAAGACCTACTAAGATATTAAAATACTCCTCATTATCAATTACTAACTTGTCTACTTTCAAACATTTAAGTATTCCTTCACCACTAGCTGTTTTAAATGGAACTAAAATGCTATGTTCTATATCAAACTTTATTTTATTTGTTTTAATCAGTACAATAGGTCTTTTCTTGTACTGATCATAAAGTTTATTACCAGTATCTAAAAATGCATTAAATTTATATATTTTATTTTTATAGTAAAGATCTACTTTATAATAATGACTGTAATTACTCCTTATTTTTTTATTCTCCCTAATATATATATATAATATTATCGGCGAAATAATGATTAAAACGACAAAGTTAATACTCATTCCATTGTTAAAGAATAAAATTCCACTGTTTCTATAATTAAATTCTACTTTAAGTAAATAAAGGAATCCTCCCAACAAAATACTTAATATATAAAGATATAATAGATTATTTAAAGAATATTTTATATTTCTATAGCCGAATGCTACTATAACCATAAGCATACTTATTAATAGTTTCAATACAAATAGTTCAATACTTGTAAGGGAAAAAAACAAAAAAAGAATAGATATACCACCAACCAAGCTTCCACAAATTATCCTTTTAATTGTAACATTTCTCTTAAGCACTATAGAGGTTGATAATAAAAGAAGAAAATCTAATATAATATTCAAGATTATAACCAAATCTAAATAAACTTTCATCTTCATCACCAATAATAGAATATAAAAAAAAAAGCTGATTATATGTCGAATAATCTACTCTTTTTAAATTTATACAACTTTTGTAAATTTGCCACACTGACCTCTTGCTTGAGTTATACCTTTAACTTTATTACTTAATGCCCTTGACATCCTTTTAGTAGAACCAGGCATTAAATCAACTGCCGATTCTTCTTTCACAGAATCAGGATCTTTGTAAGACTGACCTGATATTTTAACACTGTCCGGTAGTAGATCAGCATATTCAGGATATCTTGCTGCCATTTCAGTACGTAAATCAATTAGTCTTTTTAAATTAGAATTCCTCATACGTATTAATCTAAGTGCCTCATCCCTATCACTATTTATGTCTTCTTCGGTACCAAGTGCAGTAATAGTAGCTTTATTATCTTCAATCATTTCAAAAATATTACTTGCTTCTCTTCCTCTATTACTAAAGATTACTCTAACATGCTCCCCAAAACGACTCACAAAATATTCAAAACCTCTTCTGCACCTAAGAACACCTTTTGCTTCTGCTGCTAACTTAGTAATTCTATCACCTAGAGTCATATTACAAAAAGATTCTCTTTCTTCCAAAGATAAATTGTCTGCTATTAATGTTTTCCTAGTGCATTCTCTACTATTAGTATCTGAAAAGCTATCCTCCGCTAACTGCAAACTTTGATATGACTTAGCAAGTTGCCAATTCAACAATTGCAAATCAGTAACATATTGTCCAAAACTAACACCTATATCTATAATTTCTCCTTTATTATCTATACCCATAAAACCTCCATTAAATTTAGTTTAGCATACATATAGATAATTGCAAGATTATTCACTTAGCAAGCTTGAAAGCACTACTATTTTTTCGCCCTTTTGTAATATATAGTTTATGACAGAATTAAGTTCTCTTATTGTACTTGAATTATTACTAAGTCTTATGATTGAACCGCTCTCTAAATTATTCTTAATCGTACTATAGGGATACTCAAAAGCATCTATAGATGGTATTATAGTTTGCATTCTTTCATTTTTACATATATCTAGTATATCAGTATTCTTTTTATCGGAATAGCAATACATTGGCTTATTAGTGCCAATGTTTTTATATATCATCTTTCCATAATTAATAACATCTCTATTATATTTATAATAATTACCTAACAGTTCTAATTCATAACCATTTATGGCAAGTAATTTAACCGCATCAAGACTTTCTTCAATTACCTTATTTTCAATAAAAAAAG
>JAVBQF010000004.1:0-11066 GCA_031549195.1 Bacilli bacterium
GTTGTAATGTATTCTTCCATTCCTGAATTCTCATACACTTCCCATGTCTCTCCATCATAACTATACTCATAATGATCTATTCCATTATCATCACTACTTTGTACTGTTAAACTAAAACTCTCTTTTACCCACTCTTCATTACTTGGGTTTATTATTATTGGCTTACTTGGACTTACTACATCCGTTGCATCTTTTAATACTATATTCTTTGTATCACATGTACTACTTGATATTTCTCCTAGTAACTTCTTTCCTTCTACCGTCTTCTCCTTATCTATCTCTTTTACTCCACTTATTACACTTTCCGTTCTTAAATTGTCTTCCTTTGTTATTTCTATTCCCTGTTCTTTATCATCTCTACTTGTCCAGTAATAACTATATCCTTTTCCATTAAATGTTACTACTACATATGCTTCTTCAAATTCTCCAAATGGGCTCTTTCCACCCTTTTCTAATTTTATACACTTTGTTGGTACATAATACATTACCTCTAGGTTCGTAAATTGATATTCTAGACTATTTACTTTATTTCTTGTCGCACTCATATATTGTCTTGCTGTTGCTACATATGCTTCTTTTCTACTTTTTGTTATATATTCACTTACTGCTGGTATTGCTATTACCATTAATATTCCAAGTATTATTATTACTGCTAATAGTTCTATTAGGGTGAATCCTCTTTTCTTCTTTGTTTTGTTTTCTTTCTTATTTATTCCACCATTTTCCTTCATATTTACTGTCTCCTATTATATTCTTACTTATTATTACCTTTATTTTAGCATTTTTTATTTTTCTGTTCAATCAAAAAAGAGATTAATTATTTTTTAATCTCTTTTAAATTTAAAAAAGCATAACAATTATGCTCTTGATGCGTATTTTCCATCTTTTGTTGAAATGATGATTGATTCACCCTCATCAATAAATATAGGTACTTTTATTACAAGTCCAGTCTCTAGTGTAGCATCTTTCATAACACTACTAGTTGTATTACCCTTAACTGCTGGCTCTGTTTTTGTAACTTTCATTTCAATCTTATCAGGTAAGTTAACGCCAAGAATTTCACCTTCATAAGAAACGATATTTACATTTAGGTTTTCTGTCAAATATAATCTATCTTCACCTAATGCTTTGGCATTAATCTCGATTTGATCATAATCTTCTAAATTCATAAAGTAGAAAGTATCTCCAGTTGAATATAGAAATTGCATATCTCTTCTTTCTATATGAGCAGATTCTAATTTTATTCCAGCATTGAAAGTATTTTCAATAGTCGCACCAGTCCTTAAATTTTTAAGTTTAGCTCTTACAAAAGCTGCACCTTTACCTGGCTTAACATGTTGAAATTCAATTACTTGGAATATATTATTATCCATTTTAATTGTAACTCCATTTTTAAAATCATTTACATTAATCATACGTACACTTCCTTTTTACACAGTATATGTTTATTTCTTTTCTTTATGTGGTGTATGTTTTTGACATCTTGAACAGAATTTATTTAATTCTAAACGATCAGTTGTATTTTTTATATTCTTATCTGTTCTATAGTTTTCTTCTCCGCAAACTGTACAAACTAGAGTCTTATTTTGTCTATTTCCTACTTTTCCCATTTTTAATCCCTCCCGTTTTCTTATTGTATTATATCAGATAATTATAAATTTGCAAAATGTTTTTTTAATATTCAATATCAAGTAAATTTAAACCAATTTCGTCACTATACTTCCTTCTGATATTGCTATCTATTTTTGTTATAATAATCTCACAAGTAGCAGATACTCTACACTCGTTTAAATGTCCACCTAATACCTTCATTTTATCATCACAAACATTAATATGAAGGTGAAGATATGGTTCATTATCCTTAGTAGTAATATTACCAATCAGTGAAGTTATTTCCATTTGACCACTTAATTCTATAGAGTTATATTTCTTCTTTTCAACATCATATAATCCTATTTTTACATAGTCAGCAGCGCCAATTGCAGATACACTACCAAGTGTTATATGTTGTATTTTACACAGCTCTGTAAGCGAATTTATAACTTCTTCTCCTCTATCTATTCTTACAATATAATTATTATCAACTCTTACATATTTCATAATGACCTCCATCTAAATTATATTACTTTTTCTTATATATTTCAAAGAATTTCTCTGATATTATCCTAGTCATCCTAATATTAGCATAACTTCTTGAATTCGACTTACTTTTTCCATTTACAATATTTGGATATGTTATTGCAATACTCATAATTGGATTATCATATGGAGCATATCCAACAAAAGCATTAGAAAGTGTTGGAGTGTCTATCTTACCATCATCATTTGTATCCATAAATGATTCAGATGTTCCTGTCTTACCAGCAGGCTTCGGACTGTTTCCCATAAAGTTTTTACCAAGTCCACTTGTCATTACTTCTCTAAATCCTTCTTGCACTCTTTTTATGTACTTTTCTTCTGTTGCTACCTTATTTAATTGAACTGACTCAACTTTAAGTATTAAATGTTTTAATGGCTCTTCTGTATCAGAAGAATAGACTTCTTTCAACAAGTGTGGCTTTATTCTATATCCACCTGTTGCAACTGTATTAACATATTGTGCTAGTTGCATAGTTGTATAGGTATCATATTGACCTATCGCGTAATTAAGAAGTAAATCTGGACTTATATTACTGCCAACATTACCAATACTCTCTAGCGGTAGATCTATTTCTGTTTTAACGCCAAGACCAAACTCATTAAAGGTCTTTCTATAAGTTTCAAATGCTTTGGTAATATCGGTATTAAACTTTGCACCATAACTATAATTAAATCCTGCCACTTTCATGGCTGTTTTGAATTGATATACATTAGATGATTGTGCTAATGCAGTTAAATCATTAACTGTACCAAGTGTTCTCCACGAACATTTCTGAGGCTTAGAATATAATTTTATACATTCATCTTTTTTGTATTCACCGATTGTAGTAGCACCTGTATTATATCCAACTAATTGTGATGCTCCTTTTACAACACTACCCGGTGTCATTGGACTAGTTAATACTCCTGGGGTTATATCAAAAACTTCTACATTTTCATTTCTTATTATTATTTGCCTTCCAGTCATAGCGAGTATTTCACCAGATGAAGGATCTTGTATAACAACATAAGCATGATTAAACAGTTCTGTAGCTTCTTCCCATCTTGTTTTTGATATTTCTTCCTCCAATATCGTATCTATTGCTTTTTGTAAGTTTATATCTATAGTAAGTACTATATCATCTCCACGTCTTCCTGGCTTTGAAAGAACCTTTTCATTCTTCGATACCAGTGTATATACATCCTTATGTCCCTTTAAGATATCCTCATATTGCTTTTCAATATAACTAACACCAACAATATCATCTAATGCATAACCATTAGCTAAATAATATTCCTTTTCTTCCTTTGGAATATTAGATATATTACCTAAAATGCTTTTAAAAGTATCACCATATAAATAAACCCTCTCCCAATCATATCTAATATCAAAACCAGATAATACTTCGAGGTTTTCAGCAATATATGCAATATCCTTATCACTTAAATCATCGCTCTTGATTACCTTTTCTTCATAAGAATATCCTTTATTCATTAAAGTATATATGTATATCGCTTCTTTATCTAATTCAGTATATTTATTAAGTATTTCAATTGTTATCCTGTCAATCTTTAAATTATAAATATCTGTGTTATTCAAGACTCTATTTTCAAGTTTTTGCCATTCTTCTTCAGTTATTAGTTTTTGTGACTCTTTATAATTTACTATAATCCAAAAATCTTTTATATTTCTGGTTGTAAGCTTATCATAATTTACACCCATCTTATTAGCCAATAAATAAGCCATTTCCACTTCTTTTCTAGTATTAATATCACTATTTTTCTTATAATAAATAATAGGAATTGCTTTATTATCTACTAAAAGATTATAATTTCTATCATATATTCTTCCTCTAGGTGACGAAGGTCCTTCAACCTCTATGTTACTAACTCGCTCAAGCTCATTAGCATAAACCTCTTTTTCCATAACAATCAAAAAAGTAATTCTAATCATTAAAGTAACAAACAAAAGAACCGTTAGTACCTTTACAATATTAAATCTAAAATCAACTATCTTTCTTATATTTCTTTTTTTATTATAAGTCTTCAAAATAATCACCTAATAATATTTTGCTACATATTATCAAAGTTATTTAATATATTTTATCAAGGAGTGTGATATATTGGAAAACTTAATTAGAGAGTATGTTGATAAACTAAGTGAAGACGATATTAAAAAGTTTGCATTAAAAAAAGGTATCAATATAAATTCAGAAGATACCAGAGTATTATATATGTATGTTAAAAATTATTGGCAAGTATTTTTAAAGGGTGATTCTACTGAATTATTCAATGAATTAAAAGAAAAATTAAGCCCCGAAGTTTATGATATTGCTTATAACTTATATAAAGAATATAAAAATAAGATTAATTAGATAATCTTATTTTTATATTTTCATCAAATTCTTTTTTTATAATCATTTCTATTTCTTCTTTATACGGTGCTTTTTCACCAATCCAAGGCGTTTCCAGTATCTTTGGTACAGATACAAGTCTTTCGCTATAAATTACTTCTAAAAGAGTATTAAAACCTAAATTACCATACCCAATATTTTCGTGTCTATCTTTCTTTGCACCACATTCATTTTTACTATCATTTATATGAACACATCTTATATATGAAAGACCTATTATTTTATCAAAATCATCTAATAGCTCTTCAAAATTATCTACATTATAACCAGAATCACTTAGATGACAAGTATCAAGACATACACCAATCTTATCCTTATACTTAACACCATCTATAATCTTTTGTAATTCTAAAAAGGTACTTCCAATTTCACTCCCTTTTCCAGCCATGGTTTCAAGTAATATAGTAACATTATGATCACTATCAAGAATTTCATTTAAAGCATCAATTATATTCTTAATCCCAACTTCTATACCTTCACCAACATGACTTCCAGGATGTAGGACTATATACCTTATTCCAAGCAACGAGCATCTTTCCATTTCTTCTTTTAAAAAGCGTATTGAAAACTTATATTTATCCTCTTCTTTTCTATTTGCTAAATTAACAATATATGGAGCATGTACAACAACATTATTAATGTCTATTCCATTTTCTTTCATCTTTAAACAAGCTTCTTCAGTAAGCTTTTTATTTATAGCATATCTCATTGTATTTTGAGGTGCCCCAGTGTAAAACATAAATGCATTAGCACCATATCCTAAAGCATCGTTTAAACACCCCATCAATTGTGAGTCCTTTGTAAAACTTACATGACTACCTATTATTAACATATTATCACCAATTAAATTATAACAAAAAAAAGACTTAAGATAAACTTAAATCTTTAATACCATCAATTATTCTTGATTAACTGGTGGGATTACAGGAGTTGTACAAGCTGGAGCTTCAACATATAATACTGTATATGTATTTGTTCCAACTGTAATTTCAGAATTATCAGCTGGGAAAGTATTTGCCCAACCTGCTGTTACTTTGCTGTTTTCAAAATCAGCTTCTAGTGTTCTATCCATTCCATATCCTGCTTTATCTTTTGCAGTAAAGTAATATGTATAACTAGTACCATCAAATGTTACTACAACATAAGCATTTTCCCAATCACCGAATGGGCTTGTTCCACCTTTTTCAAGGCTAATACAACTATCTGCTTTTACATTACTTACTGGTACATAGTAAGCAACAGTTGTATCAGTAAATACGAATTGTTTTAATTCATTTACCTTTGTTCTTACTCCACTAATGTATCCAGAAGCTGTATCTAGATAAGCGCTCTTTCTTGAATTGTTAATGTATTCTGTAACTGATGGGATTGCGATTATCATTAGAATACCTAAAATAATGATAACAGCTAATAGTTCAATTAATGTGAACCCTTTTTTGTTTAATCTTTTCATTTTAAAATCCTTCCTTCCTTATCATAAGAAAATAATATCATAATAAATTTTCTAAGTCAATATCCTTAAATATCTAAATTTAACTTTACACTGTTAATATACATTTATATTAGATCTTTCTAATGTTGACTTTATTTGTTCTTGATCAGTAATTAAATCTCTTTTTACCTCTTGCCCTTTTACAACCTTATCAAAGCGATCATTCCCACTTAATGTAGTTATAAAAGATAAATTAATTCCTCTGTTGTATGCGACAGAATCTTCTGCTGTATTCTTACATTCTTCATCTGTACACGCTATTAAATGAGCATAAAACTCAAGCTCACCTTTATCATTTTTTATAATAGCTACAAAGGACTTACTCTTGCAATATTTAGTATCATATGGAGATTCTTCTACCTCACCAGTATTTAGTCTATCCAAAGTTATCACAGTTATTCCATTAGCATCAGGTTTTTTTATAGTTACATCCGCTCTTATCTTTTTTTCTGCTTCACTGATCATTGTTTTTGCATCCGTAATATATATTTCCTTTTTATTTCTTTCAATTGTAGATAGTACATTTGGTATTGCTATAAGCATAATAACACCAAGTATTAATATTACCGCAATAAGCTCAATTAATGTAAATGCTTTTTCATTTATTTTTTTCATATTATCACCATACCTTATAATAGGATTATATCTTTTTTAATATTTTTTTTCAACAAAATTATCTTTTTAATATTAGTATTTACACAAATTAAGAAAACACACTAAATAGTGTGCAGTCTTTATCTAACATTCAAATTATCTTTATATATAGGATTTACAATTATTTCAATATCTCCATAGTTTAAATAACCATAATTAAATATTTTTTTATCTTTAAGATTATCTATAAATACTTTTATATATTCTCTTATTGTAGTATTCCAATTATAGATTTTGGGATTAATATCTATTACTTTCTTACTTCCATAATTTGACTCATATAATTTTAAATCATAAACATTTTCTAAATAATTATATTTAATTATAATTTTATTTGTTAAGTTTTCATCATAGACAATATTGTATGAGTATCTCTCATTAGTAGGTAGATTAATTACTATATTTTTTGAATCTTCTAACGTTACAGTTTTACTACCCAGCTTTAATTCTTCTGAATTAATAAATGGCTCATCAACATATTTATATTCCATCAATTCGAAGACACATATAACACTTCCAATACCAACTAATACAATTCCAATAATAAAAGTTACTAAGTTTTTCATTATCTTCTACCTCCCACTAAACTAAATAGGAATCCTACAAATGAGGAACATATAAATATAAGACCAAGAAGTATTAGTGTTATTCCAGCAAATACTACTCCTTTTATCATTAAACCTATAAATACTGCTATTGCAATTGATAAACCAATTATCATGCATATAAATGGTATAGAGAATATAACTGCAAATATCTTAGCAATAATTAAACCAATAGATATTGGTTTGTCAGTGACTGGTTCTTTTTTATAAGAATAATCATACTTATACTCATAATTATAACTATAGTCTTTTTCTTCTTTTATACTTTTTTTTGCAGTTGTATCCTTTTTCTTTGGCTTTGATGTTTCCTTTTCTTTAAAGAACATTGGCGGCTTATTATTAATAATGTTGTTGTAAGTACTATATATTATTGTAATAATAGCTATTACTCTTACTATATTAATTATTATTGCCCATATAATTACAAATGGATCAACAAATTCCCATGGACGTCCACCTAATATAACACTTCCTAAGTGATATATAACTGAAATTGCTAAATTAACAATAAATATTAAAAATAATGCTATTAATATTGACGCTAAAGTATTAGTGACATCAATATTTTTATCCTTAGATAAATTATTAAAGAAATTAACTGTTGAATCAACTAAATCTTTTATAAATTTAGATAATTTATTTGCTAAATCATTACTGCTATAATCATCTCTAATCTTATAACCCTTTAATATTTCTCTTGCAAGGTCTGTTGCATCTCCAAATCCTGCTACAGCTTCTTCTTCAGTTTTACCATCACTAATTTTTTCATCGATATGATTACTGTATTCCTCGATAATATCATCTATTTCCTCTTTTTCAAGAATAGACAATTTGTCCCTTAAAGTTTTTAAAAACTCTTTCTTATTCATTTCCTATCTCCTTTATATATTTATTTACACTATCAGAAAAACTGATCCACTCATCTAACAGTTCTTTTTTTCTTTTAAGCCCTACTTCTGTTAACTTATAATACTTTCTTGGTGGACCTCCAGTTGATTCAACTAAGTATGTATCACATAACTTATCATTTGTAAGTCTTTTCAATATTGGATATATAGTTCCTTCATTAACATCAATTATTTTTGAAACATCATTGACAAGTTCATATCCATACATATCCTTTTCACTAACGGCACATAGCACAATAAGCTCTAGTACACCCTTTTTGAATTGGGTAACCAACTATATCAACTCCTTTCACTACTATAATATACCTACTACTATGTATTGTCAAGTAGTAAAATAATTAAAAAGCAAAATATCATTTTTGCTTTTATTGACTAACAAGAGTTATTTTAGCATAACCATTACCTGAACGAGCACCTGCAGTCATTGACATGCTAGTAAATACTTTTCCAGAAAAGTGATTTGCCTGTCCCGTATGTGTACCACTTGAATTAACTGCATTACATCCAGGATATCCTGAAATGAATGATGAACCGCCGCCTCCACCTTTATTATCACCTAATGCCCAGCTTGAACCAGCTCCACCGTACCAGCCTGAACCTCCGCCACCAACCGCTTCTGGAGCAGAGGAACCACCAAATCCAAATCCTCCTGCATTACCGTTTTTTGTTAAACCAGTTTGTATTCCACCACCAGTTGTTTGAGTTCCTCCAGTTCCGCCGCCAGATGTATGAAGCCCAGTTAATGTCCCACCATGACCTCCATTAGTAATTGAAGCACACGCCCCGCCGCCGCCGCCGCCACCTGAAACCATTATTCTATTTGTTAAGCCAGTGCCACCAAATCTGACGTCAGTAGCTCCGCCACCGCTACCGCCACTATCGCCACACCCACTAATTCTATATCCGCTGCCGCCGCCATTCCATCCACCTGCAACTACTCCAAGTGTCCATGATATTGTTCCAGATCCGCCAACATAAAAATATAATACCTCTCCTTTATTTAATATTATATTACCTTTTGTATAGGCTCCCAAGCCCATATTTGAAAATGCTGCTCCACCCTGAGCACCCCAAAGTTCAATTGCATAAGTTCCAGTACCTGGTACTGTAAATGTTTGTGATCCTCCTGTATATCCAAATGTATAAGTAGTTCCTGCTGCTATTGCAGCTTCTACTGCTACTGTTTTAGAACAACTTGCAGTGTTTCCAGCACTATCTTTTACATATCCATATACTGTTGCATTCCCAACTGATGATAATGTATATGATGTACTACTGTTATAGGTTGCTGTTGCACTATTTGTTAGGCCATATGATCCTACTCCTGATAAGGTATCTGTCTTACTCGCCCATGTTACTGTATCTCCTACTATTACTCCAGAGTTATTTAATGAACACGTTGGTACTGTTGTATCTTTCTTAACTGCTATATTACATGTCCCTGTATTCCCTGCATTATCTTTTACATATCCATACCATGTTGTACTTGCAGTATCCACACTCTGTGTTCCACTTACCAAACTATTATAGGTTACTGTTGTACTTGCTAACATCCCATATGATGCTATCCCACTTGTCGCATCAGTTCTTGTTAAACCTAATACCACATTACTCTTATACCAACTATTATCTCCTATTGTTCCAGTTGTTACTGATATACTACATGTCGGTACTACTGTATCTTTCTTAACTGCTATATTACATGTCCCTGTATTCCCTGCTTTATCTTTTACATATCCATACCACGTCACACCAGCACTATCCGCACTCTGTGTACCCGTTGCTAAACTATTATATGTTACTGTTGTACTTGCTATCATTCCATATGATGCTATCCCACTTGTCGCATCAGTTCTTGTTAAACCTAATGCCACATTACTCTTATACCAACTATTATCTCCTATTGTTCCGCTTGTTACTGCTATACTACATGTCGGTACTACTGTATCTTTCTTAACTGCTATATTACATGTCCCTGTATTTCCTGCTTTATCTTTTACATATCCATACCATGTTGTACTTGCACTATCCGCACTCTGTGTCCCTGTTGCTAAACTATTATATGTTACTGTTGTACTTGCTATCATTCCATATACATCTATTCCACTTCCATTTGTGTTATCACTTCTTGCTAGACTTAATGTTACATTACTCTTATACCATCCATTTTCTCCCATTGTTCCTGCTGCTGTAACACTACACTCTGGTGCTGTCTTATCTATCTTTATATATGTACTCGCTACTTCTGATGGATTACCTAAATTGTTTATTGCTCTTACATATGCTAACTGGTTTCTCTCTACACTAAAGGCTGTTGTATTAAATTCATTACTATTTGAATTTTCATATCTTGTCCATGTCAACTGATCATAACTATACTCCCAACTTGATACGATAAACTCTCCTGTTATTTTTAGGGTTAATATTATATTGTCTTTTGTCCAGTTTCCTCCACTTGGATTTACTATCTCTATCGCACTTTGATGACTACTATCTCTTTTTATATCTATACTACATACTCCTACATTACCTGCTCTATCTTCTACTTCAGCTTCTACTGTTTTTGTTGCAAAGTTTGTATTATATGTTATACTCTCCTGTTCTACTCCTTCTATTCTTTTTTTTGTTATTCCACTTAAATTATCCTCTGCTGTTCTAAACTCTACTATTACATCGCTTGTATACCACCCACTTCCATCTAGCGTTCCTTTTCCTTCTAAGTCACATAGTGGTTCTGTCTTATCTATTCTTATATAGGTACTTGATACTTCTGATTCATTACCATTTCCATCCACGCTTTTTATATATACTTGCTGTTCTCTTTCTAAACTAAATGGGGTTGTAATGTATTCTTCCATTCCTGAATTCTCATACA
>JAVBQF010000029.1:0-35970 GCA_031549195.1 Bacilli bacterium
AATAATGATGTAGTTAAAATAAATACTAGTAGATCTTCAGTTGGACCATCAAAAGAGTGGTTAAATATTGCTTTTACTACTCAAGCTAAGAGCAAAATAAAAACATTCTTTTCCAAAAGTGAAAAAGAGAAGAATATTGAAAAAGGTAAGGTGTCAATTGAAAAGGAACTTAGAAGAAGAAGAATCGCTTTTAATGATTTTTTAACAGAAGAAAATATTAATATAATACTAAAGGAAACAAAATTAGCTACTATTGAAGATGTTTATTTGTATATTGGTAGTAATAAATTGGGACTTCGATATGTTATAGGTTTAATAATAAAGGATAATACTAATGAACCTAGGACAAAGGAAGTGCCAAAGGAAAGTGATGCTGCTGTAATAATAGAAGGAATTGATAATATTAAGGTTAATTTGGCTAATTGTTGCAACCCTATACCGGGTGATGATATTGTTGGTTACATAACAAAAGGTAACGGTATAAGTGTTCATAGAAGTAGTTGTCCAAACCTAGAATTTTTAGACAATAGAATGATAACAGTTAATTGGAATAATAGTGTAGTAGGAAAGTATTTGACAACAATACTTATATATCTTGATAATAATGAAAAAGCAATGCTTGATATTATGCAGAAAGCCAGTGTATCAAATATTATTATTGATAGTATCAAAACACTTAATAAACAGGATACTATTACATATGAAATAGGTTGCTGGGTAAAGAATGCTAATCACTTAAATAATTATATTAGAGATTTAAATAATTTGTCATATATAGAAAATGTAATGAGGATAATAAGATGAGAGTAGTAGTGCAAAGAAGTATGGAGTCATCTGTTGAAGTTGATTGTAAAGTGGTTGGGAAAATTGATAAAGGACTAGTTCTTCTCGTTGGATTTACTCACGATGATACTAAAGAAGAAATAGATTATTTAGTAAATAAAATAATAAATTTGAGAATATTTGATGATAATAATGGTATAATGAATTTAAGTGTAAAAGATATAGAGGGTAGTATTTTATCAATCTCTCAATTTACTTTATATGGCGATACTGTAAAAGGAAATAGACCAAGTTATATTAATGCTTTAGGTGGTAACGAGGCTGTAAAGTTATATGAGTATTTTAATGATAGGTTAGAAGAATATATACATGTTGAAAAAGGTATCTTTGGAGCGGATATGAAAGTATCTTTAATAAATGATGGGCCTGTTACAATATGTTTGGAAAAATAGGAGGAAAATATGGAAAAAAACAAACTAAATTATAAATTGTTAAATGTATTAATACTTGCAGTAATTATTTATATCGGATTAATTACAATGGGCTATTGGGGAGGCTTTATATCAAAATTAATTTCGATAATATTACCATTTGCAATTGCTTTTGCTATAGCTTATTCATTATATCCACTTGTGAAAATACTTAAGGATAAAGGGTTAACTAATAATCTTTCGGTAGGAATAGTTGTAGTAGCAATATTATTTATTGTTGTTGGGCTTATTTGGATGACTGTACCACTCGTATATGAGCAGTTAATATCTTTATCAACAATGATAGGAGAAGTAATAGAAGACTTTTCAACTAAGTTTGAAGTTAATCTTGGTGATTTTCAAACAACTATTAATGATATGCTTAATAATATGATTAAGTCTGTTGGACAATATGTATCTGATGGTACAGTAGATCTTGTTGGTAAATCAATAGATTTCTTAACCAAATTTGTTATTATAGCAACTGTATCAGTATACTTTCTACTTGATATGGAGAAAATTAGAAAATCAATTAAGAATTTACTTGCAAGAAGAAAAAAGAAGAGCAAATTATATGCATTTACTAGACAGGCTGATAAGGAACTAAGTCAATACTTGTATGGTTTATTAATGTTTATGGTAGTGCAGTTTATTGAGTATTCATTATTATTTAGAATAGTTGGTCATCCAAACTGGTTACTTCTTGGAATATTAGCATCGCTTACAACAGTGATACCATATTTTGGAGGTGTGATAACAAATATTATTGCTGTTATTCTTGCTTCAGTAGTGTCAACAAAACTATTTGTTGCAACATTAATAATTTGTTTTGTATTCCCTAATATAGATGGTTATATTATATCTCCTAAGATATATGGCAAAACAAATAATATCAATCCATTATTATCGATATTCGCTGTATTTGCAGGTGGCGCGCTATTTGGTATTTCAGGTATAATAATATCATTACCACTTTATATAATTATTAGATGTTTATATAATTTCTATAAAGAAGATATTGTAGATAAAATAGAAGATATTAAAGATGGAAGTTTACAGAAATAAACTTCTTTTTTATATAATATAAAAAGGACTTATTAATAAATAATAGAGTCCTTTTATTTTGATATTTCACTAAATACATTTATATCAAAATTGTGCTGTACTTTTTCTTGTTCAAGTAATTCTGTTGTTGAAATTAAAAAGAAAGTATAGTCAAGCGTTTGTTTACCATCACTAGTTATTGGATCATCCCAAGTAAGGTCTAAATGATACCACTTACCATCTAGGTATATTACGTTCCATATATGATTTTCGCTTATGACCTTAAAATTTGGTATACCATAGTTATTTAGAAATATTGCCATAGAGTCAGTATAACCACCACATATTCCATAGCCTTGAAGTAGAGGTCCGTATGCTGTGTTAGAAGCATATCTAGTAATCTTATTATCGGCCTTATCTGAATCATATTTTGTACTATTAACTATATAGTCATGTACTAGTTTAATTATTTTTCTTTTATCAGTTTCATTACCAACTATCTTATTCATTATTTCTTTAACTTTGGTATTTATTGTAGTTATTGTATCGTTATCATATATTTTATTTATTTCAATAGTAATTCTACCTAAAGTATCATAAGTGGTCATTATACTTTCAAAACTATTGTATGGATGAACGAAAGCATTTACATTTGATAGTGTTTGTTGATCATCTGCAAGAAGCATTACATCATCTATACAGTTTTTATAATCATCTCCACAGAAGAAAGTAAATTCTTTAACACCGCTATCAATAACTGTATAATAAACATTTAATAATTCCTTTTTATTATCTACTATAAATTTATTAGTTAATTGCACATAATTATAGTTTGCCTCTTTATGATAATCATTCTTATATTCTAGTTTAATGTTTGATCTATCCTTTAAGACACTTGCATAAAAAGTCATGATTTTTTCTTTATTATAATATACAAGTAAGAAAGAAAGAGATAGAAATACTAAATAGAGAAAACGTTTCATATTATCACCTAATTATATAATATCAATAAAAAATGAAGTAATCAATGATTACTCCATATTATTTTGCATCTTTGCAAGTCTTGATTTTACTCTTGCAGCTTTGTTTTTATGCATTAAACCGCTTTTTAATGATTTATCAACATTCTTAATTGCAACATCTAAACTACTTTTAGCAACTGCTTTGTCTCCTGCTTTAACAGACTTTTCTAATTTTTTTATTGATGTTTTTGTTTTAGCAGCAACTGTATTGTTAACTTCTCTTTTTTTAGCACTAGTTAAAACTCTTTTTTTAGCGCTTTTAATATTTGGCATTATCTCACCTCACTTTAAAACTATTATTATTTTAGCAAAAAAAGTTATTAAATGCAAATAAAAGTTTAAAATATATATAGGTGAATAAAATGAATGAAATAGATTTATCAAAATATGCGATTAGAACAGATCTTATTACGGAGATATTGGAAGATAAAGTTGATATTAAAGGTATTAAAAGAGAATACAAAAAAGTTAAGGATATTGAAATTGAGAGAGTTACTATAGAAAAAGAAGCTATAGAGTTAATAAATAAAAAAGAGGGTATTTATGTAACTATATCTTTTAAGGATGTTACGGACTCTACAAATAAAGAAAAGGTAGAAAAGGTATTAACAGAGGAAATTAAAATACTTCTTAAAAACAAAGATATTAAAGATGATATGAGAGCATTAATAATAGGCCTTGGTAATGATGCGTCAACACCAGATGCTCTTGGGCCTAAGGTTATTGATAATATTCTTGTTACAAGACACTTATTTGATATTGATGAAATTAATGTGTCTAGTGATTATAGACCGGTTTCAGTTCTTACTCCTGGGGTATATGCTACTACTGGTATGGAAACACAATCTATAATAAATGGAATTGTAAAGGAAACTAGACCAGATTTTTTAATTGTTGTTGATGCTTTGGCAGCTTCTTCGATAGATAGAGTTAATAAAACAATACAATTAACAGATGCTGGAATATCTCCTGGAAGTGGTGTTGGAAATACAAGGAAAGAATTATCAAAAGAAACTCTAGGCATCCCAGTTATTGCTATTGGAGTGCCTACTGTTGTGGATGCTGTCACTATAGTAAGTGATACCATTCACTATCTAATGAAAAAAATGAGTTACAATATTACTAATATTGATAATGCAACAAATAAATTGAAAATAGCAAATAGAATTAATTATTTAGAAGATAATAACATGATGTTAGATTCAGAAGAAAGAACTAACTTATTGGGTATAATTGGAAGCCTTAGTGATGATGAGATGAGGGAATTAATTCATGAAGTACTATCACCAATAGGTTACAATATGATGGTAACTCCAAAGGAGATAGATTTTGTAATAGAAAAATTAAGTATGCTTATTGGCAAAAGCATTAACCAAGCTCTTCATAAAAGTGTAAAGTGAAGAATAAAATGATTTGTTATTATTTGATATATGATATATTATAATAGTATGAAAAGAGGATAAGAGATGAGAAAGTTTTTTAGTGTATTTTTGATTTTAGTAGGTGTTTCTTTACTGGGATATGGAGGATATCTATATTATCAGAATATAGATGATACTGAAGATAAAAACATTGTGGATAATAATGGAGACAATAAGCAATTAACGGAAGATGAGATTGCAGCTAAGAAATTGAAAGATCTTTATGACAAATATTTTTTCGAGCTAGGTTTTTCTTCGGATACAACATTAGAATATTTTAAAAAGATGCCACATTCCACTTCTAAAGTTACATATAAGGATTTGGAAAAAACATATATTTTAGAAGTAGCGCTTAAAAATATTGATGAGAATAATGAGTTGCTTGTATATTTTGATAATGAAGACCCAGTGCAGATAGTGCCAAAGGTAAAAGTCCCTTTTACTTTGATAAATGATACAATACAGCAATTGTATGGAAATGTTACACAACTTACAGCACCAGAGTTTAATTCTTTGTTAGAAGAAAGAATGTACACTTCACAGTTTAAAGGGTTTGATTTACCAGTGGAGTATACTTGTCCACCTCAGGTAGAGAGTGTAGGAAAGATAGAGGGCAATAATATTATATGTATGGAAAGTAGAATGAGCGGACCATACTTTGGAACGTGGGTAGTAACACGCTCGAAACTGGTCAAGGCAGAAGAAAATGAAAACAACATTTATTTGTATGATGTTTTCTTGTTAGAGATGAAGGATAAATGTTATTCTTCTTTAACAAAGGAATTAACATTGGAAGAAGGAGAAAGGTGTTATTTTGACTCTTATCCAATAAATAAATATGATGATCTACAAACCTACAAACACACATTTATTAAAAATAGTGATGGAAGCTACACATATGTGAGTAGTGAACCAGTAAATGAATAAATAATAACTCTTATAAATACCACTTGTTAAAAGTGGTATTTTCTTTTTTATAATTACTTATTATACCTAAAAGTGACAAATTATTAACTATATCACTAATATACTTTAAGTAAGATTGGTGATATTATGAAAAAAAAACTGAAATTAAGATTACGCTTTAAAGTGTTACTTGTAATAATAGTAACCTCTTTTACATTTATTTATACTGTGAAGTGGTTAGATACAATTAATATGAATGTTGAAGATAAGGTATTAAAAGAACTGCTTATAAGTTCTAGTAATTTAAATAGCGAAAATAAAGTGATTAATAAGGTTGTAAGATATATATCAAATCTAGATTTAGTTAATCCTGTTAATTTGATGAATGTTAACTATAAAGGACTAATTGAAGAGAGGGTAGTTGTAATAAAACCATCTGAAGATGAGGATAAAGCTGTAATAGGTGATAAAAATAATAATCCAACTATTTATATTTATAATACACATCAAACGGAGAAATATGCTTCAACTAAGAATGAACTTTATAATATTGAGCCAGATGTAATAACAGCAAGTTATATGTTGAAAGAAAAGCTTAGAATACTCAAATTAAATGCTATTGTAGAAGATAATAATATATCAGAAATATTAAAGTCAAATAATTGGAGTTATGCAAGTAGCTACAAAGTATCTAGAATGCTTTTAGAAGATGCTATAAGTAAAAATAAAAAACTTACTTATTATATTGATTTGCATAGAGATTCGGTTAATAAAAATATTACAACAGTTAATATAAAAGATAAAAGTTATGCCAAAATATTATTTGTTCTTGGACTTGAACATAAAAACTATACACAGAATTTAAAGGAAATTGAAAAAATAAATAATATATTAGAAAAAAACTATCCAGGTATATCGAGAGGAATATATAAAAAAAGTGGAACTGGTGTTAATGGTATTTATAATCAAGACTTCTCTTCGAAATGTATGCTTGTTGAAGTTGGTGGCCATGAAAATAATTTGGAAGAAGTGGCTAATACGATAGATGCTTTAGCTAATTCATTGAAAGAATATATAGGTGATGGTGCATGAAAGTATTAAAAGTAATTGGAATATTAATAGTTATTTTATTCTTTTGCTTATTCTTTGCAAATTCTACTGGTTATTATGAATATAAGCTTAGTAAGAAAACAACACTTACGAGTGAAGCAATTGCACAATTTGAACAAGATATAAAAGATGGTAAGAGTGTTGATGTAAAAGATTATATTACAGATGATAAAAAAAATTATGACAATAGTGTATCAAATTTAAATAGAAAAGTATCAAATAGTATTAGTAAAGTGTTCGGAGGTACACTTAAGTATTTGTTTAAGTATGTTAATCGTGTTGCTAATGAATAAGATATACTTATTCATTTTTTTGATTGACATTATTCTTAACTCGGTATAATATAGTGTCAAGGGTGATGCTATGAAATTTGTTAATAGTAAAGAGATTGCAAAGAAATGGAAAATAACTGAAAGACGTGTTGTTAATTTATGTAATGCTGACAGAATACCAGGAGCGTACAAAAATGGTATGTCTTGGAATATTCCGGAAGATGTTAAAAAACCAACAGACAACAGAACAAAATATTCTAAATTTGAAACAAATGAAAAAACAGTTGTAGTTGCAGGGATTAATTCGGAAATAGGAAGAGAACTTGCAAACATACTAATTAATGAAAAGTTTAATGTTATTGGATTATACCAGAAAGACAGTAATGTGTCAGATGATTTAAAAGATCTTAATATAAAATTAATTGAAATCGATTATTTTGATAGATGCAATTTGCTTAACGTTACTAAATCTATAAAAGAAGACTTAGCAGGTTTTGTATTTATGGAAATCTATTTTAACCTAGAAGACACAATAGGTTTTGATTATGATAAATTTGAGGAAAGTTATAGGGTAAATGTTTTTGCGATGAATTTACTTACTAGAGAATTTGTTAAAAAGATGAACTATGAATCAAGTATAGTAATTGTTAATAGTATTGAAGCTTTTCGTGGTTCGTTTGGTGCTTCTGCCTATGCATCAGCTCAAGCAGCTAAGGCGAATTTAGTCCAGACTTTTTCAAATGTATTTACTGAAATGTATGGAGTTAGAATAAATTCAATTATGGCAGGCTGGATTGGTGGTGTTATGGATTCAGATGCTTCTTTTAACAAGGCAAAGCAAATAATACCAATGAAAAGATTGGGTCATCCTGAAGAAATTGCTGATGATATTTTCTTAATGCTAACAAGACACAAATACACGACGGGAAGTAATTTAGTTTCAGATGGTGGATACCTATCAGTAGATGAACAATCTAAAACTGAGGATTTGGATAGCGGGAAGTTTTATAAAATACTGGATAAGTTTTTTTTGGAAACAAAAAATGGGTCAAGTATGTGGATAGTATCAACTATGATGGAAAATGAATGGAATGAAGATCCGGCAGAAAGAAAGTTCATTCAAAGTAATTTTGATGTAGTAGATAGAGGGGTTAATATGGAACGTATTGTCCTATTCAATAAAGAAGATGCTGATAAATTTAAGACAAATCCATATTTAAAGGGGTATATGGCATGTAATAAAATGCAAACATTATTTGTTGATAGAAAAATGTTAGAAGAAAAAAATCCAAAATTGCTTGATAATATTGCTGATGGGTGGATTGGAATAGACGATTATGCCTTATTAGTAGATTTACCAAGTGATGGAACATCAAGAGGATATGCAACACTAAATAAAAAAGAGATCGAAAAAGCTAAGAGAAGTTTTGATGAATTAAAGAAATATGCAGTACCATTAAAAACTATATTAAAATAGAATAATATGCTATTATATTAATAGAGGTATGGTAGTATGGAAAAGAAAAAACAACTAACTAATGAAGAGAATATTTCTAATTTAAAGAAAAGAGCTAGATTAAGAATTGCTATAATGATTTTTGGACCATTAGCAATAATTGCAGCGCTTTTAAATTTGTTTATAGAGTTTCCCATAGTAGTAGCATTGATATTCTTTATTATTACAGCAGCTTTGTCTAAAGAAAGAGAAAGAACTATTATTAATAAGAATAAAGAATTATTAAAAATTGAAAGAGTAATCGAAAAACAAAAGCAACAAAAGAAGGGTAAAGTAATTAAAAAGATAAAAAAGGAGAGTTAATATGTTTGATAACAATAACTTAAATCCACTGTCTAATAATATGAATAGTTATGCTAAAGTGCAAGGTGTTACTAAAACTTCTTTAAATAATATACCAATGGCGCCAAATCTTTTTACTAAAGACGAGATGAGAAAAAAAGAGGAGGAAGCATATGCGAAAAAGGAAGGGTACAATACCTTTTCAGAACTAGTGGAAGCAAGACACCAAGTACAATCTAACGGTAATGATAATAAAGAAGAATAAATCAATATTAAAAGTGTTGACAAATACAAATATATATCATATAATTTAATGCGTAAATAAAAAAAGGAAAGAGATGTACCTACATCCACCCGATCAGGCGAATAGCGTTGGGTAAAAAAGCCTAGTGATAACTTTGTTATCGTTAATATGGTCTTTTTAAGTGGGTACAAAGTATCCGCTTTTTTATATTTAATGGAGGTGTTTCACATAGCAAATTCAAAAGGAAATTTGTTAATCAATGAACAAATTAAATTTCCACAGGTTATGGTTATTGGTCCAAATGGTGAGCAAACAGGAGTAAAATCAATTAATGATGCATTGACACTAGCAACTTATGCTGGTCTTGATTTAGCGTTAATTAATCCAAATAGTAATCCACCAGTATGTAAATTAATGGACTACAATAAGTTTAAGTATGAGAAAAATAAAAAGGAAAAAGAAGCTTTAAAGAAACAACGATCAACAATGCAAGAGATTAAAGAATTTAGATTATCTCCGGCTATTGATATTGGTGACTTTGAAACAAAACTAAAACAAGTTACAAAGTATCTTGAAAAAGGAGATAAAATAAAAGTAACTATACGTTTTAAAGGGAGACAACTTGCTCATACAGAACTTGGAAGAGATGTATTAAGTCGTTTTGCAGAAAAATTAAATGATATATCTGAAATTGAATCACAGCCAAAAATGGATGGAAGAAGTATGATGATGTTATTAGCACCAAAAAAATAAAAGTAGGAGGAAATATTTATGCCAAAGTTAAAAACACATAAGGGAGTTAAGAAAGTCTTAAAAGTAAGAAAAGGCGGAACTATCTCTATCGGTAAACCAGGGTCAAGACATAATACTGGTTATAAATCAAGTAAAGCAAATAGAGCAAATAGAAAAGGCGGAACATTAAGTAAAGCTGATCAAAATAGATTAAAAGAAGTAATTTAAATAAATATAAGTATTAAATAGGAGGAAAAGAATATGACAAGAGTAAAAAATGGAGTTACTACAAAAGCTCGTCATAAAAAAGTATTAAAAGCAGCTAAAGGATATTTTGGAAGTAAACATAGATTATATAAGACAGCTAAAGAGCAACTAATGCATTCAGGACAATATGCATATAGAGATAGACGTCAAAAGAAAAGAGAATTAAGAAGTTTGTGGATAACAAGAATTAATGCAGCCGTAAGAGCTGAGGGAATGAGTTATTCAAGATTTATCGAAGGATTAACTAAAGCAGGTGTAGAAGTTAATAGAAAAATGCTTAGTGAAGTAGCTATTAATGACCAAAAAGCTTTTGCTGGATTTATCAAAATGGCTAAAGATGGTTTAGAAGGTAAAATTACTAAACAAGAAGTAGTTACAAAAGAAAAACCAGCAAAAAAAGTTGCTGCTAAAAAAGAAGAAGTAGTTGTAGAAGTTAAAGAAGAAAAAGTAGCTAAAAAGGCAATTGTAAAAAAAGAAACAGTAAAAAAAGAAGAAAAAACTGAAAAAGCACCTCGCAAGGTAGCAAAAAAATAAACATATTAGTGAATTGGTCTATCTAGTGCCTAATAGGTGATAGACTTTAGAAACTAATAGAAGGAAAAACGAAAGGAAAAGAAAAATATGACAGTAGTTTCAATGAATTATTTATTAGAAGCAGGTGTACACTTTGGACACCAAAAAAGAAGATGGAATCCTAAAATGGGAGAATATATATATACATCAAGAGATGATATATATATAATAGATTTACAAAAAACAGCAAAGAAAATTGAAGAAGCTTATGTGGCAATGAAAGAAATTGCTGAAAAAGAAGGTAAAGTATTATTTGTAGGTACTAAAAAACAAGCTCAAGAAGCAGCAGAAGAGTGCGCACTTAGAACAGAGATGTATTTTGTAAATGAAAGATGGTTAGGTGGAACTTTAACTAACTTTAAAACTATTAGAACAAGAATCAGAAGACTTGAAGAGATTGAAAAGATGGAAACTGATGGTACTTTTGAAAAACTTCCTAAAAAAGAAGTTATTAAAATAAGAAAAGAATATGAAAAATTAAATAGAAACCTAAGAGGTATTAGAGAAATGAAAAGAATGCCTCAAGCTCTTGTTATAGTAGACCCACATAAAGAAGAGATAGCTATAAAAGAGGCAAGAATACTTAATATTCCAGTATTTGGTATTGTTGATACTAACTGTGATCCTGATTTAGTTGATTATGTTATTCCTGGTAATGATGATGCAGTTAGAAGTGTTAAATTAGTTTTAGGAGCATTAACTAATGCAATTGCTGAAGTTAATGGGAAAGAAGTTATTGATTACTTAACTGAAGAAGATAAATCAGGCAAGAAAGATGATAACAAAGAAGAATCTCCAGTTAAAGAAAAGAAAGTAAAAAAAGAAGAAGTTGTCGTAGAAGAAAAAGTTGAAGAAACTAAAGTAGCAGAAGAAGCTTCAGAAGATACAACAAGTATGACTTTAGCAGAATTAAAAGAATTAGCTAAAGAAAAGGGGATTAAAGGTTATTCAAAAATGAAGAAAGACGAACTAATTGAAGCTTTAAGATAGTTAGTTTAGGTGAATAATTATGTTTAATGCAAGTGATGTAAAAAACTTAAGAGAACAAACTGGGGCTGGAATGCTTGATTGTAAGAAAGCTTTAGAAGAATCAAATGGAAATATGGAGGCAGCTATTGATTGGCTAAGAGAAAAAGGTATTTCTAAAGCTAGTAAAAAAGAATCAAGAATTGCCGCTGAAGGACTAGCTGATATATTTGTTGAAGGTAATAAGGCTGTTATTTTAGAAGTAAATTCTGAAACAGACTTCGTTGCAAAAAATGAAGAATTTAGAAACTTTATATCTGTAGTTGGTAATGCTTTATTAAAAAGTGATGTTACTACAATGGAACAAGCTTTAGATCTTAATACAGAAAATGGTAAAGTTAGTGATTATCTAGTTAGCTTAGTTGCTAAGATAGGTGAAAAATTAAGCTTTAGAAGATTTAATGTAGTTACTAAGAATGATAGTGAAAGCTTTGGTAGATATTTACATATGGGTGGAAGAATTGCAGTTTTAACAGTTGTTGAAGGTGTTAATGAGGAAGTTGCTAAAGATGTTGCTATGCACACAGCAGCAATGAATCCAGGGTATATAGTAAGAGAAGAAGTTCCAGCTGAAGTGTTAGAGCATGAAAAAGAAATCATCAAAGAACAAGCAATCAACGAAGGGAAACCTGCGGATATTGCTGAAAAGATGGTGGCTGGTAGAATAAACAAATATTATAAAGAAGTATGCTTATCTGAACAAGAATTCGTTAAAAATCCTGATGTTACAGTTTCTGAATATGTTAAACAAAATGGTGGAAAAATCATTAGTATGATTCGTTTTGAAGTTGGAGAAGGAATAGAAAAGAAAAGTGAAGACTTTGCAGAAGAAGTAATGAAACAAATAAAAGGATAATTAATTATCCTTTTTTTATTATAATTAGTAATTGTTATATATATGAACAATATTTGTTTTCTAAATAGTGTAAAGTGATAATAAGAGTTATACCAATACTCTTATTTTTAGTGTATAATTTATAGTAAGGTGAATAATATGAAGGTATTGAAATATACAGATAAATGGTTATTGATAATATCAGTCATACTTTTTATATTTGGCTTAGTTATGATATTTTCGGCATCTAATATTGCTGCTTTTATGCGTTATGCTGATAGTCCCTATAAATTTTTAATTAGACAGGGAACAATATTGGGAGTAGGTATTATCGCATCTTTAATAATAATAAATTTCAATACAAAAGCCTATAATGTTATTTCCTGGTTTTTAGTAATTGGTATAGGTACAGCTTTAATAGCGTTACTTTTATATGGTAAATTTACTAATCAAGCCAGGTCATGGTTCCCTATTGGTTCATTTAATTTTCAACCTAGTGAATTTTCCAAAGTAATTATGATTGTTTGGATGTCTGGATTTTATGAATTAAGACGAAAGTCATTAAACTCTTGGTTCACTAGTTTGTTTCCACTATTAATTGCAGGTGCTTTATTTGTATTAATAGCATTGCAACCTGACTGGGGGACTGCTATAATATTTGCAGCTATAGTAGGCTTTATCTTTGTTCTTTCTCCAGTTGACCTTAAATTAAAGGCTAAAACAGTTGGTATTACTTTATTGTTTGGTGGTGCTTTGTTAATTGGCCTGATGTCTGGCGGAAGTGAAGTACTTGGTGAAAGGCAAAACTCAAGATTTAATTTTGGTAATCCTTGTAGTGAAGAGAAGTTTTATACAACAGGAAATCAAGTGTGTAACGCATATATTGCAATGAATAATGGTGGGCTATTCGGAAAAGGCTTAGGTAATAGTACTCAAAAATATCTTTACTTACCTGAAGCTCATACAGACTTTATATTTGCTATAGTAATAGAAGAATTGGGTTTTATGATAGGAGTTGTACTAATATCATTATTTGCAATTATATTGTTTAGAATAATTTATATTGGTAGAAAAAGTTCAAGTAGTAGAGGCTCCCTTTTCTGTTATGGTATAGCATTCTATATATTCTTTCATATTGTAGTTAATTTACTTGGAATTATGGGTTATATGCCTATAACAGGTGTTCCACTACCATTCATGAGTTATGGAGGAAGTTTTACAATTTGCCTTATTGCAGCATTAACAATTGTTCAAAGAGTTGCAATTGAAACAAAAATGAATGACAATTTGAGGAAATAGTAAATAAAAGTGTAATAATCTCTATAGGAGGTTATTTTTTATGGAAGATTTAAAAGAATGGTTAGATGATAATAAGTGGAAGGTAATAGTATGTGTAATAATATTAGTTATTATGGGGGTTTCTTCTTTCTTTTTATACAACAATTATATAGATAAAGAGGTTAAAGAGGAGGAAATCGTTGGTGTTACTCCAATTACTAAAGATGATATTAAGGAAGTAACTAGCAAAGATGTTGCCATGGTAGTCAACTACACAGTGGATATTAAAGGGCAAATTAAAAACCCTGGAGTATATACACTTTCGGAAGGTAGTCGGGTTAGTGATGCAATTAAGGCAGCTGGGGGATTAAATGGGAATGCCGATACGTCAGTTACAGCTTTAAGCAAGAAGATTAAAGATGAAATGGTAATAATAATTTATTCTAAAGATGAAGTAAAAAACTTTGTTAAAGTAAAAGAAGAGGAGACTAAAAAGGTAGAAGAATGCAAATGTCAAAATGAAGTTAATAATGATTCTTGCGTTGATAAGGATCCATCGACTGATAAAAATGATGATGATGATTCTAAAGAAACAACTGGTAAAATATCGATTAATACTGCTACATTACAACAATTAATGATCTTACCAGGAATAGGTGAGTCAAAAGCTAATGCAATTATAAAGTATAGACAAGATAATGGCCTTTTTAAAGAAATAGAAGATTTAAAGAAGGTATCTGGCATAGGTGATTCTACATATAATGCACTTAAAGACCTTATTGAAGTCTAGTTGGTTCTATATATTTTTATTTATAATCACAATATCTAGCATATTTATATCTGTTAAAGTAATTAAATATGAAAGTATTTATAATATAGAAGATAATAGCTTTATTGGAACAATAGAGGACTTTTATATAGATGGTAATTATTTAAGTATCAGGATAAAAGCAAAGGAGAATTTAAGAGGCTTTTATTATTTTAAAGAGGAAAAAGAAAAAAGAATATTTATAGATAATTATAAATATGGAGATAAAATAAAAATTAATGGGATATTAACTGCTCCACTTAATAATACAAATCCTAATTTATTTAATTATAAAGAATATTTATATAGACAAAGAGAATTTTATACTTTAAATATAGAAACGATTACAAAACTTGAAGATAATAAGAATATTGTTTTAAATATCAAAAATTTTATAATGGATAGAATAAACAATCTAAAATCTGGTAGTTATATAAATACCTTTATTTTGGGAAGCAATAGAGCAATAGATAGTAGTATTAATGATAATTATAGAGATCTTGGCATTAGTCATCTCTTTTCAATATCAGGTATGCATATAAATTTGTTTAGTTTAATATTGCTAAATCTATTAAAGCCTCTAAAGAATAAAAGATATTTAATAGTAATTCTATTTTTAATATTTTATCTTTTTTTAACTAACTTTATTGCCTCAGCATTTAGGGCGATTATTCTTTTTGTAATGATTACTATTAATAAGTTATTAAAGTTAGACATATCAAGTATTAAGTTGTGTTTGTTAACTATATCTTTAATACTCTTTATTAATCCTTTTATAATTTACAATATTGGATTTCTATTTTCTAGCATTATTACAATGTTTTTAATTACTTTTAAAGATAAGCTAAATAGTAATGATAATTATTTCATGAAGTTATTGAAAACATCTTATATTGCTTTTCTAGCAAGCTTTCCAATTGTAATATATAGTTTTTATTCTATTAATTTATTAACTATTTTTTATAATTTAATATTTGTTCCAATGATATCCTTTATTATTTTTCCTTTATCTTTACTTACTTTCATATTCCCAATGCTTGATAATTTATTGTACTTATCCATATATATTATGGAATACTTAGCATCACTCTTATCCTCAACTAGCATTAGTCTAATACTTATGAAACCAAGCCTAGTTGTGTGTATCTTGTATTATATTTTAATATTTTTATCACTAAAATATAATAAAATGTTAATAATATTTATGATTGTTATTTTATTTCATTATAACTACAATTACTTTATAAAAAGCAATTATTTGCTTATGATTGATATTAATCAAGGAGATTCTATACTTTTGCATAGCAATAATTCTAATATATTAATTGATACTGGTGGTAAGCAATTACTTGAGGTAGAGGAATGGAAGAAAATGGAAAAAAATAGTAATTATGCTGAAAATACATTGATACCAATATTCAAATCATTGGGCATAAGAAAACTTGATTATTTAGTCCTTACACATGGTGATAATGATCATTTGGGTGAGGCAATTAATTTAATTAATAATTATAATATTGAGAAGGTGCTATTTAATGCTGATAACTTTAATACTAATGAATTAAAAATAATAGATTTGTTAAACTATAAAAAAATAGAATATTATAAGTTAAATGCAAAAGCTAATATAAAGGCTGGTAATTATTTGCTACAATCAATAAACAATGTATATGGTAATGAGAATGATAGTAGTGTAGTTATACTTGCTAATATTTTCAAGTATAAAATATTATTAACTGGGGATATTAGTAAAGGTACAGAAAGACACATTATAAACAAATATGATATTGGAAATATTGATATATTAAAAGTTGCCCATCATGGTTCAAAAACTTCAACGAGTGAGGAGTTGATTAGATCTGTTAATCCAACTATTGCTTTAATATCAGTTGGTAGAAATAATAAATATAATCACCCAAGTAGTGAAACTATAGAGATGTTAAATACTTATGATATAGATACATATATGACTAGTACTATGGGAAGTATTTTAATTAATTTTAAAAAAGATGTAACAATAGATACTTTACCGCCATAGTATATTCTAGCGCTAATGCTTTTAGCGTTTAATATAGATTGAGAGCATTAATTTGCTCTCTTTTCGATTGACTGTACTTTACATGTATAATTTATAAAAAGTACTTTTAAACGAAATCGAGATGTGCTATAATCTTTCTATATTGCATAAGTACTATTACATGATATGGATTTAGCATATCATATATTGTAATAGGTAGAGGTGAGTTTATTTATGAAAGATAACATTAATAAGGATCAAAAATACCTTAATATTGTTAGTGATATATTAGAACATGATGAGTTTTCAAAAACAAAGGATATAGTACACCATGGTATGAATAGATATGACCATTCTTTAAGAGTATCTTACTATTCATATAAAATTGCTAAAGTGTTAAAACTTGATGAAGAAGAAGTGGCAAGGGGAGCTTTGTTACATGATTTCTTTTTAGACAATAATAGAGATGTAAATTTGAGAGAAAGAGTATCTTTACTTATTAATCATCCTAAGTATGCTCTAGATAAAGCAAGCCAGCATTTTGATTTAACTGAGAAGCAGAAAGATATGATAGTATCTCATATGTGGCCTGTTTCTATAAGAGCCCCTCGTTATCTTGAGAGCTGGATCGTTGATCTTACTGATAATTATGTAGCAATAGCTGAAGCTATGTATAATGCTAGATCACAACTTTCGGTAGCATCTAACTTTTTAATAGTATTATTGTTAAACTACTTAAGATAATGCTTAAGTTTTTTTATAAAATAAAAAGGTTCATAATTGCTTATAAATCTTTTTTTCACATAATGGTGTTCTCGATTGGAATCGAACCAACGGCCTATCCCTTAGGAGGGGATCGCTCTATCCTACTGAGCTACGAGAACAATTACTCATTTATTATAACACATTCACTTTATTAATAAAATCTTTTTCTTTTTATTAATTATGATATACTAAGAATATATTATTATTAAGGAGGTACTATATGGAAGAAAATAATAATGGTGAATTAAGTTTATATTTATCAAAAGTATTTGCATGGATGTTTATAGGCTTGTTTGTATCAGGAATAACAGCATTTGTTGTATCACAGAATCTAGATTTTATTTATACAGTGTTTGGTAGTATGTACTGGCTTTTATTTATTGTAGAGATTGGTCTTGTTATTGCAATTGGCAAAGGAATAGCACACTTTAATCCGATTGTTACAAAATTACTATTTATTTTATACTCATTTACTACTGGATTAACACTATCATCAGTATTCTTAATATATGAAATAGCTAGTATTAATCAAATGTTTATCTTAACAGCATCTATATTTGGTGTGATGGCCTTCTATGGGTGGAAAACAAAGAAAGACTTAACTAAATTTGGTAGTATTCTTATATTTGCTTTGTTTGGTTTGTTAATAACTGCATTGTTAAACTTTTTATTTAACAGCACAATGCTTGATTTAATACTTACTTATGTAGGGTTATTAATATTTTTAGGACTGGTAATATATGATACGCAGAAGATTAAAAAACTATATTATAACTTTGAATATGACGAGAAATTTAAGGAGAACGCTGCTATATATGGTGCACTTGAATTATATCTAGATTTTATAAACATATTACTTAGATTGCTTCAGTTATTTGGAAAAAGTAAAGATTAAAGGACTGTGTCCTTTTTTTATGATACAATTAATTTGCTTCTTTTAACTTGAATCTGCTTTTTAGTAGATTTTTTTAACTTCTTGATTACAAACATAGAAATATATATTATAATGAAATCATAGTGATTAAAAAGGATAGTGATAAGATGAAAGAATTTTTAAAAGAATACCAAAAGGAAGTTAAAGAGCTAGAAGCTTATATTGAAGAGAGGAATCATAATAAAAATGATTTAATTATGATACTTCATAGAGCACAAAGTATCTTTGGATATCTTCCAGAAGAAGTACAGACATTTATTGCAGAAAAATTGCATTTACCAGTATCTAAAGTATATGGAGTAGTTACATTCTATTCTTTCTTTAATACTGAAAAGAAAGGTAAATATACCATAAGTGTATGTTTAGGAACAGCTTGTTTTGTTAAAGGTGCTGATAAGATATTAGAGACTTTTGAAAAAGAGTTGAATATTAAATCAGGTGAAACTACTAAAGATGGTAAATTTACGATAGATTCACTTAGATGTGTTGGAGCTTGTGGACTTGCGCCTGTTGTTACAATAAATGGAAAAGTATATGGTAAGGTAACACCAAATCAAGTAAAAGATATACTTAAAGAGTATGAGAGTTAGGGGGATTATTTTATGGAAAAGATTAAATCATATGAAGAATTAAAAAAGAAATATGAAGAGTTAAAAGATATATTAAATTTAAGAAAAGCAGATAGAAATAATCCTAATGATAATATTGAAATAATGATATGTGGGGGTACTGGATGTCACTCTTCTAAGAGTGCTGAAATTCTTGAAGTATTCAAGAAAGAAATTAAGAATCTTAAATTAGATAGTAAGGTATCTGCTAAAGTAACTGGGTGCTTTGGATTTTGTGAAAAAGGTCCTATAGTTAAAGTTTTTCCAGATGATGTTTTCTATGTTGAAGTAAAATTAGAAGATGTTAAAGAAATATTAGAGAGTCATATTGTGAATGGTAAAGTAGTTGAAAGATTACTATATATTGAACCATCTACAAAGAAAGAAACACCAAAACAACACGATATGAATTTCTATAAGAAACAGATGCGCATAGCTCTTCGTAACTGTGGACTTATCAATCCAGAAGATATAAATGAATATATTGCAAATGAAGGATATCTTGCACTTGCAAAATGTTTGAAAGAATTATCTAAAGAAGAAGTAATTAAGATTATGAAGGACTCTGGACTACGTGGTAGGGGTGGAGCAGGCTTCCCAACAGGATTAAAATGGGAGTTTACTGCCAAAAATATTGCAGATCAAAAGTATGTTGTATGTAATGCTGATGAGGGTGATCCTGGTGCATTCATGGATAGATCAATATTAGAGGGAGACCCAAATAGTGTTATAGAAGCTATGGCCATTGCTGGTTATGCGGTAGGGGCTAATAAAGGTGTTATCTATATAAGAGCAGAGTACCCTTTAGCTATTCATAGGTTAGAGGTTGCTATTAAAGAAGCTAAAGAACTTGGCTTATTAGGTGATAGTGTTTTAGGAACAGCTTTTTCATTTGATGTTGAGCTTAAGTTTGGAGCAGGTGCATTCGTTTGTGGAGAAGAAACGGCACTTCTAAATTCAGTTGAAGGTATGAGAGGGGAACCAAACAGTAAACCACCATTCCCAGCTGAAAAAGGATTGTTTAAGTGCCCAACAAACATTAATAATGTTGAGACTTATGCTAATGTATGTCCAATTATATTAAGAGGAGCAGAGTGGTATAGTTCCATTGGTACTGAAAAGTCTAAAGGAACTAAAGTATTTGCACTCGCTGGTAAAGTTAATAATGTTGGTTTAGTTGAAGTACCAATGGGTACAACACTTCGTGAAATTATATATGAAATTGGTGGTGGAATCAAAGGCGGAAAGGATTTCAAAGCTGTTCAAACTGGTGGACCGTCTGGTGGATGTATTACAAAGGAAAACTTAGATACACCAATTGATTTTGAGTCTCTTGCAAGTATTGGATCTATGATGGGATCTGGTGGAATGATTGTAATGGATGAAGATAACTGTATGGTAGATATTGCTAAGTTCTATATGACTTTTATTGTAGAAGAATCATGTGGTAAATGTACTCCTTGTAGAATTGGTAATGTAAGACTTTTAGAAATACTTGAACGTATTACTGAAGGTAATGGCAAAATGGAAGATCTTGATAATATGAAGGATCTTGCAGATACTATTAAGTCTACATCATTATGTGGACTAGGTCAGACTGCACCAAATCCAATTTTATCAACAATGAAGTATTTTTATGATGAGTATGTCGAACATATCAAGGAAGGGAAATGTCGTTCTGGTAGATGTAAAAACTTAGGAAAATATGTGATAACAGATAAATGTATTGGGTGTACAAAGTGTGCACGAAATTGTCCTGTTCCTTGTATTGAAGGAGAATTAAAAAAGAAACACGAGATCATTCAAGAGAAATGTATTAAGTGTGGAACTTGTTATGAAATATGTCCAGTTAAGGCAATAGTAAAGGAGTAGGTATAATGAAGAAGATTACAATTAATAACAAAGAAATAGAAGTAAAAGATGATACTACTATTTTAGATGCTGCTAAAAGTGTAAATGTACATATACCTACACTATGTCATTTGAATTTGCATAGAGCAGGAGCAGTAAATGATGGTGCAAGATGTCGTGTATGTATGGTAGAGCTTGAAGGAAGAGGAAATTTAGTTCCTGCTTGTGCTACTAAAGTGACTGATGGAATGATTATTAAAACTAATTCTAAAAGAGCAATTAAAGCAAGAAGAACAATGGTAGAATTATTACTTTCTGACCATCCAAATGACTGTTTAACTTGTTCAAAAAATGGAAACTGTGAATTACAATCACTTGCAGCAGAACTTTCTGTAAGAGAAATTAACTATGAAGGTAAAAGAGGAAAAAGACCAAGGGATGAATCAAGTTTATCCTTGGTTCGTAACCTTGATAAATGTATTTTATGTGGTAGATGTGAGACAATGTGCAATAATGTTCAAACAGTGGGAGTATACTCAAAAGCTCATCGTGGTTTCGAAACATTGATGACAACAGCGTTCAATAATCCAATCACTGAGTCACCTTGTACATTCTGTGGACAGTGCGTATCAGTATGTCCAACGGGAGCATTAACACAGGTAGATAATACAAAGGAAGTATGGGATGCTATAAATAATCCTGAAAAGGTAGTTATAGTTCAAACTGCACCAGCTATAAGAGTAGCATTAGGTGAAATGTTTGGAATGGGTATTGGAAGTAATGTTACTGGCAAAATGGTAACAGCACTAAGAGAATTAGGATTTGATAAAGTAATGGATACTGATTTTGGAGCTGATTTAACAGTAATAGAAGAAACTAAAGAATTCCTTGATAGATTACAAAATGGAGGAAGACTTCCTATTCTTACTAGTTGCTGTCCAGCTTGGGTTAATTTCATTGAATATCACTATCCAGAGTTACTTGATATTCCATCAACTTGTAAGTCACCGCATGAAATGTTTGGGGCAATAGCTAAGACTTATTTGGCAAAAAAACTAAATATTGATTCAAATAATATGGTAGTAGTATCAGTAATGCCTTGTCTTGCTAAGAAATATGAAGCCGCAAGAGAAGAATTAGCAGAAAAAGATATTAAGAATGTTGATTATGTAATCACAACTAGAGAACTTGCTAGAATGATAAAAGAAGCAGGTCTTGATTTTGAAAGCTTAGATGATTCTAAGTTTGATGAACTTATGGGTGAATCAAGTGGAGCATCAGTAATATTTGGTACAACTGGCGGAGTAATTGAAGCAGTTGTAAGAAATGCATCATACTTATTATCAAATGAGAAATTACCTAAAATAGACTTTAAAGAATTAAGAGGTATGACCGGATTAAGAGAAGCAAATGTAATTGTTGCGGGTCAAGAGTTAAAAATAGCTATTGCTAACGGTCTTGGTAATGCAAGAACACTACTTGAAAGCATTAAGAATGGAGAAGCACATTATCATGCAATTGAAATAATGGCTTGCCCAGGAGGATGTGTAGGTGGTGGAGGTCAACCATATTACTTTAATACTAATGAAGAAATATTAAATAAAAGAGCTAAAGCTCTATATCAAGATGATTCTTCAAATGAACTTAGAATTTCAAGTGAAAATAGTGAAATTAAGAAACTATATAGTGAATTCTTAGGCGAAGTAGGTGGAGAGCTTGCCCATAAGTTGTTGCATACTCACTATAAAAAAAGAGAACTAGAAAAGACAAATAAAAAGGACATATAGAAATATATGTCTTTTATTACATCTGTCTTCCTTTTGGATGACCACTGGGAATTGTAGTGGTAATAGGACGTAAACCATGAGCTATGCAATAATCAGGGTCTTTTCTTCTTACCCATTTTGCTCTACTTCTTACTAAGTAGTCAGGGACTTTAGCATTTTCTGGCGTCCATTCTTGTTCTATAATAGATTCTTCTCTTTCCTTTGGTGCTCTTCTTAAATATGCAGGTATATTTAACTCAGTCTTTCTAGCCATAAAGGCTGGCATTGCACTGGTCACATCTAAATTGGCAACTGTAATGTTATCATTATCATGAATTCTTGCTGTTTGTGTTGGAGATACTCCTTCATCACCTGCAGCATAACTTTTTTCTCTATGATAAAGTGCAACAAAATTATTTAGTAAATCTTGATTTCCTGTTGCTATAAAGTTATCGATGGTCGATACTAATTTTTCTTCAATAACAGGACTTTCTGATCCTTCTATAAAGGATAATGCACCACTTCCTTTTACTTTATCACCAAAGAGTAATATCTGACGTAATCTTGTCATTTCAGCTCTTAACTCTCCTTCAGTATAATGATGCTCACCCTCTTTAAGATTTTGAAAATTAACATCAGTGATAGCCATAAAGCGGGGTCTTGCTTTCATTTCTACTGTAACTGTAGTTAGATTGGCTTCTGATTCTGGATACAAGTATTCTTGAAGAGCTTGATAATATACATTTTGGATTGCTAATTCTAATAAGTCTTCTTGAGGATTTAATGGACTTCTTTCACCAGAGTTTGCAATCATTCCTGAAGCACTTACCAAAGGACCAACTACTGGTATGAGAGCTGCTGCTGCTATCCAGCTACTTTTATCATTCGTCCTAACATACTCTGTTAGTTTGTTATTTGCAAATTGTGTCTCTTGTGCAATAGTTTCAATCTTTCGCGTAAAGACAGTTCCTTTTTTTCCTTGTGCTTCCATAAAATCCTCCATATTATTTATTAATATATTATAATTATATCGGAACAATGCTCAAAAGTAAATTTTTATAATATTATTAACGTATATTTGACATTATATAACCATTTATATTAAAATGTAATTCACATACTTTAAAGAAGGAGGAATAATATGCAACAATGCTTAGTGATACGTAATCCTAAGAGTGGTAAAGTCGTAAGTGCTGATTTTTGTTCTAAAATTAAAAAGGCATTAAAATTTCATAAATATAATAGTGACATTTTAGAAACAGATCATCCTGGGCATGCAAAAGAGTTGATTGAAACCTCTAAAGACTTGGATTTAATAATAGTTTCTGGTGGTGATGGAACATTAAATGAAGCTATACAAGGAGCTGTTGTTAATTCTAATGCAAGGATTGCATACATTCCAACTGGTACAACTAATGATGTTGGAAGAATGCATGGGTATTTTGGTGATGTTGAAGATATGATACATCAAATAATGTCGGGGGCTTTTCAGAATGTTGATATTTGTGATATAAATGGAACTCCATTCATATATGTAGCAGGAGTAGGAAAGTTTTTAGATATTGCGTATGATATAAGTAGCTTAGAGAAACAAAAACATGGATATTCCGCCTATTTTAAAAAAGGATTAGCTGAGGTAGCTAAGAAACCAACTAATTATAATATTGTTTATACAGTAGATGGTAAAAAGTATGATGCAAGATGTTCAATACTTTTAGTATCAAACTCAACAAGTATCGCTGGGCTTCCTATATATAAAGGTAATAATGTTGTTTTAGATGATGGTGCATTTGAAGTATTAATAGTCGACCTAAAGAATAGAGTGGATACTTTAAACAAAGGAATAAGTGCTATATTTAAAGATATAACAAAGAGTAGCGGCGTAATACAATTTCAGACTGATAATTTTGGCGTCAAATTTTTAGATGCACCAGATAAAAACTTTTGTGTAGATGGTGAAAAACTACCATATATAAGTGACACATATGAATTTACTACAAGAGGAACTGTAAAAATGCTATTGCCTCAATCGTCGAAAAGGTTATTTAGACAATAGTCTTTTAAATATTAGTTTAATATGTTATATTTAATTAATATAAACGCTGATTTAGTTTAGTGGTAAAACAGGCCCTTGGTAAGGGTCAGAGGACTGTTCAATTCAGTCATTCAGCACCATAGTGATAGGAAACTTGAACTTATTGTTCAAGTAGTAATAATGAACTAACTAGAAATAGTTGGTTTTTTGTTGTACTTGGAGGTGGTAAAAGTGTTAACAATAGAAACTGAAAAAATAATCATAAGTGAAAAATTTTTAAAAAAGGTAGATATGATATGTAGATTTACTAGTACAAACTCAGCAATTTAAAATGGGAGCATTAGAAATATTATATGTAAATAGCAATTATAAATTATTATTAAAGCATTTCATATTTATTAAAAAAATGCTAAAATATGCTTAAGGTATGGAGGTAAATAAATGAGGAAAAGTATTTTAAAGCTTTTAATTGGTTCTTTATGTTTTAGTGCTTTAATATGGATAATAATCATTTTGAGTGGAAATTTTGGGAAAGTGGAAGGTAAAATATTGTCAACAACAGCTACTATATTTGCGTTTAGTATATCAGGGCTTTGTTGCTCTACGCTTTATGAAAAAGAAAAATACAAGTTATTTTCAACTTTTGGAATGATAATTTGTTTATTGGCTTGTATTTGGTCGATACTTATTATTTGGGGCTTTTTAAATTCTTGTATTATCTTTTGCAGTGGTAATAGCAGTTACTTTACTTGGAGAATGCTGTGGACTTTAATAGTATTATCTTATTCCTCAGCTCATATTTCACTACTACTACTTATTAAAAATGAAAATGATATTGTTATATGGGCAAAAAACTTAACAATATTACTCTCAGTAATTTTAGATATAATGATTTTAACTATTGCTTGGGACATAATTAGTGGTTTGGGGTTTTATGGCAGACTGATTTGGGTATGTACTATACTGGTGACATTAGGAACTATTATTTCTCCAATTTTAAATAAAGTTTATATGAGTACTGATAATTTTAAAATGAATAATTCTGATTCAAATGTTCAGTAATCTTATTTTAGAAAATAATTAGCAAACTGCACTGTTAGTCATACTAATAACACATTGTGCTAGGAAGACCATAGAACCAAAACCTAATATTACAAAATGTTGTAAGCAAAATTATGTCATAAAGCAAACACATTGCACATTTTATATATTAAAATTCTGACTATTAAAGTTGGAGTTTTTATTTTTTTGTAAATAGTGTATAATTTAGATAAATGGTGATGAGCGATTTTGATGATTATAGGACTTGAAAATATCGAGTTGTTTCTTTTAGAAGATGATAGTTGCAAATTAATTATGCAACAAAAAAATAAAATGATAGATTTAGGCAATAAGCAATATTCTTAAAATTTAGATGAATATTGGCAAATATAATAGAATATGGTAAAATAATTGTAGTTAAAGACTGTGAAAGTAAGGGTATTGGTATGAAATATGCATTTGTTTCAATTAGTATAATAGCAATATGGTTTGCACTAATTTTAATAGTCGTTTCTTTAGAGCAAGATGGATTAATGCTACCACTTGTTGCCTTAGGGATGACTGTTGTACTGTTCTGGATTGGGTTTGGAGGTAAGAAATGAAAAAACATTCATTATTTTTCTCTTTAATTTCTAAGCTTGGAAAGATATATTTTAGTGATATGACTAATAAAGACTCTGAATATAAGAGAACTGTATTTTATTCGTTGAAAGAAATGGGTGGAGTTTACATAAAGTTTTTACAAATTTTATGTGTAACACAAAATTTTACTGATGGATGGGCAGGTCCAAGAGAATTTGATGTTTTTAATAAAGTAGAGCAAGAACCATTAAATATATATAGTGTTGTTAAAAATCAAGAAATGTTTTCATATATTGAAGATGTGCCATTTGCATGTGGATCATTTGCTCAACTTTATAAGGGAAAATTAAAAACTGGAGAAGTTGTTGCTATTAAGGTATTGCGTCCCAGTATTGCTAATAGACTGAAAAAAGATTTGATGAAATTAAAACAAATTGTAAAAATAATGAGCAAGTTTTTACCGAATAATATAATGGATTATAAAGAAGCTTTTGAAGAATTTAGTCGTAATTGTATACTCGAGACTGATTATGAAAGAGAAATAGCTAATATGGTATACTTTGGAAAGATGTACCGTGGACATCCTTATGTGGTAATACCTAAGGTGTATGGAGAACTTAGTAGTAGATATGTAATTATTCAAGAATTTATTGAAGGTCCAACACTTGCTGATTTAATTACGGATATTAAGCATGGAGAGTCTCTTGATAAATATGCTAAAAGCATAACCGGTTCTGATGTTTGGGTTCAAATAATGATAGCAGGCGGTGAAGCACTTCGTGCTGCCATGGTTGAGGATTATTTGTTTGGAGATCCTCATCCAGGAAATATAATTTTATTAAAAGAAAACAAGATAGCCTTTATTGACTTTGGTATAATTGCTAGTAAACCTACCTCTCAAGAAGCCTTTTATCTATGGACAAAGGCATATAAGGATATTTTAAATGGAAGCGTAGATTATGGTAATTTAATGAAAGCTACAGCTAATTGCTTTTGCCCAGATTTAGTAAATGCATTACGAAATTGTTCTATTAATATTGATACAAATAATGACTTTATTAACTCCTTAGCATCTGCTATGAACATAAAGGCTAACAATATGCGTGGAAATAATAATGTAGCTGACAATCTTGTGCAAAACGGACATTTAATAAGAGTGTTTACAAAGTTTGTTGACAGTAAAAATGCACTCAATCTGAAACTTGATATGAATAATTTCCAATTATTAAAGGCTATGCAAGCTTATTTAAGCTCTATTACAATGATTGACAATAAGTATGGAAACAATAAATTTCCTAAAATTATGCTAGGTGCTATGGAATATGCACTTGATTATTGTGAAAGAGTTGGAATAAAAAATGATCTAAAAGAGAATACCAAATATAGCAAGAGTGAGAGTTATGAATTACTTTTAGACACACTTACTTCGTTAGCTGAGGGTGATGAGTTTTTATTTCAAAATATATGTGAAAGGATGTTTCAATGAGTACTAGTAATAAATTTGTTAAAAATATTATGCTTCATATAAAATATCCCTATACTGCCTTAATTATTTCAATTATGTGGATAGGAATGGCAATAATGATTGCATCACAAAAAGGAGCAAACTTTGAAGTGTTAATAGCAGCAACAGCATTTTGTACTTTAATAATTGCTGCAATTGGATTTAGAAGTCCTAAATAAAATTTAAAATAGTTCTTAATCCGTGTATTAGGACTTTTTTGTTGATAATAAATTAAATAGTGAGGTTTGACATGACTAATATTACTTTAAGGCAAATAACTCCCTCTGATTTAGATTTTCTTCAAACTATGAAAAAAGACCAAAGTGTTACCGAGAGATTAGCCGTAAATGAAAAAGATACCACTATAGCAACTTTAAACGGAGTGCAAATTGGGTTTGTTAAAGCATTAGAGTATGATAAGGGAATTTATGAGTTACAATATGCTGTTTCAGAAGGGTTCCGTGGCTGTGGTTATGGTTGCAAGATGATAAGTATTGCAACAGAGAACCTGTTTGCGCACCCAGCTATATGTAAAAGAATAGTCATGGTGATAAAATCTGATAATACTTTTTCAGAAACTATTGCTATTAAGAATGGCTATACAATTGATTATACTATGACTGAAAAACTACTTGAGAATAAAGAACTAACAGATGGTTTTGTTTATGTTAGAGATAATCCATATGTATTTGAAGACAAAAGACATATATAGGTAATAAATCACTTCTATTTGTTTAGACTAAGAGTAGGCAAATAGAGGTGATTTTTATTAAATATAAAAAAGTATATTATGAAGAGTCAATATTAAATTATGAATTGGGAAAAGTGCTAAAAGAAAAGTATTGCGATATTCCTTGGATTCCAATTAAAACCCATAATAATATAGAAGAATTAAGAAATATGAGTAATGAAGACTTTGTTGAAATGAAAAAATACCTAATTATAGGTATTGTGGTCTAATTAGCATATAATATATTAGGTGATTTATGTGGTTAACTTTAAAAATATTAAAAGAAATTACATTTATGATAATAATGTAATGCTAAAAGAATCTATTCAATATCCCTATATTATGCTTAATAATACTTTCAATAATTATTATGTTGAAATGGTAAACAATAGATTAAATAAAGATTTTAGATACTATGGTGATGCAATAGATAACTATAAAAAAGATAAACAAGAAGGGTATACTTTTTCTCCTTATGAAATAGATATGACTACAACTGTAACATTAGACACTAAAAATTTAATAAGTCTTTATATTGATAATTATGAATATTTAGGTGGTGCTCATGGTAATACAGATAGAGTGGGTAATAGCTGGAATTTAATAACTAACGGACTGTTAACACTATCCGACTTATTTGATAGTGATTATCAAACAGTAATATTAAATACTATAAAAAAAGAAGCCGCCAGAAGAATGGATAGTGGAAACGTTAGTTACTTTGAAGATTTGGATAGTAATATTGAAAAATATTTTAATCCCAATAATTTCTACTTAGATAAAATAGGGGTAAATATATTTTATCCACTTTATACAATTGGACCATATTACATTGGCATACAAGTATTTAATATCCCTTATATATTATTAAAAAAATAAGTATAATTTTATACTTATTTTACTTTTGTTGACGTAGTGCCCTCAGAACTAAGTTCTAAGCTAGCTAGGCATTTATCTATTGCCTGGCATTGACCATCAGATAATATAGAACCATAAAGGATGGAAGTATATGCAACATTTCTAATGCATTCAAAGTAATTATCTTTTTTACTTTCATTTAACAATGTTTCCATATTTCTTTGAACTTTATTTTTTGAAATTGCGATGTCATCAAAATAATATGTTTGATCATTACCTTTATAATGTTCTAATGCTTTAATTATTTCAAGTGTTCTAGTATTATGACTTGCAGGTGAAAATACTTCTTGTGAATCCAGACTTTGATATAAATCTTCATAGATATAGCAATGTACATCATTATTTATATAATCATCTAGGTCATTATCGCTTATAACAACACCAGGGTCTACTTCAAATACATCTGAAGTAACAAATGGAAGCAATTCCCTTTTATTCTCACTATTGATAGTTAGAAATTCTTTATCTAGAAGTTGGCATAAAATTATACGTTTAATTAAGCTTTCACCATTGGTAGTTACTATGCTTGGATTATTTTTAACTATATCATAAAGCCCGAGTTCTATAAAACTATCAACAACTCTAATTAAACTAGGATAATCAAGAATATCATAATTACTTGCTAACTCATTATAATTAAGACCATATTCCATTAATGATAGAATTATGTTTCCAAGTGCTTCGCTGTTCATAGTCAAGATATTTGGGTTAAAATCTTTAATATGTGGAATATAAATATTTGATTTTCTTAATAATGACATGTTACTTGCAAAAACTTTATATAGAGTTTCTTTTATAATTGGCTCTTCTCCCTTAATGTCTCCTTCATTTATTGCAAATATCGAAAGATGTGCTTCTAAGTAATCTAAATCAATATAGTCACTATTTATACATATACTTATATTTTTCAATGCGCTTGCAGAAGATGTAAGTAGTATTTCTACAAGAAGCTTATAATTGTTTCTTAAAAATGGATAATCTGCTTGTTTTAATATAGTAAGCATTTTATCTATTTCACCAGGACAAAGAGCTTCTTTATCATGCAAAGATTGCCTAAATTCTTCGTTTAAAGAATTTATATTAATTCCATATTTCGCAAGGGCCTTTTTAAGAGGATTATTTGTTTTATCTGTATAGCTTTCTTGTAGTCTATAATTTCGTGCTTTAGTACTGTTATAAATAGTATCATTAAATTGTAATACTTTAGCTATAATGTGTTCAATTGTCGGTGTATCTATTTTCGCTTTTCTAAGGAGCTCTAAATCTAACTTAGTTATTCTTCCTTCTTTTCCCGCTTTTTGTAATATTTCTTTAATGGAAATTAGAGACTTTCTGATAGCAGAAAACTCTTTACATTCTCTTGTGTGTTGTTGTTCCATCATACCATATTCAGCTACTATGTTTTGGAAACCCTGGGTTATTCCAAGTTTGTCAAATTCTGATAAAATCTCACCAAGCACTATTTTCTCAAGTGCTGTCTTACCTTGAGCTGTACTTTCATAAGCTTTCATTTTATCTTTATAACTGTGATATCCTTTATAGATAGTAGCAAGCCACTCAAATATTTTGGCATCATAAAGATTGCATATATCAAAAAACACTTCTTTTGCCATATCTCCATCTTCACTATCTCCAAAAATAAAATTAAGTGAAGATACAATATATTCGTAGCGTCTTCTTTCATTCTCTTTTATTTCAAGTGGATCAATACTATATATATACATATCCTTCAATTCAGCATTTTCATCTGTCTTTCCTTGAAAATGTCCTAGTAGTTGTGCTAAATCAGTGAAAGGTTTAATTAGCTTTTGATTATCTTTAAGCTTGTTTAATACTGAAAGTTTGTCAATTAATTCCTTTAGCTCATTAAATTCTATATTTGGTTTATATAGAGATATTAAACACAATAATACTAAGTCTTCTGCATTTTTTGAAAATATTTCTTTTAAATCCATTTTATCTGAAGGATTTATGAATGGCTTCATAAAATGTACTACATCTTCAACTCTTGTTTTTTCAAATTCTTTTATTAAAGAGTCTATATCTTTTATTTCTTTGTCAAAACTAATCATTGTGTCTACCTCCTTTAACCTTTTTTTTAGGAGATAGTAATCTTTTAATTTGCTCAGTTGTTTCTCTACCTTCTTGTAATAGTTGCTCTTTTTTATCAGAATGTAATTGGGCTTTTATTTCTTCTCTTTGCCTTTCATATAAATTAGCTCTATTTACCATTTCAGTATGATAACCGCTTACTTTACTACTTCTTTTAATATGAGCTTTACAAAGAATATATGTTCTCTCATCAACCTTATCAAATATAATTCTAGCAACACTTCGTCTTGTTGAATTTATAAACGTATCATTATAAGTATCCATTACAGAATATCTTTTATATAAAGGGAAGTGTCCTTCTGTAACAGAAGTAAATAAATTAGCTATAGATTGAAGGGATAGGTTAGCAGGTGAATTGATAATTCCTTCAATATCAGATAAGACACAAGGTGTACCATCTTCATCTTTTAGATATATTATATTAATTCCAGAAAGACTAGAATCTGTTAATTCATCTGTTTCGTCCTTTGATTCTCTATGATACTCTCTTACAGCAGCAAGTTTTACTTCATATTTTGTTTCTTCGTTTCTATAGAAATCATCTTCAGCTTTTGAATCAGCAGTTTTTCTGTAACTTCTTGCACATTTTATTTGTTTTAATAGTTCAAGTTTTATTAGAGTGATAAGTGAATCATAATCTTTATTATGTCTATCTGGCAAAAAAGTTTCAAATGAAGAAAAATCATCACATGACTCAAGTTGGTCTTTATAAGAAGTAATATTATGTCCAAACTTAGTTGTTTGCTTAATAGGATCTTTTCTTTTCTTAACACTTTTTGGGATATATGATGTCTGTTCTTTGATATTGGTAGAACTTCCTTTGCTAAGTTCATCAACTTTCTTTTCTAAAGCTGTATTATTTGCTAGTAATGCAGTTGTAACAGAGTTGTTATGACTATATATTTGAAAAAGCATATTAATTCTTTCAGTACTATCAGGAAAATTCTCACACAAAAACTCATATAGATTTTCACTATAGGGAATGTATTTATCAGTTTCATCACCATACATTATAACCAAATCATTAAGTTTCATATAGCCTTTTCCTTTCATAATAGGTAGCGCATATTATACTATTTTTAAATGTATTTGTCAATTTGTGAAATGTTATGTTATAATGATATATATTTGAAAAATAAAAATATAATTAGTTATAGGTAGAGTAGGAAAGAGGTATTTTATGTTTATTGGAAAGTATAATAGGGCATTTGCTGTTACATCTTTAGGAGTTATATCAGCAATAATAGGAATGTTTTTAACAATGAAGGGTGAGTTGAATTATGCGATATTATGTTTAGCTTTATCTGGTATATGTGATATGTTTGATGGCAAAATTGCTAGAAAACACAATAAGACAGATGAAGATTCTAAATATGGAATTCAAATAGATTCTTTAGCAGACATATTTGCATTTGGGGTTTTTCCAGTAGTGATATTATTATCTTTAGGATTAAATGAATGGTATCATTTTGTTATTTATTCAATGTATATATTAGGTGGTATTTCACGTTTAGCATATTTTAATATAATGGCTGAAAAACTAGGACCGGTTAAAGTCTTTACTGGATTACCAATAACATCAGCAGCTATAATATTCCCATTTGTTTGGCTAGTAAATTTTATCTTTGAAGCATCGTGGCTTAATGTAGCTTTTCCAGTAGTTATGGCTCTTATGTCAGTACTATTTATATCAAATGTAAAGGTAATAAAAAAACCTGGAAAAAATTTAAATTTATTTTTTACAGTTGCAGCAATAGCATTTGCAATATGGATGTTATTTTTAAGATAAGGATGTAATGATGAAATCAGAGGTTATTGATAGAAAAAACAAAAAACAATACACAGAAAAAAGTCGGCTATCGTCGACTCTTTTATACAGCACTGTTATAGGTACTATAGTTTTAGCTTTTGCAACTAGAAAAACTGTATCAAAAGCTGGTTCACTATATATGAATAGTAAGAACTCAAGGAGACTAATTAAGCCATTTATAAAGAAAAATAAAATTGATATGAGCGAATATGAAGATAAACAGTTTAAATCATTCAATGATTTCTTTACAAGAAAAATATTGTCAGGTAGAAGACCTTTTTCAAAAAGGGTTAGTGATGTAATGGCGGTTGCTGATTCTAAGCTTTTATATTATGAGATAGATGATAATCTAGAAATGCAGATCAAGGGTAAAACATATACTACTAGGGAGCTATTAAGAGATAGTGGTTTAGCAGAGGAATATAGGAATGGAGTCTGCTTAGTATTTAGATTAGATGTAGATGATTATCATAGATATTCATTTATTGATGACGGAGAAGTTATAAGTAATAAAAAAATAAATGGTATTCTTCACACAGTTGGACCAATAGCGTTTAAAAAACATAAGGTGTTTAAACAGAATCAACGGGAATTTTCAATCCTTAAAACTAAAAACTTTGATAATGTAATTCAAATGGAAGTAGGGGCAATGCTTGTTGGTAAGATAAAAAATCATGATATAAAAGAATTTAAAAGAGGAGATGAAAAAGGATACTTCTTATTTGGAGGATCTACAGTAGTTGTCCTATTTAAAGAAAATGTTGTTAAAATAGATAAAGATATAGTTAATAATTCTAAAAAAGATATTGAAACAAAAGTCAAATTAGGAGAAACAATAGGTAAGAGAGCTTAGAGGTGTAGTTATGAGATGTAGAAAAGCTGTTTTATTGATTCATGGGTTTGCAGGTGGAACATATGATATGGAAGAACTTGCTAATTATCTAGAACTAAATAGAGGCTTAGATGTATATTATTTTACATTGCCAGGACATGATACTAGAAGAAAAGATTCAACTAAGAAAAAATGGATTGAAGTATCTGAATATCAAGTTGAGAGACTTATTAATAATGGATATCATAAAATATATATTATAGGTCACTCGATGGGTGGTGTTATAGCCTGTCATCTTGCAACTAAATATAAGCAAGTTAAAAGAATTGTTTTATTAGCACCGTCTTTTAAATATTTTGCTCAAGAAAAGGGAATTATCAACAGAGTAATGGAAAGTGCCGATGCCTTTAATGCCTATGATAATTCTTCTAAGTTTACCTTTATAACTAAAGTATCAATGACTGCTTTAATGGAATTTAGAAAATTAGTAGAGGAATATCAAGATACCATATCAAAAATAAAAATACCAACATTAATAGTTCAAGGAACAATTGATAAAATAGTACCAACTAAAACAGGTGAATATGTATTTGGTAAAATTGCTACTGAAAAGAAAATGCTAGTAACAGTTAATAATGTTGGTCATGAAGTGATTAGAAACGATAGATATGAGGAGATAAAGCTTATAATTAATAGTTTCTTAAGCAAGTGGAATTTTAGAATAAAAAAAGAAAAAATAAAAATATAAAAGACAACATATTATTTATGTTATCTTTTTATTTCATCCAATTTGATTTTTGAATATGCACTAGCTGTTCCAATTCTAAAAGTTGGTTGGAAGTATTCTATTGTTGCTAGAAATCTTTCAGATGCAGCATTAATATCATCTGAAGTATGTACTTCATTTTGTAATGTTAAAGCAAGTTGCTGAGCTTCGCCAATAAGGAAATTAAGTGGTTTAATCATTGATCCAATTGCTTCTTTTTGCTCATTTGTTATAGCACTCATAATGTTCTCCTTTTCATTAATGTACTATGTAATATATCACTTTTAAAATAATTGTCAATTTAAATCTATTTACAATTATTTATTTTATAGTACAATATTAATAGGGAGTGAATACAAATGAGTAATGATATTATACTTGAAACTGAAGATAAGATGATGAAGACTTTAGAGTCTTGTGAAAAGAGGTTTTCTACAGTAAGAGCTGGAAGAGCAAATCCTAGTAGTTTAGATGGTATTGTTGTACCTTATTATGGAGTTGATACACCTCTTAAACAACTTGCAACAATATCGGTTCCAGAAGCAAGACAGCTACAGATTAAGCCTTTCGATAGAAGTTGTTTATCATCGATAGAAAAAGCAATTTTTGAATCAAACTTAGGATATACACCTAATAATGATGGTGAGACTATTAGAATAGTAATACCAGTACTTACTGAGGAAAGAAGACAAGAACTTACAAAACAAGTTAAAGCAATGTCTGAAGAGACAAAGGTCGCAATTAGAAATATAAGAAGAGATGCAATTGAAGATATCGAATCGCAAAAGTTACCAGAGGATGAAGAAAAAGGTTTATCCAATAGAGTACAGGATTTAGTAAATGAGTATAATAAATTAATAGAAGAGAAAGTAAAAGAAAAAGAGAAAGAATTGCTTAGCATATAAGCCGTTCTTTTTTTCATTGATTCATGTACAATTAATAGATATAATAGGTGTATGAGAGTTTACTACATAAGGAGATTATATGAATAGTGAAGAGCTTTTTGAGAAGATACAGATGGTTGTTAAAGAAAGTAATAAACTTAAAAATATGTATACTGATAAAGTGGATGCTTTAATAAACTATTGCTGTATTTTTGCACATAATGAC
>JAVBQF010000044.1:0-41093 GCA_031549195.1 Bacilli bacterium
CTTTAATAATTTAATAATGTATAGTAACACGTTAAAGAGAAGTGAATTTTATGAGTGATAAAGAATCGTTTGAACAAATAATGAAAGTACAAAAAGAAAATAATGGCCACAATGTGAGAATTGCTAATTTAGATGTTTTATTTTCAAATACCGTAAATAGTGCTGTAGTTCAATATTTTTCAAATATGTTGAAAAATGTTACATTTGATGGTGAATCCTTTAGCACAGCTTTAATCCGAGGTTATTTAAACCACCGTTGTTACGCTGGCAGTATGATTTCTATATTGCCTATGCAGGATAGTGATCAATTAGTAAGAGGTACATTACATTCCGGAGAAAAACACGACTATAATCATGGATGGATAGAGTTCACTTTTGATAATCAAAGATATGTATATGATACTACTGCAAAAAGAATATTTGATAGAGATCATTATTATAATATTCTATGTCCTATAAATATCATGAGAAAAACAAATGAAGAAGTGAAATCTATTTGCTTAGGAACTCCAACTCTAAGGCCATATGAGCAAAGTGGCAGTACAGTAGATTTTCATATTGAACAGTTCCCAAACATTGAAGAGCACTTCATTTTTGCCCCACTTTTATCTGGCGATATTACCGCCATCAAAGAAAATGGTATATATAAAGTAATTTCATTTGATGCTAAAACAAGTAAAAAATAATTATGATTAAATAATAAAAGTTCAACATTTATATGCTGAACTTTTTATTTTAATGTTTAACTAACATTTTATTATTTTGCTTCGTACCAGTCGTTACCTTTTTCTATTTCTACTTTTAATGGAACACTGAATTTATATGTATTTTCCATTATGTCTTTGACTAGTTTTGTAACAATAGGCTCTTCTTCTTTTAATACATCAAATACTAATTCATCATGCACTTGAAGAATCATTTTACTTTTTAGTTTTTTCTTATTAAACTCTTCATATAATTCAATCATTGCTTTCTTAAGAATGTCTGCACTACTTCCTTGTATTGGTGTGTTAAGTGCCATCCTCTCTCCTTGTGATCTAATCATATAATTCTTATTCTTTAGCTCCTCTATTGTTCTTTTTCTATTCATTATTGTTTTCACATACCCAAGTTTATGAGCTTCTTCAATAGTTTCGTTCGTGAATTCCTTTATTCTTGGATATGTATTAAGATATCCATCAATGAACCTTTTGGCACTCGCAACATCAATATCCAGGTTTTCAGATAATCCAAATCCACTGATACCATATAGAATGCCAAAGTTAACAGCTTTTGCTTGTCTCCTCATATCCTTGGTCACCATAGACTCTGATACTCCAAATATATCACTAGCTGTTTTAGTATGAATATCTTTATCCTCTACAAAGGCTTCAATCAAATTAGTTGCATTTGAAAGTGCTGCAAAGATACGTAATTCTATTTGAGAATAATCACTCGATAAAAGAATTGAATCCTCTTCTGGTATAAATGCTTTTCTTATCATTCTCCCATATTCTAATCTTATAGGTATATTTTGTAAGTTAGGTTCACTTGAAGATAGTCTTCCTGTTCTAGTTAGAGTTTGATTATATATTGTATGAATTTTACCATCTTCTTTTATTTCACTAATTAGTCCAATACAATAATTATTATAGAGTTTGGCAAGTGTTCTATATTCTTCAATCTTCTCAATTATAGGATGAACTGTCCTTATTTTATCAAGTATATCTTTACTCGTAGAATAAGTATTATCCTTACTCTTTTTTGGATAAGGTAATCCCATTTTAACAAATAAAATTTCTCCTAATTGCTTTGGTGACATAATATTGAACTCTTCTTCTGCTAAATTATAAATTTCAGTTGTTAAATTATCCATTTTTTCTTTTAATTCATTTCCCATCGAAGTAAGAAACTCCTTATTGACTCTAATTCCAGTAAGCTCCATATCAGCGAGTACACTAACTAATGGCATTTCTATACTTTCAAATAGATAAATAGCATCCTCATTTCTAATATCTTCTAACATCTTATCTTTAGTTTCATAAATAAATTTAGCTTTTTTTACTGCATTCTTAGCAACAACATCAACGCTTGGCATATTAAGTTTTGCAAGACTACCAAATTCTGATTCATAAAAACCTACAGGATAGCCCATATTATTCATAATATAAGCAATATCATCTTTTATATTATAATTAAGAAGATATGCTGCTATCATTGTATCAAAATTACAATTATCAATAGACAATCCATAATGTTTAAGTGTAATTATTACTTTTTTCAAATCATAAGTGAACTTATTATAAGTTGATAATAATACATCACTGTTTTGTATTAATAACTCAAAAGGTACATAATAACTATTTTTTCCATCATAAATACCAAACCCAATTGGTTTGTCAGCATGATAATTATATCCATAATTTTCAAGATATAAAGAGAAATCTCCTTCAATTTTCAAGTCATTAATATTATCTATGATAATATAATCATTCTCTTCGTTTTCTGCTTCTACATTATCTCTTAATTCTTCTTTTTTTATATCTAGTTTCTTTATTAATGAGTAAAACTCTAATTCTTCTAATAATTCAATATATCTAAAAGGATCTATTCCTCTATACTTAATTTTTTCAAAATCTGTATCAATTGGTACATCGCAATAAATTGTAGCAAGTTCATAACTAAAATATGCTGATTCTTTTCCATCAACAAGTTTTTCTTTTAGTTTGCCTTTAATACTCTCAATATTTTTATAAATAGCATCTAAGCTTCCATATTCTTGAAGTAATGCTATAGCTGTCTTTTCACCAATTCCTTTAACACCTGGGATATTATCAGAAGCATCTCCCATAAGTGCTTTCAAATCTATCATTCTAATTGGATCAAGTCCATATGTCTTAAAGAATTCTTCTTTATTCATCCTTATAAAACCTTCTTGTTTTAAAAGTTTTACATCAAGATCATCTGCAATAAGTTGTAATAAATCCTTATCACTACTTATGATAGTCCCATCAAATATAGGGTCTTCCTTTACCTTTTCAGCAAACGTTCCAATAATATCATCTGCTTCATAATTATCAACTTCTAAATAGGTCATTCCCATTGCTTCAACTAATTGTTTCGCTATAGGAAACTGTAGTTTTAACTCTAGAGGAGTCTCGCTTCTACCTGCTTTATAGGTCTCATATTTATCATGCCTAAAAGTTTTACCCTTATCAAAAGCAACCATTATATAAACTGGGTTTTCTTCATTAATAATCTTATTTAACATATTTATTAGTCCATATAAGCCATTCGTAGGAAATCCCTTCGAATTTTTCATTACATTTCCCGAATATGCAGTAGCATAGTAACTTCTAAATAATATATTATTACCATCAATAAGTATAACTTTTTTCATTCTATCACCTAATACTTATTATAACAGAAAAAAGCTGTATGTTATACAGTTATAAAATACAAAAGAAAAAAAGAGGATTATTCCTCTTTATAATCACAACTGCTACAATGTATTTTGTTATTTTTTGTAACTAATAACTCACTACAATTCAAACATAAATTACCTGTTGGCATATCCCAAGTAGCAACCTTACACTTTGGATAATTGTTACAACCATAAAATATCTTTCCACGCTTAGTTGTTTTTTCAACGATCATTCCATCACATTTAGGACATTTAACTATTTCTTTTACTGGTTTAATATCCTTTTCTTGTTTCTTTATATATTTACAGGCTGGATAATTACTACATGCGGTAAACTCGCCATATCTACCTTTCCTTATTACAAGTGGACTTCCACATTCTGGACAAGATTCGCCAGTCTCTTCCGGTGCTTTCTTCTCCATTTCTTTAAATGCTACTTGAACAAGAGGCTCAAATTTATCATAAAAATCCTTCAATACTTTAATAGAAACTTTATTATCAAGAGCAATATCATCTAAATCTGTTTCCATTGCTGCAGTATACTCAACGTTTATTATATTAGAGAAAAATTCTTGTAACTTGTCAGTTGTTTCAATACCAATATCTGTTGGTTTGAATTTCTTTTCTTCAACCACAACATAATCTCTTTCTTTAATTGTATCTATAGTCTTTGCATAAGTACTAGGTCTTCCAATACCTAACTCTTCCATCTCTTTGATTAACTTTGCTTCTGTATACCTAGCTGGTGGCTGGGTAAAATGCTGTTCTTTATTAATTTCGTTTGAATCAATAACTTCATTTTCTTTTAAGTCTGGAAGTATTTTATCTTCACTTGATTCATAATCCTTATAAAGTTTTAAGTATCCATCATATATTAAAGTTTGACCAGTTGCTTTAAATTGATAATTATTATTATCAATTACTACTGTTGTTGCATTTACTTTAGCATCAGCCATAATTGATGAAATAGCTCTTGCATAAATCATTGCATACAATTTATATTCGTCTGCTGTTAAGTATCTTTTAATTGATAAAGGTTCTCTGAAAGCACTAGTTGGTCTTATAGCTTCATGGGCATCCTGTACATTATCTTTGGCTTTTGCTTGTTTTACATAACCAACATACTCTTTACCATACTTATCATTAATATATTTATATCCTTGCTTAATAAACTCATCACTTAATCTTATCGAGTCTGTTCTCATATAAGTTATTAAACCTACTGTTTCATCTTCTAAATCTATACCTTCGTATAGCTTTTGAGCAATACTCATTGTCTTCTTAGCCGAAAAATTCAATTTAGTTGAAGCTTCCTGTTGCAATGTGCTAGTAATAAATGGTGCCTTTGCTTTTTTATGTTTCTCTTTCTTTTCTACAGATTCAACTTTAAATTTATTTGTTAACTTAGAAAGAATGGTATCTGCTTCACATTCGTTCTTTATTTCAATATCCTTATGATCATAATTAAATAAATTAGCCTCAAATTCATTAAATACGGCTTCTATTGTCCAATACTCTTCTGGTATAAAGGTTTCTATTTCTCTTTCTCTATCTACAATTAATTTAAGTGCTACACTTTGAACACGACCAGCGCTCTTTCCACCTGTTTTTGACTGCATTAACTTACTTAATCTGAATCCAATTATTCTATCAAGTATTCTTCTAGTCTCTTGTGAATGCACTAAATTATCGTCAATTTTACCAGCATTTTTAAAAGCATCTATTACCTTATCCTTAGTTATCTCATGAAATAAAACACGTTCATAATCTTTATCTTTTATACTAAGCGCGTCCTTTAAGTGCCAACTTATAGCTTCTCCCTCACGATCCGGGTCGGTTGCAAGGTAAACCATATCAGAATCCTTAACTTCCTTTTTTAATTCACTAATAAGTTTTTTCTTACCATCAATCGGAACATAACTTGGTTTAAAATCATTTTCAATATCAACCCCAAGACCAAATTTACCAGTTGTCGCTAAATCTCTAATATGCCCTTTTGATGAGACTACTTTATAATCTTTGCCTAAATATTTTTCAATCGTCTTACTCTTACTAGGTGACTCCACTATTACTAATTTTTTAGTCATATAGCACTTCCTTTACTTAATTACTTATACTAATAATAATTCCTTTTGTCAATAAGTTTATTTACTAGCTATAATTATATTATTATACATTTAATCAAAAATTCCTCAAAATAAAATAATTAAATTACAATTGTAAATTAATTATTTCTTTTATGCGCATTTACTCTTGTATTAATATTAAATGCTCTTTTTTTCATTTTAATATTCTTCCCCAACTCCTCAAAATTATAGGAACAACCATTATTATTAAATGCATTGCTATAATTACAAGCAGAGGAATAAGAAAAGATCCCTTCTTTTTTTATTTTCAAAATCGATTTACTAAGTTCCTCCTCAGCTTTACTATTTTCTTCAATTAATCCAGAAATGGTATCTCTTCTTTCTAATATACCTGCATATTCTTGGTTTAACTTTGAAAAAGAGGCATCTAACTCAGTTAAATCATGATCAATTTTGTCATTACTACTAAAAATATACGAAGTCAAAACCTCTCTTGGGAATCGCAAAAATCCATTTACATTTCTATTACTGCACCCCTTTTTTGCATTGCTCAAAAAAGCTTTATCATATTCATATTTTTTCTGTTTACTGTAATAATCTTCTAAAGAGGCTTCAATGTCTGCTGCTAACATTTCTAATTTTCTTCTTCTCCTAATTAAATTAGAAAAGCGTGTTTCCTGGGTTATATAAAGTGAAACAGTATTTTTTAAGTCTACTAAAATTCCAGTACCCATATCATATTTATTTCTTACTTCCATAAAAACTTCCCTATTTAAAATTCATCTTCTAAATCGTCTTTATCAATTATTGACTCTTCCAATTTGAATAATTCTTTTCTTTTACTTTCATAATTTTCTTTTATAATATCAAATATATTATCAACATTAATATTCCCATAATAATCTTTTGCATGAACCTTCTCTACTATTTCAATCATGTTATCAATATTTAATCTATTAGCATTAAATAAATTATGATGGATATCTTCAAAGCTCATATTTAAACTATCAAAAAAGTTATTTACTAATATGTTTCCACTTTTAATCTTAAACATTTGCATCTTATCTAATGCCATCTGATAATCTTCTACACTTATTATTGATAACACACCATCAAGTTTGTCCTCAGACCTCAAAGAACATATATCTTTTATAGTTAGTAAAAAGAAATTATATCCTAACTTTCTAATTCCATCATTGAAGTATTTTTCTTTTGGAAGACTATCTGATGATGGATCAAAGAAATATATGCCTGATAAATTATATTTGCTATCAGCTATATTTAATAAAGTTATATATGATGTTGCATTACCATTCATAGCACCAACATACGATTTAACATTTAGTTTCGATAATACTTCTTTAAATATCAAATTAAAGCCCAATGAGTTAGTTTTCTTTGTCTCTGCTATTGTTGGCAAATCAGAAGAGGAGGATTCATCATACTCAAGTAACTTAACTCTATCATAAACTTTCATTATCTGTTCTACTAAAGAGCATGTGTCTTTCCTTGCATCATTTGCTATCCTATTTAGGAAGCCTTCTAACTTACGATACTTTGGAAGTGTTGTAAGTGTATAATTATTGTAAGTTGATTTATATGCTACTTGCCAAGTATCAGGATTTTGATAATTCATATCTAGTATATTCTTTACTTCAGAAGAAGAATTTCTTCTTACTATATATTTTTCAATTAATCTATCATCTCTTCCACAACAAAACTCTACAATATGTTTAATTACTTCAATACTATTAAAATCTATTCCCTCATTAAAGTAAATTGTTCTAAGGTTATTTAAAAATAGAGAAATCTTCTTTAATTCCTCTATCTCTCCTTCAGAAAGTGGGTGATTAAAAGATAGATTTTGAATAGTTGCTAAGCCACTAAAATCTTCATCTTCTACCATAAAATCACCCCCAATAATTTTATTTTAGTTTCCCTTTTCTTCCTCTTAATTCACTATAACCCTTTAATATATTTGTATCAAAACTATGTGTTTTACTTGTTCTTTTCTTATATTCCTTAATTCCAAGATTAATCATATCATCAAGTAAATCAGTGTACTTCTTACCAACAGCATCCCATAGGTAGAATGCAAGACTTCCAGGACAAGTATTCACTTCATTTATATATACTTTCTTCTTCTTTTGATCAACTAAGAAGTCAATTCTAACATTACCACTAATATTTAAAGATTTAAATGCTGTTAGGGCAACTTCTCTAACCTCTTCTTTTATCTTCTCTGGAACATCAGCTGGAATCTTTCTAAATGCAGATACCATTCCTTTTGAAGCTGTTTGAGTTTTCTTTGATTTGCCAACATATTTATCTTCATATGTTAATAAATCATTATCGCTCATAACTTGCTCTATTTCACTTAAAGATTGTGATTCATAGTTACCAAACACAGCAATATTTACTTCTGTTAAATTTTCAACAACTTCCTCAACAACTACTTTTGTGTCATAACTAATAGCATCATCAATTGCTTTAATTAAGTCAGTCTCTTTTTTAGCAACTGATATTCCTACACTACTACCCAAAGTAGCAGGTTTTACAATAACTGGATAATTAAGTGAATTTACTTTTTTTATTACTGCTTTATTATCTTCTTTATATTCTGTATCATAAAACCAAACATATTTTGTCATAGGTAAATCAAAATTTTTCCATACCTGCTTTTGAATCACTTTGTCTTGACCAATACTAGCAGCCATTACGTCACTACCTACAAAAGGTATTCCAATACTTCTTAAATATCCTTGTAGTGATCCATCTTCCACATTAGTACCATGTACTATCGGAAAAGCTATGTCTATTTCCTTCACAACTGATGCGAATAGTCCTTTAGACTGAAGAACGAAAGCACCTTTTCTACAGAATAATACAACATTCTTACAGTATCTTTTTAACATATTAATATCTTGATATGTTTCAATGTCTTTTAAAACTTCCCCAGTATACCATTCTCTATCTTTTGTAATATAGATTGGAATAATCTCATACTTCTCATTGTCCATTTTATTCATTGCTTGAACAGCAGATATTACACTTACCTCATGTTCAACTGTTTCTCCACCAAAAATAACTCCTACTTTAATCATACTTTCCTCCTACTTCTCTGTATATGTATCTGGTAAATCATTTTCAAATAAAGCATATAAGTCCTCTTTACCTTTTAATTTTTCTAATAGCTTAAAAGATTCTTTAACATCATTTATTATATATATATCTTTTTCTTTATATTTCTTATTCTTAAGCCCATTTAGTATTGGTCTTGTCTTCTTTTCACCAACTAGTATTACTGCATCAGCAACAGTACTAATTTGTTCTCCAAATGTTGTATTATATTCTTCTTCCTTTTCCCCAAGTTCAACCATACCTGGTGTTACTACAACCTTTTTACCTTTCATCATAGATAATACGTCCAGTGCACTTTTAGCTCCCACTGGATTAGAATTATAAGCATCGTCTATCATAGTTATGCTACCAACTCTTTTTAGTTCTAATCTATGTTCAACTGGATGAATTCTCCTTACAGCTTGAATTAAGTCCTTTGGCTCAATACCAAATTCATACCCAAGTGCTAAACCATCTAATATATTATATACATTATGTTTCCCTAATAATTTAGTCTCAAATTTATAAGTTTTCTTATCACCTTTAAATGTAACATCAAAATTAGTTCCATTAAAATCACATTTTATATTACTTGCTTTAACATCGGCATCATTATCAATACCAATCCAAATAATTTTACACTTAGTTTTTCTTTTATAAGCAACTTGTTTTGAATCATCTGCATTAAGTACTCCAACACCATCATCAGGTAAATATTCAATCAATTCCATTTTACCTTCAATAATATTCTCTTCACTTCCAAAAGTTTGTAAATGTGCTGTTCCAATTGTTGTAATAATACCATATTTAGGATTTACCAATTTACACAATCCTTTTATTTCACCTTTTACATAAGCACCCATTTCAGCAACAAATACTTCATCAAATTTAGTAAGTGTATTATTTATTGTAATCATTAATCCATAAAAAGTATTAAGGCTCTTTGGTGTTGTGATACTATTAAATTTGATATTCAATATTTCATTTAATATATTCTTACTACTTGTTTTACCATAACTCCCTGTAATACCAATTACCTTTAAGTTAGACATACTTTTCAATTTGCTTTTCGCCTTATTTTCATAATATTTAAACACCATTTTTTCAATAGGTTTATTAATTAAATTAGCAATATATACTATGTAAAAATTTATTGAAGTAAATATGGTAACTATTAATACAACAAAAATTGACATTGGATGAAATGCATCATTAACATATAAGAATAATAGTAAAGGTATTAAATATAAAATACCAATTGTCGTAACAAGTCTTTTTACTCTTGCAGTAATAACTAAAGGTTTCTTATTTTGATCAAGTGCTCTTTTCTTCCTATCAACAATGTAGCTTACTACATATACAAACATCATTGCTACTAAAAAGAAATAGTTTAGCGCATAATGTGTTGAGAAGAACATTAATGTTGCAAAAAGTACACCATACCAATTCAAATTTAACAGTGCACTCTTGTCATTTGAACTAATCCATTTCAAATAACGATTATTTTCATTATATAGATTCTGTTGAAGCATATGTAGACTTCTTTTATATACATTTAAACTATAAAATAGAATTACAATAAACAATACATATGTTAATAACATCTTATTCACTCCTTAAAAATGTCTTAATGACATTACTTACTTCGTTTAATCTTTCCAAATATACATAATGTGTACCACCTTCATATGTAACTAATCCAGCATCCTTAATTAATGCCTCTAATTTTTTAGCATCCTCTAATGGTGCTGCCTCATCGAGTGTTCCCCAAATCATAAGTGTAGGACACTTAATACTTCTAGCACAGTCACTTAAATCCTCATTTACTGTATTTACTAATATCCTTTTCATAATAGGACTTGCATTCTTATAATCAGTTGATCCCATATGATTCTTAGCAAATTGTTCCAATTTATTTACTACTGGAATCTTTTTCAAAAATTTAAGGGTTCTAACTTTTATGCCTAAATCCCTATCTTCTCTAACACATGGACTTCCAAGTAGTATTAGTTTATCAACTTTGTATTTTGAAGAATAGACTATCCCTATTCTTCCCCCGAATGAATGTCCAATAATTGTTGGATTTTTGATTTTAAGCTTTATTATTAATTCTTCTAATATTTCACTATAATCATGTATTGTAAATTCACTTTTAGGTTCTTTAGAACAACCAAATCCAGGTAAGTCAACTATTGTTACTTTAAACTCTGTCAATCTATCCCCAAGTGGCTTCATCATTTCAATATTCTGTCCCCAACCATGAAGTAGTATTATATCTTTACCCTTACCATATTGTATGTAATTTACTTCTATATCTTTAATATTTGTTGTCATTTTTAACACCTAAATTAATTATAGCACAATTTAATATGAAAACAATTTTATATTAGAAAAAATAACAAAAAGAGTATTACTACTCCTTGATTTATTCAAATTTATAGATCATATCTTCTATATAAGTGACTCTCTTATACTTACTTCTACATTCTTATCTATATAGATGTCTACATTTGCTTTTTCGACAATTTTAATGAAACCCATGCCATTGATGACTATATCTTGATGGAATCCAATATCCAGTGAAGTCTTAGAAAGATTCTTTAGTTTTTCTTGCTTTTTAGCATTATACCTTTTAACTTTCAAATCATTAGACATAAATACAGTAAAACTATTTTTAAAACCTTCTTGATAATCTACTCTTAAAAGATCTCCAATTATTAAACATTGTCCTTCTTTAATTTGGAACGTCTTAGGTTTTATTTCTTTCCTAGGTGTTATCTTTTTTAATACTTCTGATTCTACATAGTTAACAATATTCCCTCTGTCTACTAATCCTGGAGTATCTATTATTGTTAAATCTTCACTTAACTTAATGCTTATCTTATTAAGAGTTGTTGTTGGCAGTGGTGATACAGTAAGTGTTGGTTCACCTTCCCCATAACTTTTCATAAGAGTATTTATTAAAGTTGACTTACCAACATTAGTATGACCAACTACATAAACATTTTTACTAGATTTATATTTCTTTATCATATTTAAAAGTAAATCTATATTATAGTTTTTCTTAGGACTTATTATAATAATATCCTCATAGTTTAAATCTAACTTACTAAAGTATTCTTTTAACTTTTCATCTTTTACACTCTTAGGTAATATATCTCTTTTTGTTAGTACTAAAATCATATGATTGCTAAGATATTCTCTTATCATTGAAAGATCTTCTTCTATATTTAAAAGATCAACTACATATAACACTAAATCTTTTGTTTTATTAACTTCATTTAAAATATCAATAAACTCATCATTAGATTTAGCTACAATTTGATATTCTCCATAATTCTTCATTCTAAAGCATCTCAGACAAATATCATTCTCAATACTTGTAGTATACCCTTCTAATGTCATGTTTTCATCTTGCAGTTTGACTCCACAGCCTATACAATATTTATCATCATTCATAATACTTTCCTCTTTCTAGTAACCCTTTAAACTTAAGTCTTTTTAGTATTCTATTTTCTAAGAATCTATTTATAGATGTAACCTTTAATTCCCTTTTAGAAAGCGGATCGACCAATATAGTAAGTATATCTAATTTTCTACCTACTCTTACATCTGTCATTATTTGATCACCAATTAAACATATTTCTTCTTTTTTATAATTATACTTATTCATCAACCTATCAAAAGCTCTTGTAAATGGTTTCATAGCAAAAGAAGTATATTCTAGTTCTAACTTCTCACATAATGGCTTAATTCTTCTATTAAAACCATTTGATATAATACATATATGAAAATCTTTTTTCAATTCTTTTACTTTTTCAAGAATATTATCAGGTACTAAATTATCTCTTACTAATACCAGAGTATTATCAAGATCAAATATAATACACTTAATACCTCTTTCCTTTAATAAATTATAATTGATATCTACCATGCTTTTCTTATACATAGTAGGTATATATTTATCCATAACTCCTCCGTAAAACAAAGAATAAACTTACTGTCTATTCTTCATTTCTTTGATTTAAAACTACTTCTTTTGTCTTTTGAATCTCTTCTTCTTTTTTTATTGCTTCCTCATGTTTTTTAGTCGCTTCATTCAGTTTCTTTTTTGACCTAATAATTAATACTAATACAATTGCTAATACAACAATAAGTATCATTCCTATTACAAAGAAGAAATTAAGTCTATTATCCTTTAATACAGTTATTGTATATACTGTTTCTATATCATCTGATGCATATACTCTTATTTCAATTATTGACCCAGGCTTAATATTTTTATTAGTCTTATCTAATAAAGCATCGTCTATTTGCACTCCATCTTTTGTAAGTGTTGTAGTGGTAGCATATATCTTAAGACCATCTTTATATTTTGAATTATACCTTATCTCATAACCAAGTGTTTCTTTATTGAAGTTAATTTCGTATCCTTCTATTGTAAGGTTTTTTAATGTTGTATCAACTTCTTTATCAGTATTATTGATTGTTAATGTATATATTCTTTCTTCCTTTGATTCAGATACAACTGTAATGGTAACAATATTATTACCAATAACTATTGCGTCAGGTTTAACAACAGTAACAGTAGATTTTTTATCCTCTGCTTGTGTTTCTATTTCAAGAGCATCTAATTTATAAGTATTTAAAGCATAGTCTGTAATATCTTTACTAAAGTTTATTTTCACTTTACCAGCATTGATAATAATGCTTTTTAAATAGTTGTTTTTTTCTCTATTATCAATTCTGGTCACCATTATTTTATATGTAATTTCTTCACCAGATTCTGATTTTACCTTTATGAGTAATTCATTTTCACCATATGCTATATCAACAGTCCTTGGTCCAAAATCTTTTACAAAAGATGCATTAGTATCATTTAATGCTGCTACAAGTGCAACAGAGGTAACCTCACCTTCTACTTGCATTACATAACTATACGTCATTGGTGAAAAATTAGTAACTGCTTTATTATTTACTTTTAAATCTTTTAATGAATTATCAGTTGATTTAATCGACACAGTCTTTGTGATTGCACTTACCGGATTAATTACAGGTGATTCTACATCTTCATCATTTTTTACAAGTGTTGTAATATTTGATGTACTCATACTAATTGTAAAACTTGATTTACCTGTTCCTGCTTTAATTTTAAACTTTATAGTTGCAATAGTTGATTCACCACTTGTACCAGTATGAGTGAAAGATAAGTCTCTTGGACTATTGCCGATGGAATTAGTTCCTTTCCATCCACTTTGATTTTCTATACTGACAAGTTCAAGTACGGTAGAATCATATGCTAATGTTGTAGTATATTTTACAGCTGTATCTGTTGTTTTAATTTTAATATCATAACTAACAGTTTCTCCAGGACTAGCTAAAACTACGCCTGCTAATTCATTTGTATTCGCCGCAAAAACAGCAGTTGGTAATAAAAATAATGTAATAAATGTAACTAAAATACCCCATTTTAACTTTTTCATTTAATTTTTACTCCTTTAATTATTAACTGAATGGACAAAAAGTGCTGTAGTCATATCAATTGCACTAAATGTATATCCATTTTGCTTTCCATAATCAATTATATCACTTAATGCATTTAATGTCTTGTAATTGTTTTCAAAATCATGCATCAGCACAATATTTGCTTTGTTTTTTCCGAGATCCTTTGTAACACTATAATAAACTTGTTCTTTTGTATTAGAACCACCAGCATCCCCACTTGAAATATTCCAATCAAAGTAATGATATCCTCTTCTTAATACATCATTTGTTAATAGCGACATAATTCCGATTGAATAATTCCTACTAACTGTATTTGAACTTCCTCCAGGAAACCTAATAATCATACTTCTCTCTCCAGTTATTCTCTCTACTTTATCACTTATTGTTTGCAAATCATTAAAATATGCTTCTTGTGATTGGTATATTTTACTATAGTTATGTGTTGCACTATGAAGTGCTATTGCATGACCTTCATCATATGCTCTTTTAATTAAATAATCTAAGCTTTCTGATTTATTTATTACAAAGAATGTTGCTTTTATTTCTTTTTCTTTTAATATATCAAGTACTTTTGGTGTAATTGTAGCACTAGGGCCATCATCAAACGTCAGATAAATAACACCTTTTTTTATTGGAAGATTTGGAATAGACGCTTTCTTTTCCATAACCATCACTTCTCTTGTAACTGTCTCTTCATTAGAAGAAGAATCTATTACTTTATAACTTACATTATATTTTCCGGGTACATTTACATTAATAGTATCTGTAACTATTACTCTATCTTTAATATTACCATCACAGTTATCAGTAGCACTAAATCCTGGTTCTATATATTTAGATCCTAGTTCTATATAAATATTTTTTACACCTTCTAATCTAATCATTGGCTTTATACTATCAGTTCTATCTAATAATCTAATTACTTCATTTTTATTCCCACTAGAATCACTGATACTGTATGTAATCTTATCATCATTTACCTTTACTATCACTTTATCAGATAAATCACCATCATATTTATCAACTGCTTTATATCCTTCTTCATTATAACTAACATTCTTACATATCTTGACTTCTTTTTCACCAGTCAACGTAATATCTGGTGGTATAGTATCAATAACTTTAACAGTTCTATATTTTTTTACTTTTATAATACCTTTATCTAGAGAGTAATGCACCTTATATTCACCTAATTTGTTAATATCAATGTCATCTGATATTAATACCTCATCACTAACATCTTGTCCTCTATAAGTAGCTTTTACTGATTTTTCAATATATTCTGTTCCTACTTCTACTGATATGACTGAATCACCATTAAGATTCAATATAGGAACAACAAAAAACAAGAATACAGAAAATAGTAATATAAATCCAAACAAACAACTTATACTAATTAATATAGTTTTAGAGTATTTTTTCTTTACAACTTCACTGTGTTCTTTTCGAATGTCTTTTTTTATTTGACCTGTTTCATCTAATTCTTCTTTTTCCATACTACACCTTAGTTTCGACTATAAGTAACTATATTATACTGAATTTAGCATATTTTGTCTATAGGTTATAATACTTCTTCAAGTTGCATTTTTCACGCAGTCAATAAATATTCACATAAAAGCAAGTACTATTTACTTGCTTTACTATTTTTTAAAAATTCTCGTAGTATTTTAGTTAATGCTCTTTTTTCGATACGAGACACATAACTTCTGGATATGCTTAAGTCTTTAGCGATTGCCTTTTGAGTTTGTTCGTCATTATTTCCTAACCCATATCTTTTGAGAATAATATCTTTTTCTCTGTCAGTGAGTACATCAATATATTTTTTTAAAAGTTCAACATTGTCTCTTTCATTAATTTCTTCTACAAAATCAGGACTTGGTATTTTAAGAATATCTACAATGGTAATTTCATTTCCTTCCTTATCATAGCCAATAGACTCATTTATAGATATATTTTTACTATTCTTATTATTGCTTCTAAAATGCATTAATATTTCATTTTCAATACATCTTGCACAATATGTTGTTATTTTTGTACCATGTCTTGCAGAGTAAGAATCAACTCCCTTAATAAGACCTATTGTACCAATACTTATTAAATCATCTTGATCTACATTTTTATAATCAAATTTTTTTACAATATGCGCAACAAGTCTAAGATTATGCTCAATTAATTTATTTCTTGCTTCTTTATCTCCCATTCTTGCAAGCTCAATATATTTATCTTCTTCCTCTTTTGTAAGTGGATCTGGAAATACATTGTTAGAGTAAGATGCTGTTGCAAAAAAAAGACCACGCAACAATTCTAACAAATGAAAAAACATATAATCAACTCCTATGTTTAATTATATGTTTTTATAAACTTTATTTGTTTTATTCTGTAACTTCTTCTATAGTTTCTTCAACTGGCTCATTATCTATTGGTGTTTCTTCTTCCTTTGGTTTTTCAGTCAGAAGTGGTTCTTCCTTCGGTACCTCTACAACAACTGGTACTTGTGTGATTACAAGAGGTGCTGGTATCAACACTGGTGCAGGAATCGTTATAGTTACTTCAACTACTGCTCTAAACACTGTTGTTGTCCCAATAAGTTCAATTACTTCGCTTGTTGTTGAATCATATTCTTTACTGAAGTTATTTCCATCAATTCTAGTCCATCCAGCAGGCACGTATGCATCATCAATATCTTCTGTTGTAGATATTGTTACTGTAACATTACCTGTTACTGGATCTGGTTCACTATATGTTACTAAACTAGAATCAAATAGTATATTTACTTTTACTTTAAAGCTTCCATTTATTATTAGATCTGGATTATCTACATATGTAATTTTATATCCAATCCATCCTTCAAAGTTGTCTGTATATATTTTTTCATATACATGGAATCCATTTTCTAATCCAACATAATTCCATCCTTCAACTTTATCAGCATCTATTGTAATTGGATCAATAGCTGTAACAATTACTTTTACTTTGTTAGCAACAATCTTTTCAATAGTAACCGTAACGTCTTTTGTCGGATCTTCTGGGTTTGGTGTTACGACATCAACTGGATCAAGGATTGGATCCGTATCTACTATCGTATTAATGCAATTAACCAACACTTCAACTTCAACCATATTTCCAGCTTCATCACCAAGTAACAACTTTTCTTCTCCATTAGCAACAAATTCTTTTGTTAGTGTTAACCTATCATCTGATAATGTCCATTCAGTTTCTGGAACTGTGTATAGTGGTTTATCCGATGTAATAGTTACCATCACAGTATTTGGTGTAACAGCTGTACCATCAGGTGTATAATCAACTGTTATTGTTGGCATTAAAGCATCAATTGTAAAATTAATTGTTGTTGTTAATCCATTCACATCAGTAACGATCAACTCATAACTATGTATTTCTCCTGCAACAGCAGCAATTAAAGAACCATCATAAGGTTGTCCATTAAGTGTTGCAGTATATAAAGATGCATCCCAAATTACTGGGGTTACATCACTACTTGTCAACAATCCATCACTGACACCTGTAACAGTTGGTGCTTTTGTATCCACAAAAGTAACAATCTGACTCTTCGTTTCCACTCTGCCATCACTATACACCATTGTATAAGTGATTCTATATTGACCAACTAAATTAGAATCTAGGCTTGAAACCGCTACAAATTCATCATCCACATTTGCTCTAAATTCATAAGATAAAATCGCATATATTCTTTTACCATTTTCTTCTACATATGGAACACTTAAGTTGAAGTCATCTCCAGCTTCATTTGTAGAAGAAATGATTGGAAGATTAAAAGTTAATTTAGTATTTGTATTATTAATTACAACTACTACATTATTAGAAGAACCATTATTGGTATTTGTATCTTCCTCTTCTTTTTCGTCATCCTTTTTGTCATCATCTTCTTTTTTACCATCGTCTTTTTTATCGTCATCTTTTTCTTCCGTATCTTTGTTATCCTTACTATTTTCATAATTTCTAAAAATAGCAAATCCACCTACTAAAAGAATAAGGACTAAAATAACCGCTATTATTTTCCACCAGTTTGATGATTCTTCTTCAATATTAAAATCATTATCCGGCATAGCAGTTTTCGCTACATGCTTTGCATTATTTTCTTTTTTCATATATATCTCCCCCAACCATATTTTCATAGTGTTACAAAACAAGTTTATCAGAGTGTATATATAAAAGTCAATTAACTTTACAGTTTATTTACGAATATTGTATCTTTTTGTCAAGTACTCCTTTTCAGTATAATATATATTCTTTTCCTTGATAATATGTTTTGTATCTCTTATCATATTATCAATATTTTTTATTGTTTTATTTTTTTTAAAATTGTACTTCTTAAGATATCTTTCAAGTAAAAATTTATTAAAATAATAACCAATCTTTCTGTGTTCCTCGATTAGCTTAAAAAGAACTAATAGTCCAATCATAGCCATGTTTAAAGAATTGAGCTTATCATAAAAGTTTACCCCAATAAATAGCAATACAACATAAGAAATAATCATTGTAATTTTAAAACTATTGAGATAAGAAAATTTACAGGAAAACATTATATTAATTAATTTGCCACCATCCAATGGATAAATGGGTAACAAATTAAAAAGTAATATTGAATAATGGAATACTGTAAAGTCACTTATAAATATATTTTTAAATATAAAATAATATATTATTTGAAATACTGGCCCCATTAAAAGAATCATAAACTCTTCTTTCAACGGTCTATTGATATCTTCATTAAACTTAGAATATCCACCATATGGATAAATATATATTTTGTCTATATTCCAGCCATAATACTTTGCAGTCAAAAAATGACCTAATTCATGAACTAAAATAATACTTAAATATAATAATGTTATCTTAAATACTCCTGTTATAACAGTAAAAAAAAGAATTGTGATAGTGATAGGATGTATATATACCGTACTAAATATAGTCTTTATAATCTAGATACTTTCCTTTACTTTGAAATACCATATAAAGTTTATTATCTAGAACTTCACCTAGTAACTTTCCTTTTTCTACATAATCATATATTTTAATATCGCCAACAGTAACATTACCATATAAAACATCTATCCCATCTGTTTGCTGAACAATAATACACCTACCATATTCTTCTTTTTCACCAATAAAGACAACAATTCCATTTTCTAGTACAGGCACTAAATAGCTATTTGCAACGTTAAGTACTGCACCATCTTTGTAAAGGCTGATATCATTGTAAACTAGTTTTTCACTAAATACAGGAACCTCTTCTGGTACAATACCTTCAAAAGGAAGAATATTACCAAAATATTCTTTATATAACTTATTAATAGACGCAAAAGAGAAGTTGCTTTCATAGACTTTTTTATAAACACTTTCTTTATATTCAGGATGCATTTTTAAAACAATTAATAATGATACAAACATAATTGCGCATATTAAAATCTTACTAATATATATCTTAATATACTTTTTCATATTACTTGATTCTTTTTTATTTTGATTTTTATTTAAATACTTATTTATGCTTTTATATTCCATAAAAAATCCCTCAATAATTTATATTAGGGATTTCTATATTTTAGAACTATTAAAGTTACATAATATAAAATAATACTATAAACTGTATTTAATACTATAGAATATTTTAACTTGTAAGATAAAGTATATATATCAAATGATATATACCTCATAAAAACTAATATCAAATAGAAAACTATATCATATATTATTACTATTAATATTGTTTTTAAAACGGATATAATTATAGATTCATTCTTATATTGACAACTTATATATGTAAGATATGCCACAATAGAGAAAAGAATTAGTGCCAGGGAAATATTATTTAAAATTAAAGCACCATAAATAATAGCTGTTACTAATACTAATTTAATATACCTTTTGTCTTCACTAAACAGTCTATATACTAAAGATAATGTAACAATAGTGAACATTGGATAAAATAGGGTTATATTATTCATTTGATAACCAAATATATTTAAAATCAATATGTCTAAAATTATAGACAATATTACTAGTAAGTATCCTATCATATTAGCCTCTTTTCAATACCGATACATATCTAAAATTATCAATATTACTACTTAGCTTAATATAGGCAACTTTACTACTTCCATAATTATCCTCTGTTACTTTTACTACATTCCCAATTATAATTCCTTTTGGAAACTTTTCACTTAATCCTGATGTTTCTACTATATCCCCTATTGCTATATTATAATCATTTGGAATACCTGTTACTATTAAATTATTGTTAGAATCAGTACTTAATACCTTATTTGTTACCTTATCCTTACTTTTTAAAGTAACAGATATCTTATTTGTAATACTGTTACTTGTTATTAATTTTACTGTGGCACTATATTTGGATACTTTATCAATACTACCGATTAATCCACCACTGGTTATTACCGCCATATCTTCTTCTATACCATCATCGGTTCCCTTATTAATCGTTAAAGTATTGAACCAATAAGAAGTATTTCTTTCTATCACAGTACCATTAATAATAGCAAATTCATTTAACGATTCTGTTATCTTAAGTAAGTTTTTTAATTCAGTATTTTCTTCAACTAATTCATTATTTAAGTTATTACTAACATAATCATATGAATCAATCCTATGAAAGGCATAATAGAATAAATCTTTAATCGGGGACTCTATATTAATATTATTATATAAAGTTAAGTATGTAAGCACTAATAAGATTATCAATGATCCCATTACCCAATATTTACTAGTATTATTATAATATCTTTTTCTACCATTTAATTTTCTCTTCAAAATATCACCTACATATTTCCTATTCTTCCATTATCAGAAAAACTATAATAATTATTATTTCCAACTATTATATGATCTAATACAGGAATATTTTGAATTTTTCCAATTTCTACTAAAGCATTTGTAAGTATAATATCTTCTGAAGATGGTGTTGTATCCCCACTTGGATGATTATGAATACATATTATACTAGACGCTGACAAAAGATAAGCATATTTAAATATTTCTCTTGGATGAACAACACTTCTGTTAATAGTACCCATAAATAGTAATCTCCTTTCTATTAATGTTTGTTTATTATTAAAATAAAGACAATAAAAACATTCTTGTTTTTTATCTTTAAATAAGTATTTAGAGTTATCATATATTTCTTTTGGTGAAGTCAATTTCTTTTTTAGAGATAATTCTACTTCTAAATATACTCTTCTACCAATCTCTATTACCGTAACTAATTCAATAGCTTTTACTTTTCCTATACCATCTATTTCTAATAATTTGTTTACAGTTATATCTTTTAAGTTGTTTAATCCCTCGATTGATTCTATTATAGAAAGTGCAATATCCCTAGCTGATTTGTTTTTTGTTCCAGTTCTTATTATTATTGCCAATAATTCTTCATTTGATAATCTATCAACACCATATTTTATTAGCCGTTCCCTTGGTCTTTCTTCTATTGGAATTTGCTTTATCTTCATAATTACCTCTTTATAGTAATTATTACACAAACAACTATCTGTTTCCTAAGACCATCTCTTCATAATCAGATAAAGCTGTCTCATTTATTGATTTTATATCTTCAAAATCATCAACCCCTGATATTAAAACATCATATTGTTCTAAATTACTAACAAATTCAACGTTTTCAATAATTGTTGGTTTAATGTAAACATCCATCTCACTATTTGCATATAAGCTCTTTATCTTATCAGCATTAATTCTGTTTCTAGTAATTCCTAAATATAAATAATATTTATTACCATCCTCAACAACTAAATACTTATCCAACTTTTTAATAGCATTATCAAGTGCTGTTCTAGTTGCATAAACACCACCTTGAATAATATAAGTATTATAGTTATCTTTTTCTAGGTTATCTTTGTAATTACTATAAACTATTTGAGCTCCTATAAAGCCTAGAACTATTGATACAATAAGAGGTATTATTAAATTCTTTTTCATATTATCACCAATTATATTTTATTATAAATGAATGTTGTATTTTGTCGAATAAAAGAAAAAAGCTTTAATTAAAGCTTTTCTTTGTTATAACCTTTTTCTCCATATGGCCTCATCATATCTAACCATTCTTTTTCCATCTTTTTAAGTTCCATTTTAGGGTTTGAAAATTCACTAATATCCTTTTGCTCTAGTACTTCATATGAAAAAGCATCTTTTCCATATTTATTCCAATCTTCTTGTAGCGGCATGTTATGATGAAATCCAGAATCTAAATGCATCTGAACTAACATCCATCTATTTTTTAGATTTGTAAAAGAATCTACAAATACTTTTCCATTTTCTTTATTAGTTATCTTGAATACACCCATATAGGTCTTTATTTGCTGAAATTTTAATTTCAACTCTTTTCTTCTATCATTATCCATAAAGATCTCCCAATTGAATTATAACACAAAAAAAGAAAGTTCTAAAACTTTCTAATTCATCATATTTTTAACGATTATCTTCTATCGTCATTATTTCTTCTGTTGCTAGATTTCTTTGCATCACGACAAGGTTTACATCTTTTTGGTTCATTTGTAAAACCTTTTTCTGCATAGAATTCTTGTTCTTTAACAGTGAAAACGAATTCAGTTCCACAGTCACAACATTTGATTGTCTTATCTTTTAATTCCATCTTTCTTCCCTCCTTAATTAAATTATTGGATCTTGCTACCTAATTACCTTTTCTTTAATTAAAATAAGAGAGAATAAATAGAAATATTAAGTCCAGTGAATATATCACGAAATTAATTATAGCACACCAGTATATTTTATGCAACAAATATATTTTAAATGTTATTAGAAGTTAAACATGATCCATTCTGGCTTGAATATTAATAGTATTCCAATAAGTAGCATTATAATACCACCAATTAAATGACTATACTTTGTATACTTAGTAGTAACTCCTGTTACTTGTAATGTTTTCATAGCTATTGCAAATACCATTATGTCATCTAACAAGAAAAAGAAGATATAAATAAGTAAGTAAATACTTGAATCAAGTGTGGATAATTCATTTAATGCTAGTATTTGAGTAAATAAGAGTGGAAGACCTGCTGAACATGCTAATTCAACTAAATTAACAGATATTGCAAGAGCCACAACCCCTAATAATGCCACTATAAAACTCTTTTCGTTTGTAAACAGCTTAATTTTGTTGATAATCTTTTTTCTCTTATTATCATTAACGACTTCACAGCCATTTTCCTTCTTTCTTTCGATATTGTAATTTCTTATATTGAATACGGCTGCTCCTAAAGCAAATAACCCTATACCAATTCTAATCCAATTAATACTTGAGATTGATACAACTATGTTTAGCCAAGCAACCATAAACAGCAAATAAACTGCGCCTGATGTCAATATAAAAGATAACCCTAAAGTCCACATTCTTTTTTTATCTTTCATATTAAGAAGCATTGTTATTAAAAATATTAATATCCACATAGCACAAGGATTAAATCCATCAACTAAGCCAATAACTGTCGCAATAATTGGAAGTGACGCACTTTTTGGATCAATTTTACCAAGAAACGGAATATCAACAGTATCATCTATGACTACTTTGTTTTCTTCTTTAAATTCATCAAATTCCTCTTTAGTAATATTATCATTTAATATCTCAGTTACATAATCTACATATTCATTTTCTCTATAATAATTAACCAAGTTTTCTATTTCTAATTTAGTAGTGTCATTAAATCCAACTCTATATTCACTACCAATAACAGTAAATGGTACATATTTACTATCTCCAATAACTGATTGAACCTTTTTCAGCATATTCCAATTATCTAAATTAGATGTTATCTCATACATATGAAGTTTTACATCATCATTTTCTTCTATGTAGGATTCAAGATAATTTATTTCCTCTTTGCAATGAGGACAAGTCTTGGAATGGAATAAATATATATCAATTGTTTTAGCAAGTGCATTACTTGGTATTAGCAATAATACAAATGCTACTAATATAATTAACTTCTTCACTTTTCACCTATTGTACTTTCTATTACTTTAATTATTTCCTCTTCTTTTTTTTCACCATTTAATCTTGATACTTCCTTATCACCTTTAAAAAATATTGTAACTGGTAAAATACTTCCAACATTGTATTTTTCAACCATATCTTCATCCATGTCATAATCATAATTTATATATTCTATATCCTTATAATTAGACTCTATCTTAGTCCATATCTTTTTCATTACTAAACAAGCTGGACACCATATCGCATTTATTTTAATAATCTTCATAATTCACCTCAAATTAGTAAGTTTATTGTAACACTTATCAAATGCTTCTAAGAACTTATTTATCTCTTCTTTAGTAGTTAGATGAGATAAACTTATTCTAAGACTTGATTCTGCCCTTTCTTCACTGTTAGTAAGCGCATAAACAGCACCTGACCTTGAACTTTCACTTGAACAAGCCGTTTGTGTTGAAATGTATATCTCGTATTGTTCTAATGAATGCATCATAGTTTCAGGTTTAACCCCTACAATACTAAAGTTTAATATATGTGGAATACAATTATTATTACTATTTATAAAGACTTTATCATAACTAGATAATTTTTCTTTTAATAATACATTTAATTCTTTTATGTATTTATAATTATCCTCTATATTAGTAATCGCTAACCTTAACGCTTTGGAAATAGATGCGATTAGCGCTACTGCTGGTGTACCACTTCTAAATGCAGTTGTGCTCTTACCTCCATGAATAATTGGTTCAATTGATATACCTTCTTTTTTTATTAGTGTTCCAATTCCCTTTAAGCCATAAAACTTATGTGCAGAAAAGCTAGCCAAATCAACATTTTTTAAATTAATATTAACTTTTCCAACACTTTGTGTCATATCAATATGGAAAAAACATTTTGGATGTTCTTTAATTATTTTCCCGATGGTATCTATATCTTGTAATATTCCAATTTCACTATTTACTGACGCAATTGAAACTAGTATCGTATCATCACTAAGCAATTCCTTTAAATGATTTAAATCTACTAATCCATTAGAATCTGTATTAACAAAGTCCACAGTAAATCCAATATTTTCTAAATAACTTAATGGTCCATAAATAGAAGAATGCTCGAATCTAGTAGTTATTATATGCTTACCCCTATTTTGATATTTTAAAGCAATTCCTTTTATAGCAAGATTATTTGACTCACTTGAACCACTTGTATATATAATTTCTTTTTCTAGCACCCCTAAAATAGCACTAATTTGTTTTGTTGATGCTTTTATTAAGTCATTTGATTTTACACCTAAACTATGCATTGAATTAGGATTACCAATATATTCAGTACATACTTTACTAAAAGTATTTAAAACTTCAGTATTCACTGGCGTTGTAGCAGAATAATCTAAATAAACCATATAATCACCATAACAATTATAACATTTTTTTTAAAAGAAAAGAAAGAAAAAATTCTCTCTTACCATTATATTATTGCATTATATTTTCTTTCCAATGCGCTTTTTTACCTTCATATACTTTGTATGCCGAAGTATCGACGCCTGACTTATATCCCCAATTTTTATCAATTGCAGCATTAATATCTAGCGTATAAAGTGTTTGACTTTTTTCAAGATAGTATAAATTAGGACATGATGCAAAAGCATCTTTACCATGCAAATCTTTTTTTAAATGACTATCTACATTTATTGATCCTTCAATAAATTTAACATTACTATTTCCTTCCTTACTTATCCAAATTTCGAAAGAATTATATACGCAATAGGAATAACCATTTTGTGAAACACCATTATCACCACCATCAGTTGATCCTGTATCTTCATCTTTCTTTCCGCCAGTACCAGTGGTTTTTCCACTACCATCACCACTCCAGTAGTCACCACCATCACCACTATCAGTACCAGTAGCATCTCTGCATAATGGATCCTTACTACTCACTAAGAAATTTTGAACACCATCTAACCCTAATATTATCCTAACTATTGTTGGCGCTAAGAATAATGCTAATGTAGCTATTACTCTTTTCAGCACCTTTCCTGATGCTTTAGCTAATTCTTTTTCATCTTGTGCCATTACTGCTTTTCCCATATCAGCAGCGGTTAAGATGATTAACGCTACTGGGCCTAATATTTGAACATACATCAGCAACTCATCTACCAGATTTATAGCCTCTGTTGAAAAGATTCCATTACAACTAACCTCAACATTTTCACCATCAAATATATTGTTTATATCCGGTTTATCTGTACTAGTACCAACATCTGCACCAGTACTTGATTCATCGCTAGCAGGATTATTGTTTTTCGCTGAACCACCTACCGTTTTAACGTCACCTTCAGCAGTATGGCCAACTGTCTTTAATATACCAGCCAATGTATCTGTACAATTTTTACCTGTTTCCTGGAAAGCTGCATCCATTCCTGTAGAAGTTTTAACATAACATAAGGTTGGACATTTTGTTATTTTCCCTTTTTCAATTGTAAAAAGTTTTTCTACTGCACCAGCGCTAACAGCCCAATAATGAAATTCATTGGCTCCAGCATCAATGTGTTGTCCACTGTTTTTATTTAAAGTTTGATGTGTAGAAACTTGAAAAATTGATTTCTCACTATTTTTTAGTGTCGGAGCAGCTTGTAATTCATAATCACCTGCTGAATATGAACAATATGTAGTTTTAGCAGTATCAAATACTGCATATGCCTGTTTTGGCATTAGTAATACTGCAAATATAAAAGCTATTATTATTTTTTTATTTTGATTAAACATTTGTATTCCTCCTAATTATGGACATTATTCATCATCAAATTTATCTTAAATCTTCTATTCTTTCCTCGATATTTTCACCCTTTAAGACATAACTTTCACTAATTATTATATCTATAAAGCCTAAATCTTTAGCAACTTCTCCATTTATGCCGCCATCCATACTTAGCTTTATGTCTCTTTTTGATGCTAATAGTTTTCTTTTTATATTAATTGCTCTATCAACGCAATCATCAATAAACGCTTGACCACTAAATCCTGCTTCAACACTCATAACAATTATTAAGTCTACTTTATCTAAGTATTGATCTAATAGATTAACATCTGTTTTAGGATTTATAGCTAGTCCACATTTAATACCATAGCTTTTAATTTTATCAAGTAGTTTATTAATGTCTTGCTTTATTTCAACTTGTATAGTTATATATTCAGTATTTAAACTAGCATAATCTTCAATCAACTTAATTGGATCACTCACCATTAGATGAACATCTAATCTTTTTTTATATTTACTAGATAATTTATCTAATATTTTGAAAGGCATTGCCTTATTACTTACAAATACTCCATCAGCAACATCAACATGTATATAATCTGCACTAGAGGAATTAATCCTCATTATTGCATTTTCTTTATCTTCTGATGCTAAAAAAGATACTGATACTTTCCTTTTCATAATACACCTACTTCTTTTCTATAAACTTCTTATAGTTTTCATATCTAGATAATAAAATATTACCATCATTAACTGCATCTTTTACCCTACAATCGCCCTCATTTAAGTGCATACAGTCTCTAAACGGACAACTGTATTCATTAAATTCAACAAAACAATCTCTTATATCACTATTCTTCATGTCTTTTAAATCAATTAGCGAAAAACCTGGTGTATCTACAACATGACCATCAAACAATTCTATAAGCTCTACATGCCTAGTTGTATGTTTTCCTCTACCAAGAGCTTTAGAAATTTCACCAGTTTCAAGTTCTAACTTTGAATCTAGTCTATTTAATAAACTTGACTTCCCTGCACCTGTCTGTCCTGTAAGCACTGTTGTTTTATTTACAAATAGTCTTTTTATTGTGTCTATATCATCATTGTAAAAGACTTTATAGCCTAAGCTCTTATAATAGTCTATATATTTTAATAGTTCTATTCTCTCATCTTCTTTTAACAAATCATTTTTTGTTAAGCATATGATAGGAGTTATCTTATTAAAAGTTAAAACAAGCAATAATTTATCAAGTAAATTTGTTGAAAAATCTGGTTCTTTTAAGCTAGTTACAATTATAGCTTGGTCAACATTACTAACCATTGGTCTAATCAAACTATTCTTTCTTTTTTCTATAGATAATATATAATTATTAACATTATCTATTTCTACATAATCACCAACCACAGGTGTTATTTTATCATTTCTAAATTTACCACGAGAGTGGCAATCATAGGTAGTACCATTACAATTGACAGAATATAAATTACTTATTATTTTAACTATTTGCCCTCTCATAAAACTCCTTTAATTATGGATTTTGTTCCTCTTCACCACCTGGTGTTAAAGGATCTGGTACTGGTATTCTTGTGACCTTAACTTTTAATGTCACACCATTTACAATTTTACCAGTTCTTGATTGATAAGTAACCGTTCCTTCTGCATAATCACTAGAATCAAAATATTCTATTTGTAGTGTTATTTGATATTTATCACAAAATGTTTGTATATCTGATACACTCCATCCTTCACCAACAAAGTCTGGATATTCTTCATATACATCAGGTATATATAACGTAATTTTTGCTCCTTTAATAACCTTAGTACCTGGTATTAAATCTTGTTCAATTATTTTTTGTGGATCTATATCTTCAGTCTTTTCTACAGTTTTTTTCTCAATTGTTACTTTTAATCCATGAACCTTCTCTAATGTAGTTTGTATTTCTATATAATTTTTACCAACATAGTTTTCTATTTCATAGGTAGCAGTTCCAATAGATTCATATAAAGTTATCTCGGTTCCTTCTCTTCTGCTTCTTCCTGCAATTGGATCTGTCTTTACAACTAAGCCCTCTTCAAAATCTTCACTTGCAATCTTTTCGGTTTCAGAATTTACAGAAAAGCCTTTTTGAGTAAGTACAGCCTCAGCTTCTACAACACTCATACCAGAGACATCCGGTATTAGAATTGTTGGAGTAGTTTTAAATGTAGGAATTATAAATATAATTGTAGCTATTACACCTGCGGTCAGAAGAAAAACAATAGATAATATCCATATAAAAATATTAGTTTTCTTTGTATCTGACTCTTCTATTTTCTTAACAATTTCTCCTGTTTCACTTTCCTCATCTGGAACCTTCACAACTACATTTTTCTCATCAGGTTCATGTTCTGGATATTTATATGTATATTTAGTTTGATTAATTACATCTTCATTTAAGCAAACTTTTAAATCTTCGTTCATTTCTCTTACGTCATTATATCTATTCTTAGGATTCTTTGCAGTAGCCCTAAGAACAATGTTTTCAACACTCTGAGGAATACTCGGAACAGCTTCCTTTATACTAGGAAGTGGATCCCTCATATGTTTTAAAGCAATTTCAACTGCACTCTCACCTTTAAAAGGCAGTGATCCAGTTAATAATTCATAAAATAATATTCCCATTGAATATATATCACATTTAATTGTAGAAGCTTTCCCACTTGCTTGTTCAGGTGGTAGATAATGTACACTTCCCATTACAGAGTTTGTTTGTGTAAGCTGTGCTGAATTAAGTGCCATTGCAATACCAAAGTCTGTAATCTTAATAGCACCATCTTCTTGTATCATTATATTTTGTGGTTTTAAATCTCTATGTATTATGTAACTATCATGAGCATGAGCCATTCCATCAGTTACTTGAAGCATAATATCAACAGCTTCTGATACTGTTAATTTTTCTCGTTTTTTAACAAGCTGCTTTAAAGTTTTACCTTCAATATACTCCATAACAATGAAATGATTCTCATTATCTTCACCAACATCATACATCTCTACTATGTTTTTATGTGAAAGAGAAGACGCTGCTAGTGCTTCTCTTTGAAAACGCCTAATGAACTTCTCATCATTAGATAAATCTCCTCTTAATACTTTAATAGCTACTTTTCTATCTAAAATAATATCGTGTGCCAAATAGACATTTGCCATTCCGCCCTCACCAATACTCTTTATAATCTCATATCTATCACTAATTTTTTGCCCCTTTGTTATCACTAATTAATCACCACTTTCTAAAAATTCCATATATGCTATAGAAATATTATCTGTTCCCCCACGATTATTACTCTTTCTAATTAACTTGATTACTTTATCTTCAATATCAAGTTCACTAAGCAATACTTTTTCTATTTGATCATTGTCAAGCATAGTTGTAAGTCCATCACTACACAAAAGAATTGAATCTATATTCATATCACAATCAAAAATATCTATCTCTATTGGATCATTAGCACCAAGGGCTTTCATCAAAACATTCTTTTTAGGATGATCTTTAGCTTCTTCTTCTGTTAATTCCCCAGCCTTAAGTAGTAAATTTACTAATGTATGGTCATATGTAACCTTATGTAATTTATCATCTTTTACTACAAAGCCAGATGAATCACCAATATTACCAAATAATATATAATCACTTGTTACTAGCGCTACTACTAAAGTTGTCCCCATTCCCTTACTCTCTGGATTCTTTTCTACATGTGCAAAAATAAGTTCATTTATCTCATTAACTATTTCTCTTAACCAATTAACAGCTTTAACTTTCTCCATATTACAAAAGGACTCATTAAAACATTTACTCAAATGGCTTATTGTTATAGCAGAAGCGACTTCACCAGCGGAATGCCCACCCATACCATCAGCAACAGCCATCAAATAATCTCCGCTTTGATTCTTTATTATTATGACACTATCTTCATTGTGACTTCTAATCTTACCCGCATCTGTTAAATAGAATGATTTCATAAAGCCTCCTTCTTGCTTCGTAATTGTCCACACGCAGCTGTTATGTTACTACCAAATTCTTTCCTAATTGTTACATTCATATTATTTTTTTTAATTATATCATAAAATGCTAAAATATTCTCTTTTTTACTTCTTCTAAAATCTTTATTATTAGTTTCATTATAAGGTATTAAGTTAATATAACAATTTATACCCTTAAGTAACTTACATAATTCCTGAGCATCTATAATTTTATCATTAATACCATCAATCATTACATATTCAAAAGTCACTCTTCTATTAGTTTTACTAATATACTTTTTTATTTCATCTATTAATTTATTTATAGGATAAACTTTATTAATAGGCATTAATCTGTTCCTCAATTCATCATTTGAAGCATGTAGACTAATAGCTAAATTAACTTGATATGGGAATTCACTAAATTCTTTTATTTTTGGTATTATTCCTGATGTAGATACTGTTATATGTCTACTACCTATATTTATACCCTTTGGGTGATTAATTATTTTTATAAAGTTCGTGAAATTCAAATAATTATCAAAAGGTTCTCCTATTCCCATTATTACAATATGAGTAATCCTTTCATTTATGTCCTTCTCTATCTCCATTATTTGTAAAAGCATTTCAGATGGCGTTAAGTCTCTTACTTTCTTTAATCTTCCACTTTCACAAAATACACAACCAATATTGCAACCAACTTGAGAAGAGATACATACAGAAAGCCCATAATCATGCCTCATTAAAACACTCTCTACTCTTTGTCCATCGTTCAATTCAAACAAATATTTATTAACTGATTCTGATTTCTCTACCTTTATTAATCCTATTGATTTTATTGTAAAATCTTTCACTAAATTATCAAGTAACTCCTTTTTTAAGTTGGTCATACATTGAAAAGAATTAACTCTTTTCTGATAAAGCCACTCATATATTTGAATTGCTTTAAATTTCTTTTCACCAATACCAGTTAAATATTTTTCCAACTCTTCAATATTGAGATCATATATACTTATCATAACTCACATCCATTAATATCTTTATTATATCAAGACTCTCTATTTTATTAAAGAAAAGATATGTAAACTTTACACATCTAATTTCCACTATATAAATATTTTACTCCATTTAATTCTGGATATAATTCTTTATGATTAAGTTTATATGTATCTTTAAGAGCTCCTACACCACTATAATAATCTTTACTTTCTTTTTTTACATTTAATCCATTAGTCGCATCAAAATAATAATATTCTTCATCAATCTTAACTATATTCCACATATGCTCTCCGTTTTTAGTACCATTTACTAAATAAGAGGTAATACCTAAATTCTGAAATATTATTTGACTAGCTTTCGCAAATGCAGGACTCATCGCATCCTTCTTTTTGAAAACATAATATGCTGATTGGTTTTTTGAATTTTCTTTAAATGTACTATCATAATCACTTCTATTCATCCATTCATAGACATATTTAACCTTTTCAATTTCAGTTAAATCTTTTGTAGATTTCTTAATATCATCAATCATTCTAAGTAATCTCATATTATTTATTTTAGTTTCAACACTACTTTTTAGAGCATATTTGTATTCTACTTTTAAAAATTGCCCAACTTGAACTGTACCATACGTTCCCCACTGGATTAATTCTGGATGATCAAGGTTAAGTGCTTCAACCACTTTAACTAACAACTTATCACAGTTTGTATAAACATCACAGCCATAATCAGGACCCTCAAGTTTAGTATCCTGTTTATTCTTTTTAACATCTGAAAGTATTTTAAGATACATTTTCTTTTCATATTTATCTAATAGTTTTTCATATGCACTACCTTCAGCATAATACATATCATTAACATATTGATCTGACTTTGAATCAATTTTACTATTAATTGTTACTCCTCTAAAATAATTCCAATAAAGAAATCCTCCTACAGCTAATACTATAGTTATAAATATTGGATGTCTTTTAATAAATCCCATGTAGTTCACCTCAATTATAGAATAGCATAAAAAAGAAATATTATAAATAATATTCTTCTAATGTCTTATTATTATCATGTAAAGCAATTGCTAAACGGATACCAACATATCTAATATGCCATGGTTCATATGAATAACCTGTAATATCTTCTTTCTCTTTAGGATATCTTAAAATAAATCCATATTTATGTAATCTATTATGTATTTTTTGAAATACATCAACTTGTTTCATTAATTCATCATTATCTATTATCCATTTATTATTAATATTTAAAACTATATCAACAGCAAGCCCTGTATGATGTTCACTACTCCTTGGCTTTGCTACATATCTTCTAGTATAGTCCTCTCCATACCTTAACTTAAACTCTTGATGTATCTTTTTTTGTTCTTCTATACTTCTATAAGAATCTATAATACCTATTATAATATTATCGTTATCTTCTAAATCTCTTTTCAACAAAAGAAAATTTTCCAGTGTTTTTTCTTCTACTTTTATAATACTTCCTAATATGCTTGTAGTGTTCAACAAATTTATATTTAAACTATAATTTTTAGGTATTAGATTATCTTTATTCACCAATATTTCATAGCGCATATTATCACTCCAATACTATTTTATTTGAATAGGCGTTTCTTGTCCAATATATTTACTTTTCTCTGGAACACAACTTTTAGTAGTTGGACCAAGTGAATCAAGTGATGCAATTTCCATATTAGGATATATTTTTGCGCCTTCAACATAGGAACCAATTTCAAGTGCTATTTTCCCATCAAAACCATCTTTAATAAATGCTGCGTGGTCTACTGCTACAAGCATTGGTTCACTATTTTCTTTCATTAAAGGAACAGAAACCCTAGCTACTCCATTACTAACAATTACTCTTTCATTTGTAAGGCCAAGATATAAAGTCAATGGTCTCAGCTCCAAACCACCATCCGGTATTTCAATTTCATTTAAAAATCTGCTATTATCTTCTCTTGGATCTAAATATGCTCCCTGTGGAAGTAAATACGTATACAATGCCTTTCCAAGAGTTAATTTGGGTTCATCGCTGTCAATTGTAATACCACCATCTTGATTTATTTCTTCTAAAGGAATGGTATGATCATCTACAAGTAATTGTCCTATTTGCATGTCTTTATATATTTTCATTGGATATAATGTTCTAAAAAACAAAGGAGATTTTTGAGATTTTGGCAAAAGGAATGTTGATTCTGTTCTTGTTAATTGAAAGCCTAATCTTGATAAAGAAGATTTACCATCTATCATTCCAGATTGGCCATCTTCCAAACCTATATCTTCATTATATGCTGCAAAATATACTCCCGGTTGTAAAATAATACTATCTTGAAATGATATATTACTTTTATCTAAATTATGCAAACTGGCAAGAGTCAAATCTTTGCTGACTCCCCCATTTTCATTCATTGGTATATAAGCCATAATACACCTCCAAATTTATTATTAATACTGAATTCCCCAAACAACGAGATGTTTTGCTTCTTTTCCACAACACACACATTTACTATCCACTTGCTCCTGCTCAAATGGTAAGCATCTAGATTTTAATCCATTAATTTCTTTCATCTTAACTTCACAAGATTCTTCTCCACACCACATAGCTTTAATAAACCCTGGTTGTACGTTCATAATATTTTCTATTTCTTCTAAACTTGTAGCAGCATAAGTCATTGATTCCATTCTCATCTTTGCTGTCATGTATAAATTACTTTGAATATCTTTAAGCAAATTTGATACATTAAGGACAATGTCATCATCAAGTGACACTGGTATTTTTTCTAGTGTATCCCTTCTCACTAAGGTAACTTGATTATTCTCTAAATCTCTTTTTCCTATTTCAATACGAACTGGAATACCATTAACTTCTGCCTCTGCAAACTTAAAACCTGGGGACTTAATTGAGTCATCTACATAAACTGTAATGCCATTAGCACTCAATTTTTCTTTATATTCTTTAGCCAATTGTTCTGTTTTTTCATCATTACTAATTGGTATTATCACAACTTGTCTTGGTGCAATCATTGGTGGTAATACTAAACCTTTATCATCACCATGAACCATAATAACAGCACCTATCATTCTTGTAGTTGTTCCCCATGATGTTTGATATGCATATTCAAGTTCATTATTTCTATTTAAGTATTTAATATCATATGCTTTTGAAAATTTTTGACCAAAGAAATGAGATGTACCACATTGTAGTGCAACACCATTATACATTAGAGCCTCATTAGTTAATGTATACTCTGCTCCAGCAAATTTTTCTTTGTCAGTTTTCTTTCCAATAATTGAAGGAATAGCTAAATATTCATGGAAGAACTCTTGATAGACCTTCTCCATTTGTAACGTTTCTTTTTCGGCTTCTTCCTTGGTCTCATGAATTGTATGACCTTCTTGCCACACAAGTTCCCTCCCTCTTAAAAAGGGTCTTGTTTCTTTTTCCCATCTAACCACCGAACACCACTGATTATAAAGCATTGGTAAGTCACGGTAAGACTGAAGACTCTCAGAAAAATAATCACTAAATAAAGTCTCACTAGTTGGTCTAAAGCATAGCCTTTCTTCAAGTTCATTTGAACCACCATGTGTAACCCAGGCAACTTCTGGGGCAAATCCTGCAATTAATTCTCCTTCTTTTTTCATAAGAGATTCAGGTATTAATGGCGGAAACAGCACATTTTGATGACCTAATGATTTGAACTTAGTATCTAAAACATTCTGCATTTTTTCCCATAATGCATAACCATTTGGCTCATAAATAATAAATCCCTTAACCTTTGAATAACTAGCAAGCCTAGCAGCACTAATTATATCAGTATACCACTGTGCAAAATCAACATCTCTACTTGTTATTAACTTATTTTTCTTTTCCATATATTTTCCTCCTAAAACAAAAAAGAATGGCTCTAAGGAGTGCATAAAGCACGGTACCATCCTTTTATACTTAATTCTGATAACGGTATTAACCGGAAATAGTTTTCTATTTCATATATGAGGTAGGAAACATTTAATATTATAATTAGGTTCTCACTATCCCTAAATCACTTATATAAGAGCTTAAACACTTATGTCCTCATCAATATTTATGCATAAAGTTTATCAATTATTTATTAATTTGTCAAATAGTGTATTCTTTTATTAATCATTTCTTTATTTTTTCTGAAATTATAGATATAATAAGTGTATAGAATAAAAGATAGGGAGTGCATTGTATGATAATCTATTTACAATTTAAGGACAAAATGTTTACGACAGCATTTGAATATAGTAATAAAGAAGAAGCTGAAAGAATAACAACAGTTATAAACACATATGTTCTTGGTCATTTTGGATTTGATATTGGAGAAAATTCTCTTATTAACAGATTTGTAATACCAGCTAACTTTGTTCCAACAACGGATTCCGATGGTCAATATGATGTATTACCACTTATACAATTTACTGAAGAAGATTTTGATAGAAAGATTATTCCATATCAGTTAAAAGAAGGTACATTTACAAGTGGAAAGCTAATATTACCACAGGAATTAGCTATTGCAACAATAAGGATGCTTGTAGAACATAATCCAGACTTATTACTTGCTAAAATTGGAAGAGATGAAGAAGTTGTTAGTCAACCATTTAACTTTGGTGGAAAATCTAAAGATTATATATATGAACTGACAAAAAAATGTGTGAAAAATGAATTTGAAAGCAATCCAGGGTTATCTCCAGATGAGCCTGTAAATTTTAACGAATATATTGCTCGCCCAAAACTCGAAAAAATGTCTCTTGTTCAATTAATATATGCATGTGGTGCAAATGACTTTGAATCAAATGATATTAAAGTAACAATCGATATTATTAATGAATATAAAGCAAAATTAGCTGAAGCTAGTCAAGGATTAGTAGATTCTGATATTAGAAAGTTTGCATACCAAGTTGATATGGATAGATTAGATGACACAGTAGAAATACTTACAGCGAAAAAAAAGGCATTTAATGGTTATAATAATCTACTTGATAAAGAAATAACTGAAAGAATGGAAGCCAACGATAATAAAAATGATTTAATTAGAGCAATTGTTAGTGAAATAGAAAAATTAGAAGACGAATCATCTGGATTTGATACTGTACTACCTAAAAGCGAATCCAAAGAAGATTTAGAACAGGCAAATTCTAAACAAGCCCAAATTCTACGTGCCGGATTTCACTTAGGAAGAATGAAACAATATAACGTAATTTTAAGTAATATGATTTCAACTCAAAGGAGAAATGATACTACTCAATAAAAAAGTATTTGGTTTAATCAAATACTTTTTAATTATAATTATCTTTCAACATTGATGCAATGCCATATACCATTGTAATTGATGTAGGTATAATATATTTAGTATTTAGTTTATATGCTAACGCATGAACACACATTCGCATTCCTCTTACTCCACCATTCCACCAGCCAATGTTATCTGCATTTTCTAACTTCATCTGTTCTAATGAACCATTATAATGAAAATCTCTATCTATTCCATTTGATTTATTAATATCAATTATGAATGGCTGATTATTATCATAATATATATTATTTTTATCCATATTATAATGAGCAGCCTTATAAAAATAGCTATAATTTCCACCAGAAAGTACTAGGACATCACTTTCTTCTTCTAGTGAACCAATTAGAGATTTTGTATACTCTAATATTTCATCAAAGTCACTGGTAGCTTTATCTAAAGCAAGATCCTTATACTTACTAGCAATATCCATCGCACCAAATGGCAAGTTTATCTTGCTTATTATTTTTTTATTATCGACAATTGAAATCTCAGTTGAACCTCCACCGCCTATCATAACAGCTAACTTACCAATATAATTATTATTGTTAATAACTCCATATACAGTATATTCGTTTTCTTGATCAGCTGAAACAATATTAAAATCATATCCTGTTTTGAATTTAAAATTAGATAAGAAATTTTCTTTTTCAGTCTCACTTAAATTTCTAAATATACTAGTACCATACACATTAATACTATCTGAATATTGTTTCATTTCTTCTACTAAAGAGTACAAAGTATTTAAATCAGATTCTAATATTTTACCATTTTCTTGATAATTAACTTTGAACCCAATATATTGTGTTTTAACTTCTTCAATATTTTTATTATCACAAAGATAACATTTAGTATTAGTTGATCCAACTTCTATTATTATAAATCTCACGACACACCTACTAACTTTTATTTATATTTATTGTATAATAACTATTTCCACGATATTTCCCTGTTTTAGGATCAAAGTCTCTTTTATTTTTATAAGTGAATGCAGTTAACTTTATTTTACCTTCTATATTTTTAGTCTCGACATCACCTACTAATTTAACTGTAGTTAAAAGAGTTTTATCATTCCACTCTTCTTGGGTAACATGTGAATATGCCCTACCAGGAATTAGATTAACATCATCATATACAAAAAACATAACCTTAGGAAACATATAAGTTGCTTCAAGTGGGTTTAATATTGTCCTATCAACTTTAGTACCATCATTAAGAGTAAAACTAATATTGTATCCAATTTTATATTCAGCAGCCTTTTCTTGTTTATTCCAATAGCTCTTCCACACAGTATCGAAAGAATTTTTACTTATTGTGTTATCAGTTGTTGCAAATACAGAAAATATACCTATTATTTCTTCTGGTTTCCAAGAAGAACTATATTCAGTTAACAACTGTCTTGTACTCTTTCTATAAATACCAATCTTTATTGGATTATCATCTACATACACATAGGTAATCTTTTTTATACTAATTTTTCTATCTGAGGATTCATTAATTTTCTCAACCTTTAATCCCTTATTTTCTTTCTCAGAACTCATTTTCAAAACATCAATACTAAATACTATTAATACAATTAGTAATAAAAATATTATAATGCTCTTCTTCTTTACTTTCAAAGATACCACATCCTACTTTAAGATATTCTCTAAATCAATTATAACGGAAATTAAAGCCAAATGCTAGAAAAAAAGAAAAGAGTCTATCTAAGCAATAAACTCTTTAATCTCATAATGGTGTCCAAGAAGGGATTCGAACCCCTGACCGATGCCTTAGAAGGGCATTGCTCTATCCAGCTGAGCTACTTGGACATTTTTAAGAACATGTTAATTATAACTTAATTAATATATTTTTTCAATACTATTTTTATTTTTTCTTCCAGTACATATTATTATACACAAAAGCGTTAGTTATTCCATTATAATCTGCATAAAATTTGTTTCAAATAGCCATATATATATTATGATAAGAAATAAAATATTAAAATTATATACAGTTTCATTAATACTAATAAGTCTCCATCTTGGTATTTATTGTGCTATCAACTATGAATTCAATGTATTATGTAACGCATTAGCCTTTTTACTATGCGCAGCTTTTCCATTTGTATTAAATAAATACATAAGAAATAAAATGAGGAACTCGTTAATCTTTTCTATTGTTACATTTAATTTCATTGGCCTTTTCTTAGGTGGAGGAATAAATTTGTACGCAGTTGCTTACTGGTGGGATATTGTTGTTCACACATTATCAGGGATTTTATTTTTTCAAGTTGGTTTTTGGTTAACTAATAATATGAAAATAACAAAACTTCAAAAACTAATTTTCATATTATTAATTGTCATGGCAGCTGCTCTCACATGGGAAATAATCGAATTTATTGGTGATTCTTTATTTAAGACTAACCTTCAAGAATGGCAAACAGATACATATGAGCCATTTGTACCACTAGTTCACGAACGAGGGCACGGATTAGTTGACTCTATGCTCGACATGATAAATGCTATTGTCGGGTACTTTTATGCTTTGATTATCTCTTATATAAAAAACAGTTTACATAATACTAGAAAAAACGCTTCCAAAAAGTAATCTTCATTTGCTATAATCAACTTAGTATTAAACTAGAATTGGGGTAATAGAAGTGCTAAGTACATTATTTAATCTTTACAAGAAAAGCTATGTTGTTATCATTAACTATTTTGTAATTTATATTGGAACATTTCTCATTAATATTTTTGTAAATAAATTTGATATTGATACAATTAATTATTTTTATGGGGTCATGATACTTTTAAATTTTATTCAACAAATTGAAGTAGCATTAGCAGATGCTGCTAGTATATTTACATTAAGAGTAACAACTAGTAAAAATAAAACAGCTATCTATTTAAAAAATGTTTTCTTATGCTTAATTATATTTATGACATCTGCATTTGCATTTATTTTTTTATTCAGAGACTTTATATTTAAAGAATTGCTGCAAACCATTGTCGTTGATGATTATAGATTTCTAACCATAATGATTTTCGCTTTTTTAATCTCTATTCCTACACTATACTTTCAAGACTTTTTAAAGTTTAACGATCGTTATAAAGATTATTTGAAAACAACTACCCTATTTAATTCTATTTTAATATTAAGCTATCTTATATTTTCAATATTAACACATTCACTCAATAACATTGCCTATGCTAATATTATTGCTAGTATATTTACTATATTTTATACTTTCTATTTAATAAGCACTAATAAGGGAATCATTAAATTTGATACCATATACTTATTCACAAGAAAGGTAAAAGATTTCTCTCATACATTTATTACAAGTTTAAAAATATTCGTTCAATATTTATTTTACTATATTGGTACTTTTCTAAAAACATTAATTCTTATTGGAATATCTTCTAAATTATTTAATGCACACGAATATATAGTAAGTGCCTTTTTCATATTTGAAGGTATATTTGAAGGTATTATTACCACTATTAATATTAAAATAACAAAAAAATTAAATAATGAAAATAAAAAAGACGCTTATGATTATGCAAAGAAAGGATTATTTGCATTATTAATAAATCAAACAATAATTAGTGGTATCTATCTAGTTCTAAGAAATTTTATACTTTCATTTATAAATACTGAGTTATTAATTGTAGCAAAAGAAATAGATTTATTCTTACTTCTATTTATAAACCTTTCTATACTTGATTGGGCCTTCTCTTATAATATTTTATTAAGAGGAAAGAAGGTCACACTTCAAATGATTTTAGAATTGTTTACAGCACTAGGATATATAGTATTACTAATAATTATAAAGACTAACATGAATAATAATGTTTATTTTGCGCTATCCTTCATTAATGGCTTAATATTATTTAAGATT
>JAVBQF010000031.1:0-15711 GCA_031549195.1 Bacilli bacterium
TTCCCTACTTTTGCTCTTTTTATGACTGTTTCACAGTTAGGATTTCCAGTTGCTATATCAAAACTTATTGCTGAAGAAAAACATAATAATAAAAATATAATGTTTTCCATTATTCCCTTTTCTTTAATATTTAATATTATATTAATCATTATTATATTAATTATTGCCCCATTTTTGTCTACTCATCTACTTAAAGATCCTAGAACATACTATCCAATTGTAGCAATTGCACTAGTTCTTCCATTTGATAGCATGTCTGCAATACTTAGAGGGTATTTTTTTGGAAGGCAGAGAATGGTTCCTCATGTTATTTCAAATGTTACAGAACAAATAGTAAGACTTATTTTAATATGGTTGGTAATTCCGACTCTATTAAAACAAAATTTAGTTTATGCAGTAACTGGCTTGATACTAGTTAATGTTATCAGTGAATTCTTTTCTTCATTTGTTTTATTTATTTTTGTCCCAAGACACATTAAAATTTGTAAGGAAGATTTGAAACCTAATAAGGGTAATATTAGATCTGTATTAGATATTGCTATACCAACAACAGCAGGTAGAATTGTTGGATCTATTGGATACTTTTTAGAACCTATATTACTTACTACTTTCTTAGTATTAGCCGGTTATTCTAGTAGTTATATTATAAGAGAATATGGTATTATTGAAGGGTATGTTATGCCTCTTTTATTATTGCCAGGATTCTTTACAGCTGCAATTAGTAGTGCACTAGTACCAGTAATATCTAAAGCACATAGTGATGGTAATAAACTTTATATAAGAAGAAAACTAAAGCAAGCTTTAAAAATATCATTGGCAATTGGAGTACCGCTTACTTTAATATTAATGATTAATCCAACTTTCTTCCTAAAAACAATATATAACTCTAATCATGGTAGTAAATATCTTATGTTTATAGCTCCCTTTTTTCTTCTTTATTATATTCAGTCACCATTTGCATCAATTCTTCAATCAATGGGTAAAGCTACAGATATGATGTGGGATAATTTTAAAGGTATTGTTGTTAAGATAATATTAATATGTATCTTAAGTTTATTTAAAATAGGATTGTATGGATTTTTAATAGCAATGATAACAAATATAATAATAGTAACCTTACTTCACTATAGACATATAAGAAAAGAGCTTTATTAAGCTCTATTTTACTCTTTCAGTCATAAACCAATAAAAGGTATTATCATCTTTCATTTTAAAGGTATTTTTAGTTTTTATTTCCTCATCATTTATTTTAGCTTTTAAATACAAGTATATGGTTTTATCTTTATATTCATACTTTTCAACAGTAGGCCTTAAATTACATTCAATACATTCATCATTACAACTAGATAGCCTATATATAGTACTTTCTCCTGTACTAATATATGTCCAAGGGCAAGTTAAAGACTCTATCACCTTAGCTTCTTGATCAAATATTTCCTTATATGTTTTCTCATAATCACTGATATTGATTGCTCTCATTCCAATAGTAGAATCACAAAGCTCATCTTTTAATTCATCACAAAACTCAGATGTAACATTCAAATATTGACTAAATATCATAAAATATTTTTGTGAATCATTTAAGTCGCTATACTCAAACTTATTAATACTCTTATTATGATATAATGTCGCAATTATTGATAGTTCTTCGTCTGCAAACACTCCGTCAGCAAAAAAATAGCTTTGTAATTTTTCAATTAACTCCACCGTTGGCTTAAATGTATCATCATTATCAATATCATCAGCAAGTAAATATTTAGATCCACCAAATCCAATAAGCAACAGTCCAAATAGTATAAGTGTTATTGATACTAGTTTACCACTTTTTTTATCTTTTGTATCACTCATAAAGACTCTCCTTTTATTCTATATATATGATATCAAAAAAAAATAATGTATTTCAATTCAAAATATATTACTTTTCATCGACAATGATTGCTTTACAAAATGGATAGTCAATTTCTATTATTTTAACATTATAAAAGTTTCCTGGAATAAGTTCTTTATTTACTAAAATATTAAGATAGTTAGTTGTATGACCTATACTAGAATTATCTTTTATAGTTTCTATCAGTACTTCTATTTCTCTATTTAAAAATTGCTTCATATAATCTAATTCTAACTTCTTAGACAGACTAAGTAGTTTCTTTGCTCGTTCTTTTCTTATCTTTTCAGAAACCTGTTCCATTGCTGCTGCTTTTGTATTACTTCTTATTGAATATGGGAATACATGTAATTTAGAGAAGCCTATTTTTTTAATATTATCAATAGTTTCATCAAATAATTCTTCAGTTTCAAAAGGATGCCCAACAATAACATCAGTGGTAATTGAAACATCTTCTTTATTTTCTTTAATCATTCTAATTTTGTTATAAAAATACTCAATATTATATTTTCTATTCATAATTTGCAGTATAGTATCACTACCCGATTGTAATGGTATATGGATATGATTCACAATGATATTGCTATTTTTGATAATATCTAATACTTCTTCTGTTAACTCTGTTATCTCGATAGATGATATTCTAAGTCTTTTTATACCTTCAATTTTAACTGTATTTCTTAGTAATTCTGCAAAGTTAGTATTAATGTCTACCCCATAGTTTCCTGTATGAATGCCAGTTAAAACAATTTCTTTAAAGCCATTATTAACTAATTGTTCTATTTCTTTAATAGCTATATTTAATGGTTTACTCCTACATTTCCCTCTAACGTATGGAATAATACAATAACTGCAGTAGTTTTCGCAGCCATCTTGAACCTTAACAAAAGCTCTAGTTCTTGAAGTGAATTTGTCAATATACATATCTTCAAATGTTGAATCCAATTGCTCATATACTCTTTTTACTTTGTTTTTGTTATTATAAAATTCCTCTATTAAACCAATAATCTTAGATTTATCCTTATTGCCAAGCATAATATCTATATCTTCCATTTCAATTTGCTTATTAGCTTCAATAAAACATCCCATTGCGATAATACAAGCATTCTTGTTTCTTCTTTTTGCTTGTCTAATTATTTTCTTGCTTTTAGTATCACTTGTATTAGTTACAGTACATGTATTAATAATGTAAATATCGCATATATCATCAAAATTAGATATCTCATATCCATCATCTGTTAAAAGTTTTGTGACAAATTCACTTTCATATGTGTTTACTTTGCACCCTAATGTATAAATACCGACTCTCATATTACCACCCATAAATTTAGAATAAATAAATTATAACACATAAAAAGCACTAATTGTTAAAGTAGTACTTTTTATTCTAAATTTTTCTTTAAATCCTTTAATACCATTAAAAACTCATTAGTTTTTCTTATTTCTTCATTTAATTTTTCTAAATCTGCTGTCTGTTCGAGTTCAAGACTATCTTCATTTATTTTGATTCCAAATACGGGCGATATAAGTGGACTGTTTTGAAACTTCTTTTCATTATCTATGGTAATATTTTCAGCATTAATATTGATAATTTCTTCTTTTCTATATCTTTGTTCTAATTCTTGAATGCTAATAGGTTCGTTTCCTTCATCTTCATAACTATACATCTCTTCATCTGAGTATGCATTGTTTACAGCATTTTTAAGCTCTTCGATACTAATAATTGCTTTTTGTTCTTGTTCGTCTTCAAAAAAATCTATAGGTTTTTCGCGTTCTTCACTGCTAATGTCCTCTAAATCAATTAATACTTGAGTTGCTTCATTGCTTACTTCTTCTACTGGAACATTTTCTACTAATTCATCTTGGCTCTTGAATTCTTGTAATTCGGCTTCTTTTCTTTTTAATTCATCTTTTAAGGCTTGAAGCTCAATTTTAGCTCTTTCCTTTTCTAATTCCTCGTCATCTTCAACATATTTAATTTCCTCTATCGCTACAGGCTTATTTATATTTAGCGGTTTTAGTTTAAGAGTTTCTTCAATAGGATTTGGCTCGTTATTGTTCCCTTCATCCAAAACAACAGTATCATCTTTAGATATGTTTTCAGTGTATGCTAAAATATCTTCTTCAATGCTTTCTACATCATCATCGATGATATTATTTCTTCTATTTTTAATTACATCTATTATAGTTAATATTATTAGTAAAAAAGCTAATACACCAATGACTATACATATAATTAAGAAGTCATTTGAACTTAATTTACTATAAATATTTGGCATATTATCACCTCATTAGTTCGTAATTTATACAGCTTGTAATAAATAATGATGCGGTTTCAGTTCTTAACACTCTATTTCCAAGTGATACTGATGTGAAACCATTATCTATAAGTAGTTGTTCTTCCTCATTTGTAAAACCGCCCTCTGGACCAATTACAATTAATATTCTATCATTATTCTTTATATTTGATAATACCTTATTGATAGAAATTGTTTTTTCATTGACAGAACATAATAATTTATAGTCGTATTCTAGTTTTATTAAGTCATCAATATTTAAAATATTGCTAAATATAGGTATTTTATTTCTTTTTGATTGCTCTGCAGCTTCTTTTAATATCTTATTCCATCTCTCTATTTTCTTATTATCCTTGTTATTAAGCTTTATTATGCTTCTATTTGCATTTATTCCAATTATCTCATTAATCCCTAACTCAGTTCCTTTTTGAAGAATATAGTCCATCTTTTGCTCTTTAACAAGGCTTTGAGCAATAGTAATATGAACATTTAATTCATTGTTTGAATTAAGTCTTTCTGACTCAGAGACAGTTACTATATTATTATTGGTGGATGTGATAGTACATATTGTTAGAACAGTATCATTTACTATTTCTATTTTATCTCCTACCCTATTTCTCATTACTTTAATAATATGATAACTATCTTCCTTATCTAGACTATAAATTAATGACTTATTATTACAAAAATATCTTTGCATTATTTATCACCTTCAAGAAATTCTATAACTTTATTAATTGTTATGTTAAAGTTAACAAAGTTTGTTTCAAACCATTTTATATCCATTTTATGATTAAACCATGTATATTGTCTTTTAGCATAATTTCTACTGTTTTGCTTAACATTAGAAATAACATTATCCAGTTCATCATTTCCTTTAATATATTCCATAAACTCTTTATATCCAATTGTAGTAGTCAATTGTTTTGCATTAGGATATTTTTTAAATAACTCTCTAACTTCTTTTATTAGACCATTTTCTATCATTTGATCAGCTCTATTATTTATCTTTTTATATAAAATATCTCTATCAGTAGTGAGACCAATTACGGATACGTCATAAAGTAGATTACTGCCACCTTTATCACTATTTATAGGTTCACTTCCATTTACATACTTTGCATATGCTCTTATAAGTCTTTGGCGGTTTCTTTTATCTATTTCTATAGTACTGTCAAGTTTTTTTAATGTATTATACATTTCGTCATCACTTAACGAATCGAAGTCATATACATTATCTTCTTTATTAAATTTATAGTCATATAGTAATGCACTTAAATAAAGACCACTCCCCCCCACAATTATAGCTGTTTTACCCTTACTTAGGATATTATCTAATACATTTCTAGCGTCAAGTTGATAATCATAAACAGTATACTCTTCACTAAGTGTTTTAATATCTATAATATGGTGTATTATTCCGTTCATCTCATCATTTGTTATTTTAGCTGTCCCTATATTTATTTCTTTATATACTTGAGTGCTGTCAGCATTTATTATTTCACCATCTAGTTTTTCTGCTAACTCTATACTGAGCTTTGTCTTGCCAACTCCAGTTGGTCCAACTATTACTATTATTTTTTTCATAAAATCACCTACATACTACCTATTATATCATTATTTATTCAAAAGAAAATGAGCATTATTGCTCATCTAGTTCTTTTTTTAATTTATCTGTAAATCTTTTTAGAAGATCTCGACATAATTCAGTGTTTTCCACTTCTATTAACTTAAGTCTAGATCCTTCCATTTCTTGAATACAAAACTTAATATTAGATATATTAATTTCTTCAATTAAATATACATAAGAAACACCATTTAATTCTAATGTTGTTAGTACTACGTATTCTTTATCATCTGTTAAAGTAACTAAATCTTGTTTTTCTAAATACATAATTTTCTCCTTAAATAGCCATAGAAGTTTTTAAAGGGCTTTTTAATACTAGTGATTTAGATTCGGCTTCATTTGGTATAAGAACCTTATTTGGTGTTTCTGTATCTGTTGTAACAATTGCCTTATCATGGGCATCAATCATCTTCTGTGCCTCATTTTCCTTATATGAACTGCTTACTGATGAAATGCTATTTGCAATCGATATACCTAATATGCCAATTCCAATTGGTGCTAAAACAGGTGTACCAACAAGTGCAAGTATTGATCCGAGAACTAAAGTCCCGGCACCTATCATCATAGTTAGTTTACCATTGTTTGCATGGGCAGATTTCTTTTTAACATAGTATTCTCTAGTTTCACTATTTGTCATAGGATAATCTTGTGAAATAGAGTTTAGTCTTTGTCTTAAATAGTCTTCATCAATCTCATTCGCTAGTAAACCAAAACTATTAATTAATCCGTTGACTGCAAAAAACAGTGCAAGCGATGGTAATGCAGGTAATGCGAATAAGGATAATCCAGCAAATGTAAAACCAGTTGCTAAACGTGAGTAGCTATCAGCCTCTGTTTTAGCAATCTCAGTCACATAATATTCTTTTTCTCTTTCTATCATATTAACACCTCATTACAATTCTCTTTTAAATTTAAGCAGCTTTTGTACCGATTCCTCTTGATTGATATGAATAATGTGATGACATTCCTCCGTTAGGCAATCTCTTAACTAATGATTTAGATATACCATATGGAGTTACAATTGTAGTTGTATTTGGATCATCAAATACATTGTTTTCTTCTCTTACTCTCTTAACAGTTTCACTAACAGCAGTATGTACTTCTTCACTAATTTCTGCAAATCTTTTTTTCTGCTCTTCCAACTTTACTTCTTGCCTTGCCACAATTCCCTGACGCATTTCAGCAATTTCTTTTTTCATGTTATCAAGTGTTTGTTTTAATTCATCCATTGCTGTAAGGTTTTCTTTCCTATCTTCTGATTGAACCTCTTTCTTAGGTTCTTCAGTTATAACCGATGCTTCATCAGCATATACACTCTCAAATTTACTTCTTGCTTTAGCAGTTCCTCTTTCATATCCGCTCACAAAAGAATTTAAAAGTGTTGGCGAATAATGCCCTTTTAAACTATTTGTGATATTTTCTCTATACTCTTCAAAGTTAGTTCCATTTTCTGTTGCTATACTAATATTTTTAGCTCCACTAATAGCAGAACCTGCTGCTGAAGATAGATTTGCTGTACCACTAACTAGTGATTGTACAGTAAATAATCCACCTGTCATAAGTGGAACAGCTGCCCAAGCAGCACCACCAGTAGCTAATGCTGCTATACCTGCAACAATTCCTGTTCCAAGTGTAAGCCCACCAGCTGTTTTAGAAACCACACCGTCTTTTATACTATATAGTCCAGATGCAGCAGCTTTAGCAGCATCATATGTAGCTTGTTCATCAGCAGTTATTGGTGAATAAGCCGATAATCTTTCAATTTCTCTTTGTGCATTAGCACTTTTAATAATTTTAGATGTAGACTTTATACCATTGATTGCTGCGAAACCTCCAGCAATAGCAGTAAGTGCTACTGGACCACCTAATGCAAAACTTAAAATACCAGCTGTGCCATAAACGGCAAATTTAGCTAAGTTATTGTATTTACCAGCATCTAAAGTCCCTTTTTTTGTTAAATAATAAATTTTTTCGTTTTTTTTGTCATTTGTCATAATTCTCAATCCCCCATCGATTGCGCTAATTATACCATACTTTATAAAAAAATGCAAGTATAAAGCTCTTACATTTATATTATATAAGAGCTATTAGTATAAATCTATATATTTTTAATGTTTTTCTTTTTAAATACTATGAAAGCTGGAATAATTAATAGTATAAAATATGTAATACATACTACTATACTAAATTCAAATGTTAAGTATTTAAATTCAGGTAATCTACCCCATAAAAATTGATTGAAATTCCAATTTAATGTTACAAAATACTTTAATACTTCAATATCTTTATATATTGCTAATTGATTTATTATTTGTGATGTAAATAGTCCAAGTATTGCAAGTGTTGTAGCTAGTGCTGTATTTGTAAATATTGTGCTTATTGCAAATGCGAGTGTAGTAATTATTAATATATAGGGAAGCATTGCAATAAATGTTATTCCTATATAGTTAAAGACATTATAAGTAACAATTGTATTACTATTAAAGTTATATAATATAACAGGCCAAGATAGTGAACTAAAGCCAAATACTATGCCCCCTACAATAAATTGTATTAATAGTACTGAGACCAATGCGAATACTATCATAATCAAAGTTGTAATATATTTAGATAATAATATCTTAGTTCTTGAATAGGGTCTAATTAACAATAATTTAATAGTACCTTTACTGTGTTCTTCAGATACAATAGCACCTGCTATCATAATTACTATAATAATAATAAATACTTCATAATTACCTACAAAACCTTTAAACATGGCATAACTACTCTTATTGTCATCTATTTCTATCTTGTTTTCTACCATATATTTATTAATGTTAGTACATTCTAAAACGTAATTATGTTGTTTTTTCAACTCATAGTCATCTTGTTCCCACCCACCATATTGTATGTTGTTCTCATTGATGAGTTGCGATGCACAGTTATGATATTGGGATAGCGCATCATTTAGTTTGCTTTTTGCATAACTTATATCTTTATCTATTCTATAATTTAATACTTCTAATTCTAATTCTGTATTTTTAAGTTGATTGTCTAAACTTTCTATTTCATCTTTATTATCTGATAATGAAATAACTTTTTTTATTTGAGTAACACTTTCTTTTAATGATACTATTTTAATATTTACAAAGCTTTGCCAGTTACCACTTTCAATTTCTCTTATATATTTATCATATAATTCTTGATATTTAATAAGCTCTGCATCATCCTTATTAAAAGAATATGTATTGTAATTTAGGTTATAGATTATATCTCTAAAATCACTTTCTATTATCACTTTTTGCCATGAACGATTATCATATTTTGCACTAAGATTAGATAAATCTATATCTGTTTTTATACTAGCATAATAGTCCATATCATTTCTATCTTGTGCATTTTTAAGTTCATCATTTAGATAACTCATATGATAGCTATCAAATTCATAACTATCATAATATTCTTTAGCATTTTTTGTTGTTATATTAATTAACAATGCAAAGGCTAATGTTATAAGTAACATTATATACATACTTTTTTTTGAAAATATCTTTATTAATTCATTTTTAATCAAGTTAATCAATTATATTACCTCCAGTCTTTTTAAGGAAGGCTTCTTCTAATGATAACTCTTGTTCTTTAACAGAATATATTTCAATATCATTATTAACTAATTCTTTAATTAGTTTTGATATATCTTTCTTATCTCCAATAATACTAAATTCATTATCATTTACTATTTCAATATCAAGTGATAATTTGCTTAATTTGCTAGTATCTTCAACTTCAACCAAGTAACTAGTGTTTTCGCTTTTCTTTTTTAATGCTTTTACAGTATTTGTTTCAACTATAACACCATTTTTAATAATACATGCTTTATTACAAAAACTTTCTAATTCAGATAAGTTATGACTAGATATAAATATAGCTATTTTTCTTTCTTTAGCTAATTTAACTAGTAGTTCTCGCATCTCTTTTATACCTTCTGGATCGAGCCCGTTTGTTGGCTCATCTAGTACTAAAAGATTTGGATTATGTAATAATGCTTGTGCTATTCCTAGTCGTTGTCTCATTACTAAAGAGTATTTCGATACTTTATCTTTAATGAGTAAATTTAATACAACTAAATCAACTACCTCATCTATATTAGCTTTAGTAATACCAGAGTATAAGTTTGCAACTAATTCTAAGTTCTTATACCCAGATAGATACATATATAAATCTGGATTTTCTACTATTGCTCCAACTCTATCTATAGCTTTCTCAAAATCTTTTTCAATATTATAATTATTAATACTTACTGTACCACTATTAATTGTTTGTAGTCCAAGTATTAGTTTAATCGTAGTAGTTTTTCCACTACCATTTGGACCTATAAATGCAAGTATATCACCTTCGTATAGTTCTAATGAAACATCTTTAAGTATATGTTTTTTACCAAAATACTTATTTAATTTTTCACACTTCAAAATTAATTCTGCCATAATATCTCCTTTTTCATTTTATGTATTAATACTACTATGAAATATAGTACCTTGCCACCAACTATTAGTTTATTTTGTCAAGTTTAGGTTGCTATTAATTCATTGCTCTTTTAAATAACTTTTCTAAGTCATATTTTGAATAAGTAATAATTGTTGGTCTCCCATGAGGACAGGTAAATGGATTTTTTGTCATTCTTAATCTATCGAGTAAGTCCTCCATATCAGTTAGTGTAATATGATCATTCGCTTTAATACTAAGCTTACATGCTAATGTTATTGCAACATTTTCAGTAAACCTCTTTGAATCAAATGACTCATTTGTTATTATAATATCTATTATTTTTCTAATAGCGTCATCTACTCTTGTTTCTACAAGCCAATACGGGTGATTTCTGATAAGAATTGTGTTGATACCAAACTCTTCTATACCTATTCCTAATTCTTCTAAAATATTTATATTTTCTTTTAATATTATATATTCATTACTGGGTAATTCTATTTTTATTGGTACTAATAAATCAATTCGTTGATTGTCATGATTTGCCATTTTCTCAAGATATTTTTCATAATTTATTCTCTCAGCAGCTGCATGCTGGTCTATCATAAACATTCCATCTTCATTTTCTGCAATTATATATGTAGCATGAACAACTCCAACAGGATACATTTTCTTAATGCGTTCTTCGCCAGTTAAAGGGTCTTGCTCCCTTACTGAAAAATCAAATGTAATATCTTCGATATTAGGGTAGTCATTACTATTTTTTCTTTCTTCTTCAAGATCTAATACAGTATTTATGTCTTTTATATCATCTATATTATTTCTATATAGTGTTGGCATATTATATATATCTTTTTCTTTAATTTCTTTAATCTCAGGTATTAAATTTATTGTAGATAATAGTGTAGATATACTACTTAATATTAGATCATTGAGAGTGTCTATCTTGGAAATTTTAATGTCCATCTTAGTAGGATGAATATTTACATCTATAAGTATTGGATCTACTTCTATATTTAGTACTACAACTGGGTATTTATCATCTGGTATATAAGTATGGTACCCTTCCAATACTTTTTTAGAAATATATGAATTTTTAATAACCCTACCATTTACTAATATAGTTATGTTATTTTTATTGCTCCTTGCCATTTCAGGATATGATATATATCCATGTAAATGATAATCATCATTAGAATAGTCAAGTTTAATCATCTTTTTAGCAATATCTATTCCATAAATGTTTCCTATTACTTTAAGCAAATTATTAGATCCATCTGTATTAAGTATTATTTTATCGTTATTAATTAAAGTGAACTTTATATTGGGAAAAGATAAAGACATTTTATTAATATAATCTATTACATTTGCAAGTTCTGAATATAAATTTTTAATATATTTTAATCTTACAGGAGTATTATAAAACAAATCTTTTACAGTTATTTTAGTTCCTTGCTTTAAATCGCTAGCTTTAACTGATTTAGTTACTCCACCATCGATAATAACCTCAGTGCCATTTACACCATTACAAGTTTTAAGAATTACTGTACTTACAGATGCGATGGATGGTAGTGCTTCACCACGAAATCCTAAGCTATCTATATAAAATAAATCATCAAATGATTTTAGTTTACTAGTAGCGTGTCTTGAAAACGACAAAATAGCATCGTCCTTATCCATTCCAATGCCATCATCCGTTACTATTATTTCTTTTACTCCGCTATCTTTAAGCTCTATTTTTATACTCTTACTTTTAGCATCGATTGAATTTTCAACTAATTCTTTTACAACGTTCATAGTCTTCTCAACTACTTCTCCTGCTGCTATTTTATTAGCCAAATCTTCACTCATTAATTGTATTTTTCCCATAATAACCTTTCTACTATTATTTAGAATAATAGTTACCAGTTGCAGGGTCAACTAGATATTGTGTGTTTGTATTGGTCAATGTGTTTTTTGCAGTTATTTCATAGACACCATCTATTGTGATCTTTGCACTAAACTCATAAATATCACTATTATATACCTTTTGTACTACTCCTATAGCTTTTTCTTTTGACATACCATATTGATTTATAAGAGTCTCTTCAGAAGGAGCTTCTACTTTTTCCAACCCCTCAGAATTGTTATTATTATCAGTATTATTGTTGTTGGTATCTTTGTTGTCCTTCTCATTACTAATCATAATAATTAAAACAGCTATTATTATTACTATCAAAGTTGTTATTACAACATACATAATCTTTTTAATATCCGGACTTTCCTTTTTTGTTTTAGTTACATTTTTAGTATTTACTGGTGTTGTCTTCTTTTCCATTAAACTCAACTCCTATTCTTTTTAGTTAAATAAAGTATACTATAATTATATTTTTTTGTAAATTAAAAACACTACATATTGTAGTGTTTAATTATATTTTTTTATTAAAATTAGTTTAAATTCTTTAAATACTTATATAGATTACTTGCTACATCTTTATTTAATATAGATTCTAATTCTTCTATAGATGCTTCCTTCATTTTCTTTAATGAACCAAATTTTTTAAGAAGTTCTTTTTTCCTTACATCCCCTATGCCTTCTACTAAATCCAACAAACTTGAAAGCATTCCTTTACTTTTAATGTTTCTGTGGTAACTTATTGCATAATTATGTACTTCATCTTGAATCTTGGTCAGAAACAAAAATAAGTTGCTTCTATTGTCTATATTAATCTCTTCTAGGTTTGAATCTATTAAACTGCTAGTTCTATGTTTATCGTCTTTTTTGAGTCCTACTATTCTAATATTTAACCCAAGAGGTTCTATTACTTCTTTTGCTATTGATACTTGCAACTTGCCACCATCTACTATTATTAAGTCTGGCTTGTCTAAATTTTCCATTAGCATTTTAAAATATCTTATATATAATACTTCTCTCATTGCTGCTAGGTCATCTTTAACATCTAAACTAATTTTATATTTTCTATATAAATCTTTATTAGGCACAAAATCATCAAATGTTACCATACCACCTACATAGAATGTACCAAACAAGTGTGAGTTATCAAATGCTTCTATTCGTGATACCTTATCCATATTTAAAATGGATTTTAATTCTTCTATAGCGTTGACTCTCTCATTATCATTCTTTTTTAATGTTTCCTCTTTTTCCTTTAATGATATTGTAGCATTTTCTTTTGCCATTGCCATTAATTTTTTTATATCACCTTTTTTAGGAATCGATACTTTAATATTAAAGTATTCTTCCAATAATATAGCGTCTATTCCTTCATCTACAACCAGTTCTTTAGGTATAATATTATTCTTTTCATAAAATTTCACTATGTATTCTACTAAATCATCATGTTCGTCTATTGTAGTAAATATATCTTGATGCCTACCAAATAATATACCATCTCTTATAAAAAATACTTGAACAGATAAGTAATTATTATTTTTATAGTATGTAAATAAGTCAAAATTATATTTTCTATTCATATCTATCTTTTGTTTAGCTAAAGTTATATTTATATCATCAAGCATTGATTTTAGCTCTATTGCTTTTTCGAAATTTAATGATTCGCTAGCTTTAAACATATCGTCTTCTATTTTTCTAGTAATGATTGATGAATCGCCTTTTAAAAAACTAGCTATTTCATTTTTTATGATATCAATATCTTCTTTTTCAATAACGATATCCTTCTTACAATAACCAAGACACTCTCCTATATGATAATAAAGACATAGTTCTTTACCATGATTACATTTTTTTAATGGGTACATCCTGTTAATAATTTCAACAGTTCTCCTTGCTGCATTTGTATTTGGATATGGCCCAAATAGTTTGTTTTTATTTTTCTTTTTATTAATATTCCTTATAACTTGCACTTTTGGATAAGCTTCATTAGTTATCTCTATAAATGGATAACTCTTATCATCCTTAAGTAAAATATTATATTTAGGATTATATTTTTTTATTAAAGTTATTTCAAGTATTAGTGATTCTAGTTCTGAGTTAGTTACTATATATTCAAAGTCTACTACATCATTAACTAGCATCAAAGTTTTACCAGTTGCACTGCCATTAAAATAACTTTTAACTCTATTTTTTAGATTCTTTGCTTTCCCTACATATATGATAATACCGTCTTTGTTTTTCATCTGATAACTACCGGGTTTATCAGGTAGTAATGTAAGCTTTTCTTTGATATATTTTAATATTTCCTCACTCATAAGACTCACCTGTAATGATTATATCACAAAATTCACTCTTACTTGGCTAAATGTTATTTTAAATATAATCATTTCTGCCTAATAACATATATTATTACAAAGGAGATTTATATGTTAGATAAAAAGGAACTAATTAGTCAATCTTTAATAATGAATCTTTACTATTTAAGGTCGATGAAAGAATATGCTTTAAACATAGAAATCAGTTTTGTCAGTAAGGATCAGCAAGTAATTACTGATGCTGGAAGTTTTAGAGAACATTTTGATCGGTTATTGGAAGATACGGTAAAACTATCTGATGGAAACATTAGCCAAGATTTATTAGACAGTGATATATTTTTTACAGAATATACAAGTAAATGCGAAAGATTAACAGAAGAATTGTTAGCTATAAATATTAATAATCAAATAACAAGACACGAAGAGGCTATGACTGCTGGTACAGTTGAAGTAACAGATGAATTATTAAATGGTGTAAGGACTGTAAATAAGAAAGCTAATACTATAATTCAAAACTTTATTACTTATACTCAAAGTATATTGGATAATACTACAAAAAATAAACTTTTCTCATATAGTTATCCTACTCTTTTAAAGAAAATACATGATGATACTACAATATATCAAAAAGAGTTATCCAGATTAATTGATGAGGAATCGTTTACACCAACCAGTGCTTATCAAAATGAGTGTTGTTTGAATAGAAGTAATGAGATGAATGCAATGTTCATAAGAAGTTTTATTGATCCTAAAGATAATGGGGTATTCAAAGAAGCAGATAGTTTTGTAACAGAGTTTCATAATGCAAATTTGAAAGATCAACAATTATCACCTGATACTCAATATGATTTGACCAACGAAAGATTAGAGCTTATGAGAAGGTTTAAAGAATTTGTAAATAAAGTGATTGAAGGAATGCTTAACAGCACATATTATTTAATTATTGAACCAATATTTTTAGATAATATCTTAACAGAAGCTAATTTCTATATACTTATATTAGAGGAAAATTTAAAAAATATATAAAAAATACTAACTATATTTTAGTTAGTATTTTATTTTATTTTGTACCAAATATTCTATCGCCTGCATCACCTAAACCAGGTAATATGTAACCAACATTATTTAATTTTTCATCAACTGCAGTACAATATATTTGAACATCCGGATGATCTTTTTTAATTCTTTCTAATCCTTCTGGTGCTGCTATAATACATAAGAAGTTTATC
>JAVBQF010000002.1:0-61390 GCA_031549195.1 Bacilli bacterium
TTAAAGATAGAGATATTAATTTGTTAGATTATAATATTGACTACAACAAAAAAGAAACAGAATTCAAAGCATTTATGAAAATTGGTAAAACCTTGAAAAAATCGAAATTTGAAACAATACGTGCTTATTTTATGGCAAAACAAAGTGAAAAGATGATGCATGATATGGCTGTAAAAGAACAAGAACAATTATTAAAAAGAGAAGATAAATTAAAGATACTTATTGTGGCACATGCTTATAATGTTTATGACAAGTATGTAGGAGATCCAGTTATTGAGTATTTAAAAGAATTAGATTGTATACCAATTATTGCAGAGGTTGTTGAAAGAGAAACAGCTGTTAAAAAAGCAAAAGCTATTACCCCAACCTTACAGTGGAATTATAACAAAGAATTAGTTGGCGCTATTGAATTATATAAAGAACAAGTAGATGGTATTATTTTAATGACTTCTTTTCCTTGTGGACCAGATTCATTAGTAAATGAGATGATTATAAGAAAAAATAAGGACAAGCCTATTATAAATTTAATACTTGATGAGCAGGAAGGAACAGCAGGCAGAGAGACTAGAATAGAAAGTTTTATAGATATTATTAGAATTAAGAAAGGAGAATTAAATGAAGACAGTAACAAAACCAAAAATTAGTTTTCCACAGTGGGGTAATTATATAATACCTTTTGAATTTTTTATAAAAAGAGTATTTGATGCTGCTTTTTTATCACCACCCCCACTTACAAAAAAAACGTTAGAATTGGGTAGTATGCATAGTCCTGATTTTGTATGTTCTCCATTTAAATTTCAATTAGGAAATTACATAGAAGCACTAGAATCTGGTGCAGATACACTTGTACAAGTTGGCGGAGTATGTAGACTTGGTTATTATGGGGAGTTGCATGAACAAATACTAAGAGATTTAGGCTATGAATTTGATTTTATCAACTTAGCAAGTGTAGATATTTATAATCCTAAATCTGTATGGACAGAATTAAAAAAATTTAATGATAGATTATCATTGAAAACAATTAGTTTAACTCTTTTAATTTGCATTGAGATGATTGAAGAAATGGATAATATGGAAGCTTTTATTAGGGAAAATGTTGGATTTGAAGAAGTACCTGGTACATATGATAAAATATACAAAAGGTATTTAGAAGATATTGCAATTGTTGATAGTAAAAAAGAATTGAAAAAATTATATAAGAAATATTTAAGTGATTTAAAAGATGTTAAAGTAAATAAGCCGAAGGATTTATTAAAGGTTGGTATTGTTGGAGAATATTTTACAGTAATGGAACCATTTAGTAATCATTATATAGAAAAAGAATTAGCAAGTAAGGGTATATCAATAAAAAGAACAATGAATATATCTAGTACGATTTTTAAAAGGAATGCTCCGAAGATACTTAAGAAGATTGATAAATATGTTAAATATGATATTGGTGCTACTAGTGTATTTACAGTTAATGCAGCATTATCAATGGCAAAAGATGGTTTTGATGGTATTATCCATATGAAATCATTCGGGTGTACTCCAGAAATTGATACAATGACCGTACTTCAAAATATAAGCAACGATTATAAAATACCAATACTTTATTTTAGTTTTGATTCACAAACTAGTGAGACAGGTATTAAAACAAGACTTGAAGCGTTTAACGATATGATAGTTATGAGAAAGGAGCACAAGAAATGAGAAAAGCATATTTAGGAGTAGATATAGGCTCTATTTCAACTAAAGGTGTAGTAGTAGATTCAAACAATAAGATATTATGTGAAAAGTATATTTGGACTGAAGGCAATCCAATTGATGCAGTAAAAAGATTAATACATGAACTTGAAAATAATTTTGATAAAAATAAGTATTCAATTGTTGCGGTGGGTACAACTGGATCAGCAAGAAAATTAATTGGCGTAATACTAGATGCAGCAGTAGTTAAAAATGAAATAACTGCGCATGCAATAGGTACTACATCTATCTATAAAGATGTTAGAACAATATTTGAAATAGGTGGGCAAGATTCTAAGATTATATTAATAGAAGATGGTATTGTTGTCGATTATGCGATGAATACTTTGTGTGCTGCAGGTACAGGGTCATTTCTATCAAGTCAATCAAAAAGATTAGGACTGGAAGTAGAGGAATTTGGAGAAGTAGCATTAAGGTCAAAAAACCCTACAAATATTGCGGCAAGATGTACTGTATTTGCAGAATCAGATTTGGTTCATAAAGCTCAAATAGGTCATAAAAAAGAAGATATAGTAGCAGGTCTTTGCAAGGCTGTTGTTACCAATTATTTAAATAATGTTGGTAAAGGTAAAAAAATTATTGCTCCGATTGTATTTCAAGGTGGGGTTAGTAAGAATGTTGGAGTTATAAAAGCGTTTGAAGATGCTACTGGAGAGAAAGTGGTAGTTGATCAAAACAGTCATTTAATGGGAGCCCTAGGTGTTGCTATTCTTGCAAAGAAATCAGGAATAGAAAAAGATTTTTCTTTTGATATAGCAGATATTACATTCGAAACTAGAGGTGTTGAATGTAAGAAGTGTGCTAATAACTGTGAAATAATATGTGTTTATAAAGATAAGGAACTAATTGATTCTTGGGGAAATAAGTGTGATAACGGGGCGATTAAAGAGAAAATTAGTTCAAGGTAGCGTAAATAATTGTTAACTAACATAACAATTTGTCAATAATATAGCTATTTATGATAGAATAAATGTGAAATAGTGTTATCGATTTAGACAAGCCTAATAAAAGGAGCGTGTTGGTATGGAACATTTGGATGTTGCAGAATTAAAAAAAACGTCAGAAACGTTAAGCAAACTAAATGTGTTTTCAGGTAGTAATATTGCGTCAGAAGAGACTTTAAAATTACTTGCTGATTATATTAAAATTAGTACTGCAGTTGCAGAACTTGAATCAAAATTTCCAACTGATTTAAGAAGTATTGAAACTCCGGTAACCTCTTTTTTTGAAATGTTCAATCAATCTAATAGCTTTTTAACAAGAAGTTTGGATATTCAAGATGGTGTGATTTTTTGTGACGCAAGTAATCATAGAGAGTCAGGAGAAGGACAAGGACAATATCAAAGGGTGCAATTTTCTCTTAGAGAGCAAAATGGTGCATTAATATTTGGTTCAATATCTAAAATTCAAGAAATAGCAAAAGAAACGCGATATAGGCAATCAGCGTGTGATTATTCCGTGCGTTTGTACACAGACGTGCAAAAGAGACAGATACTAAGATTTGATGGTGTAAGTGCAACCGTATTAACGGAAGAAACTAAAATACCTAATGAAGAGCTTCCGGAATTTTGTGACAACAGCAGATCATATAGCCTTTGGAAATATGATAGAGCTGTTGAAAAAGAAACAGAAGAACTTCAAGCTTCATCTAGAAAAACCACACAAGACTATAAACAATATAGTGGAAGTGGTGATTTATTGGTTCACATTACAAAGGACAAAGAGGGGAATATTATTCAGCATGCTCTTCCAGATAGAAGTAGTACGATACAAAGACTTTTTGAAGAAATGAAACAAGGACCAATTGATGGTACAAATAGAAAGTAGAGACTTGGTTATTAATAAGACAAGTTTAATTATAAAATGTGTGTTTTAGTAGTTAATAGAAATAATTATAAAAACATAGTTAAGGGGATGAATGTAAATGATTGTTGTAGTAACTGGAGAAACAGGGTCAGGTAAATCTTATATTGCCAGAAACCTATTGCCGCAATATCCAAATATTGAAACAATACAGAAGTTGACAACAAGAGCACCAAGATCTGATGAAGATGGCGTTGTGGATATAAAAGGGAATGCAACAGAAGAAGAAGTTTTGTCATTAGAATACCATTATCAAAATAAAATGAATGGCCAATATTATGGTTTTTCAAAAACAAAAATAGAAGAATCAATGGAGCAGGGGAAAATACCTTGTATAATTATTTCATCAGAAGAAACTTTCGATCAGTTAGTGGAAGATTTTCCAGATCAAGTATTATTACTTAACGTTTTACCGTATTTTAGTGAAGAAACACTTGAAGATATATTTATGAGACAAGGAAGAGATACTAAAGAATTTGAAGAGAGAAAATCGAGTATTAAGAGACCTATTACTATGTGGGCTGACTGGAAGCATAATTCTAGAAAGATTTCTAATCCATACTTTTTAAGAAATTGTTCTCCAAGCATAGCACAAGATGTTGTGGTAAGAAGAATTGAAAATGTATTTAGCGAATGTAAAGCAGATTTAGGTGCAACATTACTTAAAGAAGATTCTAAAAAATCACACGGCTTATATAGTTATCTTTATGAATTGTCTGAAAGGAGACCAATGGATGCCCCACTTAGTATAAATACTAAAGGTAAAATGGCTGCCTAAGACCAAATTAATGTCGATAGGTCACACTTTTTTCAACTTATACCAGTAATTAATAAATAAACTGTAAAATTTATTACTATAACTATTTAATTTAATCGTTGAAAAACTATCTATATAATGATAATATATTATATAGAATAGAGGGTGTTTAAATGAATGTGGTAGTAGATTTCTTTAGAGATACTTTAAGTGGATGGCCATATTTCTTTAATTTGATTATATGTCTTATCTTAATATTAGCTATGATGGGTATATTAGGCGATAAAAAAAAGAATGAGACAATGAAACAATTGAGGGAACAAAGGAAAAAAGAACTTGAAGAAGGTATTGCAGACAAAAAGGCCGCTATGGAAGGAAAACAAATCATTTCGGTTGAAACAGCTCCTGTAGTGACAACTAATGTAAATCCAGAAGTGCCAATTGAAGTTAGCGAAGCTAATCAAGCTCCGCAGGCTGCACCACAAGCTAATGTGCCAATGCCCAGTGCAGAAGTAGCACCTACTGTTTTGGTACTTGGAAGTGAAGACAATAAATAATTATTTAGATATAAGTGTTTACTATTTATATCTTTTTTTGTATAATTAGATAGTAAATTTAAAATTGGAGGCATTATATATGACTATTACAGTAGATACTGTTCTAACAATAATTAATAAGACGATTGATATACTATTAGTTTGGCTAATATTTTATTATATACTTAAAAACATTAAAAACAATGTTAAGCTTACTTTGATTTTCAAAGGAGTAATAATGGTTGCAATAATGAAACTTGTAAGTGATTTGTTTAACTTTATTACTATTGGACTATTACTTGAATACGTGATTATGTGGGGACCACTTGCATTAATCATCATATTTCAACCTGAAATTAGAACTGTACTTGAACAATTAGGTAGAAGTCAATTGCTTGGTAGACACAAAGTACTTACGGTAGATGAAAGAGAAAGATTAGTCTATGAGATAGTTCAAGCACTTGACTATTTAAGAAAACAAAGAATAGGCGCTTTAGTAGTGCTTGAACGTGATACTAGTCTTGGGGATTATATAGAAAAAGGTAAAAAGCTATATGCTGATTTATCAAGTGAGTTGTTAATATCATTATTTTTTCCAAATAATCCAATGCATGATGGTGGTGTAATAATTCAAGGTGATAGAATTAGTTGTGCTGGAGCAGTGTTTCCAACAAGTAATAGCCCTAAGGTTGCTAAAAAATTTGGAACAAGACACAGAGCAGCTCTTGGTATTGCTGAGGAAACTGACTGTATATCATTAATCGTATCAGAGGAGACTGGAAGATTATCTGTTGCAGTAAAAGGAGACCTATTCTATAATCTATCACTTGATGATGTTAGAATGATGCTTATTGATGAGTTAAGGCCAAAACAAGAGGCAGATTTTGAAGATGAAATAGAAGAGGAAGAGATATATGAAGAAAATAAGTAGAGGAATATTGCGCTTTTTTAGAGCGATAGCTAGATTCTTTGATAAAGTAATAATAACTCCGATTACTAAGTTTTTTATGGAAATATATGACTTTTCAAAAAATAATAAAACTGGTATTGAAAAAATATTAACTCATAGACAATCACTTGTAATTATTTCGCTTCTCTTTGCGCTTCTTGCATTTTATGCAATTGATAGAAGGCATACAAACTTAATAGATAATTCAGCTGAAGTTTTATATAACCAAGTGGTAACAGCTGAATACAATGAAGCTTTATATGTAATAGAGGGAATACCTGAGACGGTAGATGTTACTTTAGTTGGTAGAAGATGGGATGTATATCTTGCAAAACAATATCCAATAGATGGTGTTACGCTTGACTTAAATGGATTAGGTGTAGGGACACATACTGTTAAATTTAAATATGATCAACCAGTATCAGCTGTTGAATATAAGATAGATCCATCTAGTGTTAATATAACTATATATGATAAAATATCTGTTACGAGAGAATTATCATATGATGTAATTCATAAAGATAATTTAGACACTAAACTTAATATTGAAAGTGTTGTATTAAATAGAGATAATGTAATTATTAAAGGTGCTAGTCACAAACTAGATGAAGTAGCAATTGTAAAAGCTATGATTGATGTTGATAATTTGACTAACACAGCGGTTGGAAGTACTACACTTTCAGGTGTTCCATTAATTGCATATGATTCTAACGGAAATAGGGTTGAAGTAGAATTAGTTCCACAAACAGTGGATGCGACTATAAAGATAGTATCACCTAGCAAGGAAGTACCAATTAAATTAATAGCAAATGGTACTCTTGATGGTAAAGCAATAAAATCTTTAACATCAGATGTTACAATGGTTACTGTCTATGGTACTGATCAAGCTATTAACAATTTAGAATACTTACCAGTAAAAGTTGATGTTAATGGTGTCAGTGAAAATAAAACTTATAGTATTAACTTAACTAAACCATCTGGTATAAGAGAAATAAGTGTTAAAACTATAAATGTTACTTTAGTAACTGATACAATAATATCTAAGGATGTTGCTGATATTCAGATAAATCCGATTAACTTGGATCATTCATTAAAAGTTCAAGCGTTAAGTAAAGAAAATAGTACGGCAACAGTTATTGTAAATGGTAGCCAATCTGTTATTGATGAACTAGATACATCTAAGATAAATGCGTACATTGATTTAACTGGACTTGGTGTTGGGGAACATGAAGTAGAAGTTAAGGTTAGTGCGGATGACTCAAGGTTAACTTTTGTATCAAGAGTTAAAAAAATAAAAGTAGTAATTCAAAAGAAATAATAAAAAAAGAAAAACATATTCGAGCTCGAATATGTTTTATTTATCTCTTATCTCGTCAAATAAAAGACCTATATTAACGATACCTGCTAATGCTATAAGAGCGTAAATTACTCTTGCCACTATCGCATCTGTTCCGCCAAATACTGAAGATACTAAATCAAACTCAAATAGTCCAACTAATCCCCAGTTAAGTGCACCAACTATTGTTAAAAATAGTGCTATCTTCTGTAATGTTTGCAAATTGATTCCTCCTTTTCACACTTGTATTAATATATTATCCAAATAATTCTTCTTTATTCGTGAATAATAAATAAATTTAATCAATATAATTAAATGAAAACAAATATGAGGTGGAAAATGAAAAAAAAATATTTTATACTCTTCTTCTTTTTAGTGATATTATTCACTGGATGTAAAAAGCAGAGTGAAGATTCTGTTATCAAAGATTTATCAAAAAAAGTTAATGATATGAATTCATATCAAATTACAGGTGTTTTAAATATAACAAATAATGATGATACATACACATATGATGTAAAAGCATCTTTTAAAAAAGATGATAATTTCAGAGTAAGTTTACTAAATAAATCTAATAATCACGAACAAATAATTTTAAAAAATTCAACAGGGGTTTATGTTGTCACACCAAGTTTGAATAAAAGTTTTAAGTTCCAAAGTGATTGGCCGCATAATAACTCTCAAATTTATTTGCTTCAATCATTATTAAAAGATATTAAAAATGATGAGGAAAGAAAGTTTGAAGCAGGAGATGATTATGTTTTTACAACAAAAGCAGATTATCCTAATAATGTTAATTTAGTAAAACAAAAAATGATGCTTGATAAAGATTTGAATTTTAAAAAAGTTGAGGTCTTAAATAACACTGATATTCCACAGATGATAATGGAGTTTAAAAATATTGATACTTCTCCAGTGTTTGCAGACAATTTCTTTGATTTAAATAGTATTATTAAAGAAATAGATAGTGGTAGTGAAACGACTGAGGAGTCTGGCTCAATAGATGATATTATATATCCTTTATATATACCACTTGGAACTGTTCTAACTAATCAAGAAAAAGTAGCTAAAGATAATGGTGAGAGAATTATACTTACATTTGATGGAGAAAAGCCTTTCTTGTTGGTAGAAGAAACTTCTAGTATTGAGGATGAATTCTCAATAGTACCGATATTTGGAGAGCCTTATTTATTAAGTGATACAATTGGAGCGTTATCTAAGAATTCTATTAGTTGGTCTAGTAATGGAATTGATTACTATATAGTATCAGATGTTATGAGCCAAATAGAACTAATTGAAATAGCTAATTCAATTACAGCAATACCAACAATTAAATAAACATGAAAGTGTTTATTTTTTTAAGTTCATATGCTATAATTTTTATGGTGAAGAAATTATGAAGAAGGACAAAAGAAAACTATACAACACATCAAAAGGTGAAACGACAGATATATATAATGTATTAAAAGTATTAGGAGGAGTAGTTGCATTCTTTCTTATTGTGTACTTTGGTTATGCAATATTTACTGGAGAAATAAGTTTTGGTGGTAAGAAAGATGAGGAAACAGAAGCTATTATTCAAGATGTAGAAATACTTGCTGGAACAACGTTCTCAAGAGACAAAGAGGAGTATATGGTTTTGTTCTATGATCAGTCTGATGATAACTTAGTTATATTTAATACTCTGTATTCAAGGTATAATGAAGAGGCTAATCATTTAAAATTATATATAGTTGACCTAAGTAATAAGTTTAACGAAAGTTATTTAGCAAAAGAGGAAGAAAAAGTTAATACAAACCCTAAAGATGCTAGTGAACTTAAAATATCAGGACCTACACTAATTAGAATTAAAGATAAAAAAGTTACTAAATATGTAAGTGGAATTCAAAATATTAAAGATTATATTTCTACTTTATTAAGTGCTGATTAATATAAATAAATAGATGCATAATATATGTGTCTATTTTTATTATGGCAAAAGATAAAAAACTAATTCTATTTTTATGAAAGTTATGATAGAATTATAATGTACGATAAGAGGTGTGCGATGAACGAAGAAAACAAGAAAGCTAAAAAAGTTAAAAAGCTTGATAAAAAAGAAGAAGTAAAAAAGATTAATGAAAAGCCGAGAGCAAAAACTAAAGTTATAAAAGATGAGGTAATTGTTAAAGAAGAAACTGTTGCCAAAAATTTGTCATTAAAAGAAACGGTTGTTCTTGATAAAAAAGAAGAAAAAGAACAAGTTAAATCATCTTTTAATTTAACCGAAGTGATAGTTATTATGATAATAACAGCTTTATTTGGTGCTTTTGTTGGTGGTGTGGTGGTTTATCTAAGAGATGATAACACCTGTCCTAAATGTGCTTCTATTAGAAGGGATTTAGATGAGTTAGTATCTACTTATGATAAAATAACTAGTGAATATTATGAAGACTTAAATAAGACAGCACTTATTGAAGCTGGAATAAAAGGAATGATCGATTTCCTTGGTGATCCTTATTCTAGATATATGTCTATAGATGAATCTACAAATTTTAATGAAGAATTAGATGGTAGATTTGTTGGAATGGGTGCGATGATTACTGTTAATGAGGAAGGGCAAATATATATATCTTCTTTATTTGAAAATAGTCCAGCAATTAAAGCAGGAATTAAAGTCAATGATGTTATTGTAAAAGTTGGTGATAAGAGTACTGAAGGGATGACTGTTACTCAAGTATCAACAATGATAAAAAACGGCGAGGCCGGGACAAAAGTCAAAGTTATAGTATTAAGAGACGGTAAGGAAACTGAGGTAGAAATAACTAGGGGTGAAGTTGAAATAGCTTCTGTTCATGGTGAAGTAATAGAACAGAATAATAAAAAAGTCGGATTAATTACTATTGATAGATTTGCAGCAAATACATATGTTCAATTTGAAAGAGTATATAGTGAACTTTCAACTAAAGGAGTAAATTCAATATTGATAGATGTTAGATATAATAGTGGTGGGCACTTAAGTGTTGTTGAAAATATTGCGGCAATGTTCTTGGATAAAGGTTCTGTTGTATATCAATTAAATACTAAGGGTACTGTATCTAAAATAACAACGAAAGCAGAAAAGAAGATTGATTTACCAGTTGCAATGTTAGTTAATGGTGGAAGCGCATCAGCTTCTGAAATCTTAGCAGCAGCATTAAAAGAAAATTTAAATATAGAAATAATAGGTACTAATACATATGGTAAAGGTACTGTACAAAAACTAGTCACTTTAGAAAGTGGAGCAACTGTTAAATATACTATCCAAACATGGCTAACACCTAAAGGAAACGAAATAGATAAAGTAGGAGTTAAACCAACTGTCGAAGTAGAAGAGGATACTAAGTATAGAGAAAATCCAACTAGAGAAAATGATAGTCAATTAAAAAAAGCGTTAGATACTCTAACTAAATAGGGGGAAATATGAAAAGAAATGAAGCAGGATTCACACTAATAGAAATAATCGCGGTTATAATAATTCTTGGAATAGTGTTGACGATAGCGGTTCCTAGTATTTCAAAATATATTAATTCTTCAAGAAGATCTGCTTATGTTTCTGACATTGATGCTTATGCTAAAAGTGCGATGGCAGACTTTCTTCAAAAGAAATATGGTTCACTACCTGAAAGTGAAGAAATTCTAATAGTGCCATTTGAAAGTATCACATTAGAAAAAAATAATACTAAAAAGTCACCATTTGGAGAATTCGACTTAGAGAGATCTTATATCGTTGTACTACCAAAAACAAGTGGCAGCTATACAGCGTTTATATATGCAATTGATTCAGCAGGATATGGAATACATAATGGTGAGTATAAAGCTATAGATAATGATGATATAGTACTAGTTAAAAAACAAGATTTTGTTACATTATTCTCTTTGGCTGATGGAACTGGTAAGTTATCATATAATAGTAAAATATATGATAGTTGCTTATCGAGAGATAATGATATATTAATTTGTACTGAATAGTATGCGTAGCATACTTTTTATTTGGAAAAATATTTAAAAATTAGTCAAAAAATGCTTGCAATTGCATATTAAATAGTGTTATACTGTTGAATGTGTGGCTGCTTAGATGTGTGAGGTTGCTGATACGCCAGAATGAGTTGGCGGAGAATATCGGGTTATTTACACGGAGCAAGTTTATACTAAGATATAAGCGAAGGGAGGACTTAAATATGTCAAACAGAGTTCGTATAAGATTAAAAGCATACGATCATAGAGTACTTGACAATGCCGCAACAAAAATAGTTGAAACTATTAAAAGATCTGGAGGAATCGTTAGTGGTCCAGTACCATTACCAACAGAAATTGAAAAGTTTACTATTTTAAGAGCTGTTCACAAGTACAAAGATTCACGTGAACAATTCGAGATGCGTACACATAAAAGACTTATTGATGTTAAGAATCCAAGCAAGGAAGTTATTGATGCTTTAGCGCACCTAGAACTTCCAAGTGGAGTTGACATCCAAATTAAACAATAATTATTAGGAGGAAATTGAAATGAAAGGAATCTTAGGAACAAAGATTGGAATGACACAAGTTTTCACAAAAAATGGAAAACTGATTCCGGTTACAGTAATTGAAGTTGAACCAAACGTTGTAACACAAATCAAAACTATCGAAAAAGATGGTTATGACGCAATACAACTTGGTGCAGTAACAATTAGAGAAAAAAGTGCTAATAAGCCAAAGGCTGGTCATACCAAGAAAGCAAACACTAATCCTAAGCGCTTCTTAAGAGAAATTAGAGGAGTAAACGTTAGTGATTACACATTAGGTCAAGTTATTGATGCTTCAGTATTTACAGAAGGTGAAATAGTTGATGCTAGTGGAGTTAGCAAAGGTAAAGGATTTCAAGGTGTTATCAAGCGTTATAACCAAAGCCGTGGTCCTATGGGACATGGTTCGCAATATCACAGAGGTGTAGGTTCAATGGGAACGCTACTACCAATGCACGTATTAAAAGGTAAGAAATTACCAGGTCATATGGGAAATGTTACTACAACTATCCAGAATTTGGAAGTTGTATCAGTTGATTTAGAGAATAATGTTATCTTAGTTAAGGGTAATGTTCCAGGTCCAAAGAAATCTTTAGTTATGATTAAAACTTCAGTTAAAAAGCCAGGTAAAGTTAAAGAAACAGAAGAACTTGTAACCTATGAAGAAATTACGGTTGAAGAAATTACTGAGACTGTAGAAGAAGTTGTAGAAGAACAAGCTGAAGTTTTTGAAGAAGTTACTAGTGAAGAAGTGGTTGAAGAAGCTACTGAAACAGAAGAGCAAACTGAAGAAGCAGAAACTACTGAGTAAAGATCATCACAATGAAGACGAAACGAATTATGAAATGTGATGAAAGGAGGAATTAGAGATGGAAAAAGTTGCACTTTTAAATAATAAAGGTGAAAAAATTGAGGACATTAAATTAAATAAAGAACTTTTTGGTATTGAACCAAATAATAAAGTTTTATATGATGCAGTCATTTTAGCTAGAGCATCATTAAGACAAGGTACCCATAGTACTAAAACACGTGACGAAGTAAGTGGTGGAGGAAGAAAACCATGGAAACAAAAAGGTACAGGTCATGCTCGTGCTGGGTCAATTAGAGCTGTACAATGGAGAGGTGGAGGAATTGCATTTGGTCCACATCCAAGAGATTATAGTAAGAAACAAAATCGTAAAGAGAGAAGATTAGCACTTAAGAGTGCAATCGTTAGTAAAGTTGCTGATTTCATTGTAATAGATGAAATTAAACTTGCAACACCAAAGACCAAAGACTTTATAGAATTACTTACTACTCTTAAATTAAACGAAACAAAAACTTTAGTAGTAGTAAAAGAACTTGATGAAAATTTAATATTAGCATCAAGAAACTTACAAAAGCTAGCAGTTATTGAAGCAAGAGAAATCAATGTATTAGATTTAGTTGCTGCTAATAAAGTGTTAATTACTAAAGATGCATTAGAAGGTATTGAGGAGGTGCTAGCATAATGAATACTAAATATTTAGAAATTCTTAAAGCACCAGTTATTACTGAAAAGAGTGCACAAGGAGCAGAGAAAGGTCAATATTCTTTCAAAGTTGATCCAAAAGCAAACAAAACAGAAATAAAACAAGCTATAGAACAAATTTTTAAAGTTAAAGTTGTAGAAATATCTACTATAAATGTTAAACCTAGAAAGAAAAAGGTAGGGCGTTATGCTGGACTTACTAATAGAACAAAGAAAGCTATTGTTAAGTTAGCTGAAGGTCAAACTATAGATCTTGGTTAGAAGGAGAGATAATTATGGCAATAATAAATTATAAACCAACTACTAATGCAAGACGTAAGATGAGTAGTTTAACAAATGATCATATTACTACAGATAAACCTGAAAAAAGCCTAGTAGTTAGTTTAACTAAAAATGGTGGTCGTAATAATCAAGGTAGAATAACAGTTAGACATCACGGTGGTGGTGCTAAAAGAAAGTATAGATTAATTGATTTCAAAAGAAACAAAAGAGATATACCTGGTGTTGTTGCTACTATTGAGTATGACCCAAATAGAACATCTAATATAGCGTTAATAAACTATAAAGATGGAGAAAAAAGATATATTATCGCACCTAAGGATTTGGCAGTTGGTATGACAATTGTTGCGGGAGAAGCAGCTGATATTAAAGTTGGTAATGCACTTCCACTTATGAACATACCAGTTGGTACAGTAGTGCATAACATCGAACTTAAACCTGGTAAAGGTGGAGAACTTGCAAGAAGTGCAGGGTCATCAGCTCAAATACTTGGTAGAGAAGGATCATATGTTATGTTACGTCTATCTAGTGGTGAACAAAGAAAGGTTCTTGGATCTTGCTATGCTACAGTTGGTGTAGTTGGTAATGAGGATCATGAATTAGTAAAATTAGGAAAAGCAGGAAGAAGCCGTCACTTAGGAATTAAACCTACAGTAAGAGGATCTGTAATGAACCCTAATGATCACCCACATGGTGGTGGTGAAGGTCGTGCGCCAATCGGACGTAAAGGACCAGTTACTCCTTGGGGTAAACCAGCACTTGGGCTTAAAACAAGAGGAAAGAAAGCATCTGACAAATTTATCGTTAGACGCAGAAATAGTAAGTAAGGAGGATATGAATTATGGCAAGAAGTTTGAAAAAAGGTCCTTATGTATTTGAAAGATTATTAAATAAGGTAAGAGAACTAAATAAAAATGGTAAAAAAGAAGTAATTAAAACATATTCACGCCGTTCTACAATATTCCCTGACTTTATAGGGCACACATTTGCAGTTCACAATGGAAAAGAATTTATACCAGTTTATGTTACAGAAGATATGGTTGGACACAAACTTGGTGAGTTCGCATTAACTCGTAAATTTGGTGGTCACGGCGACAGCAAACAAAAATAGTGGCTAGGAGGGAAATGAATTATGGAAGCTAAGGCAATTGCAAAAACTCTTAGAGTATCACCAATTAAAGTAAGATTAGTTGTAGATATGATAAGAAATAAAAATGCTAATGTAGCATTAAACATACTTCTTAATACAAACAAGAAATCTGCACGTCTTGTAGAAAAAGTTTTAAAATCTGCTATGGCAAACGCTACTAACAATTTAAAACTTGATGTTAATACTTTATATGTTAAAGAAGCAAGAGTGGACGCAGGTCCTGTTATGAAAAGACATATGTTTGATTCAAGAAGTCATATAGGACATAAAGATAGAAGAACTAGTCACATTGTAATAGTTGTGGCTAACAAATAATCTGATAGGAGGTTAGTATGGGACAAAAAGTTAGTCCAGTCGGAATGAGACTGGGAATTAATAAAGACTGGGAAGCAAAATGGTACGCTAACAAAAGCGACTTCTCTAAATACTTAGAAAAAGATTTACAAATCCGTAAATACTTAGAAAAGAATTTAAAAGATGCAAGTATCAGTCGTGTTGATATCGAAAGAAATAAAGATAGAGTAGAACTAGTAATACATACAGCTAAACCAGGTGTAATAATCGGTAAAGGTGGAGAAGAAATAGAAAATTTAAAGAAAGCTATTTCTAAACTAGTTGAAGAAAATATTCAAATATCAATAGTTGATATAAAGAAACCTGACTTAGATGCAAAAATCGTTGCTATGCAAATCGCAAATCAAATAAGTAACAGAGCATCTTTCAGAATGGCTCAAAAAAGAGCAATTAGAAATGTTATGAAATCAGGAGCTAAAGGTATTAAGACTCTTGTATCAGGACGTTTAGGTGGAGCTGATATCGCTCGTGGTGAGGGATATTCAGAAGGAACAATTCCATTACATACATTAAGAGCAGATGTTGATTATGCAACAGCAGAAGCAGATACAACATTTGGTAAAATTGGTGTAAAAGTATGGATATATAAAGGAGAAATCCTAGAAGGTAAGAAGACTAAAGGAGGTAATTAATATGTTAATACCATCAAGAACTAAATATAGACGTGTTCATAGATTACCTTATGAAGGTCGTTCAAAGGGTAATGTAGAACTTAATCAAGGGACATATGGTCTTGTTGCAACAGAAGGTGCTTGGATAACAGCAAATCAAATTGAAGCAGCCCGTGTAGCAATGACTCGTTATATGAAACGTGGTGGAAAAGTATGGATAAACATATTCCCACACATGCCACTTACTAAAAAACCTTTAGGTACTCGTATGGGTAAAGGTAAAGGTGCAGTAGAGGCTTGGGTAGCAGTTGTTAAAGCTGGAAAGATTATGTTTGAAATAGCAGACGTTTCAGAAGAAATAGCAAGAGAAGCATTAAGACTTGCATCACACAAACTTCCAATAAAAACAAAGTTTGTTATGAAAGAAAATGGTGGTGATAAAAATGAAGGTTAATGAAATAAGAAATTTGACCACTGAAGAAATTTTATCAAAGATAAAAGAAACAAAAGAAGAACTATTTAACTTACGTTTCCAACAAGCAACAGGTAACCTAGAAAAACCTTCAAGAATAAGAGAACTAAGACATTTAGTAGCAAGATGCAAAACTGTATTGAGTGAAAGAGAATTAGGAGAGTAGGAGGGTATAATGGAAAAAAGAGCAAAAGAATTAGTTGGAACTGTAGTTAGCAGTGTTAATAATAAAACAATTACTGTATTAGTAGAAACATATAAGAAACATCCACTATATGGTAAACGTGTTAAATATTCTAAGAAATATGCAGCACATGATGAATCAAATAAAGCAAAAGTAGGAGATGTGGTTAGAATAGTTGAAACTAAACCAATATCTGCTACAAAAAGATTCTATTTAAAAGAAATAGTAAAAGAAGCAGTTATTTTATAACTCTTAGGTGAAGGAGGATTAATTATGGTTCAACAAGAAAGCCGTTTAAAAGTTGCGGATAATTCAGGTGCTAGAGAACTATTAGTTATTAGAGTACTTGGTGGAAGCAAAGTTAAATCTGGTAATATCGGTGACATAGTTGTTGGTACAGTTAAAAATGCCACACCTAATGGAACTGTTAAAAAAGGTAAAGTAGTTAAAGCAGTTATAGTAAGAACTGCATTTGGTATGAGAAGAGAAGATGGTTCTTATATAAAGTTCGACGATAATGCTTGTGTTATTATTAAAGATGACAAGAGTCCAGTTGGAACTCGTATATTTGGACCAGTAGCACGTGAACTACGTGATAAAGATTTTATGAAAATAGTATCTTTAGCTAAAGAAGTACTATAAAGGAGGATATTATGAACTTTAAAGTAGGAGATAATGTCGTAGTTATTGCTGGTGCTAGTAAAGGTAAAACTGGTAAAATTACAAAAGTTTTTGCAAAAGAAAACAGAGTAATCGTTGAAGGATGTAATACAATTAAAAAACATAAAAAAGGTAATGGACAAGAAACTGGTGGAATTCTAGAAATGGATGCACCAATCCATGCTTCTAATGTTATGATTGTTGATCCTAAAACTAAAAAAGGAACTAGAATCGGACATACTATTGATAAAGATAATAAAAAAATAAGAGTAGCTAGAAAATCTGGCGAAAAGATAGATTAGTGAGGAGGGAAAATATGAACCGCCTAAAAGAAAAATATGTAAATGAGATCGTTCCAAGTCTAATTAAGAAGCATAATTATACAACAGTTATGGAAGTTCCTAAATTGGAAAAGATTGTTATTAATATGGGTGTAGGAGATGCAACGTCTAACTCTAAACTATTAGATGCAGCAGTTAAGGATCTAGAAATACTATCTGGTCAAAAGCCAGTAGTAACTAAATCTAGAAAATCAATTGCAGGATTTAAGTTAAGAGAAGGTCAGGCAATCGGATGTAAAGTTACTTTAAGAGGAGAAAATATGTACAACTTCATGGATAAGTTAGTATCTATTGGATTACCTCGTGTACGTGATTTTAGAGGTTTATCACCTAAGTCATTCGATGGTAGAGGAAACTATACATTAGGTATTAAAGAACAATTGATATTTTCTGAAATAGAGTATGACAGTGTTGTTAAAGTAAGAGGTATGGATATAGTATTCGTAACAACTGCTAAGACAAACGAAGAAGCATTAAGCTTGTTAACTGAACTTGGAATTCCATTTAGGAAGTAATCGGAGGGTAAATAATGGCAAAAAAAAGTATGATTATTAAAGCTAATAAAGAGCAAAAATTTAAAGTACGTGAATATACTCGTTGCAAAAGATGTGGAAGACCACATGCAGTTATGAGTAAATTTGGTGTATGCCGTATTTGCTTTAGAGAACTAGCTTATCAAGGACAAATACCAGGCGTTAAGAAGTCAAGCTGGTAATTGGGAAGGAGGAATAAACATGGCTGTAGTAACTGATACAATAGCAGATTTGTTAACTCGTATACGTAATGCTAATGCAATGCGTTATAACGAAGTAACAGTCCCTGCTTCAAAATTAAAAGAAGAATTTGCTAGAATTCTAAAAGAAGAAGGATTCGTTAATGACTATAAAGTTGTTAAGGATGCTGTACAAGGAACAATTGTTATTACATTAAAATATGGAAATAAAAAAGAAAGAGTAATTACTGGATTAAAGCGTATTTCAAAACCAGGGCTTAGAGTTTATGTTGGAAGTGAAGAATTACCTAGAGTATTAAATGGATTAGGTATCGCTGTCATTTCTACTTCTAAAGGTGTTATGACTGACAAAGAAGCGAGAAAACAAAATCTTGGTGGAGAAGTTTTAGCTTACATCTGGTAATCTAAAGTGTAAGGAGGATACCATGAGTCGTATAGGAAATAGAAAACTAGTAATACCAGAAGGTGTTACTGTAAGTGTTGAAGACAACACAGTTACTGTTAAAGGACCAAAAGGTGAACTTACAACTGCTTTAACAAAAGGAATTACTGTTAAAGTAGAAGGAAACACTTTAGAGACTTTAAGAGAAAATGAAACATTAAAACCAATGCATGGGACTATTAATGCTAATGTTAATAATTTAATAGTAGGCGTTAGTAGTGGATATGAAAAAGGTTTAGAAATACTTGGTGTTGGGTACCGTTTCACATTAAAAGGAAACACACTAGTTATTAGTGCAGGATACTCTCATCCAGTCGAAATGGAAATTCCAAAAGGAATTACAGTTGAAGTACCAAGTAATACAGAACTTCTTGTAAAAGGGATAGATAAAATATTAGTTGGTGAATTTGCTGCAAATATAAGAAAAGTTAGACAACCAGAACCTTACAAAGGAAAAGGTATTCGTTATAAAAATGAACGCATTATTCGTAAGGAAGGTAAGAAAGCTGCTTAAAATATTTAAGATAAGGAGAAGTTACTTATGATAAAAAAAGTATCAAGAAATGTTATGCGTGTTGAAAGACACAAAAGAGTAAGAAATAGTATTCATGGTACATGTGCTATTCCAAGACTTAATGTGTTTAGATCAAACTCAAATATTTTTGCACAAATTATCGATGATGAAGCTGGTACTACATTAGTTGCAGCATCGTCACTAGATAAAGATTTGAAAATTGCTAATGGAAGTAATGCAGAGGCTGCTACAAAAGTAGGAGAAGCAATTGCTGCCAAAGCAAAAAAAGCTAACATTACAAAAGTTGTGTTTGATAGAGGTGGATACCTTTATCATGGACGTGTTAAAGCTTTAGCTGAAGCTGCACGTAATAATGGTTTAGAATTCTAAAAGGAGGGTAATTTATGCAAAACAATAGCAACCAAAATGATAATAGAAACAACAGAGATAGAAACAATAACAAAGATAAGTTTGAAAAAGCTGCTAAGTTATATGAAGAACTAGTAGTTGAAATTAAAAGTGTTGTTAAAGTTAACAAAGGTGGTAGACAAAGAAGATTTTCTGCTACTGTTGTTGTCGGAGATAGACACGGTACTGTTGGATTAGGTATGGGTAAAGCTAATGAAGTACCTGATGCAATCAAAAAAGCTATTCAATCAGCTAATAAAAATATAGTAAAAATACCTCTTGCAGATGATAGAACAATCACACATATGGTAAACGGAGTTGCAGGTGCTGCTAAGGTAGTATTAAAACCAGCTATTGCCGGTACTGGAGTTATTGCAGGTGGTGCAGTTAGAGCTGTACTTGAACTTGCAGGAGTTCGTGATATTTTATCAAAATCACTTGGATCACGTACAAAAACTAATATGGCAGCTGCTACATTAAATGGATTAAAGCAATTAAAAACACCAGAACATGTTGCAGAATTAAGAGGAAAATCAGTAGAGGAGATATTAAGATAATGAAGTTACATGAATTAGAGAGTAATATCGGAGCTACTCATAAAAGAAAAATAGTAGGACGTGGACGTGGATCAGGGTTAGGTAAAACAAGTGGTAAAGGTGAAAAGGGACAAAAGAAAAGAAGTGGAGTTAGTATTCCAGCAACTTTCGAAGGTGGACAATTACCTTTATATAGAAGACTACCAAAAAGAGGATTTAGTAATGCAGATTTCAAAGTTGAATATGCAGTAATTAATGTTAGCGATTTAAATAGATTTGAAGATGGTACAGTTGTAACACCAGCTCTATTAAGAGAAACTGGTCTTGTTAAACAACAATTAAATGGAATCAAAGTTTTAGGTGATGGAGAGCTTAATAAAAAATTAACTGTTCAAGCTCATAAGTTTTCTAAAACAGCAAGGAAAAGTATAGAAGCGTCTGGAAGTAAAATTGAGGTGATCTAATATGTTTTCTCATATGAAACAGTTATTTGCACCTAACAATAAAGATTTAAGAAAAAGACTTTTATTTACACTAGGTGCTTTAGCAATATTTATTATTGGAACTGGTATTCAAATACCAGGAACTCCAAAACTAGATTTAAATTCAGCATCTCTAGGTATGCTGGATGCAATGACAGGTGGAGCCTTAAAGAAGTTTTCAATATTCTCTTTAGGAGTTATGCCTTATATCACTGCATCAATTATTACACAATTATTACAGATGGATATAATACCATATTTCAGTGAGCTTAAAGATCAAGGACCAACTGGAAGACAAAAGATTAATAAGATTAATAGATACTTAGGTATAATATTTGCATTCATAGAAGGATTTGTATTCGCAATAGCCTTTTTAGGTAAAGGAATGACTACAATTGATTATATGTATGTTGCAACAATTATAACTGCAGGTACAGCATTCTTGTTATGGCTAGGTGATCAAATCACTCAGAAGGGTATGGGAAATGGTATGTCATTAATCATTATGGCAGGTATTATTTCAACATTACCAGCTATGTTTAAGACAGCATTTACTGATCTTATATCAAAAGGGACATATGCAATGCCTTTAGGTATTACATTGTTTGTAGTATTTGTAATAATATATTTCTTAATCATCATAGGAGTAATATTTGTACAGGAAGCTGAAAGAAGACTGCCAATTCAATATGCGAATAAGTCGACAAGCTTTGGTGGAAATCAATCATTTATGCCTGTTAAAATAAATACTGCTGGAGTTGTTCCAGTAATATTTGCTTCAAGTCTTTTGGCTATACCAGCAGCTATTGCACAATTTACTAAAAGTGATGGTATGATATCCTTTGTAGATAAATATCTAACTTATACAAAACCAGTAGGATTTGCAATATTTGTATTACTTATATATTTCTTCGCATACTTTTATACATTCATTCAGCTAAGACCTGAAGAATTATCAAAAGACTTGCAAAACAACGGTGGATTTATTCCAGGAGTAAGACCTGGAAAAGACACTCAAGACTACATAACAAAAGTGTTATCGCGTCTTACTGTAGCAGGAGCTTTGTTCTTGGTTATAATATCAGCAATACCAATTGCATTTACATCACTATCTGGGTTATCACCAACTGTAACAATTGGTGGTACTAGTTTATTGATTGTTGTAGGTGTTGCACTTGAAACTTATAATCAACTTGAAGGAAGCTTAATTGCAAGAAATTATAAGAAGGGATATAGTAGAAGATGAGAAATTTAATATTATTAGCAGCACCAGCTGCTGGTAAAGGAACATTATCAGAAAACTTAAGAGAAAAATATGGATATGTTAGTATTTCTACAGGAGATTTACTAAGGAATGCCGTTGCAAACGGTCATGAACTTGGTCCTAAGATACATGAAATGCAGATGAGTGGGGCATTAGTTACTAATGAAATAGTTTATAAGCTACTTGAAGATAGAATTAATGAACCTGATTGTGCTAATGGATATATTTTAGATGGATTTCCAAGAAATATCGAACAAGCTGAAGAATACGATAAATTAATAAAAGGACTGAATAGAGATTTAGGTATAGCTATACTTTTGGATATTGAAAAAGAAGAGTTGAAAGTTAGAACTGTGGGTAGAAGAACTTGCAAGGATTGCGGATCAATTCACAATATTTACAAGGAAGCACTTTTACCTAAAAAAGAAGGTATCTGTAACAAGTGTGGTGGGGAATTAACACAACGTGCTGATGACACTGAAGAAATGCTTGAGATAAGGTATCAAACATATTTAGATAAAACAAAACCACTTATAGACTATTATAGTAATAAAGGAATCTTATATACAGTTGATTCTGGTAAGACACCTACAGATACTTTAGAACAAGTGGAAGAGATTCTAAATAAACTTGGTGATAGTATTGATAACAATTAAAAGTAGTCGTGAGATTGAATTCTTAAAGACTGCTGGTCATATTGTATATCTAACACACAAGCATTTACTACCATATATAAAAGAAGGAACTAAAACTAAAGAATTAGATAAACTTGCTGAGGAGTTCATTAGAAGTCAAGATGCAACGCCTTCTTTTAAAGGGTATAATGGATTCCCAGCATCTATTTGTATCAGTATTAATGAACAAGTAGTTCATGGAATTCCGGGTAACAGAGTACTTAAGAGTGGAGACTTAGTTTCCATAGATATAGGTGCAAGTTACAAAGGATATCATGGTGACTCCGCTTGGAGTTATGTAGTAGGAAAGTCGAACGATAAGATAGACTGGTTATTAAAACATACTGAAGAATCTTTGTATAAAGGTCTAAAGCAAGTTAAACCTGGAAATAGAGTAGGTGATATATCACACGCTATTGAGGTATATGCTAAAGCTCATAGACTTGGTATTGTTAAAGAGTTAGTTGGTCATGGAGTTGGAACTAATCTACATGAAGCACCAGATATACCTAATTATGGTAATCCACATACTGGCCCAATCCTTAAAGAAGGAATGGTACTAGCAATAGAACCAATGCTTAATTTAGGTGGAGCCGATATAGTAATGCTTGAAGATGGTTGGACAATTGAAACTGAAGATAATAGTCCATCAGCTCATTTTGAACACACAGTAGTAGTAACAAAAGATGGATATGAAATATTAACAGGAGAGTGAAATAATGGCAAAGGAAGATACAATTGAAATCGAAGGAAAAGTTCTAGAGATTTTGCCAGGTGGGAAGTTCCGTGTGGAACTTGAGAACGGGCATATTGTTGAAGCTCACGTTTCTGGTAAAATACGAATGAATTACATTCGCATCTTACCGGGTGATTCCGTAATGCTAGAACTATCGCCTTATGACTTAACACGTGGGCGTATAACCTATAGAAAATAGTAGGAGGGAAATTATGAAAGTAAGAGCATCAGTTAAAAAAATCTGCTCAAAATGCAAAGTAGTAAAAAGAAAAGGTATAATTAGAATAATTTGTGAAAACCCAAAACACAAACAAAGACAAGGGTAATGAAAGGAAGTGTAACATATGGCTCGTATTAAAGGTGTAGATATTCCAAATGATAAGCAATTAGAAACTTCACTAACTTACATTTTTGGTATTGGAAGACAAACTGCAAAGAAAATTTGCCAAGGAGCAAAAATGAATCCAGAAACAAGAGTTAAGGATTTATCAAATGATGAACTAAACGTTATCCGTGATGAAGTTAATAAATATGCGACTGAAGGAGATCTAAGACGTGATGTTAGTATGAACATCAAAACTAAGATGGAAATAGGTTCATATCAAGGAACTCGTCATAAAAAAGGATTACCAGTTAGAGGTCAAAGTACAAGAAGCAATGCTCGTACTCGTAAGGGAAAAGGTAAGACAGTTGCTAATAAGAAAAAATAATAATTAAGGAGGGTACATAATGGCTTATAAAACAAGAAAAAGAAAAGTTAAAAAGAATGTTCCTGAAGGTGTAGCACACATTCACTCAACTTTCAATAATACTATTACTACCATTAGTGATAAAGATGGTAATGCAATAGCTTGGGCAAGTTCAGGTGCACAAGGGTTTAAAGGTAGTAAAAAATCAACACCATTTGCAGCAGGTATTGCGGCAGAAGCTGCTGGTAAAGCTGCTTATGATATTGGTATGAGAAAAGTAGAAGTGTTTGTCAAAGGACTTGGTCCAGGAAGAGAGACAGCTATTAGATCTCTTCAAACAGCAGGACTTGAAGTAACAGCAATCAATGATGTAACACCAATTCCACACAATGGATGTCGTCCACCAAAACGCCCACGTGGTTAATATAAAGGAGGTAGTTTCATGATAGAATTTGAAAAGCCAAACTATAAAATAACAGATTATGTAGAAAGTAATTTTTATGGTAAATTTGAAATCGAACCACTTGAAAGAGGGTTTGGAACAACTTTAGGAAACGCACTAAGAAGAGTAATGTTATCTTCAATTCCAGGAACTGCAATAAGCAGTGTTAAAATTGATGGAGTACTACATGAATTTCAAACACTTGATGGTGTAGTAGAAGACATTACAACAATAATATTAAATTTAAAACAAGTAGTCATTAGAAATTATACTAAAGAAAGTAAGATTGTAAGAGTTAATGTAACAAAAGAAGGACCAGTAACTGCTGGAGATATCGAACATGATGCAGATATTGAAATAGTTAATCCAGATTTAGTAATAGCAAATGTTGCTAAAGGTGGAAGTCTAGTTATGGAAATGACTGTATCAAATGGTAGAGGATATGTTAGAAGTGAAGAGAATAAGAAACTTCTTGATATTAAGAAAGTTGGAATTATAGCAATAGATTCAAACTTCTCTCCAATTGAACGTATTTCTTATGAAGTTGAAAGTGCTCGTGTTGGACAAGATGAAAGTTATGATAAATTAATTCTTAATGTATGGACTAATGGTTCTATGAAACCAGAGGAAGCAATAGCATTAGCGTCAAGAATATTAATTGAACATTTCAATATATTAATGAACTTAAGTAATATTGCAGATATGACTGGAATGATGATTGAAAAAACTGAAGATCCAAAAACAAAAGCATTAGAAACTACAATTGAAGATTTAGATTTCTCAGTAAGAGCATATAATTGTTTAAAAAGAGCAGGAATTCATACATTACAAGATTTAGTTAATAAGAGTGAAACAGATATGATGAAGATACGTAATTTAGGTAAGAAGTCTTTAAAAGAAGTATTAGACAAAGTTAGAGATTTAGGTTTACTATTACGTTCTGAAGATTAGTAAGGAGGATAATATGGCATATAGAAAATTAGGTGTTGATAATAAACACAGAAGAAGCATGCTTGCTAATTTAACAAAAGATGTCATTGTGAAAGGTAAAGTTGTAACAACTGAAACAAGAGCAAAAGAAGTTCGTAAGTTTGTTGATAAAATGATCACTTATGGAAAAGATGGTACTTTAGTTTCAAGAAGAAAAGCACTTTCTTTCCTTCAAAATGATGAAGCTGCAGTTAAGAAAGTATTTGATGAACTTGCAGGAAAGTACGCTACTAGAAATGGTGGATATACTAGAATATTAAAGATGACTGAAAGACGTGGAGATGATGCGTTGATGGTTGTCTTAGAATTAGTAGAAGCATAAGACACATAAGTGTCTTTTTTTTGTTGTGAAATATAATTCATACAGCTATAAAATATTGTTTTTTTATGTAGTGATGATATAATTTTTATAGGAGTATTTATGAGAAACAGATTAACAGACAAACAATTATTTTATATAGTATTAGCAATATCTTTTGTACTGGTATTTATACTTAATTATTTGACACCATTACTTGCAGATGATTATTCTTATTCGTTTGGTTTGAATGGCAAGGTGAATAGCTTAAAAGATATATTTGATTATCAGGTACACCATTATTTAAATTGGGGTGGAAGAAGTGTAGTCCATTTCATCGCTCAATTCTTTTTGATGTTTAATAAGATGGTATTTAATGTTTGTAATTCACTAGTTTATGTTTTGTTTACATACTTAATTTATAGACATTCTAGTGAGGAAAAAACATATAAACCTTCATTATTAATAATTATTAATATGTTATTATGGTTTTCATTACCCGTATTTGGCCAGAACATATTATGGCTAATTGGTTCATGCAACTATCTATGGGGAAGCACAATTATATTGGCATTTCTTCTTTATTTTAAAAGAAATTTAGATCATTCCTTAGTATCGACTGTTTATAAAGCAACATCATTATTTGTATTTGGAGTATTAGCAGGATGGACAAACGAAAATGCTGCAGCGGGGTTACTATTTATATTGATTGGTTTCTTTCTTTATCGATTATATTTTAAAAATAAGATTTACTTGTTTCATATAACTGGCTTTATTGGTACATTAATAGGATTTGCAATACTACTAATAGCGCCTGGTAATTACATAAGAGAAAAGGAAATAGAGCAAACTGGAAGCTTTATATATAAAATATTTTATAATTTTTTGGTGCATACTGGAAGTTTAATTGACTTTTTACTGCCACTTATAATATTTTTCCTTGTAATAACTTTATTATCTTACTTTCACGGAAAGAATGATTTAAAAAACGGCTTAAAAACTTTAATTTATTTTTTAGCATCTATTATAAGTGTATATTCAATGGTATTATCTCCAGTGTTTCCAGAACGAGCATGGTTTTGTGTTATCACATATATGATTATAGCAATTTCAATAGCGTTTCAAAGGCTTGACCTCAATGATAAATTAGTGAAAATATTTATCAATATGCTAACCCTAATTTTAATTATAAGCTTTTTATTTAACTATATTAGGGCAGTAAGAGAAAATTATAAAATAAAGAAAGCATGGAATAATCGTATTCAGTATATAGAAGAAGAAAAGAAAAATGGCAGTTTAGATATAACTGTAGAAGAGATATCAACTGAATATAAATATGCATCTAATTATTTACTTATTGACTTAGATTATGATAAATGGAAATGGCCAAATACAAGTGTATCTAAGTACTTTGAAGTTAAGTCAATTAAGTTAAAAAAATAACCCCTTGAAAAAAGAGAAAAAAGAACATATAATTGAGGTATAAATAAGAAAAATAAAAGGTGAGCAGTAATAACCTTAGAGTTAAGCTGCTCATTTTTTGTTGTAAGGAAGTGATAAAAGTAAGTAAAAATAACGAAAAGAAAAGGTAAGAAAGGAAAGAGGTAAATGATAAAGAAAGTAATAAGTTATGTAATGCTTACAATAGCAATATTTAATGCAGTGCCAGTATATGCCGCATTAGATTTAGTGGAATTCACATCACCACAGCAAAAAGAAACAAAGGAACTAGTAATAGAAGAAACAGAAGAAAAAGAAGAAGAAGCAACAATAGAAGAAGAAATAGTAAGTAAAAGAGAAGAGAACAAAAAGTACTTTAAAATGAGTGATGGGACAACCCTTTCAACAATTTATAATGAAGCGGTACACTATAAAGAGAATGGCAAATATGCAGATATAGATAATAGATTAAACTTAACAAAAGATGGAAAATATGTAAACAGCAAGAATTCATATAAAGTAGAATACAATAAAGAAAAAAGTAAAGAGTTATTAAAAATAGAAAATAAGGGATATACATTAAGTATGGATTTATTAGAAAAAGAAGAAATAAATGTAGAACTGGATGTAGGGGCATCAACAAGGAAAATAAAAGAAAATAAAGATAAACTAACAATAGAAAACATAGAAAGCGGAATTAATTACAAAAAGATAAAGAAAAATATAGATATCAAATATGAGACAGGACCAAATAAAGTAAAAGAGACAATAATATTAAATTCAAAAGAAGTAAATAATATAATAGAATTTAAGTTAACTATAGAAGAGGGTTTAAAAGCAGAAGTAAATAAAAATAATGAAATAGAATTCAAAAATGATAAAGGAGAATTAATATACTTAATAGAAGCTCCATTTATGTATGATAAGAATTTAGAATATAGTAATTCTATAAAACAAGAAATAATAGAAAATAAAGGCTATTATTTACTAAGAATAACAGTAGATAAAACATGGCTAAGTTCAAGCGAAAGAAAGTATCCAGTAGTAATAGATCCAACAATAGCAACAAGAAGAGAAAATGAAGCAATAAGTGATACAATTATATATGAAGGGGATAGTACTAATGCTCCAAGTAATAGAAAATATGCTCAATTTTTAAGAATAGGGAGTAATAACTTAGCAAGTTTACAAAAGAATCCAGTAAGAGCATTGATAAAATTTGAATTACCAAGCATAACAACAGGAGATCAAATAACACAAGCTAAATTTAATTTAACAAGTTATCCTCAACATAGTGATGGGTTTATATATCCAACAGGCCAGATAGAGTTTAATGTACATAAGATGACAAAAGATTGGACAAGTGATAATGCATACTGGAGTAACTTATATAATGGCTATGATAGCAGTGTATCAGATTATGCACTGTATAATTATAGTACATCAAATCCAAGAATTAATTATGCATTTGATATTACAAAGGTAGTAAAAGATTGGTATTTAACAGGGAATAATTATGGACTAGTAATAAAAGAAGCAAATGAGGTTAAGAATTTAGGAAGAAGTGATGCATACTTTTATTCAAGTGATGCAAGTAGTAGTTATTCTTCATATAAGCCAGTAGTAATAATAACTTATAGAAATCAAACTGGGCTTGAAGGGTATCAAACATATACAAGTAGTAGTTTAGGAAGAAGTGGCAATATAAGTGTAAATAATTACAATGGCAACTTAGTATATGTCCATAATGATATAGCAACACCAGGAGGAAGACTACCGGTAAATATATATCATGTATATAATAGTAATGATAGATGGAATACAATAGGTTATGGATTTGGATACAGACTTAATTTAAGCCAAACAATAGAAGTATATACTAATGATAGTAATTATCTAATATATATAGATGAAGATGGTACAAGACATTACTTTTATAAAGAAGGAAATATATATAAGGATGAAGATGGTCTTGGACTAGTTATTGGTCTAACCGGTAGTAATTACTATTTAGAAGACAGAAGTGGTAATAAAAGTACATTTACAAAGAATGGAACCGAGTGGTATCTAACAGAAATAAAAGATACAAGTGGTAATAATATAACAATAAATAGAAATAGTAGTAATTATAATTTTATAACAAGTGTAGTAGATGCATCAGGAGCAACATTAACCTTTACATATTCAGGAGAAGGGTTAATAGGTATAAAAGATATTAATGGTTATGGAGTAAATTATAGCTATACAGCAGGGAACTTAACTATGATGAATTATACTGATGGAGAAAATACTCTCTTTAAATATGGAATAGGAAATATTCTTTCAAAGGTTACAGCAATAGATAATCAGTATATAACAATAGAAAATTATGGGATTATTCCATATAGAATAAAAACAATTACAGAATATAGTAGTAATGCTACAATTGGAAATAAAGTAACATTTGCTTATGGGGAGAATACGACAAAAATTACTGATAATAACGGTAATATAAATAATTATTCCTTTAACAATTGGGGAGAGACAACGAGTATAACAGATTTAGGTAAAAATGGAACAACAGTAGATAGTTCTTATGGAATAAGCTATAAGTATGAAAACAATACAAAGAGTGATAAGAACAATAGATTAATACTTGAAAGTAATCTAGTTAAATCTACTAATAACCTTTTGTTAAACAGCGGAGCAGAGGTGAATTTGACAGACTGGTATACAGGACAGTGGAAAACAAATGTGGGAAGCATAACAGCCGAAAGTAATAATTCTATGCTAGGAAGCAAAAGTTTCAAGATAAGCAATGCAACAAAAGATAATATATATCCACTGCTATATCAGCTTGCCCCTATGGAAAAAGGTAAAACATATACTCTTTCAGCATATATAAAAGGAGAAATCTTTGAAAAATTGGATAATGAATCAGGATTAGTGTTCTTTTATGAATATAAATCAACAGGTGGGACTTGGATAAATGCTGTGAAAGTTATAGGGGAGGTAACGAGTAATTACGATAGATATAGCTATACATTTACAATGCCAAATGATGTAGATGTAAGTCAGAAAGTAGGAATATCTCTAAAAACAGCAAAAGGAACAATATATATAGATAATATTCAACTAGAAGAAGGTGAAGTAGCAAACCCATATAATTTAATAAATAATGGTGGATTTGATAAAAATATGTCCGGATGGACTGCATACAACACATCTACAGGAGATGGAATAGCAACAGATGGAACAAACAAAGTAACAAAAATGATAGGAGAAGCAACAAAGTATAAATCTTATGAACAAGCAATAGATGTAAACGGTAAAAAAGGAGATAGCTTTAATATAAGTTTCTGGGCAAAGAATACAGGGATAGCAACACCACCAGATCAAGAATCAAGAAGAGCAAGAGTGGTAATATATTTTTATAACGGATCAACGCTTGCACAAAGTAAAGGAATATATGTAGATCCAGATAGCAATAACTGGCAATATGTAAGTGAATATATAGTAGCAAATCAAGATTACACAAAGATGACAATATACATAAGGAATGATCATAATAAGGGCTATGTATATTATGATAATGTGTCAGTATATAAAGATGAAGAAGGTACAAGCTATGCATATGATGATAGAGGAAATGTAACAAGTACAAAAGATTTAGCAAAACAAAATAGTACATTTAATTATGATAAAGCAGATCAACTAATAAGTACAGTATCACCAAAAGGAAGAAAGTTTGTTTATGAATATGATTATAATGTAAAAAATAGACTACTAAGAGGCTTTAGTGAAAGTGGAGTAACACATAATTTTGAATACGATAGTTATGGAAATAACACAAGTGTAAAAGTAGAAAAGAAGACAACAGTCACATCAATAAATGAAGCAAAAAGTTATTATATAAAAAGTATTTCTAATAACTTATATGTAGGAGTTAATGGAGATTTAAATACAAATGGGGCAAATATAGAATTAACAAAATTAGAGGTAACAGGGAAACAGGAATGGAACTTAAAAAAATTAAACAGTGGGAACTATTCTATATATGCAGCAAGATCTACTACAAATAAAGTGTTTGATGTATCAGCTAGTTCAAGTAATATAGCACTTTGGGGTAAATATTCAACTGATAATGCAAACCAGGAATCACAGATTGTAAAGAATGGAGATGGAACATATACATTTAAAACTAAAAATAGTAATTATGCAAAGTGTGTAGATGCTTACTCTGCAAATTTAAAACTTGGAGACAATATAGGGGAGTATAACTGTAATGGTACGGCTGCTCAAAAATTTATCTTAATAGAAGTAGGAGAAGAAAGTAAATATATTGAAGCAAAAGCAGAATATTCTCTTGATGGAAGATATCAAACAAAAGCAATAGACCAAAGAGGAAACTCTTTGATAAGAGAATACAATGTAAATACAGGAACAGTTAGCAAAATAATAGATTCAAAAAACAATGCAACAACATATAGCTATGATAGTAGAAATAGAGTATTAAGTACAACAAGAAGTAATACAACCAATAGTTATAGCTATACAAAAGATAGATTAAATACAATAACACATAATGGATTCAATTATACATTTAATTATGATACTTTTGGAAATACAAGTACAATAAAAATAGGAACAACAACATTAATAACAAATGAATACGAAAATAATAATGGAAACATAAAAAAGAGTACCTATGGTAATGGAAGTATGATAAACTATACATATGATGAGTTTAATAGAATATCAGCAAAGACAAATGATATAGGAGTAACAAGTTACAAGTATGATGCAAGAGGCAACATAGCAAAGATAACAAGTCCAACTATGGAACAAGAATATAGCTATGACTTATCTGGAAGAATAACAAGACAAAAAGACAATAGAGGATATAAAACAGATTATAATTATGATAGTTATAATAATATAAGTAAAAAAGTATACAAACTAAATAACCAAGCCGAAGAAGAGAACTATATTTTTGATGTAGATAATAAGATAACAGAAGTAGGAAATATTAAGTATACATATGATGAACTTGAGAGATTAGCAACAAGAAAGATAGGAAGTAACTATATAACAAAATATAATTATTTAAATATAGATACAAAGAAGACAACAAGTCTAATGGAAAGTATAGAGAATGGGAGCAATAAACTATCATATAGCTATGATAGTATAGGTAATATAGAGATAGTAAAAGAAAACAATGTAGAAATAGCAAAGTATTACTATGATATATTAAATCAATTAGTAAAAGAAGATAATAAGAAATTAAATAAGACAGTAGAGTATGTATATGACCAATATGGAAATATAGTAAGTAAGAAGAATTATAACTATAAGACAACAACAATAATAGATACGATAAGTTATGAATATAGTAATACAAATTGGAAAAATCAATTAACAAGTTATAATGGAAAAACAATAACTTATGACTTAATTGGAAACCCTTTGAGTTATGGAAGCAATATTTCTTATACTTGGCAGAATGGTAGACAACTTGTAACTTATAAAGATACAACAAGTAATTTAAATGTAAGTTACAAGTATAATGATGAAGGAATAAGAACAGAGAAGACAGTAAATGGAGTAACAACAAAGTATTACCTAGAAGGAAATAACATAATATTTGAAGACCGTGGTGGGAATGTTATATATTATAATTACGATGCATCAGGTATTTCAGGTTTTGAATATCAGGGAAATACTTACTATTATGTAAAAAATCTACAAGGCGATGTCATTGGTATATTAGATAGTAGTTATAATCAAATAGTTACTTATCAATATGATTCTTGGGGAAATCCAATTTCAATGGTAGATCAAAACAATCAAGATATTTCTACTAATATGAATCATATAGGAAATATCAACAGTTTTAGATATCGTGGATATTACTGGGATAATGAAACTAAACTTTATTACCTAAATAGTAGATATTACAACCCTGAAATGGGTAGATTTATAAATGCAGATAATCTTTTAATACAAGATAATTCTTTAATAGGAAATAATTTATATGCATATGTAAATAATAACCCAATAAGATACAGTGATAAAACCGGGCACTGGTTTGGTATTGATGATGCCATTGCAGCAGGTGTTGGAGCGTTAATTGGTGTCGGAGGTCAATTTGTATCAGATGTAACTGTTAGTATAATAACTTGGGATTTAAGTTTTTCAAATTGGGAAACCTATAGCGGAGCACTTCTTGGCGGTGGTGTTGGAGGAGTCGCAACATTATATAGTGGTCCAATTTTGGGACCAGCAGCAGGAGGAGCAATGTCAACTATGATAAGTCAATCATTAGAAAGTATATCAGGTACTAAAAAAAGGCTTACATCAGAAATAATGAGCAATTCAATTGTTGATGGGACACTTGCTGGAGCGACTAGTGTATTTACGCTTAGTGTGGCAGGAATTACTAGTGGAAAAAACAATTTTCAATCAGTATATAATGCGGGTGTTACTAAAATTTCAAATAATGTAGCCAGTCGAATGAGTGGATCAGTATTTGCAAAAGGAACAGTTGCAGGTATAGTTGGAGGTATTCCAGGTTCATTAGTGTCTGGTGTCAAAACAATTTTAGAAAATTTAAATAATACCAAATCAAGCCCAAAACCTAATCTATATCAATGTCCCTTAAAAAGATAAAAGGAGTGTAATATGAGTGATTTATACTATTTAGTTTTAATATCATATGGAACTGTATTAATAACTACAACTATGTTAATTTGGATTATATGGTTACTATACAAAGCATTTTTTAAAAAAATATATATAATTAAGCCACAAAATGCTTTTCCTTCTAAAAGAGAAATTGTTAAAAAGCATCTTAAAAGATTTGAATTTGTTACTAGAGTTATTTTAATTATAGTATGCATTTTCTTAATAAGGTACTCAGCAAGACATTTGTTAGATTTACCAGCAGTAATTAAAAATGAACCTATTATTGAAATATTTATTACAACTTCTCGCGATAAATATGGTGATTATTTCAAAACACGTCATGTTATGCTTAGGAGTTTAAATAAGAACAAGGAAACGGATTTAGATGTAAGATCAGAGCCAATTTTACAAGGAGAATGTTATAAGATAAAATACTTTTCAAATATTAAAAAAGGAGAGATTATATCTAAGGTGAATTGTAATGAAAAAAATTAGTAAAATTGACAAACAATGGATTATAAAAACAGTTTTAATATTCTTTCTAGTATTCTTTGTCTTAGGAATTTTAAAAAGGTTAATATAATACAAAATAAAAAAAATAATTAATTGTTAGAAATCTTAAAATTACTAATTGAAAATCTCAAGATTTCTTTTCTTTATTGTTAAATAACTATGGGCGAAATTAGAACACTAAATAATTATTGTGTATTAGGTTAGCGCACACAAAGCACTAAAAAAATAAATATAGAAACAATAAAAGAAAATAATGTATTAACAAATAAATATGAATATGATAGTTGGGGAAATATAGTAAGTATAAAAGATGGTAATAGTAATGATGTAAGTGGAAATGTAAGTCATATAGCTAATATAAATAGTTTCAGATATAGAAGTTACTATTATGATACTGAGACTAAGTTATATTACTTAAATAGTAGATATTACAATCCTGAATGGTCAAGGTTTGTGAATGCTGATAACTTATTGTTTCAAGACAAAAGTTTACTAGGCAATAATTTATATTCCTATGCTTACAATAATCCAATAAAAAACATTGATCCGACTGGACATGCGCTTATTCCTGTTACATTTGGTCCATTGGCTTCAGGTGCAACGCCAAACCTTAAAAGCCCATATATAAAACAAAAGTCCGCACCAGCAAAAAATGTGTCAACACAACCAACAGGCGTAAATGGAACAACAGTACCATATAGGTACTCAGGAAATAGCGTATACATTGTAACAAATAATCAGAAAAGTGAATATGAAAATAAAATGAAATTTGGAGATATCTTGATAATTGATGATAGGAATGCAAAGGACCCAAATATGCAAGTCGTAAATTCCTATAAAATTACAGATCAGGGGTCACAAAAAAAGATTATAGATATAATGTTAATATACAATGAGGATTACCCTGCTGATTATGCATGGAATAGGACTAAAAATTCAATGATTAAAGAGTGGGATATTCATAACACATTATCATATTGGAGAATATTCCCTGATCAGTCAAATCATACTGATTTTAATAACGGAGATGAAGGCAGAGGCTGGGCAGGATTTATCTTTTCAAAAGCATTGGGGTGGTATTATTAATGAAAAGAAATAAAAGACTCACTTTGACAATATTGATTATAAATATAGTTATGTTTATAATATTAATATTTTTGCCAAATATTATGATAAAATATGTCAAAATAACCGAACCATTAAAATTATTATTTAATATATTATTGTTTTTTATTCCAAGTTATGTAGCATTTTTATTTTATTATATTGCAAAAAGGCATAATGCAAATATTAAAACTCTAATGTTTATACTGAATATATTAACATTTTTATGTAGTATAATAATTACTATTACTTTTAACTTATCTAATATAATCATATCAGAAACTTCTAATATAAAAAATTATATGAAGTTTGATGTTTATGTTAATAGATTATGCTCAAAAGAAATGTTCCCAAGAAAAATATTATCTTCAGCTACAGAAATAAAATATTTTTATAGGTATAGAGGAGGAATAGACCAAAATTATGATATTTTTCTGCAATATAGACTTTCTGAAGAGGATTATAATAAAGAAAAAAATAGAATAATTACCTTATATCCTAATTTAAAAAGAACTGAAAGTTCAATTAATAATGACTTTATTGATTATTATTTATTTTATGGCAATACTTCATATACATTTGTATCATTTTCAGAAAAAGAGTTTACAATAAAATATATTGATTCATATAATGTCAATTTTAATGAGGATAATATCCCATATTTTATGCAAGTTAAATAAATTTAAAAAACATTTTATTACAGTAATATTAGAAATCACGAAATTCTGAAGAAGAATTTTATGATTTCTTTTTTGATGTTAAAAGTAATTTTGTATTACCTACTATACGTTTGTCATATAATTTGGTATAATGTAATTAATTAAAAATAAGAAGGAGTTTAGTTGTATGAAGAAAAAAGTAATTATACCTATTGTTATTGTTGCCGCACTTGCCCTTATTGGAGCTGGTGTATACTTATCTCTTAATAGTAAAGATAAAGTAGTATTTTCAAGGGTACTAACAAAGTTTGTTGAAAACATTGAAACTAGTACAGAATCAGGATTTGATAATTTTATACCAAAATCATTTCAAGTGGATGTTGATAAGCTAAAGATGAATACAGATACATCTTTATCAGTAACGCAAAACGATGTAACACAAAAGGCTGCACTTAAGGGAGAATTATACATCAATCAGACTAAGAATAAAGTATATGGGAATGCTAGTCTAGTTGTTAATAATGAAACACTTGCAAAAGTAGAAGCATTATTTGAAAACACTAAGATGCATGCTAAGATTCAAGATGTTACAAAGGGATTTTACTATAATGAAGTAGATATGGATTTATCTACAGTAGAAGAAGGATTAAGTAAAGAAGATACAAGCAAAGTAGCAACTTATTTGAAAGAAGCTATATTAGATAATTTAAAAGATAGTGATTTCACTAGTGAAAAGAAAACTATTGAGCTTGATGGAAAAGATTATGATACTAAGAAAATCACATTAAATATTACAGAGAAAAAGTTGTTAGAGATTATGCGTACTTTCTTTAAGAAAGTTGAAAAAGATGATAACTTAAAGAAGGCTTTAGAGAAGGTTCTTACGGCAGATAATTCTTCTACTAATTTTAATGAAGCACTAAAAGAATTAGATGATGAAATTAATACGGCATCAGATGAAATATTATTCACATATGAACTATATGTATATGGAAAAGATGAAGCAGTAAAGCAAGTAATAACAGTTGCAGCTGAAGAAGAAGCTAATGTTGTTATAATGACATTAAATAGTTATGAGAATAAAAATGGATTTAATAATTATGAATTAACAGTAGGAACTAAAGACCAATCATATTTTACAGCAACTGTTAAAGGTACTAGTAAGACTAAAAGTGACGTTAAAGTAGATATTATGGCTATGTTTGTGTTAAGCGGTACTTATGAAATAACAGATAAGTCTGCAACGCTTGATATAAATATAACAGTAATGAATCAAGAATGTGGAAGCATTAAATATACACTTAATACTGTTACCGAAAACAAGGAATATGAAATGAACTTAGAAGCGACAATAGATGTTGAAACTTTTAAGTTGACAATAAGTTCTGCAAACAAAATATATCTAGGCGAAGAAATGCCAGAAGTTGATGTAACTGGTAGTAAGCCGGTGGAAGAGATTAGTGAAGAAGAACAAAACAAGCTTATGGAATTAATGGAAGAAATCGAAGAAAAGCTAGCTTTAGGTTCAAGTAATTCAATATAATAAAATTAATAAATTAAACATAACTGTTTAATTTATTTTTCTTTTAATATATAATTTAGGTAGGAGTGAAGTTATGAAAAACAAAAGGGTTACTATAATAGCAATAGTTTCAGTAATATCATGTGTACTTAGCTTAATTGTCTATTCTAGATATTTTTCAGACAAGGCGGTATTTGATAGGGTACTAACTAAATACTTTGATTTATTTGTTGAGAGTAGTGATTCAACACAAGTGAATAATTTGAAACTTATAACAGATACTAATCTATTGGTTAATAGCGGAGATTATAAGAAGGACTTAACATTAACAGGAAACTTATATACTAAAGTTGAAGAGTCAAAGATTTATTTAGATGCTGGAATAAAAGAAGATAATAAACTATTACTTGGAATAAAAACTTTACTTGAAGATAATAAGTTCTTTGCTAAGTTTGAAGGTATTTCAGATGAATTTTTAGTTATGGATTATGTACTTAATTCTAATGGTAGTAATGACAAGAATCCTATTAAAGTATATGAATATCTTAAGGACGCTTTAATTGATAGTACAGTTAATCATGACTATGATAGTAAGAATAAAATAATTGAATTAGATGGTGATGATTACAAAACTAAAGCAATTACTCTTAATATGAATTATAAAATGGTTGTAGACTTTATCTTTGGATTTATAGAGAAGATAAATACTGATGAAGATACAAAATCATTGCTTAATAATGCCTTTGATTCAATAGTGGGAACTCAGTATTCAACTATAGAAGATTTTATTGAAGCAGGAAAAGAAGCGAGTCGATATGCTGATACTGATACTATAATTACTTATACAATCTATGTATATGGCAAAGATCAAATATTAAGACAAGCAATAGATTTTGAATCTACAATGATAACTATGGACTCATATGAGAATAAAAAAGGCTTAAGAAATTTAGCATTTACAATACATGATAATAATGAAGATACTGATATTATAAATATGGAAATAAAAGGCATTGAAAAAGATAAATCTAGTATAACGGTTAATTTACCATTATCAATTAAGTTATCAGGATACTATGTTAAAGGAAAAGATAAAGTAACTATTGATTTACCAATGACAATACTAGATGAGAGTATTGGGAACTTCAATTTTGTTGCTAAGACCATAAAGGAAAATGAAGAATATAATGTATCATTAAATCTATCTTTTGATTATGGCGGTAATACATCTTCTATTAAAAGTGAGGCAAGTATATTTACTAAGTTTGACTTCCCGACAGTAGATGTTTCAAAGAATAAACCAGTTGAAGAGATTACAGAAATAGAACAACAAAAAATTAGTGATATTTTAACTTATTTAGCAAAACTTTTTGGAGTGAGTACTGAAACAGATTATTAAGATTACGAAAGTAGTCTTTTTATTTTATTAATGTTATAATATGAATAAGAGGTGATGTTATGTTAGCGTTGATTACAGGAGCATCTTCTGGTATTGGTTACAGTATGGCTAAATATTTAAGCAGCATTGGTTATGATTTAATTTTAGTTGCAAGAAACAAAGAAAAATTACAATTAATTCAACAAGAGTTAAAAACAGAAGTTAAGATAGTTGTTGCTGATTTATCAAATGAAAGCAAAGTTAAAGAATTATATGTATTATGTAAAAGCGATAATATAGATCTTCTTGTTAATAATGCTGGCGTTGGCTTATTTGGTAAGTTTGAAGAAACTGATTTAGCGACAGAACTTAGCATGATTGATTTGAATATCAAGGCATCACATATACTCACTAAGCTGTTTTTAAAAGATATGAAGAGAAGGGATTCTGGATATATACTTAATGTATCATCATCAGCGGCATTTCAAGCAGGACCACTTATGGCAGCTTATTATGCTTCAAAAGCATATTTACTTAGATTGACCGTTGCAATTAGTGAAGAATTAAGAAGAGATAAATCAAAGGTGGTAATATCGTGCTTATGTCCAGGTCCTGTGGACACTAACTTTAATGAGGTTGCTAATGTTAAGTTTAGTGTCAAACCTTTAGCAAGTGATTATGTTGCAAAATATGCTATAGATAAAATGTTTAAAAATAAGACAATAATTGTACCTGGATTTAAGATGAAAACAGCAGCATTCTTAAATCGATTAGCGTCTCAAAAATTTGTAGCAAGAGTAACATATAATATTCAAAGAAGAAAAAAAGAAGATTAATTGGAGCATAACTTTAAATATGCTCTTTTTGTAGACAAATAATGATTTGTCTGGTATAATATGCAGTTATTAAAGGTGATATTATGTTGCAATTGCAGACTGTAAAAGGCTTAATAACAGCAAGAAAAGTAATTGCATCACAAGATGTGATGGAGCTTTCAGATGTTATTTGTAGTAGCTTTAAGAAATTAGCCGGAAAGAAAGAGTCTACAGCGGAACGATATCTTTCGCAGTTTAATGATGAGGAAAATTATAGGTTTTATGTTGCAACTAATGAAAAAAATCAAATTGTTGCTGGTTCAGAGATTCGATTGTTTCAAGATTGTGCTCGTATTGAGAGAGTTGCAACATTAGAACAGTTTAGATGTATGGGAATAAATAGGTTGATGTTTAACGAATTAACTCTTGATTTATTAAAATCAACTAGTGTATCTGAACTTATACTGGATTGCCATACCACAATGGATTCACATTATAAGAATCTTGGCTTTTCTTTTGATCGTGACGAGTGGATTGACAATACTCTAGCTGGACATTGGTTTCGAAAAAGAATTAGGTAAAAGTATTAGACAATTCATAAAATTTTAGTATAATAAACATTAAAAAGTGGGGTGGACTTATGGGTAATTTATTAACAGTTTCTAATTTATCAGTTAAGTATAAGCATAATGTAATATTAGAAAATATTTTCTTAGACATTGACAAGGTAGGCATAACAGCATTGCTAGGACCTAATAATTGTGGTAAAACAACATTAATTAGAACGATAACCGGTATTTTACCAAGTAAAAATATTGTTACAGTTGCAGATGTAACACTAAACAAGAGTACAGCGAAAGAATATTTAATAAATATTGGAGTTGTACTTACAGAGATAGATAGGCAATTATTGTTTGAAGATGTAGAGTCAGAACTTTACTTTCCACTGGAGAATTTAAATATATCTAAAGATGATATTAAACTTACTGTGGAAAGAACACTTAAATATTTAAAACTAGAGAAATTAATAGAGAAGAAGACAAATGAATTAACACAATTAGAAAAAGTACAAGTATTATTGATACTTACAATACTGCATAGACCAAAAATAATATTTTTGGATGATATATTATCTGGTTTAGATGATTTAAGTAAGGATAAAGTATTTAAGATGTTTAAAACAATTGTAGATAAATTTGATATAGCTATTTTTTACACTACAAGCAACTTACTTGAAGCATATAAAGCAAATAGAGTGATAGTATTAAATAAAGGACATATTGTTATGGATGACAGTCCAAAAAAGCTATTGAGTAAAGATAATGAATTGATAAAAATGGGAATAGAAATACCACTTATGATTGATTTGTCACTTAAACTTAAATTTTATAATTTACTTGATGATGTAATATTAGATGTCGACAGGATGGTGAATAAGCTATGGCCATAGTAATGAAAAAGATTAACTATAAAAATAAATTGAAAAATATTTCACTATCTATTAAAACAGGATTGATTACTGCTATAGTTGGCGATAATAATAAATACTTATTGAGCCTTATTTGTGGAGGAATCAAACAAGATAGTGGAAGTATTACTGTTGCAGGTATAGATTTAGAATTATATGATTCTTATATACCATACATAACAAATAATGACTTGTACTTTTATACAAAGACAGTAAAAGAAGAATTAAAGTTTGCTTTGGAATATACTAAAACAAACGTCAAGGATAAAGAAGCCAAATTTAAAAATATTTTAGAATTATCTGGATTATCTAGTAAATACTTGGATAGAGAGATTAAAACATTATCATCGAGTGAAAAATATATGCTTAATATTGCAAGGAGCATAGTTGCCGATTTTAGTATATTAATACTTGATAATGTATTAGGTGGATTAGATAATAATAATAAGAAAGCAATAATATTTTTAATTAGAGAATTAAAAGAGTTAGGTAAAACAATTATATTAGCAAATGAAGATATTAATCTTCTATACAATATTGTAGATGAAGTAATAATAATAAATAAAGATACAGTAGTAACACATGGAGACATTAATAAAATATATACGGATATAAATATATTAAGCAAGAAAGATATAGAGATACCACTATTAAGTTTATTTACTTATAAGGCTAAAGAATTAAAAGATGTTAAGTTATTCTATCATAAAGATGTAAGAGATATTATAAAGGATATATATAAACATGTTTAAAGAGTTTAGTGAATTAAATCTTTTTAATAAGATTATAAGCCTTATTTGTGTACTATTATCTCTGTGCTTTGTTAGAAACTTAATATTTATATATGTTATTATTGGCGCTATTATATTGATGACATTATTAATAAAAAATTATAATGCTTTATTATATATGATAATACCTATAGTACTTTCGTTTTTTGTTAATGGATATAATTATACTTATATGATGATTATAATTAAAATGTTAATCATGATAGTTCATATATTTAATATATTGTTTATAATATCTTCTAAAGAAAGAATGTATTTACTTAATGCTTTATTTTATAGTGGTAATAAGAAAGCAAGAAGCTTTATTTTTAATAGACGATATTATAAAAAAGTAAAAGCTAAGAACAAGAAGAACTTTTTGACTGTAAAAGAAAAGTTAGAACCTAAAATTATGTACTCGAATTACATTAATAATAGGATAAAAGAAAATACTAAGAGTGAACTAAATGATATTTATTTGATTAATAGAATTAGATTTTATAACTATTATAAGGTAAGAAAAAGTATGCTTAAGTTATCATGGATAAATCTTGATAATACTTTTCTTTTAGTAAATGTGTTATTATTTGTTGTGATATACTTATATAGGTGATTACTTTGAGATATTTAATTAAATTTTCTTATGATGGCACTAATTTTTCAGGCTATCAAAAGCAACCTGGTAAAAGATGTGTTGAAAGTGAGTTTGAGAGAGCTTTATTCGATATTAATAATCATAAGAAGACTACTATTACTTCTTCTGGGAGAACTGATAGGGGTGTTCATGCACTATGTCAAACAGCTCATTTTGACTTGGATATTGAGATAACACTTTATAAACTAAAGTGTGCATTAAATAGTTTATTGCCAGATGACATTCGTGTTTTTTCCACAGAAATAGTGGATAAAGACTTTCATGCTAGATACATGGTAAAAGAAAAGACTTATCAATATTTACTTAATACTGGTGAATATAATCCAGTAGATAGGAATTATATCTATCAGCATTGTCATTCACTTGATATTAATAAGATGAATGAAGCAATTAATTATTTTATTGGTGGCCATAACTTTGTTAATTTTGTATCTGAAGAAGCTGTAAAAAATAATTATGAGAGAACCATATTTGATGCATATATTAAAGTAGAAAATAATATAGTTAAATTTATATTTGTTGGTAATGGTTTTATGAAGTATCAAGTAAGAAATATGGTTGGTACGTTAATAAGTGTAGGGAAGAACATGTTAGACCCAATAGTAATTAAAGAAATGCTCGCGGGAACAATTGATAAAAAATGCATTACAACAGCAAAAAGAGAAGGGTTATATCTTGTTGATGTCAAATATTAAATAGAATCATATATTAAAGGGTAGCAAAGCTACTTTTTTAATGCTATTTAAAGGAATTTTATACATATTTTAGTTGACATTAGCAATAGTATTTAGTATAATTTCAATTGGTACATTTTATATCCCCACATAAGTTTAGCTGTGGGAAAGTTGAACTTAAGTAGAAGGAGAAAAAGATATGAAAAGTTTTATGCAAAAAAAAGAAACAGTAGAAAGAAAATGGTTTGTGATCGATGCAACTGGTGAATCACTAGGTAAGGTTGCAGTTAAAGCAGCACATATGCTTCGTGGTAAACATAAACCAACTTATACCCCAAATGTAGATTGTGGAGATAATATTATAATAATTAATGCAAAAGACGTTAACTTAACTGGCAATAAGTTAGAAGATAAGCTTTATTATAATCACTCAGGATACGTAGGTGGAATGAGAATTAGAACTGCAAAAGTAATGAAAGAAAGTTATCCATGTGAAATGGTTGAAAGAGCTGTTAAAGGAATGCTTCCTCATAATAGATTGGGAAGAGCTATGTATAAAAAATTATTTGTTTATGCAGGAGCTGAACATCCACATGCAGCACAAAAACCAGAAGCTGTGGAAGTAAGATAGGGAGGATTTATGGCAAAGAGTAAGAAACAAGGTTACTATGGAACTGGTAGAAGAAAAGCAAGTATTGCAAAAGTTTATTTAGTTTCAGGTAATGGCAAAATAACAATTAATGGTAAGCTAGCTAATGAATATCTACCTTATGAGACTTTAATTATGGATTTAACTCAACCACTTGATTTAACTAATACTAGAGATATGTTCGATGTAGTAGTTGAAGTAAGTGGTGGTGGATTCACAGGTCAAACTGGAGCTATAAGATTAGGTATCACTAGAGCATTACTAGAATATGATTCAACAACTTCAAAAGATAGTGAAAATAACTTTAGAAAAGTACTTAAACCAGCTGGATTCATTACAAGAGATGCTAGAATCAAAGAAAGAAAGAAACCAGGATTGAAGAAAGCAAGACGTGCACCACAATTCTCAAAGAGATAACATACTGTATAATTTTAAGACCTTTATTAAGGTCTTTTTTCTTGCTTATTTTTAAAAAGAGTTTATAATATATAGGAAGAAAAAAGAGGTGCATTATGGAAAAGAAAAGGAAACAATTATTAAATTATATTAGGAAAGAACAGGCATATGATGAATTTGGTAATCCAAAGTATATAGAAGGTCAACCAGTATATAATTGTTATTTTAAAGCCTTTGGTGGTGATAATAGTGAAGATGTTATTTTCCCTATTTGTGATTTAGAAGAAGGGAATACTGCTAAGTATGGAGTTTATAGTAGTATTCAATCACTTAGTGTAGAACATGATATTATCTTTGATAATGCACCCAGTGGAGCAAGAGCAGTAAAAGTACCATTTTCTATGATGAATTCACACTATGTAACCTTGAAGCGTGATTATGATAGAATAGGAGAACAGGGTGGTATTCAAATACTTCATCCTAATGATAGGATGAAGGCCTTATATAGCCCAAAGTATAGGGAATATATGGATTATAGACCATTGCTTATATATGCTGGAAGAGATAGATCAAAATCAAATCCAAACTGTATAGATGACAGATTTGGGGTATACTATCATTTGTTTGTAAATGCTGTTACTGGTGACCTATCTACTGCAGTTGTATCAGAAGCAGCAGGAAGGGTAGAAGAAAGTGGTATGCTTTCTGATGAAATGAGAATTGTAGGTTATTATGGCTCTATGGAGGAACTATTAGATAGTAATAATATTATCTGTAGAAGAAAAAGAGGAAAAATAGTACCTCTTTCAGACGATCCAGAACAGATTAGAGATGAATATAATTGGGAGCTTTTACATCAAGATGGCATTGATTTAGTTTCTGTAGAAGCGGCTAAAAAATTAGTATTTGAAAAATATAAACCATTACAATTAAAAAATGAGAAAAGAGGAATAATGTACTTAATTAAATCAATTGTTCATAAAGGTGTTGCAAGTTAATTATAAATAAAATGAACTATATAGTTCTTTTTTTATTTGTATGAATATAATTAAACAGGTGACTATATATGAATAAATATATAATACTTGTCTTAACAGTAGTAGTAATACTATTGGTTACAATTAGCCCTAAACTAGAGCCAGTTTTAATAACAGAGCCATTATTTGGTAAAGTTATATTTGTTGATGCTGGTCATGGTGGGAGAGATCCAGGTACTATTTATGGCACTATATATGAAAAGGATATTAATTTAGAAATAGCTAAAATTTTAGAACAAAAATTAACGTCACTTGGTGCAATAGTGTATATGACTAGGGAAAGTGATGTTGATTTATCAAGTAAATATGATAAATTAAAAAAAAGAGGAGACTTATATAGGCGCTTGCTAATGATAGATAATAAGGATACTAAGACAGATATTTATTTATCAATACATATTAATTGGTATCGTAACTCTTATTGGAGTGGCGCTGAAATTTTATACAATAAAGTTAATCATAATAATAAGATACTAGCAGAATTTATTTTTGATAGTTTAAAAAATGATTTAAAAACAAAAAGAAGTGTTAAAGAAACAACACTCTATATGTATAGGAATGCCAAGACACCAGGGGTATTAATAGAGTGTGGCTTCTTATCTAATGCTAATGAAAGATACTTGTTGAGGCAAAGGGAGTATCAAGAAAAATTAGCAATCTCTATAACTAATGGTGTAATAAAATATTTTAAAAATAAAGAAGGCTAATATTCAAAATATTTAGCCTCCTTTTTTAAACTGCAATCAATACCAGTTTCATAAGATTTGTTTTCATATAGCTTTTCTAAATTAACTTCTTTATCCTTATATAAATAATCATTAACACTATTAATTATTCCTATACATTCTTTTTTAGCATCATTATAAATATCTTCAAATGAACTGTTAGAGAATATAGATTTATCAGCAGGGTTATACCATGTTAAATGCTCTTTATTAAGAAACTTTTCAGCATTCTTTGGCTTATAATGATAAGATAAAAACTTTGAATGTAATACATTTTTTGGCATTATAAAATCGAATATATAGTATAGACCTTTCATAAGTGATAATGGATCATATCTTAAGTATTTGAATATGAATTTCATATCTTTAATTGAGTTCCAATAATATTTGTGGAAGTCATTAAAACTATAAATGTCTTCATATATCTCATTTACTAGTCTAATTAAACTTTTATCTAATTTTTTGATACATAAACATTCTTTGTAATGCTTATAATTATATGCTTTTATATGTTCTCTTTCTTCTATCATAACTTGATCAATATAAGCTTCCATTTCATGGTGTTTCGCATTGTATTTCCAGGTTTCTTTTTGATCCTTTTCTACTTTCCCAGTCTTATATATAATAAAGGGATGAGCATAACTATCGAGTATATAATGGGCAATCAAGCCATATAGAAAAGCAATTACACTAGGATTATTTTGATAGTTATATTTTTTTATATTCTTTGTTAAAGTAACAAGAAACTTACCGGTTTCATTATTATGGAAAGTTACTGTAAATTCTCTTATATCATGGCTTTTTTTCTTATAGAATTTTAAAATATCATAGAAATTAAATGGATCCATACTTTGAGCATAAACCTTATATTCATTTGTATGATTTTCTAAGAATATTTTTGTTTTAGTATCTAATTTATTTAAAACATCCATAGCAAAATATGAATGTGTTACTGTACTTGGCATAAAACACCTCAATTCTTTACAATTATATCACACAATTTCACTAATTTTTCATTCATTGTCAGCTTTAGTATGCTATAATTTATACTAGGTGAGTACTATGGGTGACAAACAATTTAAAAACTTAGATGAGCAAATTGCAATATTTAGATATAAAGGACTTGTTATAAATGATGTTGAGTACGCTAAAAAGGTATTATTACGTGAAAATTACTTTTTTTTAAGTGGCTATAGACATCTTTTTATGAAGTCTACAAATACAAAACAATATATAGACGGTACAACATTTGAAGAGCTTTATAGTCTGTTTTTATTTGATAGAGAATTTAGAAATATAATATTTAAAAATTTGCTTATAATAGAAAATAATGCTAAATCAATTATTTCATATCAATTATCTAAAAAATATGGTTATAAGGAGAATGATTACTTAAAACCTTATAACTTTGATACCTCTTATGATAAAACGCGACAAGTAAATGACCTTATTAGAAAGATGAAAAAGCAAATACGTGCCAATGGTGGCCAACATTCTGCTACAATGCATTATATGAATAATTATGGTTATATACCACTTTGGGTATTGGTGAAGGTCTTATCATTTGGAATAATTAGTGAACTTTATTCCATACTAAAGATGGAAGATAGGGTATCGATTGCACAAATATATGATTTAGATGTAGATACTTATACTAACTATTTACCATTACTTGCTAATTATAGAAATCTTTGTGCTCATGAAGATATACTTTATGAGAATAAAACACAACGTTTTATAGATGACACAATATACCATTTAATGCTTAATATTGAGACTGTTAATGATGAATATATTTATGGTAAAAATGACTTGTTCGCACTTATTATTATAATGAGAGAGTTATTAAGTAGTGTTGAGATTAAAAATATGGTAATTGAAATAAGTAGGGTAATAGATAATTTATCTATAAATTTAAGAAGTATTCCAATTGGAAAGGTATTAGACAGAATGGGATTTCCTCATAATTGGAAAGATATTGCAAATATAGAAAAGGAGTGATGCTATGAAAAATAAAATTATTACTTGGATAGTTGTCTTTACGGCATTTATAGGTGGTGGACTTACCACATATGCATTGCTTGAAGGACCATTAAAAGATAAAGATGATAATACAAAAGTAGTAGATAACAGTACTGTTAATAATAGTAAGGACTATGACAATACTTTAATTGTTAATAATAGTGGTATCAGTAATTCTGTTGCTAAGGTATATGATTCAGTTGTTTTAATTGAAAACTACCAAAGAAATAAGCTAGCAGGAACTGGTAGTGGATTTGTTTATAAAAAAGATAGTCAATATGGCTATATAATGACTAATTATCATGTTATAGATGGTGCTAATACATTAAAGGTTTTAAATAGTAAAGATACTAAAATAGATGCTACTGTACTTGGTGGAGATGAATATTTGGATATAGCTATTATTAGGATTCCAGCCGCTTCTGTAGTTAGTGTTGCAACAATTGGAAATACTAAGGATTTGAGCTTAGGTGATGTTGTGTTTGCAATTGGATCTCCAGTAGGGGAAGAATACTTTAATACTGTTACAAATGGTATTATTTCAGGGCTTAATAGAAAAGTAACTGTAAGTGTAAAATCAACATCAGACTGGATACAAGAAGTGCTACAAGTGGATGCTGCAATTAATCCTGGAAATAGTGGTGGGCCGTTATTAAACTTCAATGGAGAAGTAATTGGAATAAACTCTCTTAAACTAGTTGATTCTACCATTGAGAGTATGGGATTTGCAATAAAAGTTGAAGATGCTATGAAACACGTTGCAGAATTAGAAGCTGGAAATAAAATTGAAAGACCACTTCTTGGAATAAATCATCTAAATGCTACTGATACTTATTCACTATCTAGAAATGGCATCACTATAAGCAGTAGCATTGAATATGGAATAGTAGTAGTGTCAGTAGTGGAAGACAGTGGTGCTTCTAAATCAGACCTCAAAAAGGGAGATGTTATTATTAAAATTAATGAGGATAAGGTTATTAATACAGCTTATCTAAAATATTTATTATATAAATATAATACTACTGATACTATTAAAGTTACTTATTTAAGAGATGGTAAAGAGTACACAACTGATGTGACATTAACTAAGAATAGCGATTAAAAGATGGATAGTGCCATCTTTTTCTTTTATTAAGACTTTTAAATTTACACAAATTGCAATGAGTGATAAAATATATATATAATTATTAGAAAGACGTGATATCTTGAAATTAAAGAAAAATACATTTGTACAAGGAGCATTTATTGCTACTCTTGGTATAGTTATAAGTAAAATACTAGGAATTCTATATGTAATTCCTTTTTATCATATAATTGGAGAATCAAATGGTTCATTATATGGATATGCATATACCGTCTATAATTTATTCTTAATGTTAGCGTCTATTGGGTTTCCTTTAGGTATGAGTAAAATAATAAGTGAGTATACGGCTCTTGGTTATTATCATTCAAAAGAAAAAGCCTATAAGTTAATTACTAAAGTTTCATTAATAGTTAGTTTAGTGATGTTTTTAGTACTTATGTTATTCGCACCTGTTTTGGCAAAACTTATAATTGGCAATATAACTAACGGAGATAGTATGAGGGATATTTCTTTTGTAATAAGGGCTATATCAACGGCTATTTTAATAGTCCCATATTTAGCTATTGCAAGGGGATATCTTCAGGGTCATAAGTTTATCGCACCAACAAGTTATAGTCAGATAATAGAACAGTTTATAAGGGTAATCATAATTCTTGTAGGTAGTTATATATTTTTAAATGTATTTCAACTACCTATTAGATATGTAATAGGGATAGCGCTGTTTGGCGCTACTATTGGAGCATTAGGTTCACTTTTATATATTTTATATAAGATTAAGAAGAATAAGAAGGAATTACAAGTTGAAGAAGAAATAAAAGAGGAAGAAAAAAGTATTACTAATAAGATAATATTAAAGAAAATGTTAATGTATTCTGCTCCTTTTATAATGATTTCTATCACTACTTCCATATATGAATTTATTGGAATAATGACTATCAATAGAACTATGGTAGAAATACTTGGATATACAGCAATGGAAGCAAAGGGTGTTGTTGCAGTACTTACTACATGGGGCAGCAAACTTAATAGTATTGTTCAAAGCATCAGTGCTGGGATTATTACAAGTCTAATACCAGCAATTACATATAGCTATGCTAAAAAGCACTTTGATGATGTTAAGCATAAGATTAATCAAACCATACAAGTATATATTTATGTAGCATTACCTCTTACAGTATTGTTGAGTCTTTTATCAAGTCCAGTATTTTATGCATTTTATGGTGCTAATACATGGGGACCTGTTGTGTTTAAGTTTTCAATTTTTTTAGCGTTCTTTGGTGGACTTGCAAATACAACAGTTATTATGCTTCAATCATTTAATAAGTATAAAATGGTGTTTATAAGCTTAATTGCAGGTGTATTACTTAATGCGGTACTTAATATCCCATTTATGATGCTTGTTGAAAAAATAGGCTTTTATGGCTTTTATGGTGCTATATTGTCATCTCTAATTTGTTATTCAATATCATCAATAATAGCAATTTTGTATATGCGAAAAGTAGTTAGTGTTAGGTATAGTGAAACATTTAAAGTAACCATGAAAATTTTGGGTGCTATAGCTATAATGAGTGGGGTAATATTAGGAATGAAATATGTTGTACCATTTAATATTACAGGTAGATTTAATGCTATTTTATTATCGACATTATATGGAATAGTTGGTTTAATAATATATATATTTATTACTTATAAAACTAATGTAATAAGTCATGTATTTGGTGATGAATTTATTGGTAAATTAGCAAATAAATTTAAAAGGAGGTAATATTATGAACTTTTGTGTACTAAACGACGAAGAGTTTAGAAATTTTGCGGAAAATCATGAATATGAGAGCTTTATGCAAACTGTTGAACTTGGTAACTTAAAAAAAGAATCAGGTAATATACCTCATTATGTAGGAGTTAAAGTAAAAAACAGGGTAGTCGCAGCAACACTTTTATTAGAAGAAAAAAGAGTGTTTGGATATAAAAGTTTTTATGCTCCAAGAGGTTTATTAATAGACTATAAAGATTATAAGTTATTAGAATTTTTTACGATGGAATTAAAGAAATTTATTAAATCTAAAAAAGGATTTAAACTTACATTAGATCCAAATGTTACTTATAGGACTAGAAGTAGTGATGGAGACATTATTGATGAGGTAGTCTTTGATGAAGCAATAGATAATCTTAAAAAAATAGGATACAAGCATTTTGGATTTAATAATTATTTTGAAACACTACAAACGAGATGGAGTTATCATTTATGTATTGATAAACCATATGAAGAGATAAAGCAAAATTTTTCAAAATCAACAAGAAAGAATATTGATGCTTGCTATAAAAAGGGGCTTAGAGTGAGAGTCGGATCAATTGATGATTTACCTACAATGGAAAGTATTTTTGATGTCACTGCTAAAAGAAAAGATTTCTTTTCAAGGAGCTTAAAATATTATCAAAATATGTATAAGCATATGAGTAATCTTATGACTATATATATAGCGTATCTTGATCCGGAAATTTATTATAGTAATACAAAGGAATTACTTGATAATGAAAAGAAAAATAACGAGGATATTTTAAGAAAGATGGAAACTAGTTTAGTTGGATCAAAACTTAACAATTTAAAAGACACTTCAGATAATTTAATTAAAAAATACGAGGAAGAGTTAGAAAAGGCCAGAGTTTTTAAAAAAGAAAATCCAAATGGGAAAGATATTGCTTGTCTTCTTTCAATGAAATCTGGGAGATATTATTTAACTTTATCGAGTGGTTGTTTAGAGGAATATAAGTCGTTTACTCCTAAATATGCAATGTATGATCAGCATATTTTGGATGCTATTGCTATGGGATATAAGATGGTTGATTGCTATGGAATAACAGGTGACTTTAATAAAGATAATAAATTTTATGGTATTTATGAATTTAAAAAAGGATTTAATGGTAATGTAGTTGAATTAATTGGAGAATTTGCTTTAGAAGTTAGTTTTTTCAATAAAATTTATAATGTTTTAAGAGGCTTTAAGAGTGTTGGTAAAAGGTGAAGAAATGGAAGAAATAGTATATAAAGTACCAGAAAGTATTCTTAAATTAGGACAAATGCAGCAAGATTTAGTTGCTTTAGCAGATAGGGATTTTTATAAAGATTGTCTTGGTTATGAATTAATAGAAAATGGTATTGTTTTTTTCTTTAACAGTGGTCTTACTAATGATGGAATTAATAAGCAACAAGTCACCAAACGGGCATATAAAGATTTGAAAGATGGAAATGTTGCAATTTTAACAGAAACTGATTCCCATTTTGACAGAGATGATGGCGTTAATCTTAAACTAGAATTATATGGTGAAAATAGATCAACAGTTGTCTTAAGTTCTAATGTATATGATGGCATAACAATTGTATCTGCTAATACATATGTAAAGACAGAAGGAGAACCATTAAGAAAAAATTTACAGTTAGGTCAAAATGATGTAATACCATTAGATGATTTATTACCAACTCTTCCTATGTCAGCTAAAACATTTATAATAGAAAATACAGCAATTCCAAATATTATGACAGGTCCAAAAAAAAAGTGAGATTCTAATTATTCTCACTTTTTCTTTTCTTTTTTGCTAAACTTTTAATTATATTTCTATATATTGGTATTAATTTAGTGAATACAAAATACATGGGCTTATTTGTAACTAAATCAAATTCACCAATAAATTCAACGTAGTCTCCACCAAACTTCTTTTTAAATTCATGAAGTCCTAATCTTGGATTATCCTTTGATAAATCTCCAACGGTACCAAATTGATCATAAGTCTTGATACCATTATCATAGCAGTATTTTAAATGTTCATAATAAACGTTATAATTTGAGTTAGTATTTGTCAGTATAGTATGATTACCAGCATATAGTACCCAAGCTTTATCTCCATACTGAATAATAGCATGACCATTTAAAATGATTTCTTCAGGATATTCCTTTAATAATTTAGAATATTCCTCTATATCTTTAATTAGTTTATCTTTGGTTTTATCAAGTTCATTAATTTTATTGTTTACTGTCTTACTCTTATTTTCCAGTTTATTAAGCTCTAGCAATTCTATATTTATTTCATGTAATTCTTTGTCTAATTTTTCATAGATATGTTTTATATTAACAGAACCTAAAAATAAATTAAATTTATTGTCTACATTATATATTTTAAATAAGTTTTGATAGTAATCTAAATTATGAGTAATAAAGTCTTTCTTATTCTCTGTTATTTCCATCAATTTATGAAATGTAGATAGGTCTTCATAAGTACCTAGTGTAACTTTAGCATCTAAATTTTTTGCTTTATTAATTCTTTGCTTTGTAGTTTTAGATATTCTATTTTCAATTTCTTCGAAGCTATTATTCATATCTATTCTAAAAGTGTATCTAGGTTGATTAGTTTCAAAATTTTTTGTAAAACCCAGATGTTTGTAACCAAGCCTTTTTAAATTATTTAAATATTTATTTGAATCATAAGGCAATTTTATTTCTTGATCATTGTAATCATGCTTATCTATTATTATGTCTGGATCAATCTTTATAAATATTGCTTTTCTTTTCTTTGCAAAAATTTTAATATAATTAGTAAAATCTTCTAATAATTTATAGTCATCAAAATCAATTACATATCCACGTGGTGAGTATAAATAACTTAATCCAAATGGCATCTTTTTTTCAAGTAAAAGTGCTGCTGCTAAAATTTTATCGTTCTTATCTACCATTCCTATATAGTGTGGAATAAAATTTTTAGCAACTTTCGAAAATTCACCCCAGGCATAACTTTGTAAGAAATGTGACTTTTTATGGTTCTTAACAAACTCCTCATATCTCTCTTTTTCTATATTTTCTATAAATTTCATTATAATCACCTTATTCACTATATAAAGTATAAGTTAATGGTAATCAAAAGTCAATTTATGAACTATTAATTGACAATTTTCACCAACTCTTTATCAATGTCATACTCAATAATATCTCCATCAATAATCATTTTAGTGGCAATATTGCAACCCATTAAACAAGGGATTTTAAATTCTCTAGAAAATATAGCAGAATGGCATAATATCCCTCCATTATCTACAATCAAGGCTTTAACCTTTTTTAAATATAATACATCTTTTGCAGTTGTAACTTGGCATACAAGTATTTTATTTTTTAAATTTAAATCTTTAATATTGCTGCTGTTATCTTTTATAACAACACATTCGCCTTTAATTATTTTTCCATTTTTAAAGGTTGAACTTCCATTTATTAAATTTTCATTATTCTTTTCATTCATTGGCTGAAGTTGTAACTGTTCTAGTCTTTTTTTAATTTTTTCAATATCCTTCTTATTTTCTATCAACTTATTAGTGAATTTTGTGTTATTAATATTCAATAGAACAAAGCCATTTTGTTCTCTTCTATTAATTCTATTTATTATTGTTTTATTAGATAATTTGTTATTACACAAATTTAATATTTCGTTGACATGTAAATATTCTTTGAACTTATAGGGACTTATTTTAATTTTTTTCTTTTTTCTTATATATGAAAAGATATTTTCATATATTTTATAGTTATTGCTAGGATCATTTTTCCATAACTCTAATTTTTTAAATATTTCTTTATTTAGATTATTATATAATTTTTGCCCTAGTGCGTTTATTAAATATTCATAGGAGTATATTAATGCTTCATACTTAATTAACCTTTTTAGATTAGTTATAAAAGTTGAATAGTCATCATCTTTTATATTATTCTTTATTGATTTTGATGTAGAAAGGACTTTATTATATATAGTATTATAGTTATCAATATAGTGGCTAATATCTTCTTGTTTATGTCTTTTTAATGTTATGCTGTCAATTGGTGTTTGAGTGCCATTAAAACCTCTCAACTGAAGAATATTGTGAGGATAAAAAATAGTTATATCCTCTGTTACATTATTATTAATTTTTTTATGTTTATACTTTGTAGCGCCCAATATCCAAAGGGATCTATTATATAGAGAACGATTGTTATTTTTAAATGAACACCAGAATTCATTTTGAATATAATCAGTTATGGAAAAACAACTTTTAGTAATTGGTCTTACTTGAAATAAGTAAAATATATTATCTTTAAAACCAAACTCTATTTCTAATTCATAATTAAATATTTTTTTCAAATCATGTATAGTTTGATTTATTTTGTTCAATGAATCTTTATCTATAATGGTATCTCCTTTTATTTTATTGTTATTAATATACGTATTTGGAATTGTTTTACCACTTACTATGTTTTCACAAGAACCCTTATTAATTTCAATTATCGTTTCCTTTTTATTATTTGTTGGATTCAAAGAAAAGGCAATACCAGAATAATCGCTATCTATCATCTCTTGTATTAATACTTCCATAGATAGATTACTGAAGTCTAGCTTCTTCTCCTTCATATATTCAATTACATTTCTACTATATAATGATGCCCAACACTTTTTAATACTACTAATTAAATTATTTTCATCAATATTAGTAAATGTATCAAACTGTCCAGAAAAGGCCGAAAGTTTTCCGTCTTCGACATTTGCACTAGACCTCACAATTACTTTATCAAGTTTATATGTTTTTAGATATTGAAATATTTCTTTTTCCCATTCCTCTTTAAGTGTACCATTTAAAATGCTATTTTGGATTGCTTTTAAATCATTATAATTATTTATTATAATATTATTATATTTCAAAAAAAGCATAAAAAGCTTATCTGTTATGATAAACCCCTTACATATATTAAATTTATTGAATAGTGAATTTAGGGTTCCTGCTTTTCCTTTATTGTTGTATTCTGTACCTAAATGTATAAGATTCATATTATCGTCTTACCTTAGCAATAGCTTCTACTGTTTCTATTGCTACATTTCCCAGTGGCTTACTTTCAGGTGTTTGTTTTTGCAAATCAAATTGTATAGATGGAATGCTGTAACCTAATCCAGCAGCAACATTTTCTAATGTATCATCAATAAAAAGAACTTCTCTAGCATCATTTCTTAGCTGTGTTAAAGCAAGTCGATAGAATTCTCTATCTGGTTTATCACTGTTACCTTGTCCCATTGCAATTGAATTACAAATATACTTTGGATCAATATGATCATATAAACCAATTTCTTCAAACCATTTATTAATGGCGAAAATATTGTTAGTCCATATTGATGGTTGTAATCCTACTTCTTTTACTAATTTTATAGCGTCCATTCCTTGCTCTGACATGACATGTATCTTTGGAAAAATTTGATCTATAGAAGCTTCAGCCTCCTTTAGAAACTTTTCAGCATCTGTTTCTCCAGCTATTGCGGCTTCCTTTTGAATTCTTGCTGGATTAAACCTATTTAGATAAGCTTTTAATAATGCTCTTTCCCTTATGTCTAAAACATCAAGATTTTGTGTTGCAAGAACATTTCCTAAGTCGAATGCAACAGATTTGATAGAACTTAAATTACTCATAAACTTTTCTCCTCTTTTTCGCTTAGAGTTTAGCATGTTTTCTCTAATTATTATTTCAAACACTAAATATTTTACTAAATGTTACTATTGTGCTATAATGAGAAAGTGATGTAATATGAGGAAAAATAGAGAGCTTGCAATTCAATTATTAAGAAAAAAAGAGAATGTTTCTTATAAAGAAATTTCAAAGGAAACAGGATACCATGAAAAATCATTAGTAAGAATGAGAAAGCTTTTAAGGACTAATGAGTATACTTCTATAAACAGAAATATATCTTTAGAAGAACAAGAGTATATTATTAATCTTTATAGTCGAAAACTATTTAATAGTATAAAAGAGTTTTATAAATATTATAGTAATAATCAAAATAATTTTAATATAAGAAGTTATTCAACAATTTATAAATTGTTAGTAAGAGAAAACAAAGTCTATAAAGAGTTATATGAGGGAGATATTCTAATAATAGGTAATATAGTTAATAATAAAGTATTCACAAGATTTTACTATGCTTATGATTATAAAAGTTCTTCTTTAATATATTTGAAGGAATCATATGGTGATCCATTTATAAACTATCTTAATATGATTAAAGAAATAACTGAGGGATATGGTATTCCAATTAAAATAAAGTGCATTGGAAATTCATTCTTAAAGAATGTCAATTATAATAAATCTAAACTTTTTTTCTATAATTGTTTCAATAACGGGATTGATATTGAGAAAGCCTATAATAATTATTTTAAAAGAATTAAAGTCATTATTGAAAAAAAGGTTTTAAATAAAGAAATTGAAGTCATGTCTCATAACTTAAAGTCTCTTAACAATAAAGTAAGAGAAGTAAATGATTTTATAATTAATATTGTATATAGAAAAAATATAGGCAACAATATTATTCAGCATAAGAATAGGCTATATAAGATTTTGATTGAAGAAGAGATACCGCTATTTGAAACTATAGAAGTATTAACTATATTAAATAATAGGACTCCAATTATTATATATAGGAATAATAAGTATAAAGTAAAAATTATTAATTTAAAGGAATCAAAGAAAAAATATTCAATATGGTAAAGATATATTATAAACTTTATCATTTTTTTTATTGTAAAACATAATATTTATAGTAGAAAGTGTATGCTTTGAGGAGGAATATATGAAAAGTGTAGTTATTGATCCAGGTCATGGCGGTGCTGATCCTGGTGCAGTAAATGGAAATATTAAAGAAAAAGATTTTAATTTAGCTGTTTCTAAATATATGTATGATAGATTTAGACAGCTTGGAATACCAGTTAAGATGACTAGAACAACTGATGAAACACTAGATAGAAATGAACGTATCAATAGGATATTGACAGCATTTGGTAATAATCCAGATACAATAGTTTTATCTAATCATGTGAATGCTGGTGGCGGTGAGGGAGCTGAGGTGGCATATGCTCTTAGGAACAAAGACACTTTATCTAAAAATGTTTTAAATTCTATAGGATCAACTGGTCAAAAAACAAGATCAAATTATCAAAGAAGATTACCAGAAGATCCTACTAAAGATTATTATTTTATTCATAGGCTTACAGGTCAAACGGAACCTTTATTAGTTGAATATGGATTTATTGATAATCCAAATGATTTATTTAAGTTACAAAAAAATATTACTACTTATGGTGAAGCAGTTGTTAAGGCTGTTGCAGATTATGCTGGGGTGCCATATACTCCGCCGGTTGGAGGCACTGTACCTAGTGGGGATACATACACTGTTCAAAGGGGAGATAGTTTATACTCAATTGCAAACAAATATAAAACTACTGTTGATAAGTTGAGACAAGCAAATAATTTAGTATCAGATTTATTAGGAGTAGGTCAAGTGCTTATTATACCTGGTGAAACAGTTGTAACGCCATCAGGAGAGTATACAGTTTATACAGTAAAAAGTGGCGATACATTATATAATATTGCTGCTAATAATGGTATTTCTGTCAATGACTTAATTAAATATAATAACTTGCCATCAACAGTATTATCAATTGGTCAACAGCTAAGACTTCCGGGAGTAAGCAATGGTACACAGACACCAATAGAGCCATCACAAACTACATATGTAGTAGTGCCTGGTGATAGCTTATGGAAAATTGCAAACGATAATAATGTATCAGTAGATGACATAATTGCTTTAAATAATTTAAAATCAACATTATTACATATTGGGGATAAATTGTTATTACCAGTGAGTGGAACAGCAGCAGAACCAAGTAGTTATGTTAATTATAAAGTTAATACTGGTGACAGCCTTTATAGTATTGCTAAGAAATATAATACAACTGTAGCAGAAATTAAAAGGCTTAACAATTTAACATCTAACTTATTATCAATTGGTCAAATATTAAATGTACCTCACATGCAAAATATTTAAATAAAAGAACTGCTAATACACTTTTGATAACTAAATGAGTATTTAACAGCTCTTTTCTTTTGTATTAATGACAAAAACTGTATTGAAAAAGACAAGTTGCAATGTTATAATTACATTACAACTTATTTATAGGGGTATGGTCTAATGGTAGAATAACGGTCTCCAAAACCGCTGATGGGAGTTCGATTCTCTCTACCCCTGCCATTTGAGAATAAGGCGAACTCCATCTTCGTATTTAAAGGTGGTTTCGCCATTAATATAGCAATTAAAAGAGTGCCAAATTAGGCACTCTTTTGTATTATTTTTCTTCTTTTTCTTTTTCAAGCTTTTCTTTTAGTTCTGTTAATTCTTTATCATCTTTTAACTTTGATATTTCATCAAACATTTTTTTATAATTATTTCCGATATCAGGAGCATTATCAAAACCTGTTAATGTAATATCTAAAGCTATATTTTCGTCTAGAACTTTATTTGTAATATCTAATAAGCATTTATATTCCATTTCTACTTTTTCATTGTCATCAATTTTTATAAAAACCTTTTCTGTTTCGCTATCATAAATAATTTCTATCTTCATTTTTTACCTCCTATATATATTTCATATCTATTTTTAACTGCTGTAATACTTCCATCGATGTATTTAGCAATAATGCTAGTAATCGTATTTTTATTTAAATACTCATCTAATTTATATGAAGTATATTTGATTTTTTTATTTTCTTTTTCTGCTCTTACTATTTGATTTGTATCTCCATTTATAACTAATAGTGGTTCGTGGCTTGTAATGATAATTTGTAAGTTAAATTTAGCTTTATCAAATTTAGGAATTAATTCATTAAATATAAATTCTTTATCCACATCATTTTCAGGTTGGTCAAACACTACTATATTATTAACGCCATTTTCAATTTCTACATTAAACATATAATCAATATATAATTTAGCAGTTAATCCTGGAGTCAATTCATTAATGTCTATTTTTTCTTCTGTAGGGAAGCCAATTTTTATTTTAGCTTTTTGTATCAATGTTCTTAGTAATTCATCTAATCTTAACGAAATGTTTTTGTCGTTCTCAGAAAACATTTTTATTATATTCTTAATATCTTTGTCAGACTTGATAATCACTCCTCTTTGTTTATCAATTAATCTAAGATTATTCTTTACATTTATTATTCCTGACTCATCATCAAGTTTTAATAAATCATCAATGTTGCAATATTCGACTTCAACATAAGGATGTGAATTTTTTGTTTTCATTTCTTTTTTTATTTCATCACAAGGGAAATCTAAATTAGAATGTTTATATCTTAGTTTATTAACATAAAATTCTTTTATATTGTTTTTTAAAGTGCTCGTTTCCTCATATAATTTTAGCTTAGTTGATGCTATATATGCGTTTTTTTGATTTATACTATTATTTAAATTGTTTATAATAGCTATTAATTTGTCGACTACTTTATAGCGATAGTTAATTACAAAATATCTGCTTGCTATTAATTTAGAAACTCTATCAATTTCTTTTAGTAAATCAACTTGAAGTTTTTCAATGTTAGTTTCTATTTTTAAATCTGTTAATTTATATTTAATTTTGAGATAACTATCATTTAACTCTTTTAATAAATCTTTATACTTTTTAATCTCTTGATATATTTCTCTTAAATAATCTAAATTTGTTTTTTCTTCCATATTTGGAATATCAATTATATATTTATTTACATTGCCATCGATATTTTTTAGTAAAGTTTTTGACCTTTCATCAATATTTTCAAATGTTTGCTTTATTATTTTTTCTGATATTACTATTTGATTATGAAATGCAACAGCCTCATTGAAAGCTTTTTCATATTTTTTAAGTACTTCGCTTTGCTTTATTTCAGTAAATTTAAATAATTTTAAAATTGATGTGTTGTCTTCCTTGTCGTGTGCACTTTTAATTGAGTCGTAAAGGTTTTCAGCAATATGAATATTAATATCATCACTCTTAAGCGGCAATCCACTTTGATTATAAAAAGAAACTTTTAAATCCGAACATATCCTATCATAATTTTTTCCATCAACAGCATTTTTTCCAATTAGACTTTTAGTGATAATATCTAACAATGCAGTTTTGCCGCTAGCACTTTCTCCAATAATTGAATTTAGTCCAGAAGATAAATCAATCTCTGATTTATAAAAATGCTTACTATCTTCTATTGTAATCTTTTTAATATAATTTGTCTTATTAAGAATATTGTCTTCTATTCTAATTCTATTTTTGTGAAACATACAGGCAAGCTGTAATCCTCTAAATGTAGCACTAGCCCATATAAGTGGTAATTTTCTCTTTTCTTTTTCTATTGTTGGACTAGAAAATCTATAATCACTTGCTGTATATTCCGTTTCCAATCGTGTTTTAAGCTCTTCTATCTCATCTTCACTATACCATTTGTCTAGAGCTTGTTGCATTATGTTTTCTTTAAAA
>JAVBQF010000046.1:0-6354 GCA_031549195.1 Bacilli bacterium
ATTGTTGAACGTTCTTTTGGCTGGTTAGAGGATTACAGATTGTTATGGAAAAATTGTGAGCGTAAAATCCATAGTACCCTTCAAGCTGTTAAATTAGCCTTTATTTCATTACTTTTGAGAAGATATTAAACAGGCTCTTAGATACAAATTCATGCGTTTCTCCTGTTTGATTATTGTGATATTTTTACAGATGATCTAGGCTATATTGGAAACACTTCCATAAATTATTTAAATTATTATGTTCCGGAAATGGTCAAAAGAAATACTGGTTTTAGTTTCTCTATTATTTCTTTTGGTTTTTATTATCTTTTTTTTATTTGTTAATTTTTGTTATTATGACTCTAGAAACTAAGTAGTATTAACTGTCAACTAATGGCAAAGTAATAAAGACAGTGTAATAGTTTCAGCCAAGATATCAGTATAATGCAAAAAGTGATATAATATAAACAAGTATCAGAACATTTCTAGTAGGGGTTCCTGTAGTAACAGAACAGAAAACGGCTGTAATCATAGTAAAAAATAACAACAAAATAAAATTTATGCTTTTATTTTGTTGTTATTTAAATTCATGTTATAAATGCCTTAAAGGGCGTAAGTTGCCTTTTGCAATTTCTTCAGGTAGATTAAATGCAACACAATTAATAACTACCAATTAATTGAGATATAATATAAAATCCTTAGCTTATAAATTATATGTATTTTACAAGACTTGCTTTCTTAGCGTACATTTTATACAACTATCTGCTTGTACCCCATTGAACAGATGCTATCTATTTTCTTTACTTTTTGGCTTACCCTTACGTACCAAATTTGGATTTACTAAACGATAAGTATTGACGCCGTTGATTCCTTGCGCTTCCATTTGATTTAAGTCATAATTTACAGCTAATTGTTGCATGAATTCAGAAGTAAGATCAGTTGCCTCATTCCAAATAAGATTAAAATCTTTAACAAAATCATCAGCCATGTCCGAAATAGTAGAATCTAGCAAGTCAAATTCAATATGTATTTGTTCCCGTGCTCTACCTTGCCTAAGTATAAAAGAAACAATCAAACTGTTATCAAACCAGAATATCATGTGTGTTGGTTGACTTATGTATAGTTTAACCTTAAAACGATCAGAAATTGTTTGATCATTAACCACTTGTTGCAATTGCTCACGAAGCTGTACAAGATGCACTTTAATTTCATCAAAAAAAGATTGAGCATTTGCCTTGCTTAATTCATGAAAACGGGTCGCAATAAATAGGTTTGTTGGCTTTAATCCAAGTATTTTAATCAACACTCCTCTTCTTGCAGCATTAATAAGATCAGAAAAATGATTTGACAAAAAATCAAGATTTGTAACATAAATGCAAATCTTATCTTGAGCTTCTTGTATCTTGTTAACAAGCATCAAATCATTACGATTGCTATGTAACTTAATTCCTTTTGTTCCACAAATAAAATCATCCAGCTTTTCCTTTAGACCAATAAGATCATTTATTGTTTGTGAAACTTCAGCATCTTCATCTTTTTTTAGGAAAAAATAGTCTGCAATAGAGATGATAGCAGCAGCAATCAACCCAGCAGCACTACTTATAAAATTAATTTTTAGATCTTTCTGTTCTTCATCTTTTAGTCCCCAAATAGCAATGCCAATAAGAATGAGACCAGCTATGATAACTATAAGTTGGATAATGATACGCTTATAACGTATAATTTTTTCTCTAAGATTATTAGTATCTCGCTGATTAGCTATTTCGCTATTGCTCATTATAATTCCTCCAAAATTATATTACTGTTCCAGCATATGCATATTCAATTTGATCTCCTAGAATAGCTTTGAGTTTTTCATAATATGTCTTGCCAGTGCAGTGCATAGTAAATATTTTTTCAATATTAGCTTCAAGCAAAAAGGAGGCTAACTGCTTTAATTTAATATCTGATATGCCTTGTACATTATATTTTGAAATATCTCCTGTGTGGAACCCGCCAAATAAATAACGGATTTTCTTTCTCATCTTATTTTGAATGGTAGTAATCATATTAATGATACCACTATGACTACAACCCGTAATTACATCTACATATTCTCCGCCGTCAATAGCAATAATTAGTTCATGTTCAAATTGATCTTTCGTGTATAAGCCTTCTTTATGTACATAGAGCATCTGATTAGTTGGATAAACAGGATATTTTTTTTCATTAACATTCAAAAGATAAATATTAGTATTAATGTCTATATCATTATCCACAAAAACTAAGCGGCTCTGATTGTCAGAAAGAAGCAAAGGGTCAACACCAATGTTGATATACTTAGTTCCATTAAATAGAAAATGCTCATCAATTGCAGCTTTTGATTTAAGAAACACCTTTGCACTAGAATTAAGAAACAAGAAACGTAAGAGACCACCAGCGTGATCATCATGCCCATGCGTTAAGACCACATAATCTACCTCAGCTAAATTAATATTCATCTTTTTAGTATTATGAAATAGTGCTTCTCCAGCACCTGTATCCACCAACAGTTTCTTATTTCCAAAACAACAGAGTATAGAAAGACCATGTTCACATATTAAATCAGAGCAATTTGTCAAATTATCCACCAATATTGTATATCGTACTTCAGATAACATATTATTTTCCTCCATTTTTACATTAAGTATGTGTCGAAAGGAAGTTTTTTAAATTCTTCAAGAGAAGGCATTCTAAAATTATTTATAAGTAGTTTTTTTACACTTGAAAAATCCGAAGAAACATTTGATTTTACAAAGTAGTCTTGCAATAAGCGTTTACGTTGATTTATCCAATAACACTTTTGAGACATTATTTCCAAAGGCAAACTGGTTGATAGAGGACCACTGAGAAGAAGTTCTTGTATTTCTAAATGAGAAAGATTAAGCATTGGTCTGAAATTTTCAATATTATCTTCAGCTTGGTATGATTGTAGAAATTTGTTATTTACTTCTAAAAATCTATTTTCTATTGTTGTACTTGATTTAAAATTCAATTGAAATATACACAATTCAATGTAGTAAGACATTAAATCTGAAAGATTATGTCCAGTAAGAATTAAATCTCCTTCTTTATGAATTGACATATAATATTCTAAAAATCTAGTTCTTCGAATTGATTTGCATATAGGACAAACATCTGTATATAGTACAGAATTATCAATTTTAGCTTCTGTTTTCAAAATTTGAATATTAATATTTTGTTTTTTAAAGAAATCTATACTATTGTTAAGTTTTTCTTCAGAATAAGCATGTTGTGGAAACAATATCGTTATTATTGTAAAATTACAAAGGTTATTTATACAGGCATTTAGAATGATTCTTAATAAAAGATTCGAATCATCCCCACCTGACCAACAGAAATAAACATTTCTGTTAGACATCTTTTGTTTCATTGATTGAACAAGATTGTCAACCTTCATATTTACTCCCTTCAATTTCCAGCGTTTCACCTGTTGAAAGATTATGGTATTTATCAGGTATAGACGCATTTATTTTTGCCCGAGAGAATATCCCTGTGCAATGACAAGGCACTATAATATCAATTTGCAAATTGCTTAAATAATCAATCAACTCTTCAGTTTTTTGTTCATCATCTTTTGTATGCAACCCTCCAATTATGCCAAGAACACTTTTTTGAGGGAAAAGAGCTTGTGCACAAGAAACAATATTGTTAATTCCTCTATGTGAACACCCACTAATAATTAGAATGCGATTTCCTACATCAACACATAGAGCAAGTTCCTCAGGAAATAAATCCGTATTATGATTGCTTTTATTGATAACCATATATTTGTTGCTAAAAGTTGTGAGGTTTTTATTAACCAAGGGAATGTTAGCTAAAATAGTAATTCTATCAGTCAAACTAAAAGATTCATTCACTTCAACAAAAGATTGGCGATTCTTTATATTTTTGATTATATCAGCATTATTGACACTAGAATCCAATGTACCTTTTCCATTAACCATATTATACTTTTGATTTTCAATTCCTTTTCCAAAAACCACAGTAGTCGAATAACTTAGGTGCTCAAGAAAAGGTCCAATAGCTCCTATATGACCTTTATGTCCATGCGAAAGCACAATATAGTTTATGCTATTAATATCAATACTTTTGACAGCTAGATTGTGAAGAAGGACTTCTATTGAACGTCCAGTGTCAAATAGAATGTTAGTTCCATAATAACTTATAAACAATGATATACCTTCCGCTGCCCAACATTTTTTATCATCAACAATATTGTCGCACAAGGATAATATTCGCAACATTTTATCACTCCTCTTTTAGACATCTTAAGAATAAAAGAACAACTAGCAGTCATGAAACTGAAATGACACACTAGCGTTTCATAGTTTCATAATGGCAAAAACTCATGCACCGATTAAATGTAATTTGCCCATTAAATTCATAATTTGTGGCATGATATCTTTACCTTCTACAAAGCCTAAACCTCCATTTGCAAAGGCACGTTCTCCAATTTCTGAAACAATGTCAATTCTAGCACTTGGATTGCAGAATAAAACTGGTACAGGATCAGCAGAATGAGATTTTAACTCGCAAACAGTAGAGTGGTCAGCAGTAATAACTAGTAATACATCATCTGGTAAGTTAGTAAACAAAGCTGCCGCTTTGTCCGCTTTTTCGATAAAGGATTTTTTACCTTCAGAGTCTCCATCTTCAGCGAGTGAATCAGCTGCTTTGACATGAACAAAAACGAAGTTATAAGCATCCAACATCTCAATAGCTTTCTTGAATTTCGCTTCAACATCCGTGTCTGGCAATGCAGTTGCACCATCTATATGGATTAAATCCATTCCTAAAAAAGCACCAATTCCTTTATAAAGACCGCCACCAGCAATACAACAAGATTCCAACTCATACTTCTCATTGAATTTAGGAATAGAAGGATATATCCCTGCACCACGCAAAAGAAGGAAATTCGCAGGGAATTGACCAGCAACAGACTTTAGTCTGTTCGTTTCAAGTTTATCAAGAATCTCATAGGATTTACGTAAGAACTTGTTTAATACTTCTGCTGTAAATGCTGCTGCCTTGCTGTTATCTAATGGATGGATCGTCATAACAGGTTTCCCTTCTTCGTGAGGATCAGCATCAGAAACTGCCGCTGATAAACCTTTGCCACGCAAAACAACTCCTGCACGGTGAGCTGTTCCTGGTTTGACAATGCACTCAACACCATCAATTACGAGACCATCAATAGCTGCAGCAAACTCATCCACAATACGAATACGTCCAGCACGTCTATCAAGAATATTCCAGTCAGCATCAACAGTACTAAAATTTCCACGAAACGCAACATCACCCTCTTGTAGCTGAATTCCAAGGCCTGCCACTTCGATCGGTCCGCGACCAGTGTAATACTGTTCCATTGGGTAGCCAAAAATCGCTAAATGAGAAACATCACTTCCAGGGCGAACGCCTCTGCCCAAAGTATGCATGAGGCCACAAAGGGACTTTTTTGCAATTAAATCAAAATTAGGGGTATTTGCTACCTCTAATGGTGTTTTCCCACCAAACTCTTTAATGGGGCGGTCACTCAGACCATCAAAAATGATACAAATAGTTTTCTTAATCATAAAAATATTCTCCTGTTATATAATGAATTGCTTAATCACGCCAATAACCGCAGTCTTTACACAGAATATTGGGGTCTTGTTCGTTAGAAGTTGATGTTATTAAAGCCCCTGTTAAATCGTTGCTACCGCATTTAGGGCATTTTGAACCCCTGATGCCTACAGGCAGAAGACAAATTGACCGAACAGTATCATAGTCAGATTCATAATCTGTCCACAATTTTTCAAAATTCATAATCATATCTCCTTTTTTATTTAAAATTTTATTATGAATTAATTCTTCTTCTACTGATTGAAGATGTATACCCAAAAATCTCATGTAATCACTAGTTGCTTCATTTTTGGAGAATACAATAACCGCTGCAAGAAAAGTGTCCCATCGCATTCGTCCACGCTTGTTTTCGATAGCTAAAAGAGTTTGTCGTCCAATTCCTATACTATCTGCTAAGTCAGTCTGGGTTATTCCGAGTTTAGCTCGTAATGCAGAAAGGTTGTTTACCAATTTTTCAATCATCTCTTCTTTACTTATTTTGCTTTCATTCTCAATGATTGTTCTCACCATCCTTGCTATAGAATACAGAGACTAGCGGTTCTAACTATTTTATTGTAAACCAAAGCAAAGCAATCCTCAATATATTTTGGACTAAAAGTTTGTTTTTATACTTAAAATACAATTAATATATATGTTATTGTACAAGAAAATGTGTAATCAATAGTAAAATAAAATATTTATGAATTAAATATGAAATTACTTGAAAAAATA
>JAVBQF010000009.1:0-11186 GCA_031549195.1 Bacilli bacterium
TGATTCAGAATATAATAAATATAAGAATAGATTAGATACTGAATTATCAGATGTCGAAAAAGAATATTTTAGATTATTAAATATTGAAGTAAAAAGTTTAAGTGATAAGGAAGATAAAAAATAAAGGAGGAAAATTATGGAAAATAACGAAATGAAATCAGATATAATTGAGAGTATGTTTACATCTATTATACCTGAAGGTTTTTTTGGAGAACAATATTCTGAGGATGTAGCACTTATTTTTAAATCAGAGAATATTTTATTATCCACTAAAACAAAATATCAGAAAGTAGATATTATTAAAACAAAATATTGGGGGCAAATATTATTTTTAGATAATTTATTAATGAAAACAGAAAAAGATGGACATATAATAAATGAAATGATTGTGCATCCAATTATGATGACAGGTACTAAGAAAAAGAAGGCTCTAATTGTTGGAGGTGGAGAAGGATTTACTGCAACATTGTTATTAAAATATCCTTATATAGAACAAATAGATATAATAGATATAGATGGTGAATTCGTTGATATATGTAAAAAATATTATAAAGAACAAATGAAATGTTTAGATGATCCTAGAGTTAATTTAATAGTTAAAGATGGACTTGAGTATATGCGAACAACTCAAGAAATATATGATGTAATATTTACTACCCCAACAGATCCATTAAGTTTATCTGATCCGCTGTTTGTAGAAGAATATTATAAACTATGTTATAAGTGTCTTGCTGACGATGGTATTTATGAAACAGATGCTTACATGCCATTTTACAAGTATGGAAATATTGATTATGCCGTGATTCAAAAGAATATGGCTAAGTTTTTCCCTATTTCTAAAATATATGTAGCAACAATTCCTACGTTTCCTGGAGGAATGTTTGCATTTGGTATTGCTTCTAAAAAATATGATCCAATTGCAAATCAAGAAGAATTTGATTTTGAAATAGAAACAAAATATTATAATAAAGATATTCATAAATCAAGCTTTGTTTTGCCGCAATTTATGTTAGATAGAATTAAAGAAGAAAATTATAAAATATGAAGAAACAATTAAATTTGTTTCTTTTTTTGGAGGTGATTGAAATGAAAGAGAAGGTGTCTAGAATATATACTAAAAATGATTAATTTCTGAATTTGTATATATGAATAATCCTTTTATTACAATGAAATATTTAGTAATATACTTGTAAAGTATATAGATTTTGCAAGTGCAAAATCAGTTTGATATCATTACTTTGCTTATGAAATAAGGCAAAACTAATGTAATGATATCAGCGTCTTATCCTGCTTTTCTAAAGAGTGGGATTTTTTAATGCAAAAATATATAAGAAAGAAGGAATGTAAATGAAAGAATATTTAATAAGAATGAGACCAGAATTATTTGATAGGATTAAGCTATATGCTAAGCACTATAATTGGACTATCAGATATACAATTATCAGATTTATAAAAATAGGATATGCTGAATGTATGAAAGATGAAACAGATTATTATGGAAAGGATAGATACAATGGATAAGAAAATACTATTAAAATTAGATTTAGAATTATATGAGGAAATAGTTAAATTGGCGAGTTTAAACAACAGGGATATTACAAAACAAATTAGATCCCTTTTAATGTCAGGAATGAATAATTATTATACTAATAAAAAGCTCGAAGAATTATTTGTTATGTTAAAAGATATAAAGGATTTTCAAATTAATACAGTGGGGATAAGCAAGTTTACCAAAGACTTACTTATTCAAATATATAGTGATTTAAGCTTTACATACACAATTGCTCCAAAAGATTCTGTATGTTATCAAAGATTCCTACAAAATAGGAAGAAAGATAGGTTTAATGACTGAATACATGATGATATATGCAAATATTTCTAAGAGTATTTATAGTAATAAAAGTTTGAGTGCTTTAGATAAATTGATTTATGAAAGAATAACTGCACTTACTCATAAAGATGGTTACTGCTATGCGACTAATGAATATATTGCAAATATTTATGGTGTTAAGAAAAATACTGTTTCAGCATCTATTAATAAAATGGTGAAGCAGAAATTATTAAAATCAAAGATGGTGAAAGAGGGTACCAACAATACAAAAAGGTACTTATATTTATCTAATGATGTATATGATAAAAATAGGAGGGGTATTGCTTATTCAAGTGATACTCCTATCCCATATATAAATGACCATAATAATAAGATAAATAATAAAAAGAATAATAAAATAATAGATTCTATTTATTACAAAGATGAAGATGGTAATGAGTATTGGCATGGTGAACTTATTAAGTCTAATCCTCTAACAGAAGAAGAACAACAAGAAATGGATGACCTACTAAAAGAATTTAGGGAAGGAAAAGAAGAATAATGTTGGACATACATTGTTCTTTTTTTCATATTTTCTAATATTTTTAATTGAGGGGATTATCTATGAAAAGAAAGAGTAGTAGAGAGTATAAAATCAACTATCATTTTAATAAAAATAATGGTATTGAACTTAATAAAATATTAGAAATAAGTTTTAAAGAATATATTAGAAAAACAAAAAAATTGGATGATTTGCAAAAACACAAAGTTTTAGTATAAAATGTATTTGTGCTACTTGTGAATTATTCCAAAAAAGGAGGTGGAAAATTGGGAATTATTTACAAATGTGGAAGTTATAATCGTTTATCGAAAGAAGATTTAATAAGAAAAGATGAAAGTTCTAGTATTTCCAGTCAAAAACTAATTATAAAGTCTTTTGCTAATTTTAATAATTTAGAGATTGTAGAAGAATATGTTGATGATGGCTTTACAGGAGCTAACTTTGATAGACCAGACTTTAATAGAATGTTTGATGATATTGAATTAGGCAGGATTAACTGTGTTATTACAAAAGACTTATCAAGGCTTGGCAGAGATTATATTGACACAGGTTATTACTTAGAACGATACTTTCCTAAAATGAATGTAAGATATATTGCTATTAATGATGGGTATGATTCTAATGTAGGAGATTCTATGTTAGGTATTAGACTAGGCGTTAATGATCTATATTTAAGAGATACTTCTAGAAAGATTAAAGGCTCATTTAAGGCTAAACAGGAGCAAGGCTTATATATTGGCTCATTTCCTTGTTATGGTTATAAGAAAGACTTAAATGATAATCATAAACTAGTTATTGATGAAGAAGTAAGTAATATAGTTAAAAAGATATTTAATATGGCTGATGAGAATAAAGGACCGGGTGCAATTGCACGTGAATTAACCAGACTTAAAATACCAATACCAGCAGTTTATAAAAATGAGCCTAGAGCTAAACTAATAACTACTAATGATGGTAAAGGAGTATGGAGACATCAAACAGTATCATCAATTCTAACAAGTGAAATGTATATTGGAAATATGGTTCAAAATACTTATAATAAGATAAGTTATAATTCTAAGAAGTTAAGGAAAGTTGCAAAAGATAATTATGTAGTTGTAGAAAATACACACGAAGCTATAATAGATAAAGATTTGTTTTATAGAGTCGGGGGAAAATTAAAGAAGAAAACTAGAACTCCTAAAACTAAAATATATTACTTGTTTATTGGACTTCTTAAATGTAAAGACTGTGGTAGAGGAATATCCGTAACAAAAAAGAAAACTAAAACAACCAATTATCTTTATACTTGTTGCAATAGATATACAATTACATCAAGTGTTAAAGAATGTAGTCCTCACAGGGTTAATTACACCTTATTAGAGGCTGATATCTTAGAATTTATAAAAGAGTTAGGTAAATCATTTGTTAATCAATATGATAGTAAAACACTACTTAATGATAGTCTTAAACTTATTAATAAGCAGGAATCAGATATTTTAGAAGAAATAAAAGGAATTGATATTAGTATTAGTAAGAATGAGGATATTATAAAGAAGATTTATAATGATCGCTTAGAAGATATTATTACACCAGATAACTTTAAAATGCTTTCTGTTAAGTATGAACAAATAATAAAAGAGTTAAAAGAACAAAGAGAAGATTTAGAAGATAAAATAACTAATATTAAATTTAAAAATAATAGTAATGATTATAACAAATGTAAAAAGATTATGAATGAATATTTAAGTTTAAAAAATCCTAGTAAGGAATTAATAAATAGGATTATTGATAGAATAGAAATAGATGAAGATAAAAATATAGATGTTTATTTTAAGTTAAAACCACTTTAATATATAGTGGTATAAATTAATATCAATAACGCCTAGTTACAGGAGTAACTCTTCCATTTTTATCATATGGTGGTTCCAGTTTATTGACAACACTCATATCTGTGGGAATATTAATAAACATAAGTAAAACAAATCAATAATTAAGATTGAAAGTTAAAAACATATCGACAAACTCATCTATTATTAATATAATGTTAATAAGAAAGTAGTTGCTGTGCTCTGGATTTATATTTAAAAGAAAGTGATAATATGGGAAAGATTAATAAAATAAGAATATATGCAAATGATAATGATAGTTCACTTAATGCTTTAGATGTACTGACTAGTAAACTATTAGAAAATAATTTTGAAATAGTTAATAATAATGAAGATTTATCTATAGCAATAGGAGGAGATGGCTCTTTCCTTCGCATGATTAAATCTTGTAGTTATAGTAGTGATTTAATTTATGTAGGAGTTAATGCAGGAACACTTGGATTCTTACAAGAAATTAAAATAGAAGATATAGATATGTTTATATCTTCGTTAAATAATAATACATATAAGATAGAAAATATTGGAATACAAGAGACTACAATTACTACCGAAGACGATATATATAGTTATTATACTTTAAATGAGATATTGATAAGAGAAAAAGAATTGAATACAGCAATGCTCGATATTTTGGTGGATGATGCTCCTCTTGAAAGATTTGTTGGGGATGGATTGTTAATTGCGACATCAGTTGGTTCGACTGCGTATAACATGAGTTTTGGTGGAAGTATTGTTTATAATAGTTTACATACACTTCAAATAACACCAATTGCCCCACTTAATAGTAAAGCATATAGAAATTTACTTAATTCTTTAATAATACCAGAAAGTATAGTAATAGAGATAAAACCTAATAAAAATAAAAACTCATTAATTATAAGTATTGATGGTGATAATAAAATATTTGATAATGTCAAATCTATAAAAACAGTAGTATTATCTAAAAGAATTAAATGCCTAAGATTAGAAAATTATAATTTTTTTGATAAGATTAATGATAAGTTTTTAAATTAAGAGTATTTAGAAGAATATATGATAACTTATCAAATATTCTTTTTTATATTTTCTGATGCAAGAAGTAAACCCTTTTCTTTTTTCAATATTTGTGTTATTATAGCAAATAAATATATTTAATTGGGAGGTAACATTATGACTGAATATGAAGTAAGACAAACATATAAGTTTGAAGCAGAAGCGATAGGGACCGCTTTGGCACATATAGCGTCAGCAGTAACAGGAGAACAACATAGTTATAGAATTAAAAAGATGAATGCAATGGTAAGAAAACCTTTTGGAGGAACATACCAAATGTGGCCTTGTAGTTATAATGTTGGCTATTTAGTACCAGTAGATAGAGATACATCAGAAGAGCATCATTTAGGTCCTATGGAAATGGGTCACTTTATAGCACAAACAGATAGATGTATATTAGGTTATAGTTTAGGTGATATTACACAATGTGACCTTGCGCCTTGTAATAACAAATCTGGTTATACATTTGGGGAATTTGATAGAGAATTTGATAACTTTGTTGGGGCTATTGCAAAAGAAAGACAAGAAAGTACTGAAACATTATCAGCAGAAACGCTAATGGATAGAGCTAAATGCTATGCTGAGAGCATTAGGTCAAAAGGAAAAACGGCTGAAAAAACAATTGGTGGTGCAGTTCCTGGATTTAGTAGTCAATCATAATAAATAAAACTTGCAAAAATGCATAATATATAATAGAATGTATTTATAAATGCGATGACAGGACTGGAAATCCAAGAGCAATATAAAAAGAGAGATTCTTCTAGAATAAGTAAGGTGGAACCGCGAGAAATCGTCCTTACAGAATATTCTAGGAGTTTTTTGTTTAAGGAGGGGCTATGAAAATACCATTAGGATATCAGATGAGCGAATATGATTGTTGTCCGACAACATTCACAAACGCAATTAAATTTTTATTTAAACGTAGCGAAGTACCAGGAGATATAGTAAATGGAATTTATAACTATACTCTTGATAGAGCCGGAGGACGAGGCACAAATAGAGAAGCAACAGAAGCATTAGTCAACTGGCTTAATGACTACAGCAAACGTAATAAATTCAACTTAGAATGCAAAAGATACTCAGGTAATATTATTGATACAGAACTCATTAAAAAAGAGTTTGACAATAATACAGTTATCATTTTAAGACTTTGGTTGCAATATGAACATTATGTATTAGTAACAAAAGTAGAAGAAGACTATCTCTATTTATTTGATCCATATTGTGATATAGATGAGGCTTTTAAAGGCGATAATGAAACAGAAGTATTAGATGAAGATATATATAATAGAAAAGTGAAACTTAATAGGTTTGATTCAACAAACAAAAAATTAAACTATGCATTAGGAGAATATGATTTAAGAGAATGTGTAGTATTGAGGAGAAAATAATTATGGAAGAATTAACAATGGAAAAATTAGTGAATTTTTGTAAACAATATGGATTTATATTTCAAGGGAGTGAAATATATGGTGGACTTGCCAATACATGGGATTATGGACCTTTAGGTGTACGACTACAAAATAATTTGAAAGATGCTTGGCGCAAAAGATTTATTCAAGAACGCCAAAATAGTTATGAACTTGATCCAAGTATTTTAATGCATCCAAGAGTATGGGAAGCATCAGGGCACGTTTCTAGTTTCTCAGATCCTCTAATTGACTGTAAGGATTGTAAGGCAAGACATAGAGTTGATAAATTAATAGAAGGCTTTGACCCTTCGGCAATAGCAGATAAAATGTCAGAAGAAGAAATGATGACTTTTATAAGAGAAAAAAAGATTCCATGTCCTAAATGTGGCAAGAGTGAATATACAGATATTAGACAATTCAACTTAATGTTTGAAACATACCGTGGAGTTACCACCGATAGTAAAAGTAAAATATACCTACGTCCTGAAAATGCACAAGGTGAGTATGTAAACTTCTTAAATGTTTTAAGAAGTATGAGATGCAAGTTGCCTTTTAGTATTGGTCAGATTGGTAAGGCATTTAGAAACGAAATAACACCAGGTAACTTTACTTTTAGAACAATAGAATTTGAACAAATGGAGTTCCAAACCTTCTGCAAGGAAGGAAGTGATATGGAACTTTATGAATACTTTAAAGAGTATGGTAAAAAGTTCTATATTGATTTAGGAATTAAAGAAAATAAATTAAAGTTTCATGATCATGATAAATTAGCTTTCTATGCCAAAGCAGCTTGTGATATTTTCTATGAGTTTCCTTGGGGATTTGATGAGATAAACGGGACACATAACAGAACTAATCACGATTTATCACGTCATCAAGAATTTAGTGGTATATCCCAAGAATATTGTGATCCGGATACAAATGAAAAATATATACCGTTTATAGTTGAAAGTACATATGGTGTAGGAAGAAGTGTTTTAGCGCTACTTTTCAATGCCTATCATGAGGAATTGTTGGAGGGAGAAGAAACAAGAGAAGTATTAAAACTTCATCCGTTCCTTGCTCCATACAAAGCAGTAGTACTTCCTCTTATAAAGAAATATCATAGTGAAAAGGCAAGAGAAATTTATACAAATTTGTCAAAAAGCTTTATGTGTGACTATGATGAGGCAGCAACAATTGGTAAAAGATATAGAAGAAGTGATGTAGTAGGTATACCTTTTGCAATTACAATAGATGATGATACCCTAAAAGACAATACTGTAACAGTAAGAGATAGAGATACTATGGAACAGATAAGAATTAATGTTCAGGAACTAGAAAGTTATATATCTAATAGAATAAAATTCTAAAATCGAACTTCTTTTAATTAAAATAGTAGTACTGCCTTGACATTTGATTAATTTGTAGTATTATTTTAGCTACGAAGGAGAGATAATAAATTTATGGAACCAATAGGCCCGGAATCTGGTTTAAAAGCTACTAATATCGAAGTAGTACCACTAACATTTGCAGAAAAAATATGTCAAGGAATAGGTGGAATGAGTGGTGGATTCGTACTTGGTGCTGGTATAGTAGGTGGAGTACCTGCTGCAGTAACACTAACAATTGCTACTATAGGTGCAATTGCAGTAAAAAAAGGTCATGATGTAGATCCTACTAGACCAAGTGAGTATGTATATACTAGAACACTAGATGGTGATTATCACGTTAGAAAACAATAAAAGAAGATTAGTAATCTTCTTTTATAATGTAAATATTAATCTATTGAATATATTTGACTTACAGCCCTTGAAATAGTACTTGTATAGTCGCTATTCAATATATCTGAAAGTGATACAACTCCTGCTGGATTGTTATTATCCATAACAATAATTCTCTTAACTCTACTACTTCCCATTAATTGTAGGGCATTATCAACGGTATCATTCTTATCAATAGTTATGACATTTTTTGTTGTTGAATTAGTAACAGTATTATCATTATTAACAAGAGCTTTGATAACTAAATCCCTATCAGTCAAGACTCCAACTAATTCATTATTTTCTAGTACTCCAACAAAGCCTATATTTTCACTCTCCATTATTTTCGCTACTTCACTGCAATTTTCATTAATATCAACGCTTATAAGTCCTTTAGTCATTAATTCTTCTACTAACATATTTCCTCCTTACTTTAATTAGATTATACAATATTTAAATAAAAATACAATAATCACTCTTTTAAATCCGAATTCCTTCTAAATCTACTTGCATAAACTATAATAATGTTGTATATTATTAATGTTGTTTTATCTAGGTATAGGATACTCCAACCTATACGTGGATAATAATGAATAAAATTTATAAGGAGGAAAAAGATTATGGCTTTAACAAAAGAAAAGAAAGAGGCAATAATTAAAGGATTTGCTAAGAGTGAAAAGGATACAGGTAGTGCTGAAGTTCAGATAGCAATATTAACAGAAGAGATTAATACATTAACTGAGCATTTAAAGGCACACATTCATGACCATCACTCAAGACGTGGATTACTTAAAAAAGTTGGTCAACGTCGTAACATGTTAGCATACCTTGCTAAAAAGGATGTTAATAGTTACAGAGAAACAATTAGCAAACTTGGATTAAGAAAATAATTAAATAAAAGTAGACACTCTTTTTTGAGTGTCTTTGCTTTATAGAAAGAGGTAATTATGAAGAAAGTATTTGAATTAGATTTTAGAGGAAGAAAACTAATAGTAGAAAATGGAGAAATGGCTAAACAAGCTAATGGATCAATATTAGTTAGATATGGTGATACAGTAGTTCTTACTACAGCAGTGATTGGTAAAAATGCTAATCTTTTGTCTGACTTTTTCCCACTTATGATTATTTATCAAGAAAAACTATATTCAGTTGGTAAAATTCCAGGTGGATTTATTAAAAGAGAAGGTAGACCGACAGATAATGCAACACTTGCTGCAAGAATGATTGATAGACCAATGAGACCACTATTTCCAGAAAACTTTAGAAATGAAGTGCAAGTTGTTAATACTGTCTTATCAGTTGAACAAGATAATTCACCTGAAGTAACTGCATTATTTGCATCAAGTCTTGCTGTTGCAATCAGTGGTTCTCCATTTGATGGACCAGTTGCAGGCGTAAAAGTTGGTAGAGTAGATGGTAAGTTAGTCATTAATCCAACTGTTGAGGAACTTGAAAAAAGTGATATTGATTTAACTGTTGCAGGTACCCGTGATGCTATTAACATGGTTGAATCAAGTGCTAAGGAAGCTAGTGAAGAAGATATGCTTGAAGCATTGATGTTTGGTCACGAAGCAATCAAAGAACTTGTATCATTCCAAGAAGAGATAATTAAAGAAATTGGTAAAGAAACAATGGAATATGAGCACCTTGTTATTGAAGAAGAATTAAAATCAAAGGTAGAATTGTTAGTTCGTGATAGATTAAATGATGCAATGCGCATTAAAAGTAATTTAGAAAAGTATGAAGCAATGGAAAATCTAAAAGAAGAAGTAGTTGCTAAATATGAAGAGGAATTTAATTATCTAAAAGATGATGAATTAAAGACACTACTTACTAAAGTTAATCTAGTATTTGGTGAAATAGAATATGAAATATTTAGACGTATCGTTGTAAAAGAGCATACAAGAAGTGATGGAAGAGAAATGACAGAGATAAGACCTTTATCAACTGCTATTGATATTCTTCCAAGAACACATGGATCAGCACTATTTACTCGTGGTGAGACTCAAAGCTTAGCAATTACAACACTTGGAGCATTAGGAGAACATCAAATTTTAGATGGATTATCGCTTGAAGATGAAAAAAGATTTATGCTTCATTATAATTTTCCATCATTTTCAGTAGGAGAAACAGGAAGATATGGTGCGCCAGGAAGAAGAGAAATTGGTCATGGTGCATTAGGTGAGAAGGCACTTCTTCAAGTAATACCTTCAGAAGAAGAATTCCCATATACAATTCGTGTAGTTAGTGAAACTTTAGAAAGTAATGGATCATCTTCACAAGCAAGTATATGTGCTGGATGTATGTCATTAATGGCAGCAGGAGTTCCAATAAAAGCCCCAGTAGCAGGTATTGCAATGGGATTAATAACTGATGGTGATGATTATACAATCCTTACTGATATAGCAGGACTCGAAGATCATCTAGGAGATATGGACTTTAAAGTAGCTGGAACTAAAAATGGTATCTGCGCTCTTCAAATGGACATAAAGATTAAAGGAATTACAAAGAACATTCTTAAGGAAGCTTTAGCACAAGCTCAAAAAGCAAGACTTGAAATTCTAGAAGTATTAACAAGTCAAATTGCTGAACCAAGAAAAGAAGTTAGTAAATATGCACCTAAAACAGAATGCTTCTATATAAAACCTGAAAAGATTAAAGATGTAATTGGTAAAGGTGGAGAAATGATCACTAAGATTATTCTAGAAGCAAGTGGAGTTGCAACAGTTACGGATGCTAGAGCAGTTAAAGTTGATTTAG
>JAVBQF010000019.1:0-14373 GCA_031549195.1 Bacilli bacterium
CCTAGTCCATATTCTGTTATTTTTGCTCCTTCTGTTGTTGTCATCTTACTCTTAAACTTTACTACTGTCTCGCTTGTATACCAGTTATTACTTCCTAAGTTCCCTCCTGATACTACCAATGTACAACTTGGTCCTGTTTCTGCTGGAGTTGGATTTGGCTTTTCATCATCAGGTTTTGGTGTAGGTGCCGGTGTCTCTTCACATATTGTATCCTTGCAATATGTATAGCATCCCATTTTAACAATAATATAATCTTCCTCACCATTACACTTTAAGAACACTTTCATCTCATACTCATCCTCTAGTTTAGTTAGAGTCACATAAGATTCTTTTTCATTACATCTTTCACCATTCTTATCTGTAAATGGTAATAGTAACTTCATTTCTAACATTTTTTCTAATGTTAAAGTTACTTTGTCTCCCACTTTCTCCGGTAATCTCTCCGTTGTAAAATAAGATGTTGCCGCATCCTTTATTTCTTTCACATTTGAATTAAATATTTTATTATTTAACCCAGTTAAATCAGCTTTAGGCAATAACCAAATAAGTAGTAATACAAAAATTATTACCAATATTAGTTTTATTAAAAAATCTCTTAAAACTGTACTTTTAACTTCCTCTTCTTCAGTATACATAAAAATTCCCCCTTAACTTATGCAGTGTATTATACCATTTTTTCGACATTTGTCAACATATCTGCTAACATTTCACTAGAATACTTATGATAAGACCATTGTAAATAAGCAATTTAAAAGCAGACAAAAAAACTATTATTTTATTTCAAAATAAAATATAGTCTCTTTTCCTTTTTTACTTATAACACCATAATTATAATTATGCGCCACTAATATACTTTTAACAATCGATAATCCAACACCAGTTCCTATTGATACTCTTGCATAAGTCTTATCTGCTTTATAATATTTATCCCAAATTCGATTAATATCCTCATCTTTAATTCCATTACCTGTATCAATAATTTCTACTCTTATGTTTTCTTTATTTTTTATTAATTTTATAGTTACGGTTTTATCCACACCAGTATAATTGAGTGCATTATTAATTAAGTTATATAAAACCTGTTCAATTCGTTGTCTATCTCCATTAATTATTAAATTTTCTACTTCTTCATAATTAAGCCTATACCCATCATTGACCGTGTAAATTTCATATCTTTTTATAATATCTTTAATCAATTGATTCAAATCAAAACTATTAATGTTTAAGGTATAATTGCCAGACTGAATCTTAGATAAATCTAAGATGTCATTAACTAATAAATTCAACCTATCAGTTTCACTAATTATAACATTTAAATTACTTTCCCTTTTATCTTTATTTTTATAATTTAAATCTTTCACAAGTTCAGCATATGCCTTAATCATTGTTAATGGTGTCTTTAAATCATGTGATACATTAGCAAGCAACTCTCTTCTTAACTCTTCTATTTTAGCAAGTTCTCTACTGGCATCATCAATAGTTTTACTCAATTCGTTTATCTCCGATATACCACTATCTGCAACAAAACATTCATCATATTCACCTTTTGCCATTTTCCTAGCTGACTCATTAATCTTTTCAATCGGCTTAGATATCTTTCTTGATATAAAGTAAGTTATTATAAATGATAATACTAAAATAACTATTATTACATATACCAGCTGCTGTTTTAATGTATTAACTGTCGAATCAACTGGTTCAAGTGAAACAGATACAAAAGAATAAGTGCTATCGTTAAGCTTAATACCATACATTAACGTCTTATTGTTAAAACGCATATTATTAAACTCATACCCTTGCTCCTCTTTGCCAGAATCTATAAACACACCTTTATATCTTTTCATATTCATATCATTCATAATATTTGGACAAGCAACTGACATAAAAGTTATAGAGGTATCAGAGGCAAGCTCAATACATATATCACTTTCATGTGACAATTTATTTAAATAATCCTCATCTTTATAATTATCTTTTACTTTATTTATAATCTTAGTAATTTCCTTCTTAACAGAAGATTCATAATATGATTTAAGGGATCCTATTTGGAAAAACCAAAGAAATACTAGTATTGCTACTGAAAATATAATTAAATAACTCCATACTTTAAATTTTAATGAATTCTTATTGAATTTCAAATTTATAACCCAAAGACCTAACGGTTACTATCAGATCTCTATACTTTCCTAAATTACTTCTTAACATCTTTATATGAGTATCAACAGTTCTATCATCTCCAAAAAAATCATATCCCCATATTTTAGATAATAATTGTTCTCTAGATAATGCGACATTTTGATTATCAATAAAGTATACAAGTAATTCATATTCTTTAGGTGTAAGTTTTATCTCCTTATCATCTATTTTTAAAGTATGAGCTTTATAATTAACTTTCAAATTTTCATATTTATAAATATCCATTTTATTACTGAAACGATTAGTAACAGCCTTTATTCTTGCCATTAACTCTTTAGGACTAAAAGGCTTTGTAACATAGTCATCTATTCCAAGATCGAACCCTAGCAGCTTATCGTATTCTTCTTTTCTTGCTGATAGCATTATTGTTGGTATTTTTCTTGTCTTAAATATTTCTTTACAAGCACTATAACCATCCAATCTTGGCATCATTATATCCATAATCATTAAGTCTATACTCGGATTTTCAAGAACCATTTCTATAGCCTTTTCACCATTATTCGCCTCAATTACGCTATGTCCTTCGTTTTTAGCATATTCTTTAATTACTTCTCTGATTAAATCTTCATCATCAACTACTAATATTTTCATATATATCACATCCCAATTTAATATTATAACTTTTATATGTACTTTGTGTGAAATTTTAAATTTTTATTAATCAATATCTAATCGCTAAAAATTAAAAAAGCTAGAAATCTAGCTTATTTTATATTTATTTACACGCTTCTTCTATAGCTACTGCCACAGCTACCGTTGCACCTACCATTGGATTATTACCCATTCCAATTAACCCCATCATTTCAACATGGGCTGGCACTGATGAACTTCCTGCAAATTGTGCATCACTATGCATTCTTCCCATTGTATCAGTCATACCATATGATGCGGGTCCTGCTGCCATATTATCTGGGTGCAGTGTTCTTCCAGTTCCACCACCTGATGCAACTGAAAAGTAACTCTTACCCATCTCAATGCATTCTTTTTTATAAGTTCCTGCAACTGGATGTTGGAATCTTGTTGGATTAGTTGAATTACCAGTAATTGATACATCAACAGCTTCCTTGTGCATTATTGCCACACCTTCTCTTACATCATCAGCACCATAACATCTAACTTCAGCTTTAGGTCCTTCTGAATAAGCTTTTTCTTTTACAATTTTCAACTCACCAGTATAGTAATCAAATTCTGTTTGTACATAAGTAAATCCATTAATTCTTGATATTATTTGAGCAGCATCTTTACCTAATCCATTAAGAATTACTTTAAGTGGAGTCTTTCTTACTTTATTAGCAGACTTAGCAATTCCAATCGCTCCTTCTGCTGCGGCAAAAGACTCATGCCCTGCAAGAAACGCAAAACACTTAGTATCATCATTTAATAACATTGCTGCAAGATTACCATGCCCAAGTCCAACTTTACGATCATCAGCAACACTACCAGGAATACAAAAAGATTGTAACCCAACACCAATTTTCTTAGCTGCTTCATAAGCACTTGTAGCAGCACTCTTAATTGCAATAGCAGCACCTACCATGTATGCATAACCTGCATTATCAAAACATATTGGTTGAATTCCTTTTACTATAGAAAATACATCTATACCTTTTTCTTCACAGATAGCCTTAGCGTCATCAAGTGATTTAATTCCATACTCATTAAGAGTTTTATCTATTTGTTTGATTCTTCTATCATAACTTTCAAAAAGTGCCATAAATTACTCCTCTCTTGGATCGATTACTTTTACTGCTTCATCGATTCTTCCATATTTTCCAGAAGCCTTTTCAACAGCTTCATTCGCATCCATACCTTTTTTGATATTTTCCATCATCTTACCTAAGTTAACGAACTTATATCCAATGATTTCATCATCTTTATCAAGTCCAATATGAGTAATATATCCCTCACTTAATTCAAGATATCTTGGTCCCTTCTTGTTAGTAGCATAACAAGTTCCAATTTGACTCCTTGTACCTTTTCCAAGGTCTTCAAGTCCAGCACCTATTGGTAGCCCACCTTCTGAGAATGCTGATTGACTTCTACCATATGCTATTTGTAAAAATAATTCTCTCATTGCAGTATTAATAGCATCACATACTAAATCAGTATTCAAAGCTTCAAGAATTGTTTTACCAATAAGTATCTCACTTGCCATTGCAGCAGAATGAGTCATTCCAGAACATCCTAAAGTTTCAACCAATGCCTCTTCAATTATTCCTTCCTTAATATTAAGTGTTAATTTACAAGCTCCTTGTTGCGGTGCACACCAACCAACTCCATGAGTAAGCCCAGAAATATCTTTAACTTCTTTTGACTTTACCCACTTACCTTCTTCAGGTATTGCTGCAGGCCCATGGTTTGCACCCTTAGCAACTTTACACATTTTTTCTACTTCATGTGACTAAATCATATTTACCTCCTAAACGTTTCTATGTAATTAATATTACATCTACAATAATTTTAACACAAAATCATCTGTTATTGTTAAACATTTTAATATATAATTATTATAAAAAATAGCACCTTAATTCGTAAGAATTAAAGTGCATCCACTTTTCTATATTTTACTTGCTTATAAATTCATATGATATATGCTGCTTTTTTATTGTTAAATCATTTACTTTTTTATACTTTAGTTCTAATTGTAAATTTTTCAATACTAATGACGTGTCATAGTTTAATACTTCAGGATTCCAAAATCTTTGTTGATTTCCAATTCAGGATTTAATAACAAAATATCAAAAATTACAGTATATTCATCTGTTTCCTTATTCAATAGGTTATCATCACGAAGAAAAATATTCAACAAAAAGAAAACATTTACTTTTAAGTTACAATAACTTTACACAAAATGCTGCTTCTTTAATTTTTATAACTGAAAGAAAGAGCGTATGGTGGAATTATTATTCTTATACCCACCATATATAGTGTATTATAAAGTATTATATATTTTATAATAACTACTCCTTTTTCAAATTATCCAAATATTCTTTCATCTTCCCTTGATGTAACAATCTCTTATTAGGTATATTATAAAAATCAGTCGGTCTTATTAAAGAATAGTGTTTCCCATTAAAGTCATAGATATCAGAGTCTTGTAATACTTTACCAACAAACTGAGAACAAACTCTATGATATCTTCTTTGATATGGCTTACCTAATACCATAAACGTTAATCCCAATATATCATATTGGTATTTATCTTGTTCTTTAATATATTCTTTTATCGACTTCTTTAACTTCTTAAATTGATAATCAGATACGTCAAGTTCGTATATTAGACAACTAACACTACCTGATACCTTATCAATATATTCTAAATCTTCATTAACAAAACCTGCCGGAAACATAAGCTTATGATTTTTCCTACCAAAACTATAAACTTCTTTAATATCACCATCTAAGCAAATGCTTATATGAGCATATTTACTTCTCATAACAATCTTTAAAAATTTAGAAAAATACGTTCCTGTATAAGAAAATATTAATTGTATTTTATGTTTTTTCATATATATCTAACCTCTATATAATTATATCATAAACTTATTCTACATTAAATACGGGAAGTATAATCGTTACTTTAGTATATTCATCCTTTACTGACTCATAGAACATTTCACCACTATGCTTAGTAACAATATCTTTAGATATACTAATACCAAGACCAGTACCATTTGTTTTAGTTGTAAAAAACTCTTCACCAATATTTTCAATAACATCTTTTTCCATACCAGTACCATTATCCTTTATAATTATATGGACAAAATCATTAATTATCTTAACTTTTATAGATATTATCATTTCTATTTCTTTTCTTTTAGCTTCAACCGCATTCTTTAAAACATTAACTAATACTTGCTTAAGTCTTTCATAGTCCCCAAGTATATGTATCTCTTCATTGCTTTCCTTAAAGCTACATTTCGCTTTACTACTTTTAAATAGTTCATCTAGCGAATGATAAGTATCACTAACAAGCATATTAATATCCATAATATCTTTATTAATTTTTATCTTACTATAATTCAAATAATCATCCATAAGCATAAGCGATCTGTTCATTTCACTTTTCACTATATTTATGTACTTCTTAGACTTTTCTATATCCGATAAGTTAATCATATCTAAGTACCCTTTACAAACTGCTAAAGGATTTTTTACCTCGTGAGCAATTTTAAATAAGGTCTTTTTAAATCTTTCCTCTCCCTCTAAATTTTTATTAATATTAAGTCTATTTTTTATAAATACAATTTCTTCAAACATCCTATAAGCAAAGTAACATAAACAGTAAAAAATTACTGAAGTTATAAATATTAATAATAAGTCAATTAATATATTAGAATTATCAAGACTATAATAAAAATACAAATAAGAAATAAAGAAACCATTTATTAGTGTTGAATAAGATATTATCTTCAAAGTACTAGAACTTCTTTCTTCAAAATAATAAAACATAATAAAAAGAATACTATAATTAATTATTAATATAGGTATTGAAAATCCTAAATAGTAACAAGTAAATATTGATATAATAGCTATTGATACTGATACTAACTTGAATCCTTTAATATATGCAAATATTAAAGGTATATTTATTAAAACAATTAAATAAGAAAATGTTTTATCTACAGTTAATGTAATTAATAATGAACTAATTATAAATAGACTTTTATATAGGAGATTAAACTCCCTTTTTTCTTTGAAATAATATACGTCTACTATTGCATAGACAAATAAAGGAAATATTATGGACACAATAATCTTCGATAGCTCAATAAAAAAATTCATATAATAACCTTCTTTCAATATAATTATATTAAATTTAATTGTCACATTTTGTCGAATTTTGTAGTTTATTGTTAGTTTTTGTTTTTTATATTAAATAATGTTCTTTATTATACTCTTATGTACTATTATGATATTATAACTACATAGGAGGAAAGTTTTATGGAAAAAGTGGGTTCAGTAATAAGAAAGGTTCAAACAATAATTGGAATAGTTGTAGTTGTTGCTGCCATAGCAATAGGTGCATATATGTTTTTAGTACCAAAAACTCTTAAAGATACTAAAGAAAATTTTCAATTTACAATACCAGCTAAATACAATTTTGAAAAGAATACTTCAATTGATGAAGAGGAATATTCATACGATTTAGCAGTTTATGATTCTAAAACAAGTATTTATATTTATGCAAGTAGATATAAATTAAGTGACGAAATCTTTGAAGATTTAGCTAAAGAAGATAGAGACTCTTATATCGATACTGTAACTAATCTTTCTGAAGTTAAAAAGATAGAAGTAAAAGATCATGAATCATATGCTTACAGCTTTGAATATAACGATAATGATGATAAACCATACTATATTGAAATTAACTTAGTAAAAACAGAAAAAGCTATTTATAGAATTGAAATTGAATGTACAACTGCTAGCAAAGAAGACTACACTATAGACTTTGAAAAAATATTAACAACATTTAAAGAGTTAAAGTAACTCTTTTTATTTTTAAAAAAAGGAGTACTTAAATTTAGTACTACTTTAATTCATCAATATATTTCTTTAACTGTTTTGATTCAGGTCCTAGTATTATCTTAAGTTGATTATCAATTTCAACAATTCCCTTAGCACCCATTTTAATAATCGCATCTTTATTTACCTTTTCTACTTCCTTTACAGTAACTTTAAAACGCGACAAATTAGTTTCTGTTGCTATTATATTGTCTTTACCACCTAAGTAGTCAACTAATTTATTTAACTCTAAATGGGCATCTTTCTTACCTAATTTTAATATTGCTAATAATACAATAAATATTATTATACCTATAACTATATATTCAAAACTCATATCCTCACCTTTTATACATTATACTACATAATACGAAAAAATAAAATAATAGATTTTAAGTAAAAGAATATTATTAAATATAGGTAATAACACGACACCTAAGTAGGTAAAGAGAATATCTTATATTAGAAAGAGTTAAAGGAGTGAAAATAATGACAAATAATGAAAACTGTTTAGTTGGACTAATAAGATTCATTGATAAACTACAACGTGAAGCAGAATGCGATGACGTTTGTGACAACACTTGTTCAAGACCATTTCTAGGTAACTGTGGTGGTTTATCAAAGCTAAATACTAGACCAGTAACTTTTTATACATGTGACAATAACTTAATAACTGTTGAATATACTAAGAAACATCATAAAGAAGTTTGTAGTAGTAGTGTGTTCAGAGTTAAAAGTATAAGTGGTGATTGTGTAACATGTACAATATTAGCGCCAAATCCTGAATGTGATGGTAATCCATTTGTAAGTACAAATCAAACTGCAATAATCAATTTAAATTGTGTTTGTGCTGTTAAATGTTTACCCGATACTTCAGTGTGCCTATAAGAAAGGAGGATAATTATGTGTGGACAAAATAACGGGAACTGCCTTGCTAGTGTATTAGAAACAATTCTTGCTTTACAGCAAAGAAGTGATTGTGATGAAAGACCTGAAGGATGTAATAAACCTTTCTTAGGTAATCGTCATAATAATAATCTAAATACTAGACCATTCAATCTATATTCTTGCTGTAATAATGTATTACTAAAATTTCCTTGTACAGTAGATGGAATGACCATCGAAAGCAGTGTATTTAGAATTGAAAATCTAAATGATAATTGTGCAACTTGTAGAATTTTAGCACCAAATCCAGACTGTGATGATCGTGAGCATCCATTTGTTTCAACAGAAGACTTTGTAACAATTAATCTTTCATGTTGTGGTGTACTAAAATGCCTAGATGATACTAATGTGTGCTTAGTATAACAAATAAAATGATCGCTAAATGCGATCTTTTATTTTGATATCTTTTATTTCTGATAATAATATTGTTCTATTATCACTTGTCAATATATGATCTCCTACTTTACTGACTATCTTAGTTGTGTAAGTATCACTATATGTTCTTATTTCAACAAGTGTATTAAAAATATAATCTATTTTATTAACATATGATTCACTATTATTATCACTTCGTTCATAGTTCCCTCTTTCAGTTAAAAAGGAATAAAAAACCTCTTTGTTGTTTCCTTCATTACTTATATTAGTATTTTTAAAAATCCTTGGCAATTTCTTATCCATAAAGCACCTCATTCTATTTTATCTTATGTATTAGATAAATAAAATTTACAAATTATTTCATAATAATTGTGAGGTGATTTTATGAAGCAAAAAAAATATATCAATAAATTTTTGATTTTTTCTTTATTTATATACTTAATAGTAAGTGTTTTATCTATATACTCAGCTTCTATGTATCTTTCGCCCACTCTTGGCAATTTACCTTTGAAACAGTTATTCTGGTATATATTTGGATTTATTATTATTATTATTATATCTAAAATAGATAATGATTACTTATATAAGTTTTCTTGGTATATATACCTTGCCAATATTGTGTTTTTAGGTGGACTGCTAGTATTTGCCCCCTCAATTAACGGTAGTAAAGCTTGGTACATTATATCCGGTATAGGTAGTTTTCAACCGAGTGAATTTATGAAAATAGCACTCATCTTAATGAATGCATCTATTATTAATTATTTCTATAAAAAATATAGAAATCCTACTTTTAAAGAAGAATTCAAATTAATTTGTCTATTACTTTTAGTACTCATAGTACCATCTATATTGACCTTTTTAGAACCAGATACAGGTGCAGTAATCATATACTTTATTATAACAATTGTTATGCTTTTTATAAGTGGTATTAGGAAAAGTTGGTTTATATTATTAGGTTCTTTTATAGTAGTACTATTAATTTGTTTCTTTGGAATGTACTTTTTAAAGCAAGATATGTTTATAAATATCTTTGGAAGCAATTTTTTCTATAGAATGGATAGAGTCATAAACTGGAGAATGGGAAGTGGTATGCAACTTAATAATTCATTGATAGCAATAGGATCAAGTGACATAATTGGTCATGGATTTAATCATACTCCGCTATATTTCCCAGAAGCAGGTACTGATTTTATTTTTACTGTGTTCGCATCTAATTTTGGTCTTCTTGGAAGTATTTCTTTAATTTGCTTTATTTTATACTTTGATATATGGCTAATATCATTAAGTAAAAATATTGCAACTAAAAAAGATAAATATATAATGATAGGTATTATAAGTATGCTGATATATCAACAAATTCAAAATATCGGCATGACTATAGGATTATTACCAATTACAGGAATAACACTACCTTTTATTAGTTATGGTGGATCTAGTCTTATTTCTTATTTGATACTTATTGGAATAATATCTAATATTGAAATTAATGATAAAAGAAAAAAGCCATTAAACAATGACTTTTAACGAGTTTGTTGATTATCTTCGGCTTTAACACCACTTGCTCTTTGAACAGCTGCTTGTACCGCATCTAATGCAGCTTTATCACCAGTTACTGTGAATTTACCACCATTAGTTGCTATACTTTCATATGTAGAGTTAGTTCCATTATCTATGACTACACCACGTGTAACATCAAACTTTTCTCCCCATAATTCTGCAACTTGTGCTTGTCTTTTACTTTCAAATTCAGCACCATTTTGGTAGTAAACTGATGTAGCAAGTGTTGGAATACCATTTTGACTTAGTATTACTTTTACCTGCTTTCCAGATGGATAAGTATCCATACTTCCTACTTCCATTGAAATGCTATCATGTTCACCAACTAAAAGACTACCATAATTATCTAAGATATCTCTTACTGGTTCAATTTCATTAAGTTCATCTGCAAAGTGTACATCTGAAACTCGTTCATGATTAGGTACTATTATAGGAGCCTGATCTATCGCTTGTTCCGCTGCATCTAATTTAGTAACGTTCTCTGGATTATTAAAGAAATTTTTATATTCTTTTTGTATTCTATTATGTTCTTTCCTACGCTCTGCCTCTAATGCCTTTTCTTCTGACGCAAGTCTATCAGTTTCTGCTTGGTATTCTCTTTGTTTATTTTCATCTATACGTTGTTCAACTGCATCAATTTCAGCACTTATTTCTGGTTGGTTAAAGAATTGGTTCAATTCATTTTCTTTTGCAGCACGCTGATATTTTTCATATTGATCAATTCTTTTATCACTAGCTTCTTTTGCCGCTTGTTCTGCAGTATGCTCTGCAATTTGTTTTGCAATCTCTGCTTGGTAAGCTTGATTTATTTCTGCTTCTGTATACTTTGGCGCAACTGGTTTAGCTATTATTTCAACTTCTTTCATTCTAGCTAATGCATCTATTTGGTTATTAATACTTTGGCAGTATTCTAAATCAAATCCAGCTACTGCAAATTTATTTCCTTCTTTTGAAGTACTACCATAAATAGCAAGATTTTGTGCTTTATCAGAATCTCCAATGTTTCCTATCATTCCACTACCAACTGCAATCGTGTTATTATCTACAAATGTTTGTTGCATGCTTGGTAATATTCTCTCATCAAACATTTTGCCATCCCTAAATGTATAATTCTCAAGATGACTTGCCTTTTGACCATCTGATAATATAAGTTGAACAATTCTAACATTAGAATCATTTTTAGATCCAACTATATTTAGTGCTAAAGTTTCATTATCACGCTTTGCTCCGTTATAAGTCTCATAAAGCCCTTTAAATATCTCTGGGAACTTCTCAATATCAAGTGGTTTAGGTCCAGCTGGCCTAACTTGATTAGGCATTACTTGCCCTGCTGGTTTAGCTTGCTTTTCTGCAGCCACAGGAACATTAGGCACTACTTGACTTTGTGCAGCAGCTTGAGGTTGTTGAAATACTGTTTGAGATGGTAATTGTCCTGACCTCAATAGGACATCAGCCATATATATTAATTGCTCAGTCTCTTTTATCAAAGCATTAACTCTATTTATCTCCTCAGTATAATATGCTATTCCTTGGTTTCTCATATAATCTGGTATAAAATATGGTTGAACTGAGGGATAGTTATAATTAAACTGTTGAGTGGTTATATTAAATGGTGCTCTTACAAATGCTTGATGTTGAATTGTATTTTGTAATGTAGGAGTCATAATTGGAGCAAATGCATTTATCATATTTTTATTAGTTGCTCTATATGCTTCACTTCTAACATAATCTACTAAATCAGGACTACTAACCATTTGAAGGTTAACTCCAGTAGTCGAAGACATTCTTATATTTCCATATACTTGTCCATTTTGCATTGATGTATTAGTATCTACTGAATAAGGAATATTAGATTGTAAATACATTCCTGCAATTAATGGTGCAATTTGTGTATCAAAAGCTTGTCCATTTTGAACAACTTGATCAATTTTAGTTTGATTTCCAAATATATCAACTTGAGTTATATTAACCACTCTAGCTGTCGATACTTCTGGATGGGGATAAATATTTATTGTTGAACCATTCATTCTCATGAAATTAGCAATTAGATTAACATCAAACTCTGGTTGCTGTGGCGGTTGTATTTGTTGTGTTGCTTGTACAGTTTGTGTATAAGTTTGAACCGGCTGCCCTGTAAGGGTACCAGTAATTGCTCCTTTTGTCCAACCTTTACTTGAAAATCCCAACTTATTATATTGCGCTTCAATACTATCCATCGTAGGAACTGTTTGCGTTGCTGCTGGTCTTTGTACCTGTCTAGCATTTCCGTTTACAATTGCAGACAATTGAGTTAATACTGCTCTTGGGTCAGCGCTTAAAGCTGCAACAAATCTATTTGTTAATTCACTAAACAATACGTTTCTAACTTCTGCTTCAACTGGATTAGTTATATTAGCTTGATTTGTAATTAAATTAACATATGATGTTAACAATTCAGTTATACTTCCTTGAGTATTTGCTACTTGAGCTGCTCCAGTAACCGTTTGTTGTCTAGGTTGAGAATATTGTTGAGTTTGTGTTATAGGAGTTTGTTGTACTGATGGTCTTTGATTTTTAACTTGCGCTACCACTTTCTTAGCAGCTTCTTCAGCGGCTCTTTTCTTTGCAACTTCTTCAGCAGCCTTTTTTTCTTCAGCACTTTTAGTTTCAGCTGCTGCTTTTTTTATATCTTCAGCAAGTTGTTCTTTTGCATAGTTTACTTTAGCATTTGCTGTTTGCACTAGATTATCTGGTGAATTGTTTGTAGATGATGTACGTGGGGTAAAAGTTCCAGGTGTATAATTATCAGCTCTAACAGCTGACTTTCTACCTATTCTAACCTCGTGATCATTGTAAATTCTTTTCGATTCTACTTCCTGAAGTCTTTTTAGCTCACCTTCCCAATATTCTCTTTCTCCACCACGTGAACGATTAGCTTTTCTTTGAGCTCTTCTAATAAGTTTCTCATTTTGAGCTAATTCACGCTTATAAGTTACATCATTTTCATAATGCATTCCCTTTTTATCTTTTACTTTTTTACCTTGGTTTCTATCTTCAACATTTAATCTTTCTAATTGATGCTTTAATGCGGCTCTTTTTTCTCTATCAGCATTAGATATTTTCTCTCCTCTTTCTAATGCCTGATTCATACTCTCGTCGATGTCAAAAATTTGATCCTGTATAGCTGTTATACGTCTATCATATTCATCTCTCCAAGTCAAATTATCATGTTTTTGTCTTTCATCCATACCAACATCTCCCGTTTCCTTGCTACTACGAGGCACATCTGTACCTCCAGCACCATTAATATTATTAATTCTACCATTTTCCTGATGATTTGGCAATACTTTACCACTCTCTGATTGACCTGTTACTTCACCATGATCTCGCGCTTCTTCTGTAACTGAAGACATTTCAGCCGGCACTGCTTCTACTACTTTTTCTGTTTCTGAAACTACTGGTTCAAATCTGTCTTCCACACCATTTGACACAACTGGATTAACCGTTGGTGTTTCTCCACTATTACTAGCCATAAATGGTTCTTCTTTTCCAACTTCTACTGCTACTTCACTCTTTTTCATTTGTCTTTCAGCAATTGCAGATCCAAGTTTAGAAAATATATTAGGTTTTGCATTACCATTCAAAGAAGCTTCTTCTTTATCTAAAGTTTTTTCGACCTTATTCAGCTGTATCTTTGTTCCCCATTTTGAAAACATCTTATCATACTCTGCCTGAGTCTGGTTATGTACTTCTTCTGCTGGACCTTCTACTTTAATCCCCTGATTCGCTAAAAACTCACTATTCGCTTCAGCATGT
>JAVBQF010000036.1:0-5651 GCA_031549195.1 Bacilli bacterium
AATTGTAAAATACAATATTTTTTGACATAGTAGAAGTAATCTGTTATAATACGCTATTAAGTGAGGGGATTAAATATGGAAATAAAAGATGCACAAGTTATGGTAAATAGTGACCTTAGAATGAGAGAAAGTGAACGTCTAGAACAAATTTTTGAGACAATAAAAGCACCACTTATTGTAGCATTAACAGTAACGCCAATATGCTATGGAATATATTATTTAAATGTAACATTTGGAATCATCGCAATTATGATATGTCTTGCATTTGTAGTGTATTATTCTGGTCGTGCATTAGATGATCTTAAAAGTAAAGAGATTAATAGCGATATTAGAGAATTAAAACAATTACAATATCAATTAAGAATGGGTGTTAATATATTTGAAAATATAACACCAGAAAACTTTAGAGAGCATCTATTAAAATTAAAAACAGTAAAAAATAAAAAAAATATTAAATAATGTATTTTAAAAGAGTATTTAATACTCTTTTTTTTGGATTAAAATTAATGAATAAAAATATTTAAAGTTGTTAGAATAAATAATGTAATAAATTGTAGAAAAAAGAAAGGAGAGTACTATGAAAAAACAAAATATATTGATACTTTTAACAATATTTATATTACTATTAGGACTAGATCAAGTCAATGCATTAACAGCTACTAAAGTTGATTTGTGGAAAGATGCTAAAAGTAACGTTTATACTACATTAATAGAAAGATCACCTACACTTAAAAGTCTTACAGTAGAAACTAGCGTTGCCAGCACTGATTATACAAAAGTAAATGCAACAGGTGGAGAAACAATTACCTTTAACCAATTAAACTATAGTGATACTATTAATGTAAAATATGAATATGTTGGTACTTATAAAGGAGAAAAGGTCTCTGCAATACTAACAATATCTAGTATTGTTGATAGTGTAGCAATGGATGGTGCAATGCCACGATATGGATTTAACGAGCCATCATTTACTTTTTATGATTCATTGTATAATGGAATTACATTTAAAAATGTAAGGGAATTTGATGTAGAATTCAAGTTTTATACTGGTATTAACTTTGCCAACGAAATGAATTTTGATAATATAACAGAAGATACTTATCTGACTTTTCTATCTCTAAATGAAAACGATTGTGTATTAAATGAAGATACCACAATAGCTACATATATAACTAAAAACAGCTTAATTGATGAAGTTTTAAATCCCGATACAAATAAAAATATGTGGTGTGGGACAGATAATTCATTTATAGATGAATTAGGGGATGATACTTATGCAACTGCTGCTATATCATTTAAATTAAATGGCATTTCATCAAAGTTTACTTTAGCAGCGCTGACTTCCAATTATGGAACTTTTCTACTAAACAATGCTCCTGTGTTTGGAGTACTACAAGATGCACCTATAAAGCAGATTTATAATATGAAAAATGAGAAAATTGACAAAAAAGAAATCGTACCGGGAACAGAATACTATTATACTATTTCTCAGAGTATGAGCATATTAGGTCAGGAAGTTCTGACTAAATATCAAAGTTTTATAATAACAGATACTCTTCCAAGTAATATTACTGTATCTAGTATCGAATTATTGGATGAAAATGGTAGTGATATAGATAATCCAGGACCAATAACGAATCAAACAGGTAATGTTACCTATACGATGTGTGCTGAGTTATTAGAAAATAGCCCATATCTTGGTGAAAAGTATATTTTGAAAATAACTTTTCAAGTTAAACCTCAAACAGCAGAATGTACAGAGTTTAAGAATGAAGCCACTACAACTATAAATGAACTATCAGTCAAAAGTAATATGACAAACAACTTTACTAGCTGCCCTAATAATAGCTTGCCAAAGACAGGGATAAATGATTACACTATATTTATAGGATTTTCTTTAATAGTATTAGGTATCATAGCAGCAGCACTATTGAGATCATCTAAATATAAAAATTCATCTCATTAAGAGATGTTTTTTAAAAGGTACTACGAAAAATGAAAAATCTATATAAAGAAATCTTAATAATTATTATATATACTATTTTAATACCTTTTATCATTGTGTCTTTAGTTTTTATTGGAATCATATATGTATTCAGTATATTATTTAAAAAGAAAAATTACATATATAAGTTAATTATCAATAGGAAACAAAAAGAATTAATACCAATATGCATAATAATTTTTTGTATAATCTTAGGATTTTTTATAGTTACTCTTTCTTCTTTTGGAAATTACAAATTGAAAAAAGAAAATGAGGATAATATCAGTAATTATTTTATATCCAAAGATAGTAATGAAGAAGATTTTAAAAATAGTGAAAGCAGTAATATAAATATAGTAAAAGAAGATAAGACTAAAAGGATCAAGGATAATTACATGGCTATTATTGAAATTGAAAAGATAAATCTGCTGCAAGGAATAATTAAATCTAATTCTTATTATGCTGCAATAGATAGAAATGTATCATACTTATCTGATTCTGATTTACCTAATATAAAAGGAGGTAACTTTGTATTAGCAGCTCATTCTGGGAATGCTAATATCGCTTATTTTGACGATATAGATAAGTTAGAAAAAAAAGAGATTATTATTATTTATTACAATGATATAAAATACACCTATAATGTATATTTAAACTATGTCGTAAGTCAAAATCAAATAGAAGTATTAAATAGAGAAGGTGATAAGACAACCATAACATTAATTACTTGCCAAAAAGAGAATAATAAAAAAAGAGTTATTATAAAGGGAATATTAATAGCAGAAGAACCATATATATAAGAAACTTTTTCATGTTTATATAGAAATACCCTTAAAAACAAGGTATAATGTTCTTGGGTGTTTTTATATGAGTAAAGTTGTAATAGGTATGTCAGGCGGAGTAGATTCATCTGTTGCTGCCATACTTTTAAAAGAACAAGGTTATGAAGTAATCGGACTATTCATGAGAAATTGGGATAGTTCTATTAATAATGACATTTTAGGAAATCCTAATTTAAATAATAACATATGTCCTCAAGAGCAAGACTACAATGATGCTTTAAAGGTATGTGAAGAAATTGGTATACCACTTCACAGGATAGATTTTATAAAAGAATACTGGGATTATGTATTTACTTACTTTTTAGAAGAATTGAAAAGAGGTAGAACACCTAACCCTGATATAATGTGCAATAAGTATATCAAATTTGATTATTTTCTTAAGGAAGCAAAAAGGTTAGGGTCAGACTATATTGCAACAGGACACTATGCTAAAATGAGCGATAAGAAGCTATTAAAAGCAAAAGATTCCAATAAAGATCAAACTTACTTTTTATCCCAACTTAATAAAGAACAATTACAAAATGTTTTATTTCCATTAGGCGATATTGATAAAGAAGAGGTAAGGAGTATTGCTCGTAAGTATAATTTAACTACTGCAGCTAAAAAAGACTCTACAGGAATTTGTTTTATTGGAGAAAGGAATTTTAAAGGCTTTCTAGCAAACTATCTGCCTAGTACTAAAGGTGACATCGTCAATATTGAAACCAATAAGGTAATAGGTACTCACAATGGATTAATGTACTATACAATTGGACAAAGAAGAGGTCTTGATGTTGGTGGAACTAAAGAAAAACTTTTTGCAGTAGGTAAAGATTTAACTAAAAATGTCTTATATGTTGCAGAAGGAGAAGATAATGAATTTCTATTATCAGACAGTTGTATTATTGAAAGTGTTAATTTCAATTGTGATATAAGGCCAGAAAAATGCAATGCTAAATTTAGATATAGGGCAGAAGAATATCCTATTACATTAGAATACCTAGACAATAATGAAATTCTAGTTAGTTATGAAGATATTAAAGCAGTTACTCCAGGACAAGCCTGTGTTTTATACCTAGGTGATGAGTGTCTTGGTGGCGGAATTGTTAAGGAAGTAAGAAAAAATGATGAGAAATTATGGTATCTACTATAGTTTTTTTATTCTAAATATACTTTACACTTGACATTGTAAACAGATTTGATAAAATTAATGTATGGAGGGTATACATAATATGGAGAACTTAAACAATGTATTAAATGAACTTGGTATATCTAAGGTAAGACTTGCTAAATATTTAGGAGTATCAAGACAAATGCTATATAATTATTTGGCAATGAATGGGTTAAATGAATGGCCAAAAGAAAAGTCAACGAGATTAATGGGGCTTTTAAATATTCAAGAGGAAAAAGGACTTAATAGTTTAAAGATAGATAATACTTATATAATAGAGGTAGAGGGTAGGCTAAATGATGGAGTTAAAGATTCATCAGATAAAGAGATACTTGCCGATTTAAAAGGTTTTAATAAAAAAGAGCAAGAGTTACTTACTGACATAATTAATCTATTAAAAGAAAAACTATCCGATGATAATACTAAGGAAACATACCATGCTTATGTATACTTATATCATTATCTTCAGTCAATGGAAACATCAAAAGAATTAAAATATATTTTATCATACATGTCTAAATCAATGGGATTTACTGACCCAATGGAGTTTGTATTTAATCCGGATCAACAATTTATATTTGAAAGTATATTGTTTTCTGGATTAACATTATATAATAATGGTAGCGCTTCTAAAGTAAAGCTTGCTGAGTCACACAAGAGATTTGTACAAGATATAGAACATAAAAATGAAGAAAAGTTAAGTAGAACACAGGAGTTAAACACAGCAAAGGTTCAAGCACTAAGAGAGCTAGGATATAACGAAATAAATGAACATAACGCTAAAGAAGTGTTAGAAAAAATAGCAGAAATACAATCAAGAAAGGTATAGAGATATACTTTTTTTAATTTGTCTTAAAAGTGCCATGATATATTATAATATAAATCAAAATATTTCTAATCAAAGGAGAAGGGTAGTTGTTGTAGCAATAAATTTATGTGAAAGAATAGACTAGCTATATCAAGCAATATATTATTATTTTAATTTTTATTTCAATTATAGTAATATTATTTAAAGTATAAAAAACAATTAGTAGGAAAAAAAGAACAGCCATATACTAAATCAAAGACGAATACTATTTAACTTTAATTCTATGTCTAATACTAAACAATAACATAATAATAGTGGTCATAAAAAACAATTCTATTATTGGCTTTAGTAATTCATATATAATTCTAAGTTTTGCTAAAAATATTAGTGTCTCATTATTAAATAAATGAGTATAATTATCAAGTGAAAATTCTAAAATATACATCTTTATTGTTTCCTTTCCATAGTAAGTGTAGTTATTAAAATAACTATTAACTAAGCTAATAGTATAGTCAATATATCTAAAAAGTCAATACTTATCCAATTATCTATAAAAAAATAAATAGAATCAGGCACTTATCACTTCCTATAATTGATATTATGTTGCCTTGTTGGATTACTATCTTTAAAGTTCTAAAAGATGCTCTATTTAAATATGCATAATACTTCCCTATTAATTTTGATATATTTAGTATATTAACAGGTTTTAGTAATAGTAAAATTACTATTAAATTTATTTTCATTATTGTCATTACTGTATACCAATTATACTAATATGTATTTTTAAAGTATTATTACTTATTATTTTTCAGTACCATAATAATATATCCCTTTAATAAGTTTCCACTTTAATTATCTACTACTCTA
>JAVBQF010000023.1:0-22987 GCA_031549195.1 Bacilli bacterium
GTATCATCTTATTGACACCATCTAATAATTCTCTATAAATAAAGAGAATGTGACAAATTGGTAGCTGCATAATAAGAGTAAATAATTGATAAAAATACATAAAAATTTAATATAACGCACCATTTTGGTGTTTTTTAGTTAGAAATTAGGGGATTGGTAACGACAACTAAACCATTAAAATTCTATTACTCTATAAAGAAATAGATAGTTTCATATTATAGTAAATATGAAATGAAATATGATAAAATCAATTATGTAGAAAATTTATATTTTGGACAGGAGTAAATATTATGGATGATAGACCAAAGTTAAATAAAAATTTAGATAGTTCCACATTCAAGAACTATTATTATTTGAAAGAAGAATTGATGCAGTTTTGTAGACAGGAAGGTCTACAAACTGTCGGTGGGAAAATTGATTTGACTGAACGAATATCTCAGTATCTTAGTACAGGAGAAAAGATTATTATTAAATCCAAATCAAAACCAACTGTGAATATTGGGGATATTGATGAAGATACATTAATAGAGAATAATTTTGTTTGCTCTGAAAAGCATCGAGCTTTCTTTAAACAATTAGTAGGTAAAAGCTTTTCTTTTAATGTTGCATTTCAAAACTGGTTAAAAAGCAATGTTGGAAAAACATATAAAGATGCTGTGGATGCATATCACCAAATTCTAATTGATAAGAAAAACGGAAAAACTGTCATAGATAAGCAGTTTGAATATAATACTTATATTCGTGATTTCTTTGCCGATAACAATGATAAAAGTCTTGATGAAGCAATAAAATGTTGGAAATATAAAAAAGGAACGCCAGGTCACAATAACTATGAAAAGACGGACTTAAACGCATTAATAATAGATTAAATAATAAACAGTTTCTGCATTAGAAATTGTAAAAATATAAAATTAAAATGAATGTTCAATAGATCATCTTTTTTATGATAGCGCAATATGAAGAGGTAATTAAGTATCTGAAATCCCAAGAAATTATGATATAATGGTAAAAGAAATTGAATTAGCAATTAATGTAAGGGAGTGGATTTTATGGGTATGCATCAAAAAAGAAACATGCGAAAAATAAAGAAAGAATTTGAAGAAAATACAGGTGTTAGAAAAAGCGGTATCAATTGGTTGGTAACGATTTATCTAAACCTTAGAGGAATTCCTTATAAATAAAGGGTTTATAGCTAATTGATTGTTGCATGATAATATTAAATATTCGATAAAAATACATAAAAATTGATAAAAACGCACCGTTTTTTGTTTTTATTAGTTAGGAATTGATGGATTGGTAACGACAGCTAAACCCAGGTAAAAATAAATGAAAGGTGTTGATGAGAGGTGTCTGAAGATTTAATGATTATAAGTAGTAATGCAGCGTTTCTAATATATAGAGATGGTAGTAATGATATAAAGGTAAATGTAATGTTAATTAACAATGATTTATGGCTAACCCAAGACCTTCTAGCAGAACTTTTTGGTACTGCTAGAAGTACAATTACAGAACACATTAATAATATTTTAAACGATGGTGAATTACTAGAAAAGACTTCCGTCGGAATTTCCGACATAAGTTCTGGTGGTAGAAAACCTAAAATATATAATTTGGATATGATTATTGCTGTTGGATATCGAGTGAATTCTAAAAAAGCAACTAATTTTAGAATATGGGCAACAAAAATTTTAAAAGAGTATATGATCAAAGGTGTAGTTATGGACGATGAAAGATTAAAAAATCCTAATTATATATTTGGCGAAGATTATTTCGAAGAAACTTTACAAAGAATTAGAAATATTCGTTCAAGTGAGCGAAGATTTTATCAAAAAATTGCTGATATTTATACTGAGTGTAGTGTTGATTATGATAAAGATAGTGAAGAGACAAAAACTTTTTTTAAAACAGTTCAAAATAAATTACACTATGCAATAACTGGACATACTGCTGCTGAAATTATTTATAATAGAGTTGATTCCAGCAGGGAACATATGGGGCTTACAAATTGGAAGAACTCACCAAATGGTCCAATCTATAAATACGATGTCGATATAGCCAAAAACTATTTAAATGAATCTGAACTTAAAAGTTTAAATAGGATTGTTACAATGTATTTAGATTATGCTGAAGTGCAAGCAGAAAATCATAATGCAATGACAATGAATGACTGGACTAAAAAATTAAATGCATTTTTACAGTTTAATGAAAAAGAAATATTGCAAAATGCTGGTAAAATTTCACAAAAAGTTGCTCAAGAATTAGCATTTAAAGAATTTAATAAATTCAAATTAAAGCAAGATAAAATGTTGACTTCGGATTTTGATAAGTTCTTAGAGGAAACAAAACTGATAGAAAATAGTGGAGGTAAGGAATATGATTGATTTACATATCCACACTAATAATTCAGATGGACAATATGACGTTACAACAATATTAAGAGAAGCTGAAACTAAAAAATTAAAGACAATTTCTATTGCTGATCATAATACCGCAAATGCATATAATCAAATTGATGATATTTCCAAATATTTTAGTGGGAAATTAATAACAGGTATTGAAATAGATTTCCTATATAACGGAAAAATAATGCACATGCTAGGGTATAACATTGATGTTGCAAAAATAAGTAAGGAAGAGTATTTAATAAAAAATAAGATGGTCTCATCTATTGAAAAAGAAAACGAATTTTTAGAATTTTTTAAACAAGTATGTACTAGATTAAATATTCTCTATACTCCAAATTTAAAGGTTATAGAAAAACAATCTTTTGCTCAAGATGTCTTAAAGGCTGATATTATTAGATATGAAGCAAACAAAGATATTTTGAATAAACTTGATATTATAGATGGTAATTTCTATAGAGTTCATATGAGCAACCCTAAAAGCCCATTTTTTATAGATTGGACAAAAGGAAAAGAAGATATATATACAGTTGCAAAAATAATTAAAGATGCTGGTGGAATATGCTTTTTAGCGCATCCATTTGATTATAAAATTGAAAATGTAGAAAATTTTATAAATGAAGTATGTACTTTAAATATAATAGATGGTATTGAATGTTATCATAAAGCACACACAAAAGAAAACACTGACTTTTTAATTAAATATTGTAACGAAAGAAATCTTTTAAAGAGTGGTGGAAGTGATTTTCATAATGATTCACATTTTATGGGGTATGGTGATAACGGATCATTAGAAATAGAAGATAATATTATATGTGATTGGGAATAAAACATAAAAAAGGAAGTGAAATCTATGGATATGTATCAAAAAAGAGAACAAAGAAAAAATAATAAAGTGTCTGAAGAAAACCAAGGGGTTAGAAAAAGCGGTATCAATTGTTTGGTATCGATTTATCTAAACCCTATAGGAATTCCTTTTAAATAAAGGGTTTACAGCGAATTGGTCGTTGCATGATAATAGTAAAAAAACAATTAAAACACATAAAAATTGAATGAAATGCACTTTTTTGATGATTTTTAGTTAGGAATTAAGTGATTGGTAACGACAACTAAACCCTTACGAATAATTCCTGTTATTCTATAAAGAAATAGATAGTTTTATATTATGGTAAATATGAAATGAAATATGATAAAATCAATTATGTAGAAAATTTATATTTTGTCCTAACATAATCAATAGCAAAAGTTATGGATTGAGTGAATAAAAAAAATTAAGGGAGAAAAAAGTATGACGTTATTTGATAAAAGAATAGAACAAATGAAATATGTAGTAAATAATAGCAACTTTGTTACAATTAATAATAAACAAATAGATGAATTTATAAAAAAGGTAGATGATCTTACTGACTATAAACATTGGTTATATGAATATAAAAGTATGTTTACAGAAAATGAAATTATTTTATTTGTCTTTTTAGTGGAATCTATGAATTTTTGTTTTTGGCTTGAACCTATATTTAAGTATAATAATACTAAAAAGTCAGAAGCAATGTTCAATATTTGGTTAAATAAAACTCTAAAAGATAAAAGATTGTTAGATTTAAATTATCTGAAAGATTTAACATATTCTGATTTAATTAGTATATTTGAAATTGAAGAAGGCAATTTAAAAAATAGATATAATTCATTGATGCATACAGTTAATGTAATTCATAATAAAGAAAATTTTTATAATGAATTATTTGCAATAAAAAGTATAGACTCTTTATATGAATACATTGTTAATGAATTTATTAATTTTAAAGATGTATCTATGTATAAGGGAAAAGAAATATATTTTTATAAAAGAGCAACATTGTTAATTAATGATTTATTTGAACTGAGTGATACAATTAAAAATAATATTAAATCTATAGATGCATGTCTTGGTTGTGCAGACTATGTAATACCAAAAGGATTGAGGAGTTTAGGAATACTAGAGTATAACGCTGAGTTAAGTGAAATTGTTGATGCTGAAGAGTTTATATCAAAAGACTCAGAATATGAAGTAGAAATACGTGCAAATATGTTATTTGCGTTAGAAATATTAAAACAAAAGTTGAAAAATAATGGTATATTTATTAATTCTGTAAGATTAGACAATATAATTTGGCAAAAATCCAGAGGAAAAGAAGGCAAAAATCATAAGACTAATACAATATACTACTAATAAGCATTTTCTACATTAGAAATTTTAAAAATATAAAACTAAAATGGATGTTCACATAGATCATTTTTTTTATAAGTGTGCAAATAACGAGGCAATTAAGTATCTGAAATCACAAAAAACTATGATATAATAATAAAAGAAATTGACTTTATTGTTTGTATAAAAGGAAGTGGAATAACATGGATATGTATCAAAAAAGAGAACAAAGAAAGAAAAATAAAGAAGAAAATAAAGACGAAACAAAGGGGTTTAGTAAAAGCGGTATCAATTGGTACCCAGGTCATATGACTAAGGCAAGAAGAGAAATAGAAGCAAATTTAAATTTAATAGATATTGTTTATGAAGTTATTGATGCTCGAATGCCAATTAGTTCTAAAATAGCAGATATTGATAACTTAATTAAAGATAAATTAAGAATATTAATAGTAACTAAATATGATATTTGTGATAAACCTATTACTGATCAATTGCTAGAGGTCTATAAAAATGATGGATATGAAGTAATTGAAGTAGACTTGGTTAATAATATTAATGTTAAAAAGATAGTAACTAAAACAATAGAATTAACCAAAGACTTAAATGAAATAAGAAAGAAAAAAGGATTAAAACCAAGAAGTGCTAGAGCATTAGTGATAGGAGTTCCAAATGCTGGAAAATCAACTCTTATTAACAGACTTGTAGGTAAAAAGGCAGTTCAAACAGGTGATAGACCAGGAGTAACAAAAGGAATTAGTTGGATTAGAATCAATAAAGATGTTGAACTAATGGATTCACCAGGTATCCTTTGGCCTAAAATTGAAAGTAAAGAAGTAGGTCTTAATCTAGCTGCACTTTCATCTATAAAAGAAGAAATTATAGATAAAGAAGAATTAGCAGCATATATAGTAAATAGAATGATAGAACTATATCCAAACAGTTTAAAAGATAGATATAAATTAGATAACTTTAATGATATATTTGATATCATTGCTAAGAAAAGTGGATTTATTACAAATAAGGAAACAGATTATGAAAAGGTATACATCAAGATAATAAATGATTTGAAAAAGGGGTACTTTGGAAATATTACACTTGATAGGTAAACAATTGATAAAAAGTCAGTTGTTTTTATTTACAATATTTGTTATAATTATTTTTATAAGAATAGGAAGTGAAGTTATGCCAAAAAAAGTTCTGATTGAGGATGTAAAAGAAAAAAAGGTAGTTAAGGCTAAAATAGCTACTAAGGAACTTGTTAAAAAAGTTAATGTTGAAAAGAAAGTGAAGCCAGACAAAGTAGTAGAAGTTGTATCAACTAAACAAAAAGAAGAAAAGATAAAAATAAAATACAACATATTTAACTTAGTTGAGATTATCACTCATGCCTTATCAAGAATTGTAAATGATTTAGGTAAATATGTTACTAAAAAAGAAAATGAGAATAAGGTATTTGTAGTATTAAAACTATTGTTAATCTTTTTTGCCATCGCAATTCTTAAGGTACCTTTCGTTGCAATTAAGATGTTTGGAGTATTTCTAATTTATCTAGTCGGAACAACCTTCAGGGAATTATTAAGTTCTACTTGGATACATGTTGTCAATTATACTTATGTATTAATAAGCTTAAACTTTTTATATGTTTCTGTCAAAAAGTTAATTAAAACCGAAGAATACTTAGCTTTTTATCAAGATGATAATAAGAAAATAAAAATGATGAAAAATATAGGAAGTAAAGCAGTTGCTGTTTTGAGAATGATTTTATACTTTGCTTTATTGCCACTTTTAGGTGCGGCAGTACTTTTTGCAGTAGCACTTGGAATGTTTATATTCATGGCTATGCATAATATATATTTAATAAGTATATTCTTAATCGTTATAAGTGCAATAGCAATACTTGTATCATTGTTTTTCCTACTATATGATTCTTGTTTTTCGAAGAAAGTGGGGGAGAAGTAATATGAAAGATAAATTTGTTATTACTATAACAGTAGCATTTGGTGTACTATTAGTAAGTTTATTATTGTTGTGGACTGAGACAAAAAATTATAAATACTCGAGTGATCTACCAGAAGTATTTGATATGGTTGAAAAAGAAGCAACATTTAATCTAGGTAGAGAAGAGCTTGTTTGCATAATGAATAATTTTACCAATAGGAATATATCTCTTCAAGTAGATAATAGATTAGAAGATGAAATAAGGATAACATTTAAATACTACAAGACAAACAAAACATCATATACACAAAAATATGATTCTAAAGATGATAATAAATCTTATATTAATTTCAAAAGTGATTTCAAATTAAATAGAGATAATATATCAGATGTATTTAATTTAGGATCTAAGATGATGGAAGATAAAACAATTTATAATTATAGTTTACTTAAATATTCTAAGATTGTAGTATATGTAAATGAAGATAATGTTAATAAAATAAAATTTGCTAGAGAAAATAGTTATTTCTGTAGTTCCTCTGGTTGGAATGATATTAAATGGTATTAATTGATAACCGAGAATATGAAAAAGAGTTAAATAAAAAGGGCATTAAGATTATTGCAGGAATCGATGAAGTAGGTAGAGGGCCATTAGCTGGTCCTGTTGTAACTGCATGTGTCATATTGCCTTTTAATTTTGCCTTAGAAGGACTTACAGATTCAAAAAAATTGAGTATAAAAAAAAGAGAAGAATTTTACGAAGTTATAATGAAAGAAGCACTAGCGGTTGGACTTGGTATTAAAAGTGAAGATGTTATAGATAAAGTTAATATTTATCAAGCCACAAAACTAGCCATGTATGATTCTTTCAATGAATGCAATAAAAAGGTTAAAATTGAACATGTCTTAATAGATGCAATGAAATTAGAGAATCTGTCAGTACCTTATACTTCAATTATTAAAGGTGACTTAAAAAGTATTACTATAGCTGCTGCTTCTGTAATAGCAAAAGTGACAAGAGATAGAATTATGATGGAACTTGATAAAAAATACTCTATGTATGACTTTAAGCATAATATGGGATATCCTACTAAAAAGCATGTGGAAGCAATAGAAAAATATGGGATTATAAAAGAACATAGAAGGACTTATACACCCGTTAATAAGTATTTAGATAAGCTAAATATTGAATAATTAACATTAATATGATAATCTATCAAATAGAGGTGAATTAGATGAATAAACTAAAATTAATACTAGTTTTGTTAATAGCAGTATTATTAGTTGGATGTACTAACAATAATAGCAATGAAGAAAAATATTTAGAAGAAATTACATATAAAGAATTTTTAGAAAAGTTAGAAAATAAAGAAACATTTATATTAGAGATTATGGCAACAAGCTGCACACACTGTCAAACATTTACACCTAAGTTTGTTTCAGTATTAGAAGAGTATGATATTAAAGCATATAAAATTAATTTATCTAATATAAGTGAAGAAGATGAGAACTCGTTAAAGCAAGAACAAAATTATGAAGGTACCCCTGAAGTTATATTCTTTTTTGAAGGTAAAGAGAAGTCAAAACTTCAAAGAATTGGTGGGGATGTAAGCAAAACAAAGATTATATCTAAGTTAAAATCAGCTGGATATATAGAATAATAGGTATATAAAAAGTAGATTATTAAAGTGTCAATAGGTACACTACAGTAATCTACTTTTAATTTTTTAAAATGGAATATTAATAGCTCTAGAGGCTCTGTCAGTAGCTTCTTTTGGCATGTCACAAATAGGAAATGAACTGTCATTAAGAACCTTTTCAATACCCTTAGAAACAGTATCGGTTCTAGGTTGCATTGTAACAGTTGATAGCAAAAAATGAAATGTTGGAGATAATGATGCTAACAATTGATTTAAACCATGTTTTGTATCTTCTACTTTATTTAATGCAAATGATATTGTATTCATAGGTCTAGTTGAAGCAATCATTGCTTGCTCCACTAATGCTTTATTACAATCTGCTATAGATACAACAACTCTTTCATTAGGATTACTTACATCAGGTTTATAAGTTAAGTCAGCTTCGTCATCACAATGAAACGAAACAGTACTAATACCTTCATTGCTAATTTCTTCATATTCAACAATCATTCCATTAACTATCTTATATCTAAAGTTTCTACAATTATTATTATGATTATTAAATAATGAAAATGTTACACCTGTTTTTCTGGTTAAAACGATTCTAGCCTCTTTATATGTATCGGCATCCTCATCTTTCCTTTTTTGAAATCCGCATGCTGGTATAACTGACTCTCCTCTTAACCTTCTTTTCTCTTCTTCATCTTCTTCTTCATTAGACTTTTTAATGTTTATTTCGATATTAGCACTTCCACAATTTAATCTTTTAGTTGGGTCCATACTTTTCTCTCTTGGTTTGGATGTATCTATATCTTTAATCGATAATGTTAGATCATTACCATTACTAATAATATGTATTTTAAATATACCATCCTCTGAAAACTCAATGTGTCCATTTTTTCCTAAAGAAAACTGAATAAAAAAGCTTTCATCAGCCCTTTGACTAAGTCTACATTGACTTGGATCTTCATCGGCTGAAAATCGTATAAAAACTTGTTCTAGATTTAATCTATTTCTAAATATTTTATATCCAAATATATCAAATAAGTCACAAATAAAATAATCATAAATAGGTTTAAACTCCTCTAATAATTGTTTTGTTTTTTCTTCTTTTAACAATTCTTCTCTAGACTTTTTCTTTTCAGTCATATTAATCCCTTCTTTAATGTGTTATTATAATAAATCTTACTAGATAAGTAAACAAAAATATACAAATGTTACCCTATAAGTGTTATTATATAGGTAATGGAGGTATTTATGATAGTAAATGTTTTAGTAGAGTTATCAAATAAGAATATAGATAGAACTTTTAGCTATTATGTACCAGAATGCTTAAGAGAAAAGATAAAAATTGGTATCAGAGTAAAGGTACCGTTTAATAATCAAACTTTAGAGGGTTTTATATTAGAAGTATTAAGCAATAATGATATTAAAGAATTAAAAGAAATAATAGATGTAGTAGATGAAGATATCATTTTAAATGAAGAACTTTTAGAACTTGGTAAATATATTAAGGATAAAACAATATGTACTTTAATAAGCGCATATCAAGCAATGCTTCCCAAAGCATTAAAGGCACAGAATAGGACTTTAATAAATAAAAGATTTGATAAATATATAGAACTTAACGTTAGTGAATATAGTTTGAGTAATTATAGATTAAATGAACCACAGAAAGAGATATTAGAAATAGTTATTGCTAATAATATTGTAAGAAAAAATGAATTAACTGCAATATCTACTTCTTCTGTTAAAACACTATTAAATAAAAAAGTATTAAGAGAAGTAGAAAGAGAAACCTATAGGCTTAATGTTAATAGCCTAGAAAAAGATAATATTCATATATTAACAGATGATCAACAAAAAATTGTTGATACAGTAATAAAAAACGAAGAACTACCTAAGAACTATTTGTTGCATGGGGTTACTGGTAGTGGAAAAACCGAAGTATATATGGAAATAATTGAACATATGCGAAGTCTTGGGAAAACAAGTATTGTGTTAGTCCCCGAAATATCTTTAACCCCCCAAATGGTTTTAAGATTTACTAGGAGATTTGATAATATTGCAATACTTCATTCAAGGCTCAGTGAAGGTGAAAAATATGATGAGTATAGGCGAATTGCAAAAGGGGAAGTTGATATTGTTATTGGTGCTAGAAGCGCAATATTCGCACCACTTTCCAGTATTGGTGTAATAATAATAGATGAGGAGCACAGCAATACCTATAAGCAAGAAAATAATCCTAAATATGATGCAGTAGATATTGCAATCAAAAGAAGTGAATATCATAAGTGTTCAGTTATACTAGGAAGTGCTACTCCAACACTTGAAAGTTACACTAAAGCAATTGTTAAAAGATATGATTTATTGGAACTTAAAAATAGAGTTAACAATAAATTGCTACCTAATGTACAAATAATTGATATGCATAAAGAAATTAAGAAAAATGGATATTTTTCTTCAGATTTAATAAAAGCCATAAACGAGAAGTTAGAAAAAAAAGAACAAATAATCCTTCTGTTAAATAGGAGAGGTCACTCTTCTTTTGTAACTTGTTCTAATTGTGGTTATGTTGCAAAATGCCCAAATTGTGATATTACGCTTACTTATCATAAGACTAGTGATATGTGCAGGTGTCATTATTGTGGTTATGCAACTAAAAGATTGATATCTTGTCCTGAATGCCATGAAGACAGCATTAAGAATCTAGGTGTAGGTACTGAGAAGATTGAAGAAGAACTTCATAAATTAGTGGCTGCAAAAATAGTAAGAATGGATTTTGATACTACTAATACCAAAGGAGCCCATGAGAAAATTATTACAGACTTTATGGAACATAAATATGATATATTACTCGGTACTCAAATGATTGCCAAAGGCCTTGATTTTCCAAATGTTACATTAGTAGGGGTTATAAATGCTGATACAAGCTTAATCATACCTAATTTTAGAAGCAGCGAATATACATTTCAACTTTTATCGCAAGTAGCAGGAAGAAGTGGACGCGGTGATAAAGAAGGAATTGTGATAATACAAACTTTTAACAAGGAACATTATGCTATTGAATTAGCAAGGACTCATGACTATATAAATTTTTATAAAAAAGAGATGAGCATTAGAAAAGAATTAGGATATCCACCGTATTACTATATTGTTTCTATTAAAGTAATGAGTAGTGATTATGATATAGCAAGGAATGAAAGTAATAAAATTAGTAATATTTTAAAAAGGGAATTAATTAACTCTAAAGTATTAGGTCCTTCAATTGGGAGTACCTTTAAAGTAAATAATATATATCGCTTTGGTATTGTGATTAAATATAAAAAGGAAGATAGACTATATGGTGTTTTAAATAACTTGATAGAGGCTTATAAGAGTAATAACAAAGTTAAAATAGATATAGATTTTAATCCAAATAATATATAGTCAAATAAACACTATGATTGCAATTTAAAGTAAAATATGATATAATCATTTCCCAGTTTGGAAAGAGGAGTTTAAAATGACATATATTCAAATGCAAGAAGAAATAGTAGATAATGCAAAAGAGATAGTAGCAATCACTGCTGATATTGATATATTGGATAGAGATCATCAAATGTTAAGTGCAACAATTAGCTTTGCAACAGAAAATATAGAAAATAAATGGAGTTCTTTTATGCAATTATATAAAGCCACAGAAATGCTGGCAGCAAGAGGAAGAGACACAAGGGTTATAGAGGAAAAGATGGCAAAACTAGCTACACAAATACTAGATCAATTTGATACCAGAGATTCAATTGAAGGACAAAGATATCGCAATGAAACAATGGCGTTAGGGTTAACTGATGACTTGGACAATCAAAAAGTACTAAAAACAAAACTAGAGTCTAATCTGTCAGCTGTAGAAAAGGCACAAAAAGATGGAACAAACATAAAAACATTTCCAATAGGTGAAATTACTGAAACAAATATATTATTAGGGGTAACACCATTGCCGGGTAAAGTATTAGTACTATCTCCTAAAACAGAAACAAATATATTACATTAATTAATTTTATTATGAGCAGTTGTATAGACAATTGCTTTTTATTTTCTTAACAAATTCTTGAAATTAAATTTAGAAATGTGTTATAGTTAATATATTAATATTTAAATAGGTTAGAGATAACTTATTTTTTGTCGAATAAACAATCAAATTATGTAAAGTAAGCTTTAAAATAAGACAATTTTTGATATAATATATAGGGAGTGATAATATGGCACTAAAATATGATGAGACATCAATTAAAATATTAGAAGGACTAGATGCCGTTAGAAAAAGACCCGGTATGTATATTGGTTCTACTGATAAAAGGGGATTGCATCATCTAGTTTGGGAAATTGTCGATAACGCAATTGATGAAGCAATCAATGGATTTGGTGACTATATTAAAGTGTTTTTACATAAAGACGGATCGGTTAGTATTGAAGATCATGGAAGAGGATTACCAACAGGAAAGCATGAATCTGGTAAATCGACTCCAGAGGTTATTTTTACAATATTACATGCTGGTGGTAAATTTGAAGAGAGTGGCTATAAAGTATCTGGAGGATTGCATGGTGTTGGAGCTTCTGTTGTAAATGCACTGTCTAAGTGGATGGAAGTAACGATTAAGCGTGATAAGGAAGAGTACTATATAAAATTTGAAAATGGTGGACATGTTACTGTACCATTAAAAGTAATTGGTTCTACAAATAAAACAGGAACAACCGTGCATTTTATGCCAGATGAGGCAATATTTCAAGGCGTTAATTTTTCATATTCGCTTATTTGTGAGAGAATGCAAGAATCTGCTTTTCTAATAAAAGGACTTACAATTGAAATAATAGATGAAGAAACAGGAAGAAATTCTAAATTTCACTATGAAAATGGATTAAAAGAATTTGTAGAATATTTAAATGAAGATAAGGAAGCGTTACATAAAGTAATAAATTTTGAAGCTATTAAAGATAAAATAGAAGTAGACATCGCAATGCAATATACAGATACATATCAAGAAAATATAGTATCATTTGTTAATAATGTTAAAACTCCTGATGGTGGATCTCATGAAGTTGGATTTAAAACAGCACTGACACGCGTATTTAATGATTATGTTAAAGACAATAATCTACTTAGGACAAAAGATAAAGCCTTAGAAGGTAGTGATGTTCGTGAAGGATTAACTGCAATCATTAGCTTAAAAATACCAGAGGGTTTATTGCAATTTGAAGGCCAAACTAAAGGAAAATTAGGAACACCACAAGCAAGGACAGTTGTAGAATCGATAGTGAGTGAAAAATTACAATTTTTCCTAGAAGAAAACAAAAAGATTGCAGTTGATATATTAGATAAAGCTTTAAAGAGCAAAATTGCAAGAGAAGCGGCAAGAAAAGCGAGAGAAGAAGCTAGGGCGGGAAAAACAAAAAATCCAAAAGAGCGAGCACTTTCTGGGAAACTTACCCCAGCACAATCTAGAAATAAAGATAAAAATGAGCTTTTCTTAGTTGAAGGAGATTCAGCAGGAGGTTCAGCAAAGCAAGGAAGAGATAGAAAATTTCAAGCAATACTTCCACTTAGAGGAAAAGTATTGAATACAGAAAAAGCAAAATTAGAAGATATATTCAAAAATGAAGAAATCAATACAATGATATATACAATAGGTGCTGGATATGGTCCAAATTTTGAAGTGAGCGACTGTGAATATAATAAAGTTATTATAATGACAGATGCTGACCAAGATGGAGCTCATATTCAATGTTTACTTTTAACTTTTTTCTATCGATATATGAGACCTCTTATAGAGTCAGGTAAGCTATTTATAGCACTACCACCATTATTTAAAATAACAAATGGCAAAAATATAGATTATGCTTACAGTATTGAAGAAATGCGTAAGATAGTCGGAGATAAAAAATGTGAAATACAAAGATACAAAGGTTTAGGAGAAATGAATGCAGATCAGCTTGCAGAAACAACAATGAATCCTGCAACACGTTCATTAATCAAGGTTACTATTGAAGATGCTCTTTTGGTAGAAAGAAGGGTATCGGTTCTTATGGGGGATAGCGTTGAACCAAGAAAAGAATGGATTGAAGAGAATGTTGAGTTTTCTTTAGAAGACGATTATAAGATTTAGTAGTAGGAGTAGTAGTATGGCATTATTAATAGATAAACAAAGAACAAATAAATTAAGAGAGCGTTTAGAAGAATTTAGTAAATTTGGAATGACTTTATATTATTTATTAGAAGAAGGAAGAGTATCTGAATCAGAATTAGATGACATGTTTTTTTCGAGTGATGATGATAAATCTTCAATGATTTATGGAAGAATTATGAGAAAAATTAAATCAAATGATCTAGTTGAAGCTTTTAATAGATATAAATATGATTATCCAAATTCGAGTAATAATGAGATAAATAATTATCAAAATAATCTAAATTTAATATATATATCAAAATTATTGGACAAACTTAATTGTGAAGAAATATGCATAGATAAAGCAGTAATAAATACTTACAATTACTTATTAGAAGAAGTGGTAGTTGAAAGTTAAAAAGTAGGTGTTATTATGAAAGACATAATAGAGAAAATCTCAGAGTTTTCTTTAGAAGAAATAATGGGAGAAAGATTTGGTACTTATTCTAAATATATAATCCAAGATAGAGCAATTCCTGATGTTAGAGATGGACTTAAACCTGTTCAACGTAGGATTCTTTTTGGTATGTATAAAGATAAGAATACTTATGAAAAACCATATAGGAAGAGTGCTAAAACAGTTGGAAACGTAATGGGTAATTACCATCCTCATGGAGATTCTTCTATATATGAAGCTATGGTAAGAATGTCGCAGTGGTGGAAACAGAGTACCCCATATATTGACATGCATGGTAATAATGGATCAATGGATGGTGATTCCCCAGCAGCAATGCGTTATACAGAAGCTCGTCTTTCTAAGGTAAGTAATGAACTACTTCGTGATTTAGAACGAAATACGGTCATAATGGCACCAAACTTTGATGATACAGAATTTGAACCAACAGTATTACCAGCAAGATTTCCAAACTTACTTGTAAATGGATCTACAGGAATATCAGCAGGGTATGCTACAAACATACCAACACATAACTTAGGTGAAGTTATTGATGCAACAATCAAAAGAATAGATTCTCCTAATTGTACTCTTGATACTTTGATGAGCATTGTAAAAGGTCCTGACTTTCCAACCGGTGGCATTGCTCACGGAATAGATGGTATTCGTTCTGCCTATGAGTCTGGTAAAGGTAAGATTGTAATTAAATCAAGATGCGAATTTGAAGAAGTAAAAGGAAAAGTATCATTAATTATTACAGAAATACCATTTGAAGTTAACAAGGCTCAATTGGTTAGAAAGATAGATGAAATAAGAATTGATAAAAAAATAGATGGAATACTAGAAGTAAGAGATGAGTCTGATAAAGATGGATTACGAATAGCTGTCGATATTAAGAAAGACTCTAATAGAGATTTAATATTAAATTATCTATATAAAAATACTGACCTACAGATTTCATTTAGTTTTAATATGATAGCAATCGTTAATAGAAGACCAAAATTACTTGGATTAGCAGCAATACTAGATGCCTATATAGTTCATCAAAGAGAAGTAATTACAAAACGTACACAATTTGATTTGGATCATGCCAAAGCAAGATTGCATATAGTAGAAGGTTTAATTAAATGTCTATCAATTTTAGATGAAGTAATAAAAGTGATACGCGCTTCTAAAAATAAAGGTGATGCTAAAGACAATTTAGTAAAAGAATTTGACTTTACTGAAATACAAGCAGAAGCTATTGTAACTTTACAATTATATAAGTTAACAAATACAGATGTAACATTACTAGAAGAAGAACTTAAAAATTTAAATTTGATGATTAAAGCATTACTATCTATTCTTGAAAACGAAGAAGTATTAAAAGGTGTAATGAAAGAAGAACTTCGAAAAATTAAGAAGGAATATGCAGTTGCGAGAAAGACTGATATTAAAGAAGAAATAACAGATATAAAGATAGATACAACAGTAATGATTCCAAAAGAAGATGTTATTGTTATGGTATCTAAAGATGGTTATATAAAAAGAACGCCAAAAAGAAGTTATAATTCTTCAAATGAAGAGGCAACATTAAAAGATAATGATTATGTACTTAGTCTTTGTGAATTGAATACGCTTGATACATTATTATTATTTACTAATATAGGTAATTATTTATATGTTCCAGTACATGAAATTCCATCTTTATTATGGAAAGACTTAGGTAAACACATTAGCAATATAATAAAGCTTGATCAAGATGAAGAAATCATATCAGCAATACCTATAACTAATTTTGAAGCTGATATAGATATTACAATTGCAAGTCGTGACGGAATGATTAAGAGAACTAAACTATCAGAGTTTAAATCAATGCGTTACTCTAAACCAATCACTTGCATGAAACTAAAAGATAAAGATAAAGTAATAAGCGCATTTATAACGATGGCAAGTGATATATTTATAGCCACTAAACATTGTTATGGATTATGGTTTGATGCATCAGATATACCAATTGTAGGACTCAAAACAAGTGGTGTTAAGTCAATAAATCTAAAATTAGATGTAATAGTATCAGTATCTAATTTCGATGCTAAAAAGATAGAATATGTCTCTATAGTAACTGAAAAGGGAACTGGTAAAAGAGTTAAGTTATCTGAATTTGAAAAGAGTGCTAGAGCAAAACGTGGATTAATGATATTAAGAGAAGTAAAAACTAATCCATATAATATAGCAGCATCTTTCACAGTTGATGCTAAAGAGTTTATTGGTATCAAAGGAAATGATATTAAATATATTAAGCTTATAGAACTACCTATAACGGATAGATATTCAACAGGAAGTGTAATCAGTAAAACTAAAATAGTATCTTCCTTTATAGTGTGCAACACAGTTGTAAAAACAACTAATACATTTGAAAAAGAAGAAATTATAGAAAAGGATATAGTAGAAGAAAAACCTGTTATAGAAGAGCAGGCTAAGACAAAAGTGTCATTAAAAGAAATTGATGATAGATTAATGACAATAGATGATTTCTTAAATTTAGATGAGTAAAAGCCAAATTAAATTGGCTTTTTTTGTAACAAAACTTCGTTAGTGGCATATCATTTAATAGGTGATAAACTATGTCAAAAGAAAATTTTAAACAGTTTGCAGTAAAGAACACTGCACTTGCAAGCCATGTTAATAATGGAAGTATGACTTGGCAAAGGTTTTATGAAATGTATGAGATGTATGGAGAAAATAATAATATATGGAGTAGTTATTTAACGAATGATCCTACAAGCAATAGGGCAGCTGATACAAGTAGTAGTGGTAAAGAAACAACAGTCAAAGATTTAGTTAATATGGTGAAAAGTATAGAATTAGAAAAGGTACAAAAAGGAATAGATGGAATACAAAGAACAATTTCTTTAATACAAGAGTTAGGTGGAAGCAAAGCATCAGAATCAACATATGAGCCAAGGCCAATATATAAACATTTGAGTGATTAATGAAGTTAGATACTCTTTTTGCAATAAGACAGGATAAAAATCTTTATACTTACTTGAAGTATCATTCTCATTGGTATAAGGTCTTAAAAAGAAACCCACTTGCTTTAAAAGAAATGGAACAAGAAATGAAGAAGGAATATAAACTTACTACTACAGATAAAATATCAGATTTAGCATCAAAATTACAAATGGTTAGAACATTTTTAGATGTATTGAGATAATACATCTTTTATATTGACTTAATATTATCATTAACCATATAATAGTAAGTACTAAAAACAGGTGGTACTATGAGTAGATGTTTGACTAATGAAGAAAAAATTGATGGACTTTTAATAAGAAAATTTGAAAACTTAAGAATAAATAAGTTAGGATTAACAGTAAGTAATCAAAAATATGCTCTTATTAAAAGTGTGACTCAAAGTTTATTTCCATTATTTAATTTTTTTAAAGTAAAAGAAATTTCCTCATCATCCGCCGAAACAGATGAAGCGTTGCAGTATTTAAGTATTGCATTATCAGAGTTAGGTATAATTGAAAATTATTCTAGAAGACCTATGAAAATTGAGGAAGATTTAGGAAAACGTATAATTGAGACAATTGATGGTGATACAGGAAAAACTATTGGTATTACAGCAGAACATTTTGATACACTTGATATAATACCTGACGCAATAACATTTTATATGATGGCTGCACTTAAAGATAAGCTTCCATCATGCAGAAAAGTAGAAGATTATTATGATTCGGAAGCAATGAGTTATCTCGCTAAACATGTAGCAGCATCTATTATTGATGAGATAAGACATAGTGTTAATTTAACACAATATTCTATGGCGAATTCTCTTAATAATATAAGGTATTATATGAGCTGTTTAGAAGATGGAGATAATTTAAAAGAAGATAGGACGGGTGTAGTAAGAGCATTAATGAGATATAATGCTAAAGAGATATCGTCTGAATTAAAAGGAATACTAGCCTTTGATGTATACGAAAAAGACCCTGGTAGAGTTCTTGGCATGATGCGAAAAACTGTAATGGATAGAAAAACAACAGCAGATGCTATGTTTGATAAGTTAGGAGTTCATACAGATAGTGAAGAAGCACCAATCGTTTTAGAAAAATCAATAAGAAGAGTATCAATACTTCAAGCCCTTAAATAAAATGCTTGAAGTATTTTATTTTTTTGCCTCTTTTTATAGATTTATGTTTAGATTATATGTTACAATTATCTCATAGAATAAACGGGGACTAGTAGTTATTTTATAGCTTCTATATTTTTTATTGTTTTTTAAGGAGTAGTATTATGAAAAAAGGATTTGATCACAAAAAGTATATTAAATTACAAACGGATGAAATATTAAAAAGAGTTAATAAGTTTAATAATAAATTATATATCGAATTTGGTGGTAAATTATTTGATGATAATCATGCTGCAAGAGTATTGCCTGGATTTGATAAAAATGCCAAGATAGAAGTATTGAAAAAACTTGCAAATAAGCTAGAGGTATTATTTGTTATTAATGCTAAGGATATAGAGAAAAGTAAGACAAGAAGTGACTTGGGTATTACCTATGAAATGGATGTTTTAAGACAAATAGATAAATTATCAAATATGGGTATTAAAGCTAATAAGATTGTAATTACGCAGTTTGAAGGCGAATTGGCCGCTGTAACATTTAAGAATAAGGTTGAAAGAAGAAATATAACAGTATACATTCATACTTATACAAAAGGATATCCTACTGATGTCGATACTATAGTAAGCGAAGAAGGGTATGGGGCTAATCCATATATTGAAACAGAAATGCCTATTGTAGTAGTAACAGCTCCAGGAGCTTGTAGTGGAAAGCTTGGAACCTGTTTATCTCAAATATATCATGAATATAGAAGAGGAATAAAAGCAGGATATGCTAAGTATGAAACATTTCCAATTTGGAATTTATCATTAAAACATCCAATTAATTTAGCGTATGAAGCATCAACAGCAGATATAAATGATATTAATATGATAGATTCATTTCACCTAGAAAAGTATGGAATTACATCTGTAAACTATAATAGGGATTTAGCGGTATTTCCTGTACTTAAAACAATTTTAAATAAAATAGCAGGAGAAGATGTATATTATTCACCAACAGATATGGGAGTAAACCAAGCAGGTTTTGCTATTATTGATGATGAAATAATATCAACTGCTTCTAAAAAAGAGATTATAAGAAGATACTATTATAGTTTGTGTCAATATAAAAAGGGAATAGATAATGGTAATAGTAGTAAAAAAATAGAAATGCTTATGGGGGAATGTGGTATTACTACAAGTATGAGAAAAGTAGTGAAAGCCGCACTTGATAAAGCACATGAAACAAAAGAGATAACTATTGCCTTAGAACTTCCAAATGGTAAGATGATTACAGGTAGAAATACTGATGTAATGACTGCTGGGGCATCTACTATCCTAAAGGCATTAAGAAGCCTTGCAAAGATTAATGATGAAGGACATCTATTATCTTTAGTTGTATTAGAACCAATGCAGAATCTAAAAAGAGAATTATTTAATAATGGTGAAACACTTTTAAATATATATGATGTACTTACTGCTTTAAGCCTTAGTGCAGTAACTAATCCAATTGTAGATCTTGCATTGTCACAATTATCAAAGTTAAATGGTTGTGAAGCCCATTCGAGTCACATCATTGCAAATAATGATTATTATACATTTAAAACATTAGGAATTAATTTAACACAAGACCCACATTTCTTTTCAAAAAATTTATATGAAGAGTAATAATATATTGAAGGATTGGATGTGCTTAAATGACAAGAAAATATTTGTCGAGACCTGATTGGAAGAGAATAGCTAAAAGAGAAGATAGGAAAATGTATATTAGTGAAGCAGATTTTACTGGAAATATACATTTTTTGAAGATGTTAGAAGTATCTAATACACTATTAAATACTAAATTTGAAATACCAGAGTTGATTGTTAATGACAATTACAGCTGGATTTTATTCATGCCAGATAATGAATTTTATGTTATAATTGGTCAATTTGATAATAATGATAATCTAATACAAATATATGTTGATATTATAAATGATAGTGGTTTAGAAAATGATGAATTATATTATGATGATATCTATATTGATGTAATACTACACTATGATAAGAAAGTATTAATTGATGATGAGGATGAATTAAAAGAAGCACTAAAAGAAAATATTATTACTAACGAACAATATCAATCAGCTTATAAAACTGCAATTACCATTTATGAAGATATGAAATCAGATCCGGATAAGTGGATGAATTTAGTTAATAAGTATCATGCAATTATGAAAAATAAAAAAGAAATATAATTAGATAAATAATGATTTTTAACTCTTGTATTCATATAACAACCTACAATTTAGTTATCAAAACTTGACAAATTTAACAATGTATGATATAATTTGCAACATAAATCAAAAGGGGGGAAAAGATTTATGAAATTACTTACTATTGAAGAAAGAAATGCTTTACTAGGAGATGTAGTAGAGCGTAATGATGATAACAGATTTTACAATTATTTAAGGGAACTACAAATTAGTGCACATGCAACTACAGAAGATTTGGAAAAAGCACTTGCTTCTCTAGAAGCCTTTTATGTAAAACAGGGTGAATATTATAAAAAAGGAAGAACAGAAGAAGACAAAGCGGCTATTGATAGGAATTTGGCTAATATCTTAACAGATAAAGCTGCAACTGCAAATAAATTGCGTCCATGGGCTGCTGCAAATAGCAAATTAATAGAACAAATGACAGATGAAGAGAAAGTGGAAGATAGAAAAAATGATGCAGAAATGTTTGCAAAATTATATACATTAACACAGTTTAATGGTAATTTTCCATTTTTTGAAGTTTTAGAAAAATTACAAGGATCAGAATATGTTGAACAACTACTACAACCAGAATCTGAGCTTTCAACATTTGCGAAAGAAGCAGGAATTGATCTTAAAGCCTTGGTTTCTGAAAAAGTAACTCTACAAGAACTAAGGGTGCTAATGACTGATAAAAGGCGTGCAAGGAGCCAAAAAGAATATGCTCTTAGTAGTAATTTACATGAATTAGGTACTATTTTTGAGTCATATAATATAGGTCAATTGATATTATCAATTACTGAAAAAGAACAAGATCCAACTATTACTGATGAAGAAAGAGCTAAATTAGGATCTCTAAAAGAAGTTGCATATAAATCGCTAGCGACAAGGCTTGGCGAAGAATACTATCATGATGATGATACCCTAAAAGAATTCAAAAATGATAGGAAAGTATGGATTAACGCGCTTACTTCTGAAAAAATGGATGAAAGTCAAAGAATAGATGCAGTGAAGCAAATGGTCAGTAAGAGAAAAGGCATAATTGCTGTTGATATAAAAAATATAAACAATAATTCAGTAGAAGGTTTTTCACTAGAAAGTGCTTCATTTGATGATTGTTTAAAAAACAGAAGTGAACATTGGGGATATAATTGGTGTTTATTAAGAGATATGGATGGTCAAGAATTTGATTCATTGCGTGAAATGCTAGCTGATTTAATAAATGAAAATGGTGAAAAATATCAGTTCTTTCCACAAGCAAGAATTCATTTAAACAATCAGGCTGATCTATTCAAAAAAATAGAGGCAGAACATAATTTTATGTATGCAACTACTAGACTAGCTGTCCAAGCTCTTGATAAAGTACTTGAAAGTGCAGGAATAGATGTTTCCTATGATCCTAACAAAAGAAGAGATAGAGAGCAAGAAATAGCTACTGTTAAAGGTCGTAATAGACACTTCAGGGAATTGTTTTGGTTTAGAAATTGTGAGGAGAATGTTTATAGTGAGCACAGGTATAGACCTGTTGAAGAATCAGTTGATATGTCTTACATAGAAGAAGCAATGAAAAGTAGTAAATATTCATGCCCACAGTATCCAACAGGCCTTTTATTTTACACTGATACAGACTACTATGGTGGCGGGTATATAACACATTGTCGTGGTGTAGATTATGATTTGGATAGAGTACCTTTTGATAGAAGTGAGAATAGGGATGCGAGAATAGATGTTCTTGCTGCAAAAGCTGCTCCTGAATATGCTATTGAAAGAGAAGAAGCAAGGAAAAGAGCTGAATGGGAAGCTAAACCAGCTTCAAAAACTCATGTTAGAAATGCAATTGCAGCAATACATGATGCACAAAGAGATGGCGTTGAGTTTACACTTACAGGT
>JAVBQF010000024.1:0-7348 GCA_031549195.1 Bacilli bacterium
TTATTACATATGCTCCTTTTCTACTATTTGTTATATATTCTGTTACACTTGGTATTGCTATTATCATTAATATTCAAAGTATTATTATTACTGCTAATAATTCTATTAGTGTAAATGCTCTTTTCTTCTTAGTTTTTTTTACTTCTTTTTTCTTCTCTACTTTTTTCATATATAGCCTCCCTTTATTATATTTAATATTAATACATAATTCACTTTTAGTCAATTAAAATGGCACTTATTTAACTACTAAACACTAACAATTAGATTATAATCTATATGTGCTTTCTCATATCTTTTTAAATAATTAAATACAATTAATTAAAGAGAGAGAAAGGTGTGTTTTATGGGAAAAAAAAAGTATGTGTTTGAAGTATTAAACGAAATTATTACTGATGCAAAGGACGAAAAAGAATTTAGACAAATATTTAATGACATTCTTTTAAAGATAATTATGCAAATAGAATTTGAAAATTCATGTTAACAAATAATAATGAAAATGTATTATTTTGTATTGCAATCATAGTTTTATTTTAGGAGGATATTACTGTGAATAGTAAATTATTAAAAAAAGAGGCAATTGAAGACAACAACACTATTTTCATTAATAAATATGATATCAATCTGACCAATAATAGTAAAAAAGTATACGATGAAAAGGGCCATGAAGAAAATATTTTATTAAAAAAAATAAAAGAGCTTATAAATATTAATGAATTAGAATATGTTTCAAATAATATTAATAAACTCTTGGATTTAAAATTTGTTAATAATTGTAAGTGTTTCAATGAAGTCTGCAAAAATCGAGTTAAATTTGCTAAGTTTGGAGATGGATATAGAGCCATTCTCTATGTTAGGCTGTCTGTTGAAGATGGTGACCTAATTGATAATGATATTAGTAAAAGCCTTAAAAATCAAATATTACTCTTATTAGATGAGGCACGAGCAAAACATTGGATAATAGTAGGCATTTTCTGCGATGAAGATTATTCTGGTGCAGATGATGAGCGACCAGAGTGGAAGTTGCTATTACGTTTTTCAGAAAATATGTGGACTGATATCGTCCTTTGCAAAACTCAATCTCGTTTCACTAGATCAATGGAAATGGTTGAAAAATATCTACACAATAAATTCAATGATTGGAATACTAGATTTGTTAGTATAATTGATAAAACCGATACGAATGACAAGAGTAATAAAAAATCTCGTCAGATTAATGGATTAGTAAATGAATGGGCTTTAGAAGATCAATCAGAAAATACAAGGAAGACACTTTCATCAATGAAAAAAAACGGTCAATTTACTGGTAGTTTTGCACCATATGGATATAAAAAAGATCCTGAAGATAAGTACCATTTAATTATAGATGAGCAGGCAGCTAATGTTATTAAAACGGTATTTGAAATGTATAAAAAAGGGAAAGGCTATCAAAACATTGCAAGAGCTATGATTGAAAAAAAAATCCCTACGCCAAGTCAATATAAAAAGCTTAATGGTTCAAAGTATATTTGTGGTCAAATCCGAAATCTTGAAAAAGTCACTTGGAGTAAAGATACTATAAGAAAAATACTTATGGACGAAACATATATTGGAACTTTAGTACAAGGTAAAGTTGAAGGTATAAGTTATAAAAATAAAAAGCAAAGAAAAATAGATAAAAAAAATTGGATTAGAGTGCCAAATTGTCATCAAGCAATAATTGATATGAATACTTGGAAAATAGTCAAACAAAAATTTCACTGTAGATTCAAACCAACAGTATCTGGTGAGACCCATTTATTTACAGGGAAAGTTTATTGTTCTTGTTGTGGAAAGATTTTTCATAGAAATATTTTTAATACCAAACAAGGCAAAAGAGCTTATCTACAATGTAGAACAAAAGCTTCAACTGCCGGAATGGCTTGTAGTAATGGGGATTCAATTAAAATTGATGATTTAGAAGAAGTTATACTAAAACAGATTAACAAAAAGATTAATAAATATTATGATTTAGATATTTTACAAAGTGAATATTATAAAAAGAGACTGTTTATCAATACTGAAAAACAATTAGCATCGTATATCAAAGAAAAAGAAGAATTATTAAAAAAGGCTGAAACCAAGGGCAATGTTTTTTCCATGCTATACGAAGATAGAGCAAACAGTATTATAACAGTTGATGAATTTATTATATTAAAGAAAAAATATACTGCTGAAATTTCTACATACAAAGAAAGAATAGTGCAAATAGAGGATGAAGTAAAAAGTATAAATAATAAGCAAAACAATTCAATTGATAAAAATAAATTGTTCAATAAGTATAAACAGATAAAAAAATTAGATAAAATTATTATTAATGAATTTATTTCTAAAATAATAATTAGCAAAGTTAATCTTGAGACAAAAAAAAGAACAATCAAGATTATTTGGAATATTTGTGCAAGTTAATTTGGGGATAATAGTATCTATGGCATGGTGGGAATGATCCTGGTGCATCAGGACATGGAATCATTGAAAAAGATTACACATTAGATATGTCAAAATATATGTATGATAGATTAAGGACTTTAAATGTTCCTGCCAGTTTAACAAGAAGTACTGATGAAACTTTAATCCCAACAGATAGAATTAAAAGAATTAAGGAACTTGGTGATATTAAAGGAAATGTTTTAGTATCAAACCATCTAAATTCTGGTAGTTCTAGTGCTGACGGGGCTGAGGTAATCTATGCGCTTAGAAGTACTAACACCCTACCAAATTTAATTTTGAATGAATTATCAAAAGAGGGTCAAAATATAAGAACTGCCTATCAAAGGAGATTACCTAATAATACTTCACAAGATTATTATTATATAATGAGAGATACAACTAATCTAGAACCTGTACTAGTCGAATATGGATTTGTTACAAGTGATGGTGATGATCCTTCACAACTTAAAAGTAGTTGGGAGGATTTTGCTGAAGCTACAGTAAGAGCTCTTAGTCAATATGTAGGATTCAAATATAGTCCACCAACATTTGGAAAGACATACACCGTTCAAAAAGGAGATAGCTTATATAGCATTGCTCAAAAAAACGGTACTACTGTTCAAGCATTAATTGAAGCTAATAACATTACAACTTCAACTGTATTACAAATTGGTCAAATACTTAAGCTACCAGGAGAGATTGTGCCAGAACCTACTCCTACTCCAACTGAATATACAATCTATACCGTTCAAAAAGGAGACTCTCTTTATGGCATTGCTAATAAATTTGGTGTACCATATACAGCTATTATAGATTTAAATAATTTGAAGACAACCAATTTATTTATTGGCCAAGAGTTGCTAATTCCTACTAAATCAACTAATACCATTGAATATTATGTTCAAAAAGGAGATTCACTTTATAGTATTGCTAATAAATTTGACACATCCATTGACACTATTAAAAGTATGAATAAATTAACTTCAAATACTCTACAAGTGGGACAGATGCTAGTAATACCAACAAGTCAGTCTATACCAGCACCAACAGAACCTGATTACACAGTATATATTGTACTGCCTGGTGACAGTCTATATTCTATAAGCAAAAAGTTTAATACTTCTGTTGAGGAATTAGTAAGTCTCAATGGACTACAATCAGTAGCTCTTAAAATTGGTCAAAAATTACTAATACCAAATACCTATACAGGTTATATAACATATACAGTTCAAAAAGGGGATTCACTTTATAATATTGCAACTAAGTTTAATACTACTGTTGATCAAATAAAACAATTGAACCAATTATCTTCCAATACTCTACAGATAGGGCAACAACTATTAATACCAGCATGATAAACAATTTTGATTATAGCGATAGATCAATTGCTCCGGAATCAACATCTAATTCTATAATTAGTTATACTTCAACTGAATTAGATTTACTTGCAAGACTCATGAGAGCTGAGGCCGTTGGTGAAGGAGAACTTGGAATGTTAATGGTTGGAAATGTAGTTGTAAATAGAGTTATATGTGGCTGTTTAGATTTTAAAAATGTTAACACTATTACTCAAGCAATATACCAAACACCTAATAGTTTTTCAGGAGTAAATAGTGCTCTATTTAAAACACCTGCTACTGCATCAGAAAAAGTATTAGCACAGCGTTGTATAAATGGTGAAACATTTTATCCAGCCACTAATGCCTTATGGTTTTATGCTCCAAAGGTAAACGAAGCCTGCAAACCTCTATGGTATAACCAACCAAATGCTGGAAGATATAAAAATCATTGTTTTTATAAACCAAATCCCAATGTATGTCCAAATCTTTATTAAAAAAACTACATCACAGATGTAGTTTTAACTTTCTAATTTAAAATTCTTTAATTTCCTTAAGAAATAATTGGCTTCTCTTAAGATATGATCAACAAATATTGGCATAGTAATCATATATAACTTTGAGTTAAGCCATCGATCCGTTAGATATGTTTTAAACTGTTTAAACTCCTCAGTTGTAGATAAATTATTATTTGTAATGCTATCTAGTACATCTGGTGTTAGGCCTTTGAATTTTTCTAATATTTCTTCATATTCTCTTATAAATTCTTCTGCTTTTGCAATTACACTCTCATTGTCTGTGTTGGTCATTCCTCTTATAAACCTACCATGTTCTTGCATTAATTGATCTAATTTATATTGAGTGTTATAAACATGGGTCGGATCTTCTTTTGCCCTTTCCATTAATCTTTCTATTTCATCCTTATACATATTTGCTTCCTTAGTGTAATGATTAATTAGTTCTGGATAGTTGTATAAAAAAGATTGATTGTTAGTCATTCGAAAGAAAACTGTTTTTATTATTTGGTTGGCATCGCCAATTCCTTGTAATGCACTTTTATTAATATCAGTTACTCTGCTTATTATTTCCTGATTTACTAACTTTGTACCAGGAGTTAAAGAAAGTGCTTTTTCTGTTAATTTTTTATCAATGGTGAGGTTTCCTAATTTTTCTGTTAAACTTTCAATGTTTAAAGTATGATTAGTTACAAATGCTTCTGAATCAAGCCATTCTTTACTGACATTTTCATTTGCAATATCCAAAGTGTCACTTAATATTTTGGCAAAAAACTCTGAAAATTGTCTTGCAATTTCTTTGTTTTCATTATTTTCAATCATAGCTGAATAAAGAATTATGCCATGCTCCTTTATTATCCTTGCAAAAAACAAATGGAGCTCTATTGATTTCCTTACATATTCTTCTTCTGTTAACATATAAATTCCTCCACTTAATTATATGTACAAAATAAAAATAATAACTATTTTTTAGTTATCATCTTAATATCTTCTATATAACAATAATCTTTATCTTTATATCCTAAATATCTATTTAGAAGATTATCTACTCTCTTTGATATTTTATCAACTCTTATATTTTTACCTTTATATTTACATAGTGGGATTACATATTTCTTTTTGCTTAATACTGAAACGTAATATTCTGCCTTTGGTTCTTCATCACTTTTAGAAACAGCTTTGGCTTCATTAAATATCTTCCAATATTTACTTAATTCATAGTTATTATTAATCTTTTCAATAATTTCCTTTTCTGATAATATATAGAAATCTTGAAACTCTATTTCTTTATATTCAATAAGTAATGATAGAGTATCTGCAATAAATTGTACTGTGTATTTATCTTCATCTGTCTGTAGAATAATACTGTAATCAAAGATAGCATCAAAGAACTTTTCAGCTGCCTTTTTACTGTCAAATCCTAGTTCTAAATTACCATCTTCATTAGTAATTATTATTATGTGTTTATACAATTCCCTAATATCATTTATGTTCCAAGTTTGTGTCCAAACTAGAACTGTAGCTAATATCCCATCTAGCCTATCAACACATAACTTTGGAGATTTATTTTCTAAAATAGAATATATTGATACATCTATGACATCTTCTATATTAATATTATCTTCTTCTAACAAGTTTTTTATTTGTTTAGAGTTTTTAATTATTTCTGCAACATTAATTTCAGAACTTTCTTGATTAAGTGGGTCATTAAGTAAATAATCAATACAATGGCTAAATGAGGGTGTACCTAAATCATGAAATAGGGTTGCTAAAGTTTGAACCCTATCTTTTGTAAAATACCAAGCCATTAAAGCACAAGAAATACTATGAGTTAATCTTGAGTACCAATACTTTATATTACTTAAATTAGTATAATCCGTGCCACAAAAAAGCCAATATGAGATAGTCTCTTTAGCTCATTCACTTCTAAATATTTATCAATAAATTCCGGATAATCACCATCACATAAAATATTAAAGTATTGTCGTATTTCTTCATTCATATTATCACCCATTACTAGTATTATAGCATTTATCAAATAAGACTTGCTAACATAATTCAAAAAAGTTAAAATTGTATTAAAGAAGGAAGTGCATTATGAAAAATTATATTGAAAAAGAAGTTAAAAGAACAAGTAGAAATAAAATTATTACATTTATTTTAATAACATTTTTTATTGGATTATTCATCTTTTTTGTTCAACCTAATATTATAAACTTATATGGCAATAATACAGAGCTAAAAAATTATGATGAACTATTAAAATCCTATGATGAAAATAAGGTGTATGTTAAATCAGATGATAAAAGCTTGTCTGCCACTAACTATTACAGTACAGGAGATAGTACTAGCTACTATTATCTTATTAATATAGAAAAAGATGGTAAAACAATTTATATACTATATAAATCAAACAAAAATACACATAGTAGTTATAGTACTACAATTGAAGGAAAGTTAGTGGGGTTTAAACAAATAGATAGAGATATTTACAATAAGGTTGTAGTTGAGTATTCTAAAAAAAATAATATAACTTTAAATGAAGCCTATAATATTATATCCCAAACTGTAATAGTAAATGGAAGTCACTCAAAAGTATTTGATCAAACATTCACTGCGGTACTTATTGGACTTATGATAATGTTTACAGTTTTTATAATTAAAAGATTACTAATAATAAAAGATTATAAAAAAGATAAACAATGCAAAAAAATTGAAGAACTTAACAATAAAGAAATTGAAGTTTTAGCTGAGAATATTGATAAGGAATTAGTTAAAGAAAAGTTTATAATTAATAAAAAGAATTTTAAAATAACTGAAAATTTTGTAATAACTAGAGATACTTATAGCTTTAATATAAGATATACAAAAGATTTAATATGGTTTTACCATGTTAGAACACAGCACTATACTAATGGAATACCATCAGGTAAAACTCATTCTATAATGCTATGTTTTAAAAATAGTAATAAGGATACCAAAAACATAACATGTAAAAATGAAGATGAAGCACAAGGTTATATCAGGAAAATAAGTGAAGAATTGCCTAAT
>JAVBQF010000022.1:0-12116 GCA_031549195.1 Bacilli bacterium
TAATTAAATTAGATAATTTTGGTCGTGGTATTGCAAGATTAGATAATCTAGTTGTCTTTATTGAGGACACATTACCTCAAGAGATTGTTGATGTTGAAATAATTAAAGTGAAAAAGAATTATTTGGAAGGTAAGATAATAAATTATATAAGAAAATCAATTCACAGAAGAAACAATTTATGTACTTATAGTGAAAAGTGTGGCGGCTGTCCACTCATTAATTTGAATTATGATAAACAAATTAAATATAAAGAAGACAAAATTAAAGAATTATTTACTAAAAACTTTCAAGAGGAATATAGATTCAACCCAATAATTGGCAATAATAAAGAGTTTAACTATAGAAACAAGATTACACTTCATTGCAATAATATAGAACTTGGACTATATGAGAAAAATAGCAATACGATAGTTTCAATAAATAAATGTTTACTTGTTAATGACAAGATAAATAGTATTATTACACTTTTAAATAAATTAATAAAACAAGAAGACATAAGTATTTCCTCTATCATTATTAAGTGGAGTAATACCGAACAAATACTTTTATCAATTAATGGTAAATGTAATAAAAAAATAATAAAGGACACATTTTTAGGAGTTGATACAATTATTTTAAATGATAAGGTAATTGTAGGTAATGGATATATAATTGAAAAAGTATTTGATATGTATTTTAATGTTTCAAAGGATTCTTTCTTCCAAGTTAATAGTGATATGATAGAAACGCTTTATTCAAAGGTTTTAAGTTATATAGAAGATAAAAACTTTAGCAAAATACTAGATTTATATTGTGGGACAGGCACTATTAGTTTATTGGCAAGTAAATATGCGAAGGAAGTTATCGGTATTGAAATAGTTGAAGAGGCAATTAAAGATGCAGAAGAGAATAAGAAAATAAATAATATTTCAAATATTAGTTTAATATGCGGTAAGGTAGAAGATAACATTGATAAGTTTAATGATATAGATTTAATTATAGTTGATCCCCCAAGAAGTGGGCTTGATACTAAAACAATTAATAACATATTAAAAATATTACCAAATGACTTGGTCTATGTATCGTGTGATCCGATAACACTTATTAGAGATTTAAAGCTACTAGAGCCAAAATATAATATAATAGAAGTAACACCAGTAGATATGTTCCCAAACACTTATCATGTAGAGTGTATAGTTTATTTGAAAAGTAAGGAGAACATATGAAAGTAATTACTATAAGGCAACCTTGGGCTACTTTAATTGCTAAAGGATACAAAGACTATGAGTTTAGAACATGGAAAACAAAGTATAGAGGTGAAATATTAATACATGCTGGTAAAGGCGTGGATAAAGAAGCTTTAAAAAGATTTCAATATTTAAATTTAGAATATCCAACAGGTTGTATTATAGCAAGAGCAGTATTGACTGATTGTATTTATATAACAAAAGAACATGGAGGCAAGTTATACAAAATAAATCCAATAGTATATAAAGGACTTATAAGTAAAAATGATTGGGATGGTTATGGATTTAAACTAGAATCTGTAGAAGAAATAAAACCAATACCTATTAATGGTAAATTAAGCTTATGGGACTATGATATAGAATAAAATAAATTAAATTAAATAAGGAGTAATAGTAATGAATGAGAATAGAGTAATATTCTATAAAGCAAATGATAAAATAATGACAGCTAGTGTCGTATATAAGAATGGAATTTTTTGGCTTACTCAAAAGTCAATGGCAGAGCTCTTTAAAGTATCAGTTGATAATATAGGACTACACTTAAAGAACATATACAAAGAAGAAGAATTAAGCAAGAGGACAACTATTGATAGACATAAGGTAATTCAAAAAGAAGGTCTAAGAAAAGTTCAAAGGGAAGTTTTATTTTATAACTTAGAAGCAGCAATGCTGGTAGCATTTCGTATCAAGACTAAAGAAGCTAAAGATTTTAGAAAATGGGTAATGAAAGTTATGTCTAATTACATGGTAAAAGGGTTTGCAATAGATGATTTACTCCTTAAAAATACTAAGCCATTTGGAGACAGCTTTTATGATGAGTTAGAAGAAATAGTTAAAGAAACAGTTTAATTATAATGGGGGTATTATGAAAAATATACAGTATGATAGCTTTCATAAATTTATTACTTCAATAGGTATTATTATATTAATAATTCCTTTTGCATTTTTATATTTCATTTATAGTAATAATAGTAATATATTAATTACTAGGGAATCATTTAATGATATGACAAATACCTCAAGAGAAATAATAACACTGAAACAGGATGCCATATTGTTTTTCTTAAAAGATAGTAGACTATTTCTGCTTGCATTATTAATTATGATATTTGGCATTACTATACTTTATTATGGTCTTAATAGTTGGCGTAAAGTTCAAGTTGATTTAGATGATAAAGTAAAATTAGATAATACAAAAACAAGAAAAGAGATTGAAAAATTATCCAGTATAGAGGCAATCGACAAAAAGGAAGCAGAAACACTTGATGATAGAAAAATTCTTGGACAAAAAGGATATAGTAGTACCCTTGCCTTAAATTATATAAAAGTAGAAGCAGAAGTTGCTAATGCTATTAAGAAGCAATTACCAGATACATATGAAGTAATAGAGCAAGCAGTTATAAATAATACTATATATGATATACTTGTTATTAGTGAAGAAGATTTGAATGACGACTATATTATTGAGGTAAAATATATAAAAGATAAAATCAATAATAACTTTGTATTGAAAATAATTAATAGATTAAAAGAGCAAAGTGAAGAATACTTTCAGTATAGTGGTAAGAAAGCAAAGAAGAGAGTAATCTTTGTAATAGAAAGTAAAGAAATATCTACTATAAAAAGTAAAATACTTGCTGCTAATAAGATATTGAATAAAGAAGAAATTATAATGGTTTCTAATGAAGAAGTAAAAAACATTAAAATAGTGGAGTAGATATGATAATAAAAGAAATAGACGCTAATGATTTTTTAGTAAAAAGCAAATTACCTGCAGCTGATTATGTGTGCAATTCTTATGTTGGCTGTACTCATAAATGTATATATTGTTATGCTCGATTTATGAAAAGATTTACCGGTCATTTAGAAGAGTGGGGAGAATTTCTTGATATCAAAAATATTAATAATTATAAACTCCCTAAAGATATAAAGGGTAAATATATATTTATAAGTTCGGTTACAGATCCTTATAATGCATATGAGGAGAAATATAAGAAAACAAGATATGCATTAGAACTGTTAAGAAATACAGATTGTAATATTGGTATACTTACTAAATCTAAGTTGGTTTTAAGAGATATAGATATAATTAAAAATATGAGTAATGTCGAGGTAGGCTTAAGTATAAATTCACTAGATGATGAGTTTAGAAAATTAATAGAACCAAAAGCTTCTTCTGTTAACGATAGAATAAATGCATTAAAAGAATTAAAAGAAGCTAATATAAAGACATATCTTTTTATGTCACCAATGTTTCCTATACTCACAGACTTCAAAAAGATAATTGAAAAGACCAAAGACTATGTTGATTATTATTGTTTTGAAAATCTTAATTTAAGAGGAGACTATAAAAATTCAGTATTAAATTTAATTAAGGATAAGTATAGTAATTTATATAGTGTTTATTATGATATATACGTAAATGGGAATAATAGTTATTGGGATAATTTAGAAAAGGAAATAGCTAAGTATTGCAATGACAATCATGTTAATTATAAAAATTATTTCCATCATAATAAGATAAGGAAGGATTAATATGAATAGTAAGTTATATGAATTTGATGCTGTCATAAAGAAGGTCCCAGATATTGACGGTGCTTACATAGAAGTACCAATCGATATTAAAAAGGAATTTGGTAAAGGGAGAATTAAAGTACATGCTTCCTTTGATGGTATAGAGTATGATGGAAGTATTGTAAAGATGGGAACTCCGTGTTATATAATAGGTATATTAAAAGATATAAGAAAGAGAATTAATAAGCAACCTGGAGACACAATACATGTAACCTTTACAGAAAGATAAAAAAGTATTCAATTTGAATACTTTTTGTTTGTATTATTTATCGTCTTCGTTCTTTTGTGCTTCGTTTATTCCGGGCAAGTTAGTTATTAATGGTTTAGCAACAATATCTACAGGTATTACATTCTTAGGTGCAGTTGATAGTATTGGCATTTCTTGCTTTGGAGGATCTTCTACTAGTATTGGCAAGTCAACTTGTTGTTGTGATTCTACTTTACTAGTAATATTTTCTTTAATGTCTGAGGTTACTTTTATTGGTTCGTTATTCATTGATATAGGAGCAGACATCATTGGAATATTTTGTGCAGTTGTCATTGGCAACGGTCCTGCATTCTTCCCTTTTTTTTCTTCTTCCATTGGTATTATAACAACTGGTTGATCTTTAATATCTTTAGGTGTTGGGATTACCATTGGATTATTATTAATAGCTGGTGCTTTTACTGGCTGGCTATTTTGATAAACCTTTTCTGTTATTTCTAATGACTTCTTTTTTAATTCATCATATGAAACAGCAGAAGCATCAAATATTTCTTCTTCAAATGCATAATTACTAATGCTTGTTAGTACAAGCGTTACAAGTGAAAATATTGGTAACAATGTAACGATTTGTTTATATGTCACAGTTCTTGACAATGATAAGTTAGCTACAAACATTTTACTATCCCATAAATATACTCTTAATGTTGCAATGGTATAAAGACCTAATAATGTAATAGCAACAGCAGATATTCCTCTTAAAATTCTAGTAATACTGTTATTAGGATTGACCATAAATGGAAGTAACAAAAAGGTTCCAAATAGTAATGCTAATTCCGCATAATGGGTAAATATATTTAAAAACTCTTTATTATATTTGCATGATGTTATATTTTCACACTTAGTAGTACTACTTAAAAAATCATAAAAGTTATTTTTAAGTGGCATTGTAGATACATCAGCAGAAAATATATCTATACAGTTAATTATTATCATAATTGTTGCTATTAACAATAAAGCATATCCAAGACCTCTGTTTTGTTTGAGCTGTAAAGTATAGCTTGAGAGTCCTATAACTATCAGTGGCAATATGTTTTTAGTTATTAAAAGATAAGCAGTATTGAAAATATTCGCTCCACTAACATCAACTGCATTAATTAAAAACACGCCAGCTCCTATTATTATTAATAAAATACTTAAAGTTAAAGCAAAGATAATCATTACTTTTCTCATATGTACACCTCTATTTTCTATATTTATAAGTTAACATAAAGCTTAACTTAATGCAATAAATATTGAACTTATGGACTTATTTTATGTAAAATTTATGATATAATTAAAAAGGTGAAATTATGAAAAAAATAATTATAATAATAAGTTTTTTAGTATTGATAACAGGTTGCGGTAGTAGTTATAAACCAGTTAGCTATGAAGATGCGGTTAGCTTAATTGAAAATAAAAGAGCAGTCATTATAGATGTTAGAACATTAATAGAATATGAAGAAGGCCATATAAATAATGCGATTAATATACCAAGTGATGATATTGAAATAATACAAGAATTAATATTAAGTAAAGATACTTATTTAATACTATACTGTAGAAGCGGTAAACGCAGTAGAGCATCCTATGACAAGTTAGTTGAATTAGGATATAAGAATGTCTATGATCTAGGTAGTATAGACAACTGGGAGGAGTAAAATGAAAATTAAATATAATTTATTACACGAAGAAATAAACAGTCGTGCAAGATTAGGTACTATCGAAACTAATTATGGTACTTTTGATACCCCAATGTTTATGCCTGTAGGAACAAAAGCAACTGTTAAGACGATGACACCAGAAGAACTTTATGAATGCAAGGCAGGTATTATACTTTCTAATACTTATCATTTATGGCTAAGACCAGGACCTGATCTAATTAAAAAAGCAGGTGGTCTACACAAATTCATGAATTATAATGGGCCTATACTTACAGACTCAGGTGGTTTTCAAGTGTTTTCACTTGCTAAACCTAAAGATATAACGGAAGAGGGAGTACACTTTAAAAGTCATATTGACGGAAGTAATCTTTTTCTAACACCTGAATTATCTATTGAAATTCAAAACAAACTAGATAGTGATATTGCCATGAGTTTTGATGAATGTCCTCCATATCCAGTTACACATGATTATATGAAAAGGAGTATAGAAAGAACTCTTCGTTGGGCAGAACGTGGTAAAAGAGTTCATAATAATGAAAATCAAAGTTTATTTGGAATTGTTCAAGGTGGTGAGTTCCCAGATTTGAGAATGGAAAGTGCTATTGAAACAGCTAAGTTAGAATTTGATGGATACTCAGTTGGTGGAGTTAGTGTAGGAGAAGATAAAGAGACAAAGTATAAGATGATTGAATATGCTACAAAATATATGCCAAGAGATAAGGTTAGATATTTAATGGGGGTTGGAGAACCTATAGATATAATTGAAGGTACAATAAGAGGGATAGACTTATTTGACTGTGTTTTATCAACAAGAATAGCAAGGCATGGGAATGCTTTTACAAGAAGAGGCAAAATAAACCTAAAAAATTTAAAATATAGAGAGGATTTTGCACCTATTGAAGAAGAGTGTGATTGCTATAGTTGTAAAAATTATACTAAAGCATATATAAGGCATTTGATTACTAGTGATGAAACATTAGGAGGTAGATTGCTTTCAATTCACAATACTAGATTTCTAATAAAATTAACAGAGGACTTAAGAATGGCAATCAAAGAAGATGGATTAATTAAATATAGAGAAGAATTTATATCTAAATATAATGGAGACAAAACAAATGAGTAAGTTTAGTTACGTTCCGAAAGGAGTATGCTCTTCTTATATGGAGTTTGAAATAGAAGACAATATTATCAAAGCTATGAAAGTGTTTGATGGATGTGATGCCAATTTAAGGGCAGTATCTATACTTTGTATTGGAATGAATATCGATGATGTTATAAATCAATTAGAAGATATAAAATGTGGAAGCAAAGTAACATCTTGTCCTAATCAAATAGCTAAAGCCTTGAGGGACTATAAGACAAATAATGATTTATTCAAATAAAAATAGAAAGATTAAGCTTTTCTTTCTATTTTTTTATTTATTCCAACAATGCTTCCAGTTATTGCTGATACTAATATGATAAGATAGAATACAATGGATTCTAATGATATCCCTTTATCAAATCCAAGATATGATAATAATATTAATATGGCAATCAATATTCCACTTATTTTCATTCCTTCCAAATATCCTTTATTATCACTATGTAGTCCAAGATAAATACTACCAATTAGTACTGACAAGATCATAGCCACTAAATTAAAATATTTTACATAATCATGTTTTAAAATATTAAAGTAACTAAATGTACTAATCAATAATGCAAGTATAATTAAAGATGCTAAGATAAACAATAAACTTTTTAAGTATTTCATACAAATCCCTCTTTAATTAATATTTATGCATTGTATAAAAAATAATTACTTAAAACATAATAGAATAGGTGAGAATATGGATTACTTTATAGCTTTATATAGAACTTTTATATTTTACATAATAATAACTGTTATTTATCGTTTTATGGGGAAAAGAGAAATTGGCCAATTAGGTATTATAGATCTAATTGTTTCAATTCTTATTGCTGAACTTGCTGCTATATCAATTGATAATATACATGAAAGTATGCTTTTAACAATATTACCAATAGCCTTATTAGTAGCTATTCAAATGTCATTATCATATATATCATTAAAAAGTTCTAAAGTCAGAGATACCTTTGATGGTAAGGTATCAATAATTATAAGCGGCGGTAAAATTAATTTTAAGGAAATGGTAAGACAGCGTTACAATTTAGAGGATTTGCTCACACAGCTCAGATTTAAGGATATTAAAAGTATTGAAGATGTTGATTATGCAGTATTAGAAACAAGTGGAAAGTTATCAGTTTTCAAAAAGAGTGATACAAGAGCAGGCGAATACCCAATGCCTTTAATATTGGATGGAGTAATAGACGAAATAACCCTTAAAGCTATAAAGAAAAATAAAAGTTGGATATCAGAAATGTTAAAAGATAATGAGGTAACATTAAAAGATGTCTTCTATGGATTTTATACCAAAAACAAATTATATATAATTAGAAAAGAGAGTTTAAAAACAACATAAAAGGTACAAATTTTATTTTTGTACCTTATTTATAAGTTTCTTTTTTAAGTAATTCAATATTATATTTCATTAAACTTATATAATTATCTTTATTTGTTCTTTCTTCTTCGCTTAGGTTTTCAATTCTTTTAAATATCAATTCCTTAGCATCAGTATTTAGAAGAATATTTTTGACAACTTCACTTTGTTTATCATTTTCAAGAGTATATATATATTTAATTGAACTATTATTAATCATTGCAGTTACTTCGTTAATTTTTTTCTCAAGAGTTGATATATCATCTAATACAATTACTATAAAACCATACTTTTCTAAATATTTTAATGCACTATTAGATGTTACTATTGTTTTACTAGTGGCATTTTCTGCTGTAAGTTTCATTTCAGCATCAAGTTCAGATAATTCTAACTCTAGCTTTTTATAGTTTTCATTTATTTCATCAATTAAATAATTACTATTTATATATTCTATTAATCCATTTTTTATATTTTGAGATACCATCAGTAAATTAGAAGGGTTCAGCCATAGTTCCTCAATTGAATTAGGCTTCATACCAAAACTCCCATCAATTATTAATAAGTTTTTATTTTTATTTAGAAGGTTCAATGCTATATCCTTATCATTACCAAATCCAGCATATACAAATAAATTCTTCTTACTAAAGTCTGATAATTGTTTTTCTTTTAAATCATAATTTTCAATGTCAACCCCATCAGGATATATTGAACTAACAAGAGCGTGTTTTCCATATAAAGTATTAATAACATATTCAAGAGGATATGTAGTGGTTATAATACTTATATCTTCCATGTTATCCATTTTGAATATATTACACCCGCTAAGTGTTATAATTCCTAAAAATAGTACTATAAATAATCTTATTCTTCTCATCTTTTATTCTCCTTAATTGGTACAGGATCATATCCACCTTTATTATATGGATTACATCTTAGTATTCTTTTTATTGCTAAATAGCTTCCTCTAATACTTCCGTGTTCTTCTAATGCTTCTATAGCATATTGCGAGCAAGTTGGGTGAAACTTGCAATATGAATGGCTTGGAAGAGGAAGTTTCTGATATAACTTAATGGGATATATCAATATGCTTTTCATTACATCACCGCATATTCATTTTACTAGAAAACAAATATTTAATCAATATAACTATAATATAAATTTATTATTTACACACTTGGAGCAAGTAAGAATACTTAATTGAGCACTATTGTTCATTTTCTTTTTCTTAAATAGTGATATAATGATTATGGTGATAAATTTGGAAAAACTTTTTAAAAGACTTAATATTAAACCAATAAATACTAATTTATACATAACTGCATTTTCGCACTCATCATATGTAAATGAGAATCATTTAAAAGCAGATTATGAAAGATTAGAATTTTTAGGTGATGCTGTACTTGAATTGGTAGTTAGTGAGTATTTATATAAAAGATTAAACATCAAAGAAGGAGATATGACCAAACTTCGTGCTAGTTTTGTTTGCGAAAATGCTTTGTATGAGTATTCTAAGGAATTAGAATTGTCGACTTATGTTAAAGTTGGTCATGGCGAGGAGATTGATGGAGGCAGGTTTAAAAAAGTAATACTTGCTGATATATTCGAATCACTTATAGGTGCAATATACTTAGACCTTGGATTTGACATTGTTCGCAAAGTAATACTATCTATTATGGAACCACACATGAAAGAAGATAAAATTAAATTTTTTAATGATTACAAATCAGCTTTACAAGAATTTGTTCAAACAGAGCAAAAAAGTTTAGTATACGAGCTTATTAATGAAGAAGGTCCAGCACACAATAAAAGTTTTACCTTTTTAGTTAAAGTAGATAATATTATATTTGGTAAGGGTACAGCTGCTAGTAAAAAGGAAGCAGAACAAGAAGCTGCAAAGGATGCTTTGAATAAACTAGCTAGATAATAAATATGAAGGAAGCTTAGAAACTTCCTTTTTCTATGACTTGAAAATGTGTAAACAGATTGAATTTTACTAACTACTGAATATAACTTCTTGAATTTGTCTTAAATTTTTGATATAATGTATCAGTTCTGTACTTAAAAGAAAGGAGTGAAATTTTGAGTAAGATTAAAATATTTAGTCTTGGTGGACTAAATGAAAATGGTAAAAATATGTATGTAGTTGAAGTCGATAAAGATATTTTTGTTTTTGATGCCGGTTTAAAATATGGAAATGATAAAATGCTTGGAGTAGATTACATATTACCAGATTATACATATTTAAAAGAAAATATTAATAGAGTTAGAGGTTTATTTTTAACTCATGGTCATGATAGTAATTTTGGAGCAACAGCAGATATTCTATATGATTTACCTAATTTACCTGTGTATGCTACTAAGTTTACAATGGAAATATTAAAAGCCGATTTAGAGGAAAATAAAATAGTTGCAAATAATTTAAAGGAGATAAGACCTCATTCTAAATTATCATTTGGTGAGTTGATTGTATTCCCAATAAGTATTACGCATTCAATACCTGACGCTGTATGTTATGTTTTATATACAGAAGATGGTGCGATTGTATATACTGGAGACTTTGTTTTTGATTCTACTATGATGGGGAATTATAAGACTGATATTGGAAAACTTGCCTATGTTGGTAAACAGGGTGTGTTGTGTTTGCTAGCGGAGTCTATGTATGCTGAAAAGGCTGGACATACTAGCCCACACAATAGAGTTACAGGGTTTATTAAAGATGTTTTAGCAAGAAATGATTATCGAATAATAGCGACAATCTTAACAGCACATATTTATCGTATTCAGGAATTATTTGATGAGATAATGAAAACTAGAAGAACGGTTGTAATTATGGGTAAATCATTACAAGATTTAGTAAACAAGGCATTAGACATGGGATACCTAACATTCGATAGGACTAAAATAGGTGATTTGTCTAATTTAAATGATAAAGATGTTGTAGTATTAATAACGGATGAAAAAGAAAAACCATTTATGAACTTAGAGAGAATTATAAGAGGATTTGATAAATACATTAAACTTAAAGATACAGATACAGTATTTATCACCGAGCCATCTTATGAAGGGTTAGAACGTAGAATGGCTTTAGTTATGGATGAAATAGCCAAGGTAGGAGTTAATGCAGTAGCACTTTCCTCTAAAAAACATCTATTACACCATGCTTCAAGAGAAGACTTGATGCTTATGATTAACCTAATGAATCCAAAGTACTATTTTCCAGTTAAAGGAGAATATCGCCATCAAGTAATGAACGCTGACATTGCCCATTCACTAGGTATGCCAAAAGAAAATATTATCTTAAAACTTAATGGAGATGTTGCAACTTTTGTAAATGGTAATTTAACAGAAGATCGAGAACACATTAACATAGATGAGATATTAATTGATGGTAAAAGCCAAGGAGATATAGGTGATTTAGTATTAAAGGATAGAGAAATGCTTGCAGAAAATGGTATTGTAATAGTAAGTTGTACTTTAGATAAACAAACAAAAGAAATTTTAGCAGGCCCTGAAATACTAACAAGAGGATTTGTTTATGTAAAAGAAAGCGGAGAATTAATTGAAGAAACAGAGAATATATGCCTTGATATAATTAAGAAAAATATAGAACCAGATTCAAAAAGAGTAGATTATAATAATATCAAAAACGAGGTAAGAGAATACCTAGGAAAATATTTTTATAAACAAACCGAGTGCAAACCAATGGTCATAACTGTAATACAAGAAGTATAATATATAATAGGGTACAAAAAAATTGAAAAAATATGTAATATTTTGTTGAAATGAAAATGTTTGTATGCTATAATCTTGGTTAGTAATGACTGGAAGGAGGGGAGATAATGACACAAGTGGCTGTTAAAAATGGTAACTTAGAAATGGCTTTAAAAAAGTTTAAACAAAAACAAGCGAG
>JAVBQF010000032.1:0-11001 GCA_031549195.1 Bacilli bacterium
ATACCTAGTAAATTAGCATAATAACTAGGTTGATAATAAAATGATATATATTTATAAAAGTTTTGCAAATTTGATAATCCTGTATATGGATCCACACTAGAAATATGATTAGTATTTGATGCATTTTCTGTTAGTAATGAATAAAAGTATGTATCATAGGTTTCAAGATAACCAAAGTTTATTACAAGAGCATAAATTATCATCATAACAAGAGTTAAGCCAAGTGATAATATTTCTACCTTAGAAAATTTAAATAATTCTTTTCTTTTAATACTTACAAATAAACAATATATACAAAAAACAAAATATAAGCTTCCAAATATCATCATCCAGACAGTTGATAATTTTAAAAGCATGACAATAAATACTGACAGAAAAAAGAATGAAATATTAGTAAGATAACCTAGACCAATATATTCATTATTTTTTAAATTTATTTTCTTTTTTAATATTATTCCTATAGCTTTCGAAGAAAAGAATAGAAACAATGTTATTACTATCAGTTTTAATATCAACATATACATTACCTAATTTCTATTTATTTTTATTTTTTTTCTCAGCTTCATATACATATAAACTCATTTTTTGAGTTAAAACTTTATTTTTTTCTTTTTCAAGTGATAATCTAATAGTTTGAAAAAACATCATTATATATAAGAAAAATATAAATAAAGTTAGAATAAAGTTACTTGTTGACTGAAATCCTAAAGCCTTAGATATATCGTGAGATAGATTTGGAAATATTGATAAAATTAGCAATATAATGCTCCAAACTATCCAAACTATGGAATCATCTATATTTAATTTATGTTTTCTAATTTCTAATATAATGTAAATTAACGTTAGTAAGCTAGCAATAATAAATACAATTTGTAATTGTTCTCCCATACTTCCTCCTATTTTACTTTCTAAATGGCTGAATGAAAACTATTGATGTTATCATCCTCAACATATATTTTATAGTATGTCCAACGTTGAATAAGCTATCTCCAAATTCACGTTCTTTCATTTCAACTTGAACTTCTTTTATCCTTCTTCCTGTTTTAATCATATATACTAGTGTATCTGGCTCTGGTGGATTGTTCATATCTAAAGCATAATCTTTTTGAGTTTCTTTGTCGTAGGCTCTCATTCCACTAGTTGGATCCGTTATTTTTCTACCTGTTACAATCCTAATAGTCAAAGAAAGAATTCTGCTTCCCAACATTCTAAGAGTAAATGGCTTCTTTTTACTTTCAAATCTAGAACCGATAACAATACTATTACCTTTTTCTATTTCCTCAACTAAATCCTTAATATACTTTGCTTGATGTTGTCCGTCTCCATCAAATTGAATAGCAATATCATACTCGTTTTTCATAGCATATTTTAAACCAGTTTGAACAGCACCAAATAAACCTAAGTTAATTAAGCTGTCAATACAATTATAATTATTTTTTCTGCATACTTCTAATGTTTTATCTTTTGATCCATCATTTATTATAACATAATCAACATCTTTAGCATTTTCAGTAATATCATTTACAACATTGCAAATGTTAAGCTCTTCATTATAACAAGGTATAATTATTAAAGTTTTTAGTTTGTTTTTTTTCATACTACACTCCTACTCTTGACACTAAACTGAATATTATCTTTTTTGTTTCTTTTATCATTTCTTTTTCAGTAAATATATTAACTATTAATTGAACTATAAAGGTTGCTAATGTTACCCCGATTCCGTACAGCATCCATATAATATAAGAGTCCATTTTTTGCGGTATCAATAGCATCATAACTAGTATAACAAGTATGGATATTAAGGCACTTGATATTATTCTTTTTAATACTCTTTTATTATTAGTATGTAATATTTTATTATTAGTATAAATAATAAAGTCAATAGTTCTATAAAGATTAGACAAAATGCATCCCAGTAAGGCTCCATATATTCCAAATAGTGGTATAAAAATTATTTGTCCAATTATATTAACAAACATTTCTATTATTGATCTATTCTTTGTTTCTTTGAAATGACCAGATGCAATTACTAGTGTTCTTGCTGGTATTTTCATATTATTAAGTAATCCTACAAATGCAAACATAGCTCCAAGAATTGGTAAATAGTAATTTATATCTGTCATTTCTCTTGTATATATGCTAATGAACGGCATTATAAGAATAAATGCTACTATATAAAGAATTGTTATAGAAAACATATAAATCCATTCATATATATTAAAAGCTTTATTTAAAACTGCTGTTTCCTTCTTTGTTATTATCTCACCGAATGAGGCATATATAGCATTTGATACAATACTACAAATCATATTAAGCCCTGAAAAAACCAATAAGTATACCGAATAAATACTAGCATACTTAAATCCTAAAAAGAAAGATATTAAGATGATTGAACTAGCATTTACCATTAATGCTGTTATTTCATGAATGATAGCATCATTTCTTTGTTTTATTTCACCTAGCAGCGGTTTTTCTTTATTATCTAAATAAGAATAATTTTTCTTAATATAATAAGCTAGTATAAGTATTCTCATTACATAGACGATACTAGCTCCTAATTGAACTATTATAATACTTTGATTTAGCTTAATAAGAACTATAGCAATTAAAACATTTAATATATTACCGATTGTTTGAGCAAGTGCTACCACAAAGTTCTTTTGTTCTGCACTAAGTAATGCTTGATACTTACCAATGACATAAAACTCTGAAAGACCTGCTATTCCCATAACAATTACTAATAATCCTACAGTAAGTTTATCAATATTATCGACTACGAAAAAAGGATATATCATGGCAACTATTAACAGTATTACTGAAAACAAATTACCTGCTTTAATAAACATTTTATTAGTTGCGTTATAAATTCCATTTATTTTCTTTGTATCTTTATTAGCAAGTGGTTTATATAATGCATACGTTGATGCTGATGCAATTCCTGCTCCAGTAAGTCCCGCATAACTCATTATTTGTCTTATAGTTGAAACAAGACCATTTATTATAGATCCAAAATGAGAAATAATCATAGGTGGTAATATAAAATTAACAATTATACCAACTACTTGTTGTAAAACATTAAAGATCATATTTTTTATTGTTCTTTTTGTTCTCATCTTTATACTCCTATGCTCATTTAATTATAACACGCAAAAAAAATGATGTAAACAATTGTGTCGAATTAAGTAAATAAAGAAAGGAATATTCTCCTTTCTTTAAACATTTTTTATAAATATTTTTCAATTATTTTTTCAGAAGCTTTAATGCCATCTACAGCTGACGTCACAATTCCACCAGCATATCCTGCTCCTTCACCAATTGGATACAATCCACTTAAGCCTACTGATTCAAATGATTCTGTTCTTACAATTTTAATAGGCGACGAGCTTCTTGACTCTATTGCAGTTAATATTGCGTCACCATCAGCAAATCCTTTGATTTTTGTATCAAAATATTTAATTGCTTCCTTCAAAGTATCAGATATATAGTTAGGCAATAATAAATTCAAGTCTGTTAGTGTAACCCCTGGGGAATAGCTTGGTTTTATCTTGCCTATACTTGTAGACTTCTTATTATTTAGAAAGTCTTCTACCCTCTGAGCAGGTGCATTATAATTGCTTCCGCCTAATTCATATGCCCTTTTTTCTAATTTTCTTTGTAAATACATACCTGCTAGCGGGTGGTCACTTTCATAATCTTTCTTTTCTACATTTACTAATAAAGCTCCATTTATATTTATATTATCTCTTTTATATTTACTCATTCCATTTGTAACAACCATCCCCTTCTCTGACGAGGCAGGAACAACGAATCCTCCTGGACACACACAAAAGGTATAGGCACTTCTCCCTTTATTAGAATGATATACTAATTTATAATCAATTGGGTCTAAAGCTTTATGATTATAATATTTACCATATTGGCTTTTATTAATACTTTCTTGTAGATGTTCTATTCTAACACCTATAGAAAAGTTCTTTTGTTCTAATTTAATACCCTTACTATGTAGCATCTCAAAAGTATCTCTAGCACTATGACCGATTGCTAGTACTACTTCATCTGTAGCTATTTCTTCGTTATTATTTACTTCAATACCAATTATCTTATTATTATCAATTATTATATTAGTAAGTTTTGTATTAAACCTTAATTCTGCCCCATTATCAATTAAATAGTTTCTTATGTTCTTAATAGTTTCTACCAAAATGTCAGTTCCAATATGCGGTTTATAATCATACATTATTTCTCTTGGAGCACCAAATGAAATAAATTCATCAATAACTTTAGTTATTCTTTCATCATTTGTTCCTGTCGTTAACTTTCCATCAGAGAAAGTTCCAGCTCCACCTTCACCAAACTGAATATTAGAATCAATATTTAATATTCTATTATTACTAAAATTTTCAATATCTTTTAACCTTTCTTCTACTTTTTTTCCACGTTCAATAACAATTGGTTTAATACCACTTTGAACAAGTATTAATGCAGAAAAAAGACCAGCAGGACCACATCCTACTATAACTGGTCTACTATTTAAATTCTTATTTACTTTTTTAACTTCATATTTATTAATAATGGCTTTGGAAACATTTTTAAACTTATTTTTAGATAAATATAATTTCTCATTATTAATTTCAACATTTACTGTATAAATAAATAAAATATTATTTTTATCTCTTGAATCAATTGATTTTCTAATTATATCAACCTTTATAATACTATTAATCTTATAATCTTTTTCAATTTTCTTATATAAGTCATCTATATTAGAATCAATACTCATTTTTATCTCTGTTATTCTAATCATTTCTATCACTTATATTCTTTCCAACAATATATCCACTAGTCCATGCCCATTGTAAATTATACCCACCGCATATACCATCTACATCTAGTACCTCACCAGTAACATATAAATTTTTATTGAAATTAGACTCTAAGTTCTCATTAAATTCAGATAGTTTAATACCACCACTTGTTACTTGAGCTTCTATAAAATCTTTTGTCCCTAAAATTGTAAAGCTCCAATTTTTTAGCTTACTTATTATATTCATTAGTTGTACTTCTCCTTGTATTAAATCATTATACCCAAGCTCTTTCATTATAGATAAAGCAACTTTCTTATTAACAATACCAGCAAGTAATTCTTCTATTTGTATTCCATCATTTATTTTATCCCTTAGAAAATTAAATATATATTCATCTTTATACTCATTAAGTAAATCTAATACTACTTCTACTTTTTTATCCAGTTTACTTGCTGCTACTGAAGACAAGTTAAATATACATATACCAGACAATCCTAACTCATTAAACAGTACTTCTCCAACTTCTTCTTTTAATATTACTCCATTAATAAGTAAACTAGCTTTTGCCTTTACTCTTATTCCTTTTAAACTTGCTAGATTACCGTTATTTGAAGTAAGACTAACTAACGTTGGATAAAGACTCGTAGAGGTATGTCCTAGTATTTCTAACAATTTATATCCATTATGTTTTTCATCAAATTTAAAATAGGTTTTGCCACCTGTACTTATTACAACATACTTAGATTCAAGCATATTATTATTTTTATCGATTATCTGATAGTGATTATCCTTTTTTATAATATTGATTACTTCAAAATCACATATTTCTTTTACGTTTTGTTTTCTTAAGTTTAATCTTAAAATATCAAGTACCGTTGATGCTTGATTGCTATATGGATAAACATTACCATTATCTATTCTAGTTAAAAGTCCAAAGTCATTAAATAATTTTATAGTTTCTTGATAGCTTAATCTATTTAAATAATCTTCTAATATGTCCTTATTGGAAGAATTATAGTTTACTAAATCTAAATTAGTATTAGTCATATTACAGCGACCATTACCTGTAACTAATATCTTCTTGCCAACTCTATCATATTTTTCCAATATAACTACACTTTTAGTCCTACTAGCCATAATGGCACATAAAAGACCCGATGCTCCTCCACCAACAATTGCAACATCTACCATATTTTTACTCTCTTCCCTTTAGGTTTTTATAAAAGTCTAAATGTTCTTCTTTTACTACATCAAACAAATAACTACTAGCTCTTTCATAAGCTTTATTACCACATTCTACTCTTTTTACCTTATCTTCAATAAGATTATTTATTCTTTTTATCATTTCGTTCTTACTTCTATTTTCAACTAAAATACCATAATTATTATTGTCAAGTATTTCCCTTGCACCTAACGCTGAGGAATATGCGACTAAAGGAAGATGCATAATACCGGCTTCAAGAAGCACTAATCCAAATGATTCAAAAGTAGAAGTCATTACATAAATAGAACTATTTAGATATATTTCATTAATACTTTTTTGGTCTAGAAATCCTGTAAAATTAACATAATTACTTAATTCTAATCGTACTGCCTTCTCTCTTAATTTACTATTTAATACTCCATCACCAATTATTGTCAAAGTCCAATCAGGGTGCATTTTATGAAGAACACTAAAAATATCAAGTAAATCACTATATCCTTTTTCAGAAGATAATCTACCCGTGGTAACTATATTTTTAGATACTAGTTTATTTTCAGAACTGTTTGCAAGTTCAACTGGCCATTTTAAATATTTTACCTTATCACAATACTGAGGAAATTCTTCCTTATAAAAGTCTGTTAAATACTGTGATGATGGTAGAAAATAGTTTACACCTTCTATTATTTTACCAATATTGCTTATATATTTTGTATTATTATTATGATATTCGTGTTCATGAGCAATCTTAATAATATCATTTCGTTTTGATGACGCTAAAAATAAAGAAAACTCACTTCTTGTCGATATAATAATATCACTCTCACACTCTGCAATAGTCTTCTTTATTAAACTCTTTTTTAAATATAGTATTTTAATAGATTTAATTCCTTCTTGTATAACTTTAAATATTCTTTTTTCCTTTAATGCTTGAAGAAAGGTATCCCTATTTGGCTTATCTTCTAACAAATAGCTAACCTTTACATTCGTAGGTATAGAAAAAGGTGGTTTATTACTCATCTTGTAAAAAGAAATTATTTCAATCTCAAAATCATTATGCAACATATTAACAAGTGATGATATGCACTTTTCAATACCTCCATAATTTAGATGTAAAGCTAATATTGTTATTTTTTTCATAGGCACCTCATATATGTTCTTCTATATAATTTAGTATAATATAGTAATATAGTTTTAACAAGAAGATACCTATAATTATTACATCATTTTACTATGATTTGCAGTGATATTTATAGTATTATTTAAATAGTAAAAAGCGTCTAGCTGACTTCACTTAATGTGAAATAGGCCAAACGCACTCTATATGTGATAGCATCTATCATACAAAATCAAATATATCCTTGTAAATTAAATACACCTTTTATAAATAAAGTATATTAACCACTATTCACTCAAATTATGATATACATTCTGCACATCATCTATATCTTCTAAAGCATCTATTAATGCTTGAGTCTTTAAAGTTCCATCTTCGTCCAATTCAACTAGGTTATTAGCAACAAATGTCACTTCACTAGTAATAAATTCTTTTACTCCTAATGCTGCAAGAGCATCTTTTACTTTAATAAAAGTATCTTGAGTTGTATATATTTCATATGCTTCCTCATTTGCAATAAAATCAAGAGCACCATTATCTAGGCAAGCCATCATAGCAGTATCTTCATCTATTTGATCTTTTTCTATTACTATTACACCTTTGCGTTCAAACATGTATGCAACAGATCCATCAGTACCCAGATTACCGCCTTTTTTAGTAAGTGTTGATCTAACTAACATAGCTGTTCTATTTCTATTATCAGTAAGACAATCTATCATAAATGCAACTCCACCAGTACCATATCCTTCATAGCGAATTGCTTCATATTCCTCAGTACCACCTGCTCCAGTTGCCTTATCAATTGCTTTTTGTATATTATCTTTAGGCATATTATTACTTCTTGCTTTTTCGACAACAACCCTAAGTCCCGGATTAGTATCTATATTACCATCTGTACCTTTAGCTGCTACATATATCTCCTTTGCAAGTTTTTGAAATATTTTTCCTCTTTCTGCATCAATTAAACCTTTTTTTCTATGTATTGTTGCCCATTTTGAATGTCCACTCATTGTTATTCCTCCTAACTTAAATAATTTATTATTGTTGGTGCTAAAATAAGTAGTAATATTAATGGTATTAAAAATAATACTGATATTACTGATACCTTAAGTGGTATCTTATTAATTAAAGCTTTAGCATCCATCACTTGTTTATTTCTTAAATATTCTATTTGCTCATACATTATATCTAAAATATTATTACCACTACTATTCGATTCCATTATACTAAGCAATATATTATTTATATCATCACTTGGTATAGTAGATATTAACTCTTTCATAGCCTCATTGAATGTCTTACCATACTTTACCATTTGCAAGCTATTTCGTACTTCATCTGCTAGTATTGAATCTATATTATCTGCAGTAAGAAGTAGTGAAGCTCTTAAATCTTTACCAGACTCTAAAGAAAGTGTTAATATTTCAAAGAAATATAATGCATCCATATTTAATCTATTTCTTCTTCTATTTAACTTCCTATCAATAAAAATATATGTAAGTAAATAGAAATAAATAATTGAAAGTGGCAGTGCTAAAACCATACCCAATCTATTTGTATATACTATCACGAAAAACAATAAGACGAAAGATATTAATCTAAAATTAAGAAAATTTATTGGATTCATTCTACTATTATAGCCAAGCATTTTAACTTTTTTCTCCATCTTTTCTATTGTAGAGAGTGAATAAAACCTATATGAAAGTCTATTTTTTTTCATTATAGCACCTCCACTTTCAAAAATCTTCTAACTATATATACATATAATCCATATAAAGTCATGATTATAAATAATACAAATAGCCCTATGTCAGTATTAAATAGTGGATTAAAATAAGTTGGGTTTAGTATAAATATTATAAAGAATAATGCAACTGGTATTATTATTAAAAACCTATATATAAATACTGCAGATGATATGACTGCCTTTAGTTCATTATCAAGATTCTTTCTAACAAAAGAATTCTTAGTAGCAAAATCAAATACCGTAACTAAGTTACCCCCTGTTCTACTTGCTATTATTAAAGATGTAGCAATATACTTAGCATCTTTACTATTTAATCTTTCGGCAAAACGATTAAATACTATATCCATAGATAATCCAAAGTTTATATCACGATAAACCAATTCAAATTCTCTACTTACCTCACCATCTAGCTCTTTATAAACTCTATGTATTGCTTGCATTATGTTAAGTCCGGCTTTAAAACTATTATTTAAAATTAGAATAGCTTTAAACAAATCTTTTTCTACTTTCTTTTTCCAAATATAACTTTTAATCATATAGATAATATCAGGAGTAAAGAATGCAACTAAAATAGAGAATAATAAATATATAGCTTCTATTTTCAAATTATTGATCAAAACGTATAAAAGAAAACTTATAAAGCCTATAAATGCAAATATGACTTTTAAAGATATATAATCCATTAAGTCTTGTTTAACTTTTGGATTGTTAGAGTATTTCTCATACTTCTTACTATATTTATTAAATATCTTAATTTTAACTAAACAATTTGATACACTGCTTATAAATTTATTAAAGTATATAATTAATTTATCAAATAAGGGAACTGATTCATCTTTTATAGTTAAAACAGTAAATTTAGAAAATCTTTTTTCTTGTTCATTTATTCTATCTAGTATAAAAAGAATAATAAGTGAACCTATAAAAATTGCTAGTAAGCTTATATCCTTGGCACTTAATATTATATTCATAGGTATCACTTCCTTTTTAATCTTTTTTCTTTTTCTTTAAGTATTTCTCTACCTCTTCAAAGATGTCATCAACATTTTTTATGCCGCGATTTTTCATTTTCTTATATACCTCTGGCACATAACTGTATAGTACAAATTCTCCATCAACCGAACCATTTTCTGTTATACCATTTTGATTAAAAGCAAATATTTCTTTTAGTTCTATCGATTCATTTGCAAAGCCTATAACTTCTGAAATACTTGTAACTTTTCTTCTGCCATCGCTTAATCTTTCAATATGCACAACTACATCAATGGCATGTTCTATATATTCTCTTACCGCTCTAAGAGGTATTTCAATATGACCCATAAGAACCATTGTTTCAAGTCTGTTTAGAGCGTCTATTGGGCTATTAGCGTGTAATGTAGTTAATGATCCATCATGCCCTGTATTCATTACCTGAAGCATATCAAAAGCTTCTTCTCCTCTAACTTCACCAACTATTATTCGGTCAGGTCTCATGCGAAGAGAGTTTCTAACTAAATCTCTAATTGTAACTGCACCTTTATTTTCATATCCAACATTTCTAGTTTCAAGAGATATTACATGTTCACCTTTTAATTTTAATTCAACAGCATCTTCAATTGTTATAATTCTTTCGTTGGGATTAATAAAATTTGACAACACATTTAAAAGAGTTGTTTTACCTGATCCGGTACCTCCAGACACAATTATATTTAGTTTGGCTTCAACACACGCTTCTAGAAATCTAGCCATATATGGGGTTAGAGTACCTGATCCAATAAGAGTCTCAATATTACTAATATTTTCCTTGAATTTTCTAATAGTAAGAACTGGTCCATTTACAGCAAGCGGTGGTATAATAGCATTTATTCTAGAACCATCAGGTAATCTTGAGTCTACCATTGGATTATTAGTATCAATACTTCTTCCAAGCGGACTTATAATTCTTTGTATCGTTCTTATAATATGTTCAGAATTAATAAAGGATATTGTATTATCTTTTATTATATTACCATCCACCTCAATATAAATTCCTGATGGTGAATTTACCATTATCTCTGTCACATTTTTATCTTCAAGTAACTCAGTTAATGGTCCATAACCTGTTATTTCATTTTGAATTCAACTACTAGCAAGATTATGAAAGAAAAAATTT
>JAVBQF010000030.1:0-3187 GCA_031549195.1 Bacilli bacterium
TAGTGATATACAAAGTAATGGAAATTGTGTAGTAGAGTATAGTGTAGAGATGAATCAAGAAGTAATATTTAGAAGTGTAGATAAGAATAACAACATAAGTGAAGAGAGTAAAAGAGTAATAAAGATAGATAACACAAGACCAGAAATAGAGTTAACCCAAAGTGGATCGATGGGTAATAATAGTTGGTATATAGGAGATGTAACGATAGGCTTTAATCAAGGAACAACGAAGGATATATTAGGAAGTTTACCAGAGGCAGTAAGTGGAATAGCGAAGTGGGGAATAAGTACAAGTACAACAATGGATTATAATTTAAGTGGAAAAGCAGGGACGAAAGTACAGACAGCAGATACAAAAACAGTGACATGGCATGGATATATAGAAGATAAGGCAGAGAATAGAAGAACAGTAAGCATAACATTTAAGAAAGATGGTACAGCTCCAACAGTAACATGGAGTCCGAATTCTGGAGTAGTATATGATAATAACTCAGGAATTACAGTGACTGGCACATGTGTAGATCCGATAAGTGGGACAAATACGCCAGTAAAAACTGAATTTATAAGTTCACCAACATCATCATCAGGAAAAGTAGTAAGTATGAGTTGTGAGGATATAGCAGGAAATATATCAACACCTAGTGCAACCTATAAAGTAAGACATTATTATGAATCGAATTCAACTAAATGTGGAACCCATGATTGCAATCCATATAGTTGTCACTGTTCTACATCAAGTGGTTGTTATGATTACGAACCTGGAGGATACAGCTGCAAAAATTCAACTTGCATGGGACAACCACCTTCTTACTATTGTACAAAATCATCATGTTCAACATGCTATGAGCAGTGTGCATCCAGCTGTTGGAGCTACTAAAATAAGTTATTAAATGTTGACAAAAATGAATATATAGATTAAATTAATAAATAAAGGAGTGAATCAAATGAAACTATCAAAAATAAATGCTGGACTTGCTGCATTTACTGTTGCGGCAATGCTTGCAGGTACAATGCCAGGTGGAATTTTGAGGATAGCTTCTGCTGCCTCAGAAACTAATATGGATTCCAAGGGAGATGAATTAAATCTTGGCTATTTTAGTGAAGAAACGATTGCTTCATTTTTGGAAACGGTTGCAGATGAAAGTATTTTAAATCCTTATGGATGGGAAAAACTTTATACCAATGAATTATATAATTCTTGGAAATTGTCAGATGACTATGAATATGGAATTAGTACCATTGAGGTAAAAAGTGGTAAGAAGGTTACCACCAGAACCGGTGTAGTATCAATTACCGCTAACAAAGATGGGGTTAAATGGGGATTTAGAAGAATTTTACCAGATCCAAAAGATAAGAAAAACAAAGAACCTATTAATGAAATATTTATTAACAGGTATGCTGAAAAGAAAGACATAGAATCTGTTGTATTAACAGATGCACAACTTGTGCAATTGTCTCGAGAACTTACTGATAATCCAACAGCTTATGGGACACTATCTGAATTTAGTTCGTTACTTGAGAAAGCAAAATCTTTACAAGAAAAGGCAAATGCGTCAGTATTGGTTAAGGAATGGCATCCAATTACACATAGAAAGTCTGGAAGAGTAATTATTTAGCTAAAAGTTTTCCTAATATTATAGGATGTTTATAAAAACATAATAGATTTATTCTATTATGTTTTCTTTGCATATACTTTTAAAAATTCAAATATTACTGTATTAACATAATGAGGATTTTGTAAATATGGAAAATGTGTTGTATTTTTTACAACTACAAGTCCTGAGTCTGATATGTCTTTGTTCATTTTATAAGCATCTTTAAGTGGTGTATCTTCATCGTATTCTCCCCATATAATTAAAGTATCACATTTTATATGCTTTAAGTACTCTGATAGGTCTTCATTAACAACATTTATAAATGTTTTTCTAATATTTTGGTTTAAATTTTTAAAATCACTTGAACCAAAGAGACCTATTAGTTTATCAATATATTTACTTTTATATTTTTTAGGAATGAATACTTTTAATTTCTTTAAGAACTTATATGTTGACTGTCTCATTCTTTGATAAAACCTTTTTTTGTGTTTAATACCAGCTGCGTCCATCATAATAATTTTTCTAAATTTAACTTTATATTTACCGGCAAGAAGAGTTATTATTCTTCCACCGAATGAATGCCCAAGTACTATCGGAGTGTCTATACATAATGTATTCATAAAATCTAATACTAGTTTAGCATAATCTTCAATGTTTAAATCTCTATTTGGAAAGTCACTATTACCAAATCCAGGATAATCTAATATATAAATTGTAAAGTTGGGCTTTAGGAAGTCTATTAAATGATCAAAGGTAGTTCTAGTTTCTCCCCATCCAGGAAGTATAACAATGCTTTCTTTTCCTTTACCATGTTTTTCATAATATATATTAAAGTCATTAACTAAAAACTTCATAATTTCACCTATGATATTCTATGTGATATACAAATTATGGTTAATGGTGTATAATCTTATTGGTGATTTTTATGGACTATAAAGATATAGAAAGAAGTATTATAAAAAAATTTAGAAAAACACTGTGGAGTAGATTTGTAAGGGCTGTTGATGAATATAAATTAGTTAATGACGGAGACTCTATTGCAGTGTGCATTAGTGGTGGAAAAGATTCAATGCTTTTAGCTAAGTTACTTCAAGAATTAAAAAGGCATGGTAAAATTAATTTTGATTTAAAATTCATTGTTATGAATCCTGGATATAATGATGTGAATTTAGAACTTATTAAAGTTAATTTGAAAAAGCTAAATATAGATGCACTTATATTTGAAAGTAACATATTTAATGTAGTAGATGACATAGGAGGAAATACACCTTGCTATTTATGTGCCAGAATGAGAAGAGGGGCTCTTTATAATAAAGCACAGGAGTTGGGATGCAATAAAATAGCTCTTGGTCATCATTTTGATGATGTAATTGAGACAATTATGTTAAACATTCTATATGCAGGTGAATATAAAACGATGATGCCTAAGTTAAAGAGTGCGAATTTTAAAAACATGGAGTTAATTCGACCTATGTATTATGTAAAAGAAGAAGATGTAAAACTGTGGGCAAAGCATAATGAATTAGAGTTTATTAACTGTGCTTGTAAACTGACAAATAGTAAAGAGCATGAAGGAAAAAGAAAAGAAATTA
>JAVBQF010000011.1:0-4137 GCA_031549195.1 Bacilli bacterium
GAAGGAAAATGGTGGAATAAATAAGAAAGAAAACATAGCCAAGAAAAGACGAGGGTTCACCTTAATAGAACTGTTGGCAGTAATAATAATATTAGGAATACTAATGGTAATAGCAATACCAAGTGTAGCAGAATATGTAAATAAATCAAAGAAGAATGCATATGTAGCAACAGCGAAACAATATATGAGTGCGGTAAGAAATAAAGTAAATAGTCTAGAGTATCCATTTACAAACCCAGAAGTAATGTATTATGTACCAGCAAAGTGTATAAAACTAGAAAAGGGTGGAAAGAGTCCATTTGGAGAATGGGAAGAAGCATATGTAGTAGTAACATTTGATGGGAAAGGATATAGTTATTACTGGACAAGTTATGATAAAGCAGGGTATGGAGTAGAGATAACAAAAGAAGATAAATTAAAAGCGGAGAATATAACAGGGGGAGTAAACGAGATAGATAAGGAGAAGACAGTAGAAGGAAAGGTATTATTAGGAGAAATATCAAGTAGTACATGTGATGCAAAGAATATAGTATTAAAAGATATAAATAATAAATCAAGTATAGTATTTGAAGAAGAAGATTTAGTAATAGCAAAGGGAAGTAGTCCAGATTTATTAAGTGGAATAGAAGTAAGAGATAAAGAGGGTAATATAGTAAGTGACTTAAGTGGCTTAGAAGTAGCAGAAATAGATACGACAAGTACAGGGACAAAGAGTATAAGTTACATTTTAAAGGATGATAAAGGAAAAGTAATAACTGAGGTAACAAGAGAAATAGAAATAATAGAGAGTATATATAATTATGGATATACAGGTAACTCGCAAGAATTCACAGTACCAGCATCTGGATATTACAATATAGAGTTATGGGGGGCTAGTGGTTCTGAACATGGAGTTGTTAATACTGCTGGAATGGGTGCTTATACCAAAGGTAGTATCCGTTTGGAAAAAAACGAAAAAATATATATGTATATTGGACAAAAAGGTAAGTCTGGTAATAACCAAAGCAATAGTGTGAATCCATATAATGGTGGTGGCCTGGGCGAAACACAAGGTGGTGGAGCCACAGATGTTAGATTGGTTTCAGGCACATGGAACACTTCTCTAGGCTCAAGAATTATGGTTGCTGGTGGTGGTGGCGGTGGCGTTCATTCAAACTCTGCTACATATTTAAAACCAACAGATATTAGAGGGAATGGTGGAGGATTAATTGGAGTTTCTGCGTATTTTAATTGTTTAAACGTTGATGGAATTACTGGAGGATATGCTTACAACGGTAAAGGTGGTTCTCAAACTGCAGGCGGAGAGCCTGGATCTAGTTTTAATGATGTTATTGATCCTATAAAAACCAGTATAATGTTAGGAACTTTTGGAGTTGGTGGGCATAGTATTAATGCAACTGGCGCATACACATATGCTTCATCTGGCGGAGGTGGTGGATATTATGGTGGTGGTCATGGAAATCATCCTGGAAGTACTTGGTGTGCAGCAGGTGGAGGATCATCGTTTATAAGTGGTTACGCAGGAGTAAATGCAGTAACATCAGCAAGTAGCACAACCCATACAAATAACACAATACATTATTCAGGAAAATACTTTACAAATGGAAGTATGAGTACAGGAGTAAATACAGGTGATGGAAAAGCAAAAATAACATTTGTTGGAACCAAAGAACCAGTAAAAGTAAATACTAAACTTGATAATGTTAGATATATAAAAAGTTGTGTAAATGGAAATACATCTAATACCACAAACAATTGGTTAGAAATACAAGCAATAAAGAATGGGATTAATGTTGCAAAAGGAAAAAATGTTATAGGTACTAGCTTAGCAGTAAGTGGGTATCCATATTCAAGAATAACTGATGGTGACTTTTGGCAGGATAATACTAATACGAATGATGGGAAAGCAACTGATACAGGAATGCAATGTGTAACAATAGATTTAAATGAAACATATTCCTTGGATGAAGTAGCAATTTGGTCAGTATGGATAGATAACGGGAGAATATACAAAGATAATACCTTGAGCGTAGGGCCTACTAATGTATCAGGAACAGGAATTTTATCTACTGTGTTACATAGTTATACTGGTACAAATGGATATGTAGAAAATTCTCAAGGTAAAAGATATTCAGCTTGGGAATAAAAATTGTTATACTTTAAAGTTTATATGAAGGGTAGAGATACCTTTTTCTTTTTAACATAAAAATAGTAATAAATTTTTATAAATTTAATACACTGTATTAGGAAGAAGGGATGGCTTTATGATAAATAAAGAGAATTTGTGGTTTTTAACATTATTTAGTTTAATATTAGTACTAAGTGTATATTATGTCACTATGCCGAATGATTTGCTTTTGAATAATGGCAAAACAGATGTAGTAGACAAAAAAGAAGAAGATGATAAAGTAAGTGTAGTTGTTCAAGAAAGTGAAATACTTGTTGCACTTAGAGTCAGCCTTGAAGAAGAGCGAATGCAAAAAAAGGCTGACTTAGAGGGTGTACTTACTAATAATGAGATGAATACTGAAGCTAAAAATGCGGCATATGAAGAATTAAAGTATTTAAACATAATAGTAAGTCAAGAAGAGATGCTTGAAGCCAAAGTAAAAGAAGTTCACAATATGGATAGTTTTGTTGAAATTGACAATAAAGAAATATCTGTTGTAATTGTTGCAAAAAACCATGATAATGCGCTTGCAAATGCCATTATGAGAACTGTTCAAAAAGAATTTACAGAGCAAATGTATATTACTGTTAAATTTCAATAGGTAAACCCCCTCAACAATTAGTGAATTACTCATAAAATAATATGAAGTAATTTATTAAGAGAAAGTGGGGTTATTTTTATTAAAAATATATTAACATCTCGTGAAAGAGAAGTATTTGAACTTTTAATCAAAAACAAGAGTACCAAAGAAATAGCAGAAGATTTAAATATTAGTGAAAAAACTGTGAGAAATCACATTTCTAATACAATGCAAAAATTAGGAGTAAAAGGTAGAGCTGGTGCGGTTATTGAATTATTAAAATTAAATGAATTATCTTTATAATTTAACATAGTATTTATTAGGTGATTAATTGTGCTAAAAAAGAAAGCATTAAAGAAAATATTTATTACAACATTTACTGTTATCATATTACTTACAATTTATATAATACCATCTAAGATAAAAAGTGGCAGTACCTTTAAACCAAATATAGAAGTAGAATATGTGGATAAGGAATATAGTAATGTTTACTTATTGAACAAAGAGAATCAATTAGTTAAGATGCCTGTTATATTAGATAAAAAAAATGATTTATCTGATAAGATTAAAGCACTAATAAGTAAACTTACTATATCGAATGATAATACAATTCCTAGTCATTTGAGTTGTACTGTTCCGAAAAATACAAAGGTTCTTGGAATAGAAGCTAGTGATGGCATAGTTAATATAAACTTATCTAAAGAAGTATTATCTATAGATAATACTTTAAAAGAAAAATTGATTGAGTCTATAACTTATACTATTTTGGAACTGGATGATATTAATGGAATATCATTATATGTGGATGGTACTAATATAAGGGAAGTCATAGGTATAGATATACCTTCAATACTTACTAGTAGTTTTGGTATAAACAAAAAATATGAATTAAGTAAATTAACGGATGTACAAAAAGTTGTAATCTATTATATTGACGAAGTTAATAATGATAAGTATTATGTTCCAATAACAAAATATGTTAATGATAATAGAGATAAAATAAAAATAATTGTAGAACAACTATCAAGTAGTTATATATATGAGCCTAATCTAATAAGTTATTTAAGTAAGAAAGTTGAACTTATTAACTATGAAATAGATAAAGATACAATGACTCTAAATTTTAACAATAGTATTTTTATGAATAATGAAAATATATTAGAAGAAGTTGTTTATTCAATTAGTTATTCTGTATTTGATAATTATGATGTTAAAAAGTTAGTGTTTCAAGTAGATAAAAAGGAAGTACTTGAAAAGATTAAGAGTGATATAAATACAAAATAAAAGCTTCACTATCAAGTGAGGCTTTTTTCTTCTATATTCATCCATTTTCTTGTTTTAAAATAAAATATATTAACAATAATCTTAAATAATATTAAGCCATTAA
>JAVBQF010000016.1:0-12963 GCA_031549195.1 Bacilli bacterium
AACATTTCCTTCTTTATCTATCTGCTTTATAACATTACCTGCTTTATCATATTCAAATGATTCATAATTACCATTACCATCCACAACCTTAACAGGCTTATTCTGATAGTTATAAATTATCTCTGATATTATATTAGAATCTTTAACTGTTTTAGCTATACTTCCATAATTATTGTACTCATAACTTGTCATATATTTATTATTTGTTCTTTCAGATAAGATCCATCCTAATTTATTACTTGTATATACTGTTTTAGTTTCATTATCTAAAGTAACACTAGCTGGATTACCATATGAATCATATTCATATGTTGTAGTGCCATTCAAATCACTCTTAGTCTTAATTAATCCCTTTATACCATTTACTTCACTTTGATTATAATAACTATATAAAGTCATCTCATATAAAATAGAATTATTATCACTATTATATAAAGTAAATCCATCAATAGGTTTTACTACTTTAAGCAAAGTAACATTATCATTATCATAAATATATTCTGTTATATTACTTAACTCATCTACTTCCATAATAATATTATTTTTTACATTATAAGTATATTTTTTTACTGATGCATCTGGATTTATTATCTTTATAATTCTTCCAAGATTATCTCTTTCATAAGTAGTCTTATTAGAATTAATATCTGTAATAGTTAATCTTTCTCCATATTTATTAATTCCACTAATAAGATTATAAGTAATTAAAGTTGTCTTATTATAGGGGTCAATTATTTTTGTAATATATCCATCTCTATCAAAGTATTTATTTGTAACATATGATCCAGTTGCTATTTCAGTTGTAACATTATTAATCTCATCATAACTATAAATAGTTGTATTATCACTTGCATTTGTAACTTTATACACTCTTCCAGCATATTGACCTGTTGTAATATACTCTATCTTTTCTATCTCTATATTATTTTGTTTTATATTAATTAGTTTCTTATCATTGTTATAACTATAAGTAATAATAACTCCATTTACATCTGTAACAGTCTCTAACATATTATTGCTATTATAACTATACTTTACAGTTCTACCTATTGGGTCAGTTATTTTACTTAATAAATTATTACTATTATATTCAAGTGTATATACACGGTTAAAACAATCTGTAATACGCTCAATGTTTCCATTTGAGTTTACAACTACTTGTGTTTTATTACCATATTTATCGGTTATTGTCTCTAAATTACCATTAATATTATAGGTATATACCGTTTGATCATCTTTAGTAAGAATATACTTATTATTTTCTATTTTGAATGTATTTCTACTATCTTCTGCAGTAAATGTATTACCTTCTTTTGTAAAAATATTAATAGATCCATCTGGCAAATATACAATATATGAATTTGGATCATATAAGTTTTGTACTTTAGATGAAAATCCAAAAGACCAACCATACCCTAGTATAGAAGATATACTATTTTTAGAATTATAAGTTCTACTAAATTTTAAGTCTATATTATTATTAATAATTTCAAAATCAATTAATTGTTTGCTATAATTACCAGTAAATGCATTAACTCCACTTTTTCCAAAGTGGCGAAGCTCATATAATCTAGTAGTTATTAATTCTATACTTTCCACATCTGTTTTTATAAAAGATGTATTAAAAGGATAAATAGATATATTATTACTTACTGAAAAGCCATCTCCAACATAAGTGTTTGTCCCAGGATCAAGTCTTCTAGGTCCATTTTCTGCTCCCCAATAATTATATGTTGCATCAATTATTGCATTAGATGCCACACCACCCGATATAAAATTGTTTTTTAAGCCTTGCTCCGTACTTATTGTATCATATTTAATTGCAGCATTTGACTGACACTTTGTAATAGAAGAGTTAACCATTATAAGACTTCCACTATTTTGAATTGCATATGTTGAATTAGCTCCTGTTCTTCTTATATCGGTATTAAATATTACAGCCATACCAGTTGAAGTAATCTTTATACCACCCCAATAATTAGCGGCTCCAGTGCCACCAAATTCACTATCTGTTGGATTTGTTAGTGTAATTACAGAATCTTTAGTTCCTACTAAGTTCAAAAGTCCTGATACACTAAAACCATAGCTAGAATTAAACTTTAATACACTACCATTTTCTACTTCAAAAGCAAGATTAGAAGGTATTGTGATATTTTGATTTATTACATATGCTTGTTTTGTTAATTTAATATTTGTGTTTGGTGTCCCATCACTTATATATATTGCACTATATAAATCATTATCAGTATTAATATTATTTGTTATATTGGCAAATGTATCTTCATCCACCATTGATAAGCATATTGTCACAGGATATCTAGAACCACCATATACTTTATTATTATTAATTTTTATAATACCAGTTGGTTTATTTGCGACTATAATATTATTTTTAATATTATTATTTTCTATTATTAAATTATTAGGATTACGTAAATTGACATATATTTGTTGTTCAAATTCACTATTAGTTATTTTGGTATTTAATCCTACATATATATAATCACCAAACGTGGTAGTCCCTCTTCTAATAGTACAATGATCTAATATTAATGTGCCAGAACTACTTATTGCAGACCTAGCTGAAGTTGGAGGCTCAACAGTTGAAAAATCAGTATATGAAGCATCTAAAGTACCTGTAGAGGTAACACTAATACTACCCATATCCGTATGTTTTAACACAATTTTTTCTTCTTCAGTTCCATTAAATATCAATTGTCCACTTACACTAATAAGATACAATGAAGGAAGATTAATTTTGATACCTTTTTCTACTTCAAAAACAGTGTTCACAGGTATTACAAAATCACCATTCAATATATAATTTTGCTTTGTTAATTTTACATTTGCTGTTGGTAATCCATCACTTAAGTATATAGCATTATTTGATTCAGTAGTGGCTGTATTATTTTTTATATTTTCAAAAGTATTGACACTACTAACTGATAATCCAATAGTTACCGGATATATATAAGGTTTAGTTATTTTATTGTCATTTATTTTTAGAGTTCCTGCTACTTTTTTCATTACTACAATACCATCTTTTATAGTATTATTTTCAATTGTTATATTATTAGAATTTGTATTTGCTACTATTATTTTTTGATTTAATTCGCTATTTGTTATAGTACTATTCTTTCCTAACGAAAGAGAAAACGTTTCATTTGCTCTTTCTATATTGGTCAGTAAAGAGTGGTCTAAATTTAATATCCCATCACTTGACATTACAACTGTAGAATAATCTGGTGCAGTCAGTTCTAAAAAGTCTGTATAAGAGGCATCAACAATTCCAGTAGTGAAAACTTCTAGTCCTTTCCATCCTAAATAAGTATAAGGTTTTAATGTAATTTTCTCATCTTCTGTACCATTTAATAAAAGTTCTCCATAAACACTAATACTATAACTACGATTAGAAACAGAATTTATATTTATTACACTACCAGCATCAACTTCAAAAATAGTATTAGCAGGTACTGTAATATCAGACTTTATTATATAATTTTGTTTTGTTAATCTAATATCAGTTACTGGTGCACTATCAACAAGATAAATTGCATTATATTTTTCTACTGCGTTTGTATTATTTCTTATATTTTCAAAAGTGTTTTTATCACAAACAGATAAACTAATTGATACCGGATAAGTACTTACCGATTCATTATTATTTATTCTTAAAATACCAGTTGGTTTTTTAGTTATAGAAACACCATTTTTAATAATATTATTTTCTATTATTACATTATTAACATTAGTATATGATACATTAATCGAAAGACCTATTTCACTATTAGTTATTTCACTATACAGACCTAATTGAATAGAATAAAATTCAGCAGTAGAAGTCCCTGCTACAGTACAATTGTCTAATTTTAATGTTCCTGACACTTGTATTACATCTCTAAATGCTGTAGTCCCGTTTAATCCTGAAATATCTGTATATGATGCAGTAAATACACCAGATGTTGAAACAATTATTTCATTTGAACTAGTAGAATATGGTTTAAATGTAATTCTTTCTTGCTCTGTTCCATTTAATAACAAAGTTCCATTAATAGTAATAGAAGATGGAAAGTTTAAAATAGTTCCTGCTTCTACTTCTAAAGTAACACCAGAGTTAATTACTAAATTCGAATATATTGTATAAGTTCCCTTCTCGAGGAATGTATCTGTAGTAATAGTAGAAGGTACTGTACTACCATTTGATATAGTCGTATTATATTCACTTCTTTCAGTTAATATAATTTTTTCTGACTCTTTATTATTAAATTTAAATGAATATAAATTCATCAATAATATTGCAATTGAAAAGAGAGAGACTATGATACTTGCTTTTTTTAGTACATTTTTCATAAAACACCTTTTTCTATATGTGATAGATACAAAAATCACATATTTAACAATTTTTACTACAAATATAAGATTTAAAATACGAATGTATACTACAAGTTTATTGTATACAACATTACAAAGTTTTTCAACAAAATTTGACCATTTATGGAAGTTTTTGGTAATAAAAAAACTCAGTACTTTCGTATCAAGCCTCAATAGTTTTCAGTATCTACATTGTTAATAGATGAGTATCAACTTTTTTCTGTTACATGTTCCTTACACATTTTAAGTTTTTCTTCTAACAATATTTTCATTTAAAAACAAATTATTTCAATTTTATTGAAATTATATATTTTAGTTATACAGTTACACAGGATGAAAATGCTGATTTATTTACTTTTGAAGTAAATATTTATAATCTGATATGGTGTTCTTCTACTATTAGATTACCACTATCAACATCAACCTCAAAATAAATGCCATCTGGAACACCGTCATCATTTATATTCTCAGTCAAAGAACCAATTACATAATAAGCAATTCCATCTTCTTTTAATTTTTTTGTCCAATGCTGATGACCAGAGAATACACCTAAAATATTTGAATTGTTTTTAAATATTTCTTTTACTTCTTTGCGATTTCCCAGCACAGCGTGATCGGGGTGTTCCTCAAACCACCAATTACCTGTCATATTATCTTCGGCAACACCAAAGTGAGTAAAAACTAACACTGGAAGATTTGTAGTTGTTAAATCTTTTTTTAACCATTTTAAATCATCTTCTGAAATAAATTGAGCTTTCAATATTCCACCATATTCTGTGCTTGCTTCATTATCAACATTTAGTCCAAGAAAAACTAAATGATATTCATCAAAATCTATTGAAAATGTTGAATGATTATATTCCATAATTTCTTCAACTTCTATTCTGCTGTTCATAGAGCGGAGGTCATGATTTCCGGCTACTGAATAAAAAGGCGGTTTTATTTTCTTTAAAAGATTCCAAATGTATGAAATATTTACAATATCCATATCATGATTAAAGAAATCTTCAACTAAATCTCCTAAATTAATTACAATATCCGGTTTAATATTATTATTAATTTCATCAATTATTTTACGTATTAAAGGAATTGAATATTGTGTTAATTTTCTATCTATTATAGAACCATTATTAATTGGTGGTTCTGGTGCATAATGTATATCAGAAAAAATAACTATTTTCATTTTTTCACCTCATAGCAATAGGATAACAAATTTTGAGTAAAGTTGTGCGAAGAAATTTATACGGTGTTGAAGTAATTGAAAAACATGGTATATGGTAGAGGGCTTCCAACTATTTTATTTTTACTAATTATTACTTACTTACATTCAATATTTTTAAAATGTCTTTTTCAATTTTTTCTGGTTTCACAGTTGGGCTATACCTCTTTATTACTTTTCCATTCCTATCAACTAAGAATTTTGTAAAATTCCATTTAATTCTAGAATTTAGTAATCCGCTCTTTTGTTTTTTTAAAAAGGTATATATTGGGGCTTCATCACTGCCATTAACTTTAATTTTTGAAAAAGTTTTAAAAGTTGTATTATATTTTAATTGGCAAAATGATAATATCTCTTTATTGGTACCAGGGGCTTGATTAGCAAACTGATTACAAGGAAAATCTAAAATCTCTAATCCTTGATTTCGATACTTTTTATATAAAGTCTCTAATCCTTCATATTGTGGTGTAAACCCACAACCTGTAGCAGTATTTACAATTAACAGGACTTTATCCTTATATTCACTTAAACTTACTTCTTTATTATCAATATCTCTAACTACATAGTCATATATATCCATGTTATCACCAGCTTATCACTATTATACTAAAAAACTTGATATTTTCATACCAAGTTTTATATAAAATCTCAAAAATTGAGAACAGCTTCAACTGGCACCGTTATAAAATGGGTTTCAAAATTTTTCATCTTGAATAATCCCTTTCATATTAACTACTTATTTTATACCATATTTACTTGATTAATTCAATACTTCTTGCTCAATCTACTTAACAAAAAACTACTTACTTTTCTTCAATTATTTCAATTAATATACCATTGGGATCTTGTATAAAGAAGTATCTTCTTCCCAATCTACCCTCATTTATTGTAATATCATTCGCTACACCGTTTTCTATTACAAATTCTTTAGCTTTTTCTATGTCTTTTACCCTAAGTCCCATATGCTTTGTTCCAACTATTGGTAAATCTGTTGAAAGCTCTAAAGAAGTACTTGGGATATCAGTATAGTTTGTATAATTAAACATATCTATATACATATTGCTCTTGCTTTTCATCATTATAAGTCTTAAATCTTTATTATCACTTTCATATCTTCTTATAACTTCAAAGCCAAAAAGTTCAAAAAATGATATGCTTTTTTCTAATTCCTTAACACTAAATGATACATGATCCATATCAAACATTTTATCATCTCCTCATTTATATATATATCATTTTTTCATATTTAATTCAATATTTCTTGCTCAATTTCTTCGTCTTCTCCGACTAACTCTAAAAACAAAGTCTTATCTTTTTCAATAGCTCTGTTTGACTTAATATCAATAACTTTAAATAACAAATTATCATTAATATAATAATCAGCATTCTTCTCAATATCTATTACTACAAAATTATGCTTTTTCTTCAATAACTCAATATACTTATTCGCTTCTTTTTCGTTTTTAAATTCTGTCTTACTACATCTAAACCCATTATATTCAGCAATAGTGTCAGTCATATTCTTTTCTTTCAAATCAAATAACTTTTTAATTTTATCTGTTTTTAATTTCAATTCAACTAAATCAACATATGACCTACCAAAGCCATTTTTTATTTTATCGTCTTTTACAACCTCAATAATGTCTATATATTCCATAACAAATTTACTTTTTGTCTCATAGTCTGCCATATCCCATATAGTGCTTAAAACGTCGCTTTTCTCGGCAAAATTAACTTTCTCATTAATAATATTGCTATCTATTGCAAACCTTATTTTATTATCAACCTTACAATTATTAAAATCTTCTGCTAAATCACTATCAATCGCAAAATATATACCTTCTATTGCAAAATATAATTCTAATAAATCAGTCAATTTATCAATAACAACTTTTGTAATATCTTCTTCTCTAATATACTCATTACAGTCCTTGCACTTATAATATAAATATTCTTTACCATTATTACAAGCCATTATCCTATTACAATTATGACATCTTTCTTTTTGCCCATATAAATAATGCTTACTCCTGTAATAATTCCTTCTATTTCGCATTATATTTTCCTGACACGCATAAAAATCTTCATCACTTATCAAAATTGGGATAAAGCCTACTTTTTCTTCTGCATTTCTATTTTTATCACTCTTACCATGTTCATATCTAATGTCATACCTCTAAAATATTCTAACATCTTATTAAATTTACTTTCTACTTTATCTTTCAAAATATTATCTTCGTCATAAATATAATACTGACTTTTTCTTTTTGCATTATTTACTTTTATATATTCACTATATAAATTTTTCAAGCTATATTCAAACCTTTTGTCTTCAGCACCTACATATCTAATAATGCTACACTGATTACTAATATAAAATATCATATCAACATCTGCATCCTTTTTATATGCCTTTATATCTACCTTACGACACCAATTTTTATCAATATAATCCTTTATTATTCTTCTAACCATCTCTTTTGGCTCACTTAATACTAATAAATGTATGTGCCACTCCTTATATAAACTACCATAAAATAATTCTGCTTTATCACTATAATCTAAATTTTTAAATCTCTTTCTACCTTGACTATAAACATCAATAACTTTTTTACCATTTAAATTACTAGCACCAATAATCGCTTGAATCTTATAATCTGCATTATTTTCTAATATATTTCTAAATTTATCTTCTAATCTATTAACAAATAATTTTGCCTCATTTTCCGTCTTGAACTTTACTGCTATATCCATTGTCCAAAAATCTAATACTCTTTGCATATTTAACACTCCTTTAATTCTTTCAATAATATATCTAACTGCTTAATACTTATCTGTCTAGTCCTATTATATAAAAATAAATTCTCTTTATTAAAATACAACAACAATATTTTCTTATCCTTAATTTTAACAATAACCCTATGTCCCTCAATAAAACTGACATTTGTCTTATCTACTTTCAATATTCTTCCTTGCACAAATTCACAACTTGCACTATTAAAATTACACGTCATTTTAATCTGTCTCTCTAATTCTTCGCATTTCACTAACTTTTTAACTTTAAAATTCATTAAATTTTACCTATTATTAGCACAATAAAAAATCGTTACAAACCCTTTGTTTATAACGACTTCTATATATCAAGCTCAATTTTTTTGAGCCTCTTTTATACTGGCAGAGCCAAAACCTTGAAGCTTGAACTCTCAAGGTTTTTTAATAGAGATATTGTTATCTCTTGCTCTACTTGGTTTATATTAAATATTATAGTCATTTTATCATCATATAGCAATACCTTGTTGATTAATGTATTGATTAAACTCTTTTTATAATGGAAGTTAGCAATACTTCCTTTTCTAAGTTTCTTCAAGAAGAACTTAATCTCATCAACAGTAATGTCAGAATACTTATTTGCTTCTTTTGTAATATTATAAGATAATTGTTTCATTTCTTCTTCAATGTTAGCTAAGTCTTGATAAAAATTCTTTTTAATACTTTCGATTGTGCAGTCATAAATAGACTTAACAATCTTTTTCTTATCCTTTTCTAAACTATTATAGTTGCTTTGCATTCTCTTTAAATCACTATCATTTTTAAAACCATTAATAATTTTAACTATTTCTTTTGATACATAATTAATGTTATCATTTGTTAAAAATTCTTGTGCTGCATTAGCAACTAAATCCTCAATGTAGTCTTTTTGAATTGGCTTAGTCTTACACTTACTATTTTTACATTTATAATATGTATGTAATTTACCTGTCTTAGATGTTCCAGAATAGCCTGTCATATATTCCTTACATTCTCCACACATCAATTTAGTTGTTAATAAGTATTCAGTCTTAGCTCTATTTCTAGCAGGAGCTAAACCATTTCTAGTTAGCTCCTGTTGAACTTTTTCAAACAAATCATCTTCAATTATTCTAGGTACACCATCTGGAGTTTCTACATCTCTATATGAATAAATTCCTATATACTTTTTATTATTTAAAACTCTTCCTATACTGCTTTTATTAAACTCTTTATCCGTAGAAGTCTTACACCCTAAACTATTTAAATATCTAATAATGGATGCCATAGTTTCTCTATTAGCATACATCTGAAATATCTTTTTAACTATTGGTGCAGTCTTATCATAATGGCATATTTCTTCTTTATCATAGGCTTTCCATTAGTTGATATATTTAACTCTTGAAGAGTAAAGCCAAGAGGAACAGTGCCACCATTATAATAACAGTATTCTGCATTTATTCCCATTCCTCGTCTTACCTTTTGACCTAACTCAACAGAGTAGTATTCTGCCATTCCTTCAAGTACACTTTCCATCAGTATTCCAGAAGCATCATCCGTTATATTCTCTCTAGCCGATAAAACTTTTATCCCTTTATCTTTTAATTGTTTCTTATAGTTTGCACTATCATAGCGATTTCTTGCGAACCTATCTAGCTGATAAACTATAACACCTTGAAACATCTTTTTCTTCCCATCAGAAATCATTTGAAGAAATTGCTCTCTATCATCTTTAGTTCCACTCTTAGCACGGTCTATATACTTACCAACTATATTATAGTTGTTTCTTTCAGCAAAAATTTTACACTCATTTAGCTGTCCTTCAATAGAGCACTCGGTCTGGTTATGTGAACTATATCGTGCATAAATTACCACATCCATTGTTATCGTCCTTTCTAGGATACTTAATATCCTTATCATCAATATCAATCTCTTCAATAAGAAACTGATTGTATTCGCTTATATTGTCTAATATTAACTGCTTTACTTCACTTATATCTATCGCTCCTGCAATTATCTCTAATTGCTCTTTACTTAAACTCATATTTTTTCTTCTTCCTTTCGTAGTAATCTCTTAGTAAGAAATTACATATTTTTTATTTTCGATTTAAAGCCCATTTTAGGCATATTATATTAATTTGTATACTGATTCATTAATCATTATAAAGTCTCTTAAAAATAGAATAGAGGGGGCTATCAAGACTTTTACTACTAGTCTTATCTAGAATTAGCTTGATAGCTCCTCAATTCACCTCGCTGCACTAATTTCTTTTTCTATTTTCATATTCTGAGATAAGTGCATTCAATTTCGCTTGAAATTTACCACGATTTAATCTGTATAATTTTCTTCTACCATTATGCGTGTATTTAGTTTCAACAAAACCTAGTTCTACCATTTTATCTATCAAAAGTTTAACTTGTTCCTTAGATAATCTAATATCTCTTTTAAACAAGTTATAGCTTAATTGTAGATAACCATCTTCATCAGAGTTTGCTTCACAAGAATATGTAATTCTATCTAGCTCACTCAATAGTAGTGCGAAATTTATTCCATACTTTTGAATAATTACTTTACTCAAAGTAAGATGAAATTTCTTCCTTACTTCCATTTCAGATGATGACAACGGCATTTTAACTGTTTTTTCAGCATCATTCATAAATCATTCCTCCTTTTTCTTCGTTATGAATAATTTACGAACTTCGAAGTTCTTTTCTTGGTAAGAAATATAGTAGCTTTATATTAATCTTTTCAAAAGCATTAATAACCAATAAATCGGTACTCTAATCTATACTTCAATTTGTTAAGCTCAACATCGCAAAGCGTCCCTTGCTAAAAATATCATATCATCGACTTTTGAAATAGTACACTTTCTTACCCAGAAAGTCCTTCGTTTTGAAAAAAAGGTTATTTGCACCACTTACAAACATCGTGTTGCAGTTATATATTTACCGTCTCCGTCTTTAATCAACTCGCACATATGTAACAAGATATTTATTTTTACCTGTAATTTTAATTCTCACTTCAAATTTTGTTTTTATCATTGCTCCAAATGAATTTTGTGCTTCAACAGAACCAGTGACATACCAAATTTCTCCAACAGGATATATACTCATATATGAACATTCAGGGAATACTGCACTTGATGGAGACTTTAATTTATTTTCTACTTCTTGTTTAGCAACATAACAAGCAAGACTTTTATCATAACTATTATCATCACTATCTTTAGGTAAAAAAATAAAGATAAACGGTACTAAACAAACTGATATATAAAATATTCCATAAATAATCATTTTTCTTTTTTCTTTTCTTTTTTGTTGTTCTGCATAAGTTAATTCTTTTTTCATACTATTACCTCTTTTCATCTTTCTCTTTTTTTATTATTAACACACCATTTTTACAAGTAATGATATAGCTATCACTATCAATCTTACTAGACATAATCTTTATTTCATCATTCTCATTTAATACTACAGCAACAATCTTATCTTTTTCAAAAACATTCATCATAATAAACCTCCATTATCAATACTACTATTGTATAATTTAATATCACAAAAGTCAACGATACATCGCTAAATGATGTGTCGTTATCTCCATATAATAATAGTATAGGAGATGATATTATGCAAATAGCTGATGCAGTAGCAAAAAGGATATTAGATTTGTGTGAAGAAAAAAATATAAGCATTAATAAATTATCAATTATGAGTGGATTAACACAATCAACAGTGCAATCAATTATAGGTGGAAAAAGTAAAAACCCTAAGTTATTAACAATAGTTAGGATTTGTGATAGTTTAAATATTAAGCTAGAAAGCTTTTTTTCAGATAAATTATTTGATAATTTAGATATAGAATTATAGAAATAATTGGCAATATATGCCAAAATACGACTTTCTATGATACAATTAAATTGCGAAGAAGTTGTGGTCGTATGGCTTTCAGCTTCTATTTTTTTAAGAAAGGAGTATGACTATGGAAGAATGGAAACGAATTGACTTACATATACACACCAGAGAAGGCAACACTTATAACAATGGCGGAGAAGATGCTGATACTGGAAAATACTATACATTAGAAAATTTATATAATAGAAATAAGATAAACGATTTTGAATTAATCTCTATTACTAATCATAACTCTATTGATGTAATTGAGCTACTAAAAGCTTCTTGCATTTCAAAGTATTCTAACACTAACTTATTGCCTGGTGCAGAATTAGATGTATTTATTACTACAAGTAAAAGATATCATATTGTAGTGGTATTTTCAGAAACAACCGATATTATTAAAGTAAGTTTAAAGCTGGACAAGGTATTAGCAACTAATGGAAATAACTTCCTAAAATTAGATGACTTATTTGAGTTAATTTCTGGTACAGAATGTATAATAATTCCTCACGCTTGTAAAAACCCTCACGGCTTTAAAGAAACAGCTGGAGATGATGTTAATATATTAGATGCTGAAAATATAATGAATATAATTACTAGCAGTTCTAGTATCAATGTATTATTTGAACATACTCAACCACATTTTAAAGAGTCTTTTAAAGAAAACATAATGAAACAAGCTCTAGACAAAT
>JAVBQF010000033.1:0-14690 GCA_031549195.1 Bacilli bacterium
CAGAAGTGTTTAAGGATGTATATCAATATAAGAGAAGAACAAGAACATTAATAAAAGCGGCTTACACAGATTATAAGTGGAGCGTATATAATGATACAACTTTATTAAATGCTGGTTATTCATTGACTGGTAATACTAGAGAAATAGACTAAAATATTAAAAACTTAGGTGAGAACTTAAGTTTTTTGAATTAATTGCACTAAATATGTATATTATGTATTGAAAGGTGGATTGTAATGGATTTTATTTCAATACTTCTTTGGGTTGTATTTGGTGTGTTAGTAGGTTATCTTGCAAATAGGCTCACAAGAAGAAATAGTTTAGGATTGCTTGGGAATGTTATAACAGGTATATTAGGTACTTTTCTAGGAGGATGGTTATCAAATCTTCTAGATATTAATGGTAGTAATTCAATTAGTTTTCTAGGATTCCTTATTTCAGTTGCAGGTGCTTGTTTATTAATTTATGTAGTAAATCTACTTAGAAAATTGGTAAAATAGAATAATAAAAATGATTCATAGTTTGAATCTTTTTTTTGTTGCAAAAACGTTTTATTTATCATATAATATGAATGTATGAACAATCGTTCATACAAGGAGGCAAAATGAAAAATTTAAACGATACACAATATTATATGTTGAGTGAATTTTTTAAAGTGTTTGCAGATGATACTAGATTAAAAATTTTATCAACACTTAAAAATAATAAAATGTGTGTAAGTGATATAGCTAGTAGTTTAGGAATGACGCATTCTTCGATATCACATCAATTAAAAAACTTGAGGGCTGAAAACTTGGTAAAGGTAGAGAAATCCGGAAAAGAAGTATATTATAGTTTGATGGATGATCATATTGAAAAGATTTTAGAGCTTGGTATTGAACATAAATTGGAGGAAAAGAAGTATGGGGAAATTTAATTTTCAAATAGCAAAAATGATACTATCTTGCATATTTTTGATACTTGGTTTGATAACTTCTGATTCTTTATCAACAGTCTTTTTAATTAGTTCTTATATAATTATAGGATATGATATATATATAAAAGTAATAAAAAATATAAGAAACTTTGAAATGTTTGATGAAAACTTTCTTATGGTAATTGCTACTATTGGTGCTTTAGTTCTAAATGAAATACCAGAGGCTGTTGCAGTTTTATTGCTGTATCAGATAGGAGAATATTTTGGAGACCTAGCAGTTGATAATTCTAAGGAATCTATTTTGGCTCTTTTAGACTTGAAAACAGATACTGCAAATCTAATTGTGGATGGAAATATGATTAAAGTAAATCCTAGTGAATTAAAGGTTGATGATGTAATAGCTATTCTGCCAGGCGAAAAAGTTCCCATAGACGGTATTGTAATAGATGGGAGAAGCTATCTTGATACTAAGTCAATTACTGGTGAATCAAAGAAAAGGTGTTTGAGTGTCAATGATGAAATATTAGGTGGATTTATTAATGAGACGAGTAATTTGGTAGTAAAAGTAAAAACAACATATGATAATTCCACAGTTTCGCGCATTGCTAAAATGATTGAAGAAGCCGAAAATAGAAAAGCACCTAGTGAAAAATTCATAACAAAGTTTTCTAAAGGCTATACTCCAACTGTCGTAATACTAGCACTTTTAATTGCTATAATTCCAATCTGTCTTGGCTTTGATAATGCTACTTGGATAAATAGAGCATTAGTATTTTTAGTGATTTCTTGTCCTTGTGCATTAGTTATATCGGTACCGCTTTCGTTTTTCTCAGGAATTGGAAGTGCAGCTAAGAACGGTATACTTTTTAAAGGGAGCAATGAATTAGAGCTTATATCTAAATGTGATAAAGTTGTATTTGATAAGACTGGAACCCTTACAAGAGGTAGCTTTGAAGTCACAAACGTTATATGTGGTTCAAATACTAAGGAAAGAATGATTGAACTTTTAGCCTATGCAGAATATTATTCGTTGCATCCGATCGCTTCTACAATAAAAGAGTTGTACCAAAAGAGTATTGATGTTAAAAAGATTAAAGACTTTGAAGAACTATCTGGCCTTGGTATAAAAGTATTTGTTAAAGGTGATGAAGTTTTAGTTGGTAATGATAAGTTGCTTGATAGATTTGATATAGTATATCAAAAAGTAAATATGATAGGTACAAAAGTAAATATTGCAGTTAATAGAAAATATATGGGAACAATAATTATTAACGATGAAATAAAAGAAGATTCTAAAAATATCGTTAAATCACTTAAAAAGGCTGGAATCAATGAAGTTGCAATGCTGTCAGGTGATGATATAAAAATAGTAGAAGATGTTGCAAAAAAGTTAAGTATTAAAGAGTATTATGGAAATCTATTGCCAGATGAAAAGGCAATAAAAGTAAATGAATTCAACAAAAATAATAAGACGATATTTGTTGGTGATGGGGTAAATGATTCTGTTTCTTTAAAATATGCTGATATTGGAATATCGCTTGGTGATATCGGAAGTGATATTGCAATAGAAGCAAGTGATGTAGTTTTTATGAATGATGATATTTCAAAACTACCAGTTGCTATTAATATTTCTAAATTAACAAGAAAAATAGTGTGGCAAAATATAATGTTTTCTATTTCTATTAAAGTTTTAGTTATGATATTAGGAATATTGGGTATAGCTAATATGTGGCTTGCGGTTTTTTCGGATGTAGGGGTTACTTTCCTAGCAATTTTGAATTCACTTAGAATTTTTAAAAAAGTTACTAAATTTAATTAGTAACTCTTTTTTTATGATATAATTTTATATGTTATGGTGGTGGAGATATGATTTGTAAAAAATGTGGACTCAAGAACGAGGAAGGTATTGAAAAGTGCGCCTCTTGTGGAGACGTGTTAGAAGAAAAAAGTATTGTTGAAAAGTATAATGAATTTGACAAAAATACATCTACATATATTAATAAAATAATATATACATTATTCACAATAATAACAATATATTTTGTTATTGATTTATTATTTTATTTATTAATACTGCTTGTCCAAAAAGTAGTAAATCCATATCCAACTTTTATTGATTATGTAAAATACATACTAATAGTAACTATTGAAGTATACTATTTTTATAGAAAAAGAAAAGTGAAAAAATTGTGAAATTATACTAAAAGCTTGTTAAAAAAACAATAGTTTGTTAAAATGTTTATATACTGAGTCGACAGTATTTATGGGGAGGAAATATGAAAGTAGTAAGAAAGATACTAATGCTTGTTTTAGCATTTATGTTGGTGTTACCTTTAGCGGTACGAGCAGAAGAGGTGTACACAACAACAGCAGCAGAGGATACAACAGATACAGCGTTAGATGTGAAAAGTAAGGTTAATGTATATTTATTTAGAGGAGAAGGTTGCCCACACTGTGCAGAAGCAGAGGAATGGTTTGAAAGTATTGAAGAAGAATATGGTTCAAAGTTTAAACTTGTATCATATGAAGTTTGGAATAATGAATCTAATGCTTCTTTGATGAATAAAGTAGCTAAATATTTTCAAGAGGACGTTGGTGGAGTTCCATATATAGCTATAGGAGATAGGACATTTCAAGGGTTTGAAGCTGGCTCTACTGATGAAGCTATTAAGGAATTAATTAATGAAGAATATGAAAAAGAAGAAGAAGACCGTTTTGATGTAGTGGTGGAAGTTACTAAGCCTGAAGATGAAGGTACAGTTCTTGGCTCTATTATTGCATTAATAGTAGTTGTTGGTGTAATTGCAACTGTGATAGTTTCAAGAAAAAAATCATCTAATTCTAAAAAATAATATTAAAATAAGAAGGTTTTGCTAAAGTAAAACTTTTTTTATTTGACATATTACTATAATTGTGTTAATATGTTAAAGTTCACTTAATTAATATAATTAAAATTAATAATTGTAGAAGTTTTACAATATATATTTTATATGTAAAACTTTTTTTGTTTTGAAGGAGGAGATTTTAATAGTGAATAATATAAAAGAAAAAAATAATGGAGATGCATTTGATAATGGGCATATCTTATATCTTGGACCAGTTGATGCCTCTAATATAGAGATATATCAAAAGACTGGAGTAATACCTGCTATAATAGTTGGAAAATCTCTATTACAAGTTAGAGATGTAACAACATCAAAGAAGAGTGTTAAGCCAACATATGACTTAGATGCAAGAACTAGAAGGATTGTTGATAATATCTACTCTAATAATAGTGAGGATAATTCGCAAAGTTCGCTTTTTTTGAAGAGTCCAATATATGAGTATTCTGATGATGGAACAATGGCGATATTTCAACCAACGACAGATGAAGATATATCTAGAATAGATGCCATTATTACAGCGGATGGCTGTAAGTTAGTTACTGGAGCATTTAAAACCATAGATGGTGTTATTGGTTACAACACAGAGAAAGGTAATGTATTATTACAACCTAGTATAAATGATGCTCTAATTGCAACTGGATTATCTTTTGAAAGAGCACATGAACCTGTTGCTATGACCGAAATAACTGGAATGTCAGTTAAAACGATTGGTACTATGATTGGTACTAAACAAACGGCTTAAATAGAAATGTAATAAAACATTTCTTTTTTATTGTCAAATTGGTATAATTAGTATTATGAAAGGAAGTGACATTTTGGGGACTTTATATGTTGTTGCAACACCGATTGGAAACTTATCTGATATTTCAATTAGAGCTATAGAAACACTTAAGAATGTCGACTTAATAGCTGTAGAAGATACTAGGCAAACAATAAAACTACTTAATCATTTTGATATAAAAACAAAGATGGTAGCGTATCATAAATTTAATGAAATAAGTAAAAGTAATAATCTAATTGAAAAGTTAAAATCTGGGCTTAATGTCGCATTAGTATCTGATGCAGGAACCCCTTGTATATCGGATCCAGGATATATATTAGTTAAACTAGCTAAAGAAGAGAAGATAAATGTAATAGGTATAAGTGGACCATCGGCTGTCATTACTGCTTTATCTATTGCTGGAATAGATACAAGTAAATTTACATTTATAGGTTTTCTGCCAACAGATAATACCAAGTTAAAAAAAGAAGTAGAACTAATTCATAATAGTAATATAAATACATTTGTATTTTATGAGTCACCAAGAAGATTGCTTAAATTAGTAAAACTATTAAGTGTAGAGTTTCCAAATAGTATTATATCAATATGTTCTGACTTAACTAAATTACATGAGAGAAATTTTTATGGAAATATAGAAGATGTGTTAGAGATAATAAGTAATGACTCTAAAATAGAAAAGGGTGAATATACAATTGTATTTGAGAAGAATGAAGAGTTTAAAGAAGACGTTTTAGATAATTCTATAGAATCTTTATTAGTGGATATTATTGTTAAAAATAAATGTAGTTTAAAAGAAGCTGTTAATATACTAAATAATGAAAATAAAAAAATATCTAAAAAAGATATATATAGTGCCAGTTTAAATTTGAAGAATTTGTTGAGGTAGTTATGAAAGTAAAAGAATTAATTAGTGAAGAGAAATTGAATAAAAGAATACTAGAGCTTGCAGAAGAAATTAATAAGGACTATGAAGGGAAAGACATAATATTAGTAACTATATTAAAGGGTTCCACTTACTTTATGTGTGATTTATCAAGAAGATTAAAGGGTAATATCATAGTAGAATTTATGAGAGTATCAAGTTATATTAATAATGAAGCTTCTGGTAAGATAGATGTTAAACTTGATTTAAAAGAAAACATCGAAGGAAAAGATGTATTAGTAATAGAAGATATAGTGGATACTGGTAATACTTTATTTTATTTGAAGGAGTATCTATCTAAAAAGAATCCTAGATCACTTAAGTGTGTAACATTACTTGATAAACCATCTAGGAGAGTATTTGATGTTGATGCTGATTACGTAGCATTTACCATAGAAGATAAATTTGTTATTGGATATGGTCTCGATTATGATGAACTCTATCGTAATTTACCATATGTAGGATACAAGGCAGATTAGTCATGTAATTGCGTGAATTGTATCCTTGCTTGGTATATGTTAGAAAAAGTTAAATGTTCGCAAATGTTAAATATTGTTAAAAAATTACAACTGGCAGATAAGCATTTTAGAAAAGAAGTAACTGGTGCAAAATAATGTTTGCTAGTTTTTATTTCTTCATATTGTTAATTTTTTTATAATATGATATAACTTATTTATAAGAATATTTGAAAGAGGGTAAAAATAATGGAGATAGTTTTCTTTGCATTATTGCTAGTAGGTATATATTTTTTTATGTTATATATGCCAACATCAGTGTTACTTGGTGGTAAGAAAAGTAAGAAAGAGGATAAGGAGTCTTTACTTATGTTTGTAGCAATATCACTGTTAATGGTATTGTTAACGTACTTGTTTGCTAATTTTTATTTGTTAAATGCATCAACCGGTACTGTGCAATGTGATTCAATTGCTAATTTATCTTGTTTACTACATGATAGAGTTAATAAGGTAATTAATCCGTCTCTTAATTTAGGTGTTATGTTATTTATTCAAATAGCTATTAGTTATGGCTTTACTTATTATATAGCATATCAAATAAGTAGTTTCAAAAGTGGAGCAAGAAGAATGCTTGGAATCACTTTGTTTTATGCAACAACACTTGTAATGTCTATGCTTCATTTAATGGTATTATATGAAGTAGCATTCACATCGGGACTTAAATATGTTGGGCTATTTGTAGCTAATGCATATGTATTAATGCCACTTGTATACCTAGTTTTACTAGCGTATTTCAATAAAGATAAATTGAACGATAAGCAGAGAATTTAATAATTCTCCTTTTTGTTGGAGTGGAGTAGGAGTAGTATTATGAAGAAAAACAGACTAAAGTTAATTGTATTTGACAATTGTAAAGAGTTAGGGGAAAAGGTTAGTAATCACTTAAAAGCTATTTATGATACAGATGAAAATTATCTTGTAAATCAAAGTAGTAGTAGATTTGCTAATGGTGAAGGAAAAGTAAAGATTAATGAAACAGTAAGAGCTAGTGATCTTTATATTTTATCAGATGTAGGTAATCATAATGTCAGTTATCAAATGCATGGTAATTCACATTTTATGGGGCCAGATGAACATTTTCAAGATATTAAAAGAGCAATATCAGCAACGAGTGGACATGCAGATAAACTAACAGTAGTTATGCCTCTTTTATATGAGTCAAGACAGCATAATAGAAAAGGTAGAGAATCATTAGATTGTGCCTTATCTTTACAAGAACTTGAAAGATTGGGCGTAAGAAATATTGTTACATTTGATGCTCATGATCCCAATGTATGTAATGCAATCCCAACATTACCATTTGATAACTTTTATCCGACTCATGCGATACTTGATAGGTTAATCGAAGAAGAAAAAGAAAACTTTAATAATTTCTTTGTAGTAAGTCCTGATATAGGTGCTATGGAACGTGCTAGATACTATGCTGATATGATTGGCAGTGATGTCGGTGTGTTTTATAAAAGAAGAGATTATAGTAAGGTTGTTAATGGAAAAAATCCAATCGTTGCTCACACTTATCTTGGTGATGATGTTGGTGGTAAAAATGTCATTGTAGTTGACGATATGATCGCATCAGGTAATTCAATGTTAGAAGTGTGTGAGGAACTTAAAAGTAGAGGTGCAAAAAATGTTTACTTAATTGCAACATTTGCACTATTTACTGAGGGAACAAAAGTATTTGAAAAAGCTTATGAAAATAAGATGTTTACAAAATTGTTTTCAACTAACCTAACTTATGTACCAGAGGATATAAAAAAACAATCTTGGTATAGAGAAGTTGATTGTTCAAAGCAAATAGCAGTTATAATCAGTACTCTTCATAATAATGATTCTATTGCTCATCTATTTAATGGGAAAGCAGAAATTCTTAAAAAAATACAAAAATATCAGAAGAGATTTGATAATTAATGTATAAATTATAAAAGATAACTTAGAATATCAGAAATGATATTTTTTTTGTGGAAAATTTGTATTGTATTTGGTATAATGAAAATGCGCAAAAAAAGGAGAGATAATAATGAAAGAAGAATGGAATGGATTTAAAGAGGGTAGTTGGTGTGAAGGCATAAATGTATCTGATTTTATAAAGCTAAACTATACTATGTATGAAGGTGATGATTCTTTTTTAGTGGATAAAACTGAAAAAACTGAGAAAGTTTGGGATAAATGTAGTGATCTATTAAAAGATGAGTTGAAAAAAGGTGTTCTTGATATAGATACTGAGAGATTCTCATCTATTAATGGATATGAAGCTGGTTATATTGATAGATATAATGAAGTTGTAGTTGGTCTTCAAACAGATAAACCATTGAAGAGGATTGTAAATCCATATGGTGGTATTCGTATGGTTTATAATTCACTTGAAGCATATGGATATACTCTTTCTGATGAAATGGATAGAAAGTTCAATGAATATAGAAAGACTCATAATCAAGGAGTATTTGATGCATATACAGCAGATATGAAACTTGCTAGAAAAGTTGGAATATTAACTGGTCTTCCTGATGCATATGGAAGAGGAAGAATTATTGGAGATTATAGAAGAGTAGCACTTTATGGTATAGATTATTTAATGGCACAAAAGAAAAATGATTATGATGATCTTAATGGTGCTATGACGGATGAACTAATTAGAAAAAGAGAAGAAGTAGTAGAACAATATAATGCTCTAATTAAGATGAAAGAAATGGCGTCTAAGTATGGTTTTGATATCTCTATTCCTGCAAGAAATGCTAAAGAGGCAGTACAATGGTTGTACTTTGGATATCTTGCAGCAGTTAAGGAAAGTAATGGAGCAGCAATGTCTTTAGGCAGAACAGCAACTTTCCTAGATATATACATAGAAAGAGATATAAGAAATGGAATGTTGACAGAGGAGGAAGCTCAAGAATTAATAGATCAGTTTATAATCAAATTAAGGCTTGTAAGGCATCTAAGAACACCAGAATATGATGAGTTGTTCTCTGGAGATCCAACTTGGGTAACAGAATCACTTGCTGGTATGACTTATGATGGCAATCCATTAGTTACTAAAAATACATTTAGATATTTACATACTCTAACTAATTTAGGAAGTGCTCCTGAACCTAATATGACGGTATTGTGGAGTGATAATCTTCCTGAAAACTTTAAAAAGTATTGTGCTAAGATGTCAATTGAGACAGATTCTATTCAATATGAAAATGATGATTTAATGAGACCTTTATATGGTGATGATTATGCAATTGCTTGCTGTGTATCGGCTATGAAGGTTGGTAAACAAATGCAGTTTTTTGGTGCTCGTTGCAATTTAGCTAAGGCACTACTTTATTCAATTAATGGTGGAGTAGATGAAGTTAAAGGGTTAAAAGCAATCAAAGGATTTGAAAAGATGACGGAAGATATTCTTGATTATGATAAAGTTAAGAAAGAGTATTACAGAATGCTTGAAGCAGTTGCAGGACTTTATGCTAATACAATGAATGTAATTCACTATATGCATGATAAATATGCATATGAGGCAGGACAAATGGCGTTACATGATACAGAAGTGGGACATTTAATGGCATTTGGTGTGGCAGGTCTTTCTGTTGTTGTAGATTCGTTATCTGCAATTAAGTATGCAAAAGTTAAACCAATAAGAAATGAAGAAGGAATAGCAGTTGACTTTGAAGTTGAGGGTGACTTCCCTAAATATGGAAATGATGATGATAGAGTAGATTCAATAGCAGCTGATGTGCTTGAAAAATTTTATAATGAACTTAAGAAACATCCATTGTATAAAAATGCTGAACATACATTGTCTGTTCTTACAATAACTTCAAATGTAGTTTATGGATTAAAAACAGGTGCTACACCAGATGGTAGAAAATGTGGTGTTCCATTTGCACCAGGTGCTAATCCAATGCATGAGCGTGATATTAATGGTGCTTTAGCGTCGCTTAATTCAGTTGCTAAGATTGACTATTCAGGATGTTGCCGTGATGGTGTATCTAATACATTTACGATCATACCTGACTCACTTGGAATGAATGAAGATGAAAGAATTAATAATCTAGTAGGTATATTAGATGGCTACTTTAGAAAGAATGCCCATCACTTAAATGTAAATGTACTAAATAGAGAGATGCTGATAGATGCTATGGAAAATCCTGAAAAATATCCGCTGCTTACAATTAGAGTGTCTGGGTATGCTGTAAGATTTAATAGACTTACAAAAGACCAACAAAAAGAAGTAATTTCAAGAACATTCCATGAGAAGTTATAATGATAACAGGTAGTGTTAATTCTATAGAAACATTTGGTCTTGTTGATGGACCTGGTATTAGAACAGTGGTATTCTTAAATGGTTGTAAGTTAAGGTGTAAGTATTGTCATAATCCCGAAATGTGGCAAATGCACAATAACAATTATACTAGTGAAGAATTAGTAGAAAGAATTAAAAAATATAAAGATTATTATGGAACTAATGGTGGTGTAACCTTTTCGGGAGGAGAACCGCTCCTTCAAAGTAAGTTTTTAATAGAAGCTTTAAAATTATTAAAAAAAGATAGTATTCATACAGCTATTGATACAGCAGGAGTTGGTAATGGGGATTATGAAGAAATACTTAAGCATGTTGATTTAATAATATTTGATGTTAAACATACTAAGAAAGAAAGCTATAAAGACTTAACTGGATTAGATATAACAGAAAGTCTAAGATTTATAGAAATAGCTAATAAATTAAACAAGCCATTTTGGATAAGACAAGTTATAATACCAAATCTTACTGATAATATGGAATACTTAAGAGAACTAAAAGAGTTCTTAAAGAGTATTGAAAATATAGAAAGAGTTGATTTTCTGCCATATCATAAATTAGGAAGTGAAAAATATTCTAATCTTGGAATTAATAATCCTTATCTAGATATGAAAGAAATGGACAAAGAAGAGTGTAAAAAACTATATGAAGACTTCTTAAAGTTAGAGTAATCTAACTTTTTTCTTTTGAATCTTTCCTTTTTGTGATAAGATTTTTATAGGTGAAGAGTATGAAACTTGCAGATAGTTGGAAAGATTATGAAATAATAGACTGTTCTAATGGGGAAAAATTAGAGCGATGGAAAGATGCTTATTTATTAAGACCTGATCCACAAGTAATATGGGATAACGGAGATTTATCAAAAAAATATAAGGATATTATTAATTCGCAGTATGTTAGAAGTGATAAAGGTGGAGGACACTGGGAGAATTTTAAAAAAACAAAAGAGTTTTGGACAGTTGATTACAATGAATTAACTTTTAATATTAAACAAATGGGGTTTAAACATACAGGACTATTTCCAGAGCAAGCTTATAACTGGGAGTATTTTATTGATAAAATAAAAGCAAGTAAAAGAGATATAAAAGTACTGAATCTTTTCGCATATACTGGTGGTGCAACTGTTGCGTGTATTTCAGCTGGAGCACACGTTACACATGTTGATTCTTCTCGTGGTATGGTAGATTGGGCCAAAGAAAATGTAAGGTCTTCTAATTTAGACGATACGAAAGCAAGATATATTGTGGATGATGTTATCAAATTTGTAGAACGTGAAATAAGAAGAGGAAATAAGTATGATGCAATTATAATGGACCCACCTTCCTATGGAAGAGGATCTAATGGAGAGGTTTGGGATATTGAGCAAGACCTATTTAAATTAGTTAAATTATGTTTAGATGTTCTATCAGAAAGACCACTTTTCTTTCAAATAAATTCTTATACTACGGGGTTATCAAAAGAAGTGTTGACAAATATATTAAAAATAACCATTGGTAATAGATTTGAAGGAGATATACATTCTGAAGAGATAGGGTTACCAATAAGTAATAGTGATTTAGTATTACCGTGTGGAATATATGGAAGATTTGATTCTCATGAATAATTTAGAAATATTATATGAAGATAATCATATAATTGTAGTGGTTAAGCCAAATAATGTTTTAAGTCAAGGAGACGCTACTGGTGATAAAGATATGCTTACAATTGTTAAAGAGTATATTAAAGTAAAATATAATAAGCCAGGTAATGTATATGTAGGATTAGTTCATAGACTCGATAGACCAGTTGGTGGAATAATGGTGTTCGCCAAAACATCTAAAGCTGCATCAAGATTAAGCGAACAGGTAAGAAAAGGATTGTTTAACAAAAAATATTTAGCAATTGTGCACGGTATTAACTTAAAAGCAAATGATGAGTTTATTGATTATTTAATGAAGACTGAAGATGGTAATAGTATCATTGCAGATGAAAAAAAGGGTAAGTATTGTCGTTTAACTTACAACTTAATGGCTGTAAATAAGGAGTCAAATTTATCGTTAGTTGAAGTAAATCTTGATACTGGTAGACATCATCAGATAAGGGTACAATTTGCAAGTAGAGGATTTCCTTTATACGGAGATCAACGTTATGGGAAAAATGATAGAATACAGCTTTCTTTATATGCTTATGAGCTTTCTTTTTATCATCCAATAACAAAAAAAATACTGACATTTAGAAAAACTCCAAACTTAATTAATAATGTTTGGCAAAACATTTAGTGTAAAGTGAAAATGGTAAAAAAATAGTTGTTGCATTTACAATTTATATTTGATATCATTTTACTAGAATAGTATAAGGGAGAAAAAGTATGAGTATTTTTGAATTTTTAAGTTTTGATATTAAAGAATTTGCTACTTCAGTGGAAGGAATTTGCATTATTGTAGGTATACTTTTATTGATATTAGGAATTATATTTGCATTATCTACAAAGGGAAAGAAAAAGGGAACAGATGCTAAAGAGGTAACAACACCTGTTGTTAACAGTGAGCCTGCTTTAACACAAGCACCTGTTATGCCAACAGCAGAAGCAACTCCAGTAGTTGAGCCTTCACAAGTTGAGCAACAAGTACCTGTACAAGAAGAAGTGCCAGTAGTTTTAAATTTAGATGGAGCAGCACCAGTGGTTGAACAGACTCCAGTAGTAGAAGTACCAGCAGCTGTGGAAGTTGTTGAAACACTACCTCAAGCTCCAATGGTTGATCCAGTCGAAGTGCAAACACCTGTAGTGCCTGTAGTAGAGGTAGCTCCAGTAGTACCAACTGTTGAAGAACAAAGAGTAGAGCAAGCATTTACTGCGCCGGTAGTTGAATCGATGCCAGTAGTTGAAATGCCAATGGCTGAAGAAGTACCAACAACTGTTGAACCAGCAGTTGCAATATATGGTGGAGTAGCTCCAATCGAAGAAACAGTAGCTCCAGTAGTTGAAAGTGTTCCAAGACCAATATATGGTGGAGCAAATCCTCTTGAAAATACTGGACCAATTCCAACAAATGAAGTTAAGGTTGCATATTCTGGTAATATACCTAGTGAAGCAGTTGTGCCACAAGTAGCAAATGTTCCAGAAATTCAATCTATGCCAACATTTCAACCAGCACCAGTAGTTGTCGAAACTCCTGTAGTTCCAATGGTTGAAGAAGTTCCAATGGTAATGCCTACAGTAGCACCTGTTGCTCAAATGCCAGCTGTTACTGAAGCACCAAAAGAAGAAATAGAAACATTAGAATTCTAAAAGACAAATATGTCTTTTTTTTCTTATCAAAACATATAGTAGTTATAGATAAGAAAGGAAGATGAAATAACATGGAAACACTAAAGGTTTCTTCAAAGTCAAATCCAAACTCAGTTGCAGGAGCACTAACAAATGTATTTAAAGAAAAAGGAATTGTTGAGATACAAGCTATAGGTGCTGGAGCATTGAATCAAGCAATAAAAGCAATAGCAATAGCAAGAGGATTTTTAGCGCCATCAGGTAAAAATTTGGTTTGTACACCAGCTTTTGCTGATATTATAATAGATGGTGAAAATAGAACAGCAATAAAATTGATTGTTGAAACTAAATAATAATATGAAATGGTATTAACTACCATTTTTTTATAATTTTATGATATAGAAAGAATAAACTCTCTATACTACAAATAAAATTTGACAAAATTAGCAAGTTGTGGTATAATTTAGCCACATTGATAAGTAGGAGACTATTTTATCAAAGTATGGGGATTGGGGTTGATATAATGAAAAATAATTATATTTTTGAGTATCAGGATGAAAACAATTTTAGAAAGAAAGAAAGAACGGTAAGAAAGTATAACATGCTTGCTTATAAAAAACTTACTTTCGAATATTATCCAGAACTACGTAGTGGTAATTTTTTAGGAGAATTAGTTTCGGTATCTAAGAAAGATAAGACTAAATCATATGAATTAAAATTACCAACAGCAGAGATATTTGCTAAAGTTCACGGTGAGATTAGATTACACTATACAGTATATGAGGATAAGAATGTAATACTTCTTACTAATATTACTCCTGATGAGATATTAGAAGAAGGACATCGTGCAGAGCTTACTACGTATAAAGGTGTAATGATATCAAAAAGTAATCCTGAAAAAGATATGTTCAAAGTTAATTTATTAAATATGTTACAAAAATAAAATATGAAGAAGAGATATTCTTCTTTTTTTTGTTGCCCAACAAAACAAAGAATGATAGAATAAAGACATAATAGAAAAGTAAAATAGGAGACAGTAAATATGAAGGAAAATGGTGGAATAAATAAGAAAGAAAACATAGCCAAGAAAAGACGAGGGTTCACCTTAATAGAACTGTTGGCAGTAATAATAATATTAGGAA
>JAVBQF010000012.1:0-8245 GCA_031549195.1 Bacilli bacterium
TATATCAGCCGTCAGGTAGTACTCAGAATACTTCGCTAGATAGTGTAACACCAGTAGAAGAGAGTTCATCAGCACTTGACCAAAAGAATACATTAGATGGAACTGGTGCGACAACAGGAGAAATAGTACCAAGTAAAGGATCACAAGCGACTAGTTCTAACACTCAAGGAGACTCTTTGACTAATGCTGGTAATGTGAATTTAAATGGTGGCGGAGCTGCAGGATCTTCATCGATGGGGACAGGATCTAATGGCACATCCCAAACAGGCGGAGGCAATAAGCCAGCATCAACTGGTGGAACTTCTGTGAGTGGTAGTTTTGGTGGAACAAGCTCAACGGGTGGTGCATCAACTGCTACCTCTGGAGGATCAGTATCAAATGGTGGATCGACTGGAACAAGTGAAGGGACAAAGGGCAAAACTGCTGTAGGGGGTAATACGAACTCTTCTGTATCATCTAATATAGGACCAGCTGTTGGAGTAACAACTAGCTTTAATGCAAATACATTACAAAATACAAGTCAACCTACACTTGATGCAATAGAAAATGCAAATGTTGATATAGAAAAAGTAGTTGGTGGAGTAATAATAAAGGGTGAGACATTAGAACAAATAAAAGTATTTTCAGATAAATATATTGTGGTATCATCAAATTTAAATGAAAATACAAAAGAATTAAAACTAACATATAAAGAGTTAGAAAATTTGATAGGAATAATTGAAGTAAACTTATCAGAGTTAGATTTACTAAGCGAGGGTAAAAAAGATTTCACGGAGATGCAAAATTTTATATTAAGTTTATTTGAAAAAAAATCAACTGGTGAATTTGATCAGCTTTTATCTGAAACAAAGCAGCAGGAAATTCAGTTTCAAGAATTTTATAATAATACTAAAGACAAGTTTGATCAGGAATATGGATTTTATTCAACAGTAACTATAAGTGGGGATTTATTAGAGTTATATCTCTCAGGTATAATAGGTGATAAATATCAATTTACAAGCAACGAAGATGGTAGTATAACAATACAAGATGGATATAGTGCACTAGAATCACTATTTCGCCTGTATGGTGGACCTGATAAGATTGATGAATATTATAATGAAAATGAATTAGCTTTAAATGATTATTATGAAGAATATGGGGAAGGTCCGTATGATTCAATATCGCAAGAGGCAATTAATAATTTAGAATCAACAAATAAAGCACTAGAAGTATTAATGAAATCAAAAAATATATTAGAACCTAAATTAATTGCGGAACAAGAATTATCGTATATACAAATGGCTTTATATGATCTTAAACAAGCTGGTCCATTATCTGTTTATGAAAGTGTAAAAGAATTAAGTGATTACAGTAAATACAGTGATGTAGATTATAAATTCTATTTTAGTGAAGAACAAGTAAAATTTATGGATAAAGAAGAGGTATCAATATATGCTTATTTATACGATACTTATGGGAAAGGAGCTGCATCTAATTATTTAGTAGCACTACAAGATTCTTTGAATCAAAGAGAGGGTGCATTTATAGCACAAAGTCAATTAAATGATTTGATTAACAGCGGAGATGTAGGAATTATATTGAAGAGTTTTGGCAGCGGTACAGTTGATGGATTGATAAATTTTAAAGATGGAATAGCAAATCTATTCAATCCTGATGGAGTCAGATCTGTTCAAGAATATAAGCAAATGTTTTTATTACAAGCACTAACAGCCAAAATGCCTACGCTTGAAGACATTTTGGGAAAAAATGGTGGAGATATAAATGATGCTAGACTAGAGTATAATGCAGCAATCCAAGAATTAGAAAACCAATTTGGAAAAGAAAATGTAGCAAGATTATGTGAAATATCTTCGTTTGTGAGAACGGCTGCTGGATATAGTTATAAGTTTGGAACATCACTTGGGAACATGTTACCATCGATGGTTGTAAGTTTTATACCAGTTGTAGGACAACCCTTAGGCTTAACATTAATGGGGCTTTCTTCGGCTGGAAATGCAGTAGAGTCCTCTTATCAAAGGGGGGTTAAAGGATCTAAAGCTTATTTATATGGGGCACTTATGGGGATATCAGAAGTAAGTATGGAATACCTATTAGGTGGTATACCGGGATTATCGAAATCTAGTGGATTCACATTACGAGCGATGTTTGGTGAGGGATTAGAGGAGGCTGTACAAAGCTTTGTAGAAGCGGGAGCTAATTATGCCTTCTTTGGTGATAAAATTAACTTAGAAGAATTAGGACCGGAGGCGTTAGAATCATTTGCAATGGGATTCTTTATGTCAATGTTCTTAAATGGTACTGGTTCAGTACTAGGTTCAGGAATAAATACTGTGAAAGGATCTAAAACTATAGATATAAAGTCTTTTGTAGATTTTACTTCTGATAATAAAATAGAAAAAGTATATTTTAAAGAATTAGGAAAATATTTGTTAGCATATGACTGTATTTCAAAAGGAAATTATGAAAAGGCACTTAAGACAATATCTCATTTAGAGGAGATAAACCCAAGTCTTCAATTGTTGACAATGATGGATCCAACGGCAATTTCCAAACTACCTTTAGAATTTCAACAAGAATTTAATGAACAATATAATAAACTAATGGCTGACCAATTTATTTTTAATGGTGGAGATTACCTAAGTGCAGGTATGTGGGAAATTAAAACTGGAGATATGTCTAAGGGATTAAATACACTCTTTTTTGGAGGAGAAGTTGATGCAGCATGCAATTTAATTAACAGCCTGGATTCGACGCAATTTGATAACCTAGATTTGCCTGTGCAATTAAAATTTATTGAGGCAGAAACTAAAAAGTTTGCTGTAATAAATGCGTTTACAATTGCTGAAGAATGGACTGCTTCTGGTAAATATGATCATGTTGTGTTGCTTGCAGAGCATGCTGGTGATGCCGAATGTAGCGCAAAAGTACTGAGCTTTTTAAATCCGGAAATGGTTGATAAGTTAAGTCCAAATACTAAGGTTTTATATGAGACACTAATGGATGACAATTTAAAAGACCTAGGGGAAGTTGTGCAAATGGCCCAAAATTTTGCAAACCGTAGGGAATACGTTGCTGCAGCAAATTATCTTTTTGACAAACACATGATAAATGAAGCCTGTAGTTTAATAAGCACTTTTGATGCGGATATTTTAAATTCTTTGCCGGATTCCTTAAAAGAGCAATACTTCTATAATCAGTTTAATATATTATTGCAGGCAGGGAATATTGATGGTGCAAAAGATATAGCAAGTGCTCATATAAACACATATGAACAATTTGATTCATACTTAACTAAACTGTATTTAGATGGTGGATTAAAGTACTATATGAATGAAATTGCGGATTGCTTTGGAATTAATAGAAGCCAATTTTTGCTTAGTGCTCAACATATAAGTGAGCTTGTTCCAAAATTGAAAGGTAATTTCGATATTAACTCAATAAAAGTGGAATTAGCACAAAAAGGAATTAATGTTGATGATATGAAGATAGCAAGAGCAGGGCTGATTTGCAAACTAATGGCAGCAAATATTGACATTGGAATTTCAGATTCATATAGTGATTTTTCAAAATCATTATTCAATAAAATAATGTCACTTGGATATGGTAGTAAAACACCAATTATTATGGATTTTTTTATAAAATCAATGCAAAAAGGTAACTCAAGGTTTGTTTTGTATAAGGAAGTGGCAAAGTTAAGCGATAATTCGTTACTTTCAAAAGGATTGATAAGAGCTTTAAATTTAAATGTGGAACAGTTACTTGGGCTTGGTACTGATTTGTTTTTTGAAGGTAAGGTAGAGGCTGCTAATTTTATAAATAGAGAAGTATTAAATATACCTGAATATGAAAATACGGAAAGTATTATTATAAATAAAAGTAGAGTAAATTTGTATAATCAAATATTTGACCAAACGAATACTTCATTTGGAGTTAATCAGGGCGTTTTTACTTCTGGTGTTTCTGAGTATAAATATGTAGCAGATTATATTAAACAAAAATATAACTTATCTGAGGCTACGGTTGTCAAGGCACTTCAACAAATGGATAGCATTGGTGTTTGTAGTTATGCATCTGTAGTAAATATGATTTTTCAACATTATATAGCTCCTAATGGTAGTTTCTTAGCTGCTGATTTCAAAACTGATTTTGGTTTTAATATGATGATAAGAGGAAAAGATGGTACTTACAAAATGAATTTTCCCCAAATGTTAGCAGATTTATTTATAAGTACTAATTTAGAGCGTTGTTTTGATAATAATGGAAAATTTATTGGAGTCAAAAATCAAGAATATGCAGTACTAATATCTGGTATTAATATGAAAGTTGTTTTGGACTATTTAGCATCACATAACGTAACTGCAAAAGCTAAGTGTCATAGTATATTTTCTACAGAAAGTATTAAGAATGTTGAAAATCCACAGGCAATTTTAAATATTATTGCGGATAAAATCCAAAAAGGAATACCATTAAATCTGTCAGTATATGCTACTCCCACAAAGGGCTATACTCTAATTAATGCAACAGATGGGGCGATACATAGCTCAGGGAAGGCAAACCCTCGAACGGGAGAATGGAAAGGTCATGCAATGACTATTACTGGAGTAACTACAGATGGTAGGATAATTGTTGACTCTTGGGGGAAAAAATATTACTACAATTTAATACAAAATATAGGTTCAGCATTTCAAATATCTGCCCTGACAATTTGGAAGAATGGACAAGGGAGGTAAATGATATGGAATTGAAACAAAAACAAGTAATCTTAGGTGATCGATTAGATTGTGATCTTAATGGCTTAGATCCTGTTGTTAAGGCTGTTGTCCCTGAAGGAGTAGTAACAGAGAGATATTTGGCACTTGAAAGTTTGTGTCGTGCTTGGATCGAACAGTATATTTCTGGAAAATTAAGCTTGCCAACAGTGGAAAAACAAATTAGAGAAACTGGTCTGCTATTTGAACCTGTTTCTGAAGTGGAGATGGATTCGTATCAAGCTTATTCTACTATGGGATTAGATTTTTTCTATTTAAGAAATGATGTGAAAATAGAACGATTAAAAGCAGAATGTTTTCAGAGATTAAGTTCTAGATTTGATAGAGGAGAATTGGACTTTAATGGCGAAAGTATGCAGTTTGTTCAAGAAAACTTATCAGAGTTAACAAAAGAAAAAGAAGATGATTTGCCAGAATTCATGTGTAGTTTTGGACCTTTTATAGAAAGTTGTATGGCAAGTAACAATTCTGTTGTATTAGGATTAAGATTTGCAGATTTAAGGGATGATGCAGATTTAGGTGAAGACTGGATTACAGCGTTTGATACAAGAATAAAAACAATAAGAAGAATCCAATCAACTGTATCTGCATATGGAACTGAGAGATTAGGGTTACCATGTGCGGTTATAAATTACAATAACAGTACTGTAGATAAACTTGGGAGTGAACTAGCTCAAAAAGACAGTCCCCAAAAGAGTTAATATAGGGGTATATATGAAAGAAAAATATTTACCAATTGGTACAATTGTATTAATTAAAGGATCAGAAAAGAAGATCATGGTTTCTGGTTTTCTTCGTATGCAAGCAAGCAATAAAGATACTATATTTGATTATTGTGGAATACCATATCCTGAAGGATATAAAGGATCTTTGGAAACTATTCTTTTTAATCATAATCAAATATTGGAAGTATGTCATATTGGATTTATAACTGAAGATTATAATATCTATAATAGTAAATTAAAGGCATTTATAAATTAAATTTAATTCAGTGAGGTGATAATAGTGAATCAAGAACTTTTGCCCCTTGGGAGTGTAGTTCTGTTGAGTGGTGCTGAAAAGAGATTGGTTGTTTCGGGCTTTTTAGTGACAGAAGCAAAGACTGGTATAAAATATGATTATTGTGGTTTTTCTTATCCAGAAGGATTTGTAGATAACAAAACAATTGCACTATTTAATCATAACCAAATAGATGATGTATGTTATAAAGGACTAGAAGACGAAGAAGAGAAAAAATATAAATCATTTGTTAGTCCAGAGGTTATGCTAGCTAATCAGGAAGCTTTGTCACTAGATATAATAAAAAGCTTTGAGGATCAGTTGAAAAACTAATTTTTATAAAACGAATAAAAAATCTCTAATCATATCAATATAGATGTGAAAGGAGATTTTTTTATTGGCACGTCACAAAGTAGAAATCAGTGGCGTGAATACAGCAAATATCAAAGTATTAACTTCAAAAGAGATGGATGAACTCTTTAAGAAGATGAGAGAAGGGGACAAGTTTGCAAGAGAAGATTTGGCAAATGGAAACTTAAAATTAGTATTATCAATATTAAAAATGTTTAATAAAACAGATGAAAATATGGATGATTTATTTCAAATAGGGTGTGTTGGATTATTAAAAGCAATAGACAATTTTGACCCTAGTTATGGAGTTAAATTTTCTACATATTGTGTTCCAATGATTCAAGGTGAGGTAAGACGGTACATAAGAGATAATAATAGTATTCGTGTTAGTAGGTCTGTTAAGGACTTGGCATATAAATCACTAAAATTAAAAGAAGAATTATTACTAAGTGGAAAAGACACTTCGATAGAAGAACTTGCAAGAATACAAGGAGTTACGCCTTATGAAGTAGTGAATGCTCTTGAAGCAAGAAGAAGTACTGTAAGCATATTTGATCCAATATATAGTGATGGTGGAGATACTATATTTCTCTGTGATCAAATTGAAGATAAAAAAGTTAGAAATACAGATTTGGATATAAAGATGTCTTTAGATAATGCTATTAGTGATCTTAATGATAGAGAACAATATATCTTAGATCAAAGATTTATAATTGGTAAAACACAAACGGAAATCGCAGAAGAACTAGGAATAAGCCAAGCACAAATATCTAGAATAGAAAAGAATGCTATAGATAGTTTAAAGAAAACACTACGATAGTGTTTTTTTATGTTATAATCTTTATATAAGAGGTGACTTATGAAGGTATTACTTTATACAGAAGGATTAAAAACAGTAGGCAAATCTGGGCTAGGTAAGGCAATAAAACATCAAATGAAAGCCTTGGAATATGAGAATATAGACTATACATTAGATCCTAAGGATGATTATGATATTCTGCATATTAATACTTATTTTCCTAAATCATATTTTTTAGCAAAAAAAGCCAAAAAAAATGGAAAGAAGATAGTTTATCATGCGCATTCAACAGAAGAAGATTTTAGAAATAGTTTTTTAGGTTCTAATTTATTCTCACCACTTTTTAAAAAGTGGTTAATTAAATGCTATAAACTTGGAGATGTAATAGTAACACCGACATTTTATTCAAAAAAAATTTTACAAGGATATAAGGGACTTAAAGATAAAAAAATATATGATATATCTAATGGTATTGAAATAGAATTTTTTCAACGAGATGATAAACTTGGTAAAAAATTTAGAGAAGAATATGGTTATAAAAAAGATGATAAGGTAATAATTGGAATAGGTTTATATATAGAAAGAAAAGGAATAGTAGACTTTGTTGAACTTGCTAAAAGATTGCCAGAATATAAATTTATTTGGTTTGGTTATAGTCCGTTAGCGGCAGCTACTAAACCTGTAAGAGATGCTGTTAATACAAAGCTTCCTAATCTTAAGTTCGCAGGCTATGTTGAAAGAAATGTTATTAAAAGTGCAATGAGTGGTGCTGATCTTTATTTATTTCCAACATTAGAAGAGACTGAAGGGATACCTATAATAGAAGCTTGTGCTTGTAAACAAAATGCTATTGTTAGGGATATTCCAATCTTTGATGGATGGTTGGAAGATGGGAAAAATATGTATAAAGCAAAGGATGTTAATGAGTTTGAAAACAAGATAAAAAAGATTTTAAATAAAAAGCTTCCAAGCCTTGTAGAACACGCTTATCCGATTGCTGAAGAAAGAGATTTGAAGAAGATTGGTAAGAAATTAAAAAGTGTATATGAAAAGTTGGCAAATGACTAAAAATCATTTGTTTTTGTATTGTCATTATGCTATAGTTATAGTATAGGTAAAATAATACACTGAGTGTTGGGAGTTGCAAATATGGCGTTAATTGAAAATTATGAAATAAATGAAGAAGAGCAACGAGAACATGCTGAAGCGAATAGTGAGTTTTTAGCGAATCAGGGGATTAAAGTAGAAGGTCCAGCAGAAGAAGTACATAACCAGACTCAGGCAGAGTATGATAAGATGTTTTCAAAATGGGGAACAAAGATAC
>JAVBQF010000013.1:0-7583 GCA_031549195.1 Bacilli bacterium
ATACATATATGTTATTATTTAGTAGTTCATCCTTAACACTATTTACAAATTCTTCACTACTCATACGTTCTTCATTTAATTCAATTATTGACTTAAAGAACTGTAATTTAGCTTCTGTCGTATTTTTATTAGCTTTTGTTAAATCTTTCTTTTCTTTATACGCCCAGTGAGAAGCAAGCCCATTTTCGGCAATTTCATCCATGGAGTAAGTTCTTATCTGAATTTCATATAAATACCCATCCACTCCAAGAACCGTAGTATGAAGAGATCTATATCCATTACTTTTAGGCATTGCAATATAGTCTTTAAATCTATTGGGAATAGGCCTAAATCTTGAATGAATAATACCAATTATAGAGTAACATTCTGCATCATCATTTACAAGTATACGAAGTGCTAGTAAATCGTATATATCGCTGAATTTTCTTCCTGTTTCTAGCTTTTTATAAATACTATAAATACTTTTACTTCTTCCTTTTATTTCATGTGCAATTCCATGTTCTGTAAGCATTCCACTTACAGTATTTAACATTTCAGTAACAGCAGTATCTCGCTCTAATTTAGTCGTATTGAGTCTTTCTGCAATATCATAGAAAACATCTGCTTTTAAGTAGCGTAGTGATAAATCTTCTAATTCACTTTTAATTTTATGAATTCCTAATTGATGCGCTATTGGAGTTATTATTTCCAAAGTTTCATTTGCAATCTTTTTTTGTTTCGCTTCTGGTAGTGACCAAAGCGTTCTCATATTGTGAAGCCTATCTGCTAGTTTTATTATAATAACTCTAACATCTTCACTCATTCCAACAATTATCTTTTTATAATATTCAACCAAAGCTTCATTCTCAGTTGAAAAATGCATCTTGCTAATCTTTGATACACCATCTACTAGACTAGCAATATCTTTGTTAAATGTATCTTCTAATTCTTGCTTAGTGACATTACAATCTTCTATAACGTCATGTAAAAGACCAGCACAAAGAGTATCACTATCAGCATACACTGATGTAAGTATTATCGCAGTATTTAAAGGATGAAGAATATAAGGTTCTCCACTAACTCTAAATTGACCTTCATGTTTTGTTAAAGCATACTCATAAGACCTTTTAATCTTCTCAATATCCTTTTCCTTAGTTATATAAGTTTTAGCTTTTTCCAACAGGTCTTCAATTGTATATGATTTTTTTTCTTTTGTCATAATAATACACCCACTAAATTATTTCTACATCCTCAAAGTTTGCTTCTCTTTTTGATTCTTCTAATTTCTTTTTCATATATTTTTCTATTTCTATATTATCTGTATTAAGAATATCGTCGACCATCTCAGATAAAGTAAAGCCTTTTACATTAGCCCATTTTATCTGTACCAAATAATTCCATATATCTTCCTTCTTTATATACGTAATATTATTTCTTCTTAACTCATTTATTTTAGTATTCAAAGCTGGAGTTACTCTTTTATATAAATCTACAACATTAGTTATTCCAAAGTCCATAACTCTCCACCTCACAAAATCATACATTAATTATATATTAATTATTAACAATATTAAAGCTATTTTGCTTTTACTTTACAATAAAAAGAGGAGTATACTCCTCGGTTCCTTCATATATTCAATAAATATATATTCTTTTTCAGTAATTTATTATAGTCTTTATTTTATTAATTCTTCATATTTATTCTTAAGTGTATAAATATCCTTACAACTCATAAAACAAATTACTGCATTTTTATGTTTCAATAGCATATTAGCATCATCATCTGTTATTCTTTCACAGTTATTTAATTTCTCTCTTATTAGATGAGAGTTTATTGAAGGATAATCTTCTTGTCTTTCTCTATCACAATAAACATCTGTAACATATGATTTATCAGCTAACTTTAATGCCTCTACAAACCCTGGCCACAATTCTTTTGTTCTAGAATAAGTATTAGGTTTAAACACTGCCACAAGCTCTTTATCAGGATATTTTTGTCTTGCCGCTTCCAGTGTTACTTTAACCTCAGTTGGATGATGAGCATAATCATCAATTGTAACAACATCCTTAATAACAGTCTCTTTAAATCTTCTTTTAGCACCTTTAAATTCAGTAATATATTTATGTATTTTTCCTTGTGCAATACCATAATTGTTACACACTATTATTGCCGCAAGTGCATTTAATATCATGTGCTTCCCAAATAAAGGAAGATCAAAATGACCATATAAGGTTCCGCTCATGTATACATCAAATGTACTCCCTAAATCATTTAATGTTACATTTTTCGCAACTACATCATTATTATCTTCAAATCCATAATAAACAACTTTACTATTGTAATGAACTTTCCTAACATTTTCGTTATCACCACATACAATAGAAAGTTTTGATTTATTAGCAAGAGTCTCAAATGTATTTATTATATCTTCGATTCCATTATAGCATTCAACATGCTCAAGCTCTATATTAGTAATTATAGTAATAGTTGGATGATACGCTAAAAAGTGTTTATTATATTCATCTGCTTCAAGCACAAATATTTTATTATCCGCCAAAGCATGGCCAGTACCATCACCAACAAAATAATTACATCCTAAAGTATTGTTAATTATATTACTTATAAGTAAGCTTGTAGTAGTTTTACCATGAGTACCAGAAACACAAATAGTCTCAAACAATTTTGTAACATCTCCTACAACTTCATTGTATTCTTTTAATGTAAGTCCAAGTTCTGTTACTCTTTTAAGCTCTGGATGATCTTTTCTAACAGCCTTAGAATAAGTGACTATAGTATCACTATCTAATTCATTATTTCCATCATAACATATCTTTATTCCCCTACTATCCAATCCTTCTTGGGTAAATTTATAATCCTTAGCATCATCATATCCAGATACACTATTACCTAAGTCAAAAAGTATATTAGCTAAAGTAGACATACCAGCTCCTTTTATACCAATGCAATAATATTTCATAACATAACCTTCTTCCTAATATATATTATACAATACTTTAGTAATGTATCATAATAATTTGTTCCAGTTTACAAAGTAATAGCTATATTTATTGACATCTATCATTATCAAAAGTACAATTAGAATATAATTAAATAGATAATGGAGGTCTTATGAATTTAACAAATGAAACTAAAAAATATATAAAGTTTATCTGTATGTTTATAATGTTTTTTATATATCCAGTTTTTAAATACATACCTATATCACTTTATGATTCTATAAATATTGATAGTAAAGTTACTTCTATAGTTCTAACTATTTTTGCTGAGATTATATTTTCTGGAATTATACTTGCTGTGTATTTTGAAGATATTAAAACACAACTAAAAGATTTCAAAAAAAACTTTATGAAGTATATGGATAGTGGCTTTAAATATTGGATTGCTGGAGTTGGATTAATGGCTGTATCAAATATAGTTATTAAGCTATTTACGACAAGTACAGTAGCGAATAATGAACAAAGTGTACAGAACATTATCGAATCAGTACCATATCTTGCTTTTATAATGACAACATTCTTAGCACCATTCATAGAAGAAATGATTTTTAGGAAAGCTTTCAAAGATGTTATTCATAGTAAATGGGCATATATCTTGATGAGCGGATTAGTATTTGGTGGATTACATGTTGTTTTATCTTTCAAATCATTAACTGATATCTTATATATAATTCCATATAGTAGTCTCGGTCTTGCTTTTGCATACTCCTATTATGAAACAAAAAATATATTTACAACAATTGTATATCATATGCTACACAATGGAGCATTAACTATTATCTCCTTAATAGCACTTGGAGCCTTATTATGATTAGTCGCCGTGAAAAAAACGAACAAATTGCCAAAGATATTGTAGAAGAAGAAATTAAAGGTAATATCAAAAAGTACTCAATTGTAATATTAAAAATATTGTCAGTAATATTAGTTATATTTGTTCCACTATTCATATATATGAGATACTTTGCAACGAGTGGTATAATAGTTAAAGAGACTGCTCTATATTATGAAAATCTAGAAGAAGACATGAGTGGAATAAAAATAGTACAATTTAGTGATTTAAATTATGGAAGTACTGTTTTTAAAAAAGAGGTTGATATTCTCATAAATAAAATTAATACAATTAATCCTGATATAGTCTTATTTACTGGAGATTTAATAGCAAATAATTATACTTTAAAAGAAGATGAATCAGAATACTTAATAAAAAAGTTAAATAGCATAAATGCTAAAATTGGTAAATACGCTGTTTTTGGTGATAATGATGATGAAGTTTTCACAAAGATACTTAATAGCACCAACTTCATAGTATTAAATAATAGTTATGATTCGGTCTATTATCAAAGCTATATACCTCTATTAATTGTAGGGATAAATTCTAGTTCACCTGATTTAGGCAAAGCATATGAATATTATAGTGATGATGAAAATGATAAAAATGTATTTAATTTAACAATAATGCATGAACCAGATACAACAAGTGATATATTAGCTAATATAGGTCCTAACTTAATATTGGCAGGACATTCATTAAACGGCAGTATACGTCTACCCTTTATTGGTTGCTTAAATAAAGGGAAAGGTTATCAAAAATATTGCGAACCCTATTATGAAATTAATAGTACAACTAAATTGTATATATCCTCTGGTATTGGTACTAACAATTTAAAATTTAGATTTTTAAATAAGCCAAGCATTAATTTATTTAGAATAAGAAAAAAATAACTTTAACAAAGTTATTTTTCTATGTAATTTAATTTTTTCAATTCTTCTAGTACAAATACTCCATCTTTGCGGATTAGCACATCATCAAAGTATAATTCTCCCCCACCATATTCTTCTCTTTGAATTAATACCAAATCCCAATGTATTGAGGAATCATTGCCATTATAACTCTCTTTGTATGCAGATCCTGGAGTAAAGTGAATACTTCCTTTTATCTTCTCATCATACAATATATCACCCATAGGATATAATACTTTTGGATTTAATCCAATTGCAAATTCTCCAACATACCTACTACCATCATCTGTATCAAATATTTCATTTAATCTTTTATCTTTATTAGGTTCGCTACTAGTAGCGTTAATTATTTTACCATCTTTAAATTCTAGTGATATGTTTTCAAAAGTCTCTCCTCTATATAGTGTTTTTGTATTATAAGCTATTTTACCATTAACACTATTTTTCAATGGTGCAGTAAATATCTCACCATCTGGTATATTTTGCTCACCAACACATGGAATAACTGGCATCCCTTTGATAGAAAAACTTATATCTGTATCTTTACCAACTATTCTTACTCTCTCGGTTTTTTCCATCAATTGTTTTAAAGGTTTTATAAATTCATTCATTCCTATATAATCAAAAGACATTACATCAAAAGAAAAGTCCTTAAATTGTAGTGTAGGCATACCTGCTTTATAACTATCAAGTGTTGAAGGATAATTAAGTAATATCCATTTTCTTTTATTGATCATCTCTTCCCGGATAGAATAAACCGCTTTAGAAATCTTTCTAATAGTTTCCTCTGCTATATTTTTATCTTCATAATCATTAATATTATATTTTATATGAATATAGGTGTCAAAATTATCAATTTCAAACTGCATATAACCTTTTATAATTTTAATTCTATCTTCATTAGTAGTCTCTTTCAATAAAGACTCTATTATAGGATCTTCATTTTTTGCAAAAACTATTGCTCTTTTTTCAGTTAATTTTTTAATAAGGGCAATTACTAAGTCATTGCATTCGCTACTTTGGTATGTAATTAGTACCCTTTCCTTTTCTTTAACTTTTAAAGAGTAATTTACAATCATATTAGCTAGTTTAATTATCTTATCATTCATATATTCACCCATTATCCTTATTTACATAAAATATTATTGAGGAGGATTCATATGCATCCATATAATAGTATACCATATTTTAATTACAATATGCGAAGAGGACATAGTGGGGATAGATTTTTTGGTGGAGGATTACTTTTACCATTTTTACTTGGAGGAATAGCGGGTGGTGCTATTGCAAGAAGCAATTATTATCCGTATTATCCGCCATATCCAATGTATCCACCATATCAAACATATTATAATAACTTTTATTATTAAAGCAGGAGTACCTGCTTATTTTTTTGCTTCATAATCAAAATAATTTCCAGAATCTAAATACCAGATACCTTTTTTACCTTTAAAGCTTGGATAAGCTTCATTATAATAATTTACCGCATTAAATTTTGTTAATGTTACATAAACGTAGTTTCCATCATTCATGTATAAAAGAAATCTACCCTCATCATAATCATTAGGAGTATATTCTATCTCAGATATTTTATTTAAAACCTCATCCTCTACATTAGCCATGCAATCTATAAATTTATCGTATATTGTATCCGGAATATAATTGACTACAAAAGGAACATTAATATCTATATCAAACTCAGTTAATTCTTCCTTGCTATCCAGTACTAAAACATTATCATTTTCTTTAATAAAGAGAGCTTTATATTCTTCTATTTCTATAGTCAAAACATTATAAAAGCTTTTTTTTACTTTGACATCTTTTACATAGGAATTATTTTTTAAACGCTTATTTACTGTACTTGAAAAAGTTTGAAAAAAACCTGGATAACTTTCTATTTTTGCTAAATAAATAATATCATCATCTGAGAGTATTTTATTTCCCTTAATATAAATATTTTTAATTGGTTCATTTAAAAAGAAAGAAATTAAGACAGCGAAAAAACATATTACTAACAGAAATATAGTAATAGATAAAAGCTTCCATTTTCTTTTAACAACTTTCTTTTTCACCATATATTACTCCCAATTAACAAATTCCTGTTCTACCTTTAATTCAACGTTATAAGTCTCTTTAACTCTTTCCTTAACAAAAATAATTAGGTCTTTAATATCGTTAGCTTTTGCACCACCAATGTTTATAACAAAATTAGCATGCTTATTGCTTATTTGAGCGCCACCTCTTATAAGGCCTTTATAACCTAAATCTTCAATCATCTTACCAGCAAATAGACCATCTGGATTTCTAAATACGGATCCAGCTGAAGGATATTCAAGTGGTTGGGACTCAATACGTCTTTCTCTTCTATCCTTAACAATATCCAACATAATTTGTTTATCGCCATGTTTAAGTACAATGGTTGCTTCAAGACAAATATAATCTTTATGTTTTTGAATAAATGATGTTCTATAATGAAATGATAGTTCACTATTAGTCATTGTTATTACTTTAAAGTCTGGTGTTAAAACTCTTATCTTTCTAACAATATAACCCATATCACTCTTGTATGCACCAGCATTCATATATACTGCTCCACCAACAGTACCAGGAATACCTGTTGCAAATTCTAAGCCTGACAATCCTCTTCTTGTTGCAAGATTTGCAAGAGTCATTAAATTATAACCTGCACCAACTTTTATAACATTCTTTGATATTGATAGTTGATTAAATCTATCTAACTTAACAATAACGCCATTATAATCTTTATCACTAAACAATACATTAGATCCATTACCAAGAACCTTAAATTCAATATTGTCATCTTTTAAATATTTAAGCAATTTAAT
>JAVBQF010000017.1:0-11148 GCA_031549195.1 Bacilli bacterium
TTTACTACTTCCTACATATACATATATATCTGCTATTTCTTTTAATTCATAGCTTATATTACTATTATCTTTCCATGAACTATGACAATATTTATCTTCCTTGTCACTTGTTTTATAACTATCACTACTACATGTTAAACATGCATGGTACTCATACTCTCCTTTTCCCTTTTTTATTACTACTACATAACTACTTGCATCACAATTATTTCCTTTATAATCTACTACTTCACTTATATACTTATTTCCTTCTAATACTCCTAGACTTACTACTGATGTTTCTAGTAATCCACTGGGTCTATATTCTCTATTGTCACTAAAAAAAGTCTCTGCACTTACTTTAAATGTTTCTTTCTGATTATTATAATATGTTCCTTTAAAGCCTTTTGTAAAGTTTTGAAAAACTGGTAATGCGATCAATGCCAATATTCCTATTATTATTATTGCTCCCATTACTTCTACTAATGTAAATGCCTTATTATTTTTTATCATAATATATACCTCCAAGATTATTACTTTAACTTAATAATACAACTTTTTTGAATAAATTAAAAGAAAAACAGCAAAAATTGCTGTTCCACTTTATTATGGTGTTAATCTATTAGGCCCACGGAATAAAAACATTGATTCTTTAATAGTTGGAATATTTAGAAGTAACATTGTTAATCTATCTACACCAATTGCAAAGCCACCATGTGGTGGGCATCCATATTTAAAGAAATTCATATAGAATTCGACATCTGCTCCAAGCCCCTTCTCTTTAGCTTGTTCTTTTAATATATCATATCTATGTTCTCTTTGAGCACCGGTAGTAATTTCTACTCCTCTCCAGATAAGATCAAATCCTTGAGGAATACCATCTTTTCTCATATGATAGAAAGCACGTTTTTTAGGACTAAAGTCTGTTACAAAAATAAACTCACTATTATATTTTTCCATTGCATATCTATAAGCAAGCTTTTCACTTTCAGCATTCATATCCCCTACATCAAGTGATGGCATTTCAAAATTATACTTTTCTTTTAACTCTTTATATAAATCTGGAAGTTTTACTCTAGGGAAAGGAGTCTTTGGCACTACTACTTCTGTACCAAATGCATTCTTAATTATTTCTCCATATCTTTCATTCACCTTTGTAATGGCATACGTAAGCATATTTTCTTCTAATTGCATAACATCTTCATATGAATCAATATAACTAAATTCTAAGTCAAAAGAAGTAAACTCCGTTGTATGTCTATTAGTATTAGAGTTTTCTGCTCTAAATGAAGGTGCTACTTCGAATATTCTATCAAATCCGCTAGACATAGCCATCTGTTTATAAAACTGTGGAGACTGTGCAAGGTATGCTAATCTGTCGAAATATTTTACTTCAAAAACCTCAGATCCACTTTCGCTTGCTGCACCAATTAACTTAGGAGTATGTATTTCAGAAAAATCATTTTCATATAAATATTCCCTCATACATTGTACTAAATAACTTTGAATCTTAAACATTAAAATATTGTTATCGTTTCTTAAGTCAAGAAATCTATTGTCAAGCCTTGTATCTATAAGTGCAGACGAGCTATCTTTAAAGTTAAGAGGTAATTCTTCTAAGCATCTACTAGTTTCTGTTATTACTGAAGGTATAACTTCATATCCATTTAGTTTCACCTTCTCATTTTCAACTATAGTTCCTTTAATCTTAACTGTACTTTCAATTGTAATGCCACTTACAATAGCATTTAACTTACTATTTTCTTCATTTTTCTCAATAGTAACTTGTACTTTACCAGTATAATCTCTAAGTATTAAAAACTGCACATATTGTAAGTCTCTAATATTATCAACAAATCCTTGTAATTCTATTTCTTTACCAAAATAATCTCTTAAATCCTTTATATATATTCTTTCCATATATTATCCCTCCTTGTGACAGTTACCATCACAATCGCAATTATGGTCTCCGTCATCTTCATGACAATGTCCACCACATTTACAATCATGATTTTCGTTTTTATCATGACAATGTCCACCACATTCGCAACTATGCTCTTCTTCATCATGGCTTTCACCACAACCACAACCATGATCATCTTCAATGGACAAAGTCTCATCTAAATAGTAAAGTAAATAATCAAGACCAATTGACACTTCTTCTTTTGTTTTATTATTTTTTACCTTAACTTCATCCTTTTTCAAATCTTCATCATTAAGTATTATTAACAGTTTACTATTCAATCTATCTGCTTGTTTAAATTGTCCCTTCAATCCTCTACTGGTGTATTCAGTTTCAACACGGAATCCAAACATTCTAAGTGACTGCATAAGTGACATTGCATATTTTTTTTCTGTTTCTGACACATACATTATAAATATTTCAATATCATCAACTATTGGTAGTTTTATCTTCTCTAATTCAAGAGCTTGTATTAATCTGCCTATTCCCATTGCAAAACCCATACCTGCAGTTTCAGGTCCATCAAGAAGCGTTACAAGACCGTTATATCTTCCGCCAGCTCCTAATACATTATTAGAGCCAAATCCATCAACTTTAGCCTCAATTTCAAATACAGTATGATTATAATAGTCAAGACCTCTTACTAATTTAGGATCTACTACATAATCTACTTCTAATAGAGCTAAGTACTCTTTTACTTTTTCAAATCTCTCTTTACTTTCTTCATTTAAATAGTCAATTGTACTAGGAGCATCCTTCAAATAGGTATGATCCTTATCTACTTTACAATCTAATATTCTAAGTGGATTTTTGGCAAATCTTTCCTTACAGTCTGGACAAAGCTCTTCAAGATGAGGCTTAAAATGTTTTATAAGTGCTTCTCTATGGTTATCTCTTGATTCTTTATCACCAAGAGAATTAATACTTACTTTTATTTCTTTAAGTCCTAGCATCTTAAATAAGTTTACAGGTATTGATATCACCTCAGCATCTACCATTGGATCATCACTGCCTAATGCCTCTACCCCAAACTGAGTAAATTCCCTATCTCTGCCTGATTGAGGCCTTTCGTAACGATACATTGTGCCATTATAGTAAACCTTAACCGGCTGAGTAGCATCTCCATACATCTTATTCTCAATATAGCTTCTAACAACCCCTGCAGTACCTTCTGGACGAAGAGTCATATTTCTATCTCCTCTATCCATAAAGTCATATGTTTCCTTTCTAACTACATCAGTCGAATCACCCATACCTCTGTGGAAAACTTCACTTGATTCAAAAATAGGTGTTCTAATAAAAGTGTAGTTATATTTTTCCATTAACATATCTATTACTTTATTCACATATTGCCATTTTTTAGCATCAAGTCCATAAATGTCATAACATCCCTTTGGTTTCGTATACATAAATCCTCCTTTAAATTAAAAAGATGGCACTAATAAGGGCGAAAAATCGCGGTGCCACCTTAATTCCATAAATTAATATGCTTAAATTCTTAACGCGAATACACGAACCTTCCATTACTACAAACGTCTTCATTATTTATCCCTAAGTATTTCCATCAAACATACTCTTTCTGTTAAAAGATATAATAATTACTCTTTTTGTAAGAAGTTAATCTTATTTTACAATATATATATTTAAAATACAATACGTTTATTCATTACTTTTTTATATCTACGCTGCTTATTTTATGAAAAGCAAATTCGCCAAATGCATCATATAGTTTTTGCATACCAAATTGCCAATTCCCTTTTGCTTCACTTGGTGTTAAAAAATCTTTTTCTACAAGCACTGCCTTACTACCTCTTGCTGCACCATCTTCCAAACTTTCTTCTATCTTTTCTAATCCAGCAGTTTCATTAAATAATTTTATTTTTGCCTCAGATGTTTCAATTAACATAACGTTAGAAATACCTTTCAGCATTGAAATAGTAAGAGAAGGTGTAGAATGCATCAAAGTAATTTCTTGAGTATTACCTTGTTCATCTACACGATAAGTAACAGTATCTACAATACTGCTATTATACCCGTGTCCAAATTTTATTAATGGTCCCTTTTTACTTGGTGAAAATGTGTAATGCACATGACCCATTGAGGTATCCGCTGAAAGCGAAACTGAAGAAGGGAAACAATGATACTTTAGTTGTGTTTTACTTCCTTTTTCATCTGTTATAAAAAATGGGCTATAAGTTCCTTCTGAATAATATAATGGCGTTGATTGTGATAACCTCAAGCTTTCTGCTAAAGTCATGTCTAATTCAAAATCAAATCCAAGTATTTTAAAAGAATCCGCTACTAAACCAGGATGCATTTGATAATCTTTTAGTAAGTTTTCTTCAGACAATACATCCATTGAATCTTCATTTATTCTATTATTCTCATCACATAAATCTACTTTTTTTGTTATTATATCCATTATATCACCTTTCCTTATATGACCATTAAATCATTTTTTAGCAAGTAAATGCTATTTTTGTAGTTCTTGATAGTACCTATTATTCTTTAATAATTCCTTATGTTTACCAATCCCTACTATTTTCCCTTTATCAACAACTATTATTTTATCAGCTATTTTCATTTGACTTGGAGTATGCGTGATCATAACTACTGTATGATCATTTTTAAACCCTTTTAATAAGTTTGTTATATGCTTAGCAGTATTTGGATCAAGTGATGACGTTACCTCATCTAATAGCAATACTTGTGATTCAGCAAGAAGTGTCCTAGCAAGTGAAATAAGTTGTTTTTGTCCACCCGATACATCAAGTGCATCCTCTTTTAAAACTGTATTATATTTCCTAGGTAAACTCATAAGAAAATCATGTATACCAACTCTTTTACAAGCTTCTATCTGTTTATCAACATTTTTATTAACTAGACCTAAGTTTTCTTTAATACTCATATTAAATATAAACGGCTTCTGTGTTGCTATAGAAACATATTTAGGATAAGCTTCTATCCCATATTCATTAATATTAACACCATCTATATAAATGTTACCATTTTCTGGTTTATATAGTCTTAATAGCAACTTAAGTATAGTTGATTTACCACTACCACTTTTACCAACTATTGCAACTAAAGAATTAGATTCTATTTCAAAACTTACATTTTTCAAAGTTTTTACATCATTATATGTAAATGTCACCTTATCAAACTCGATATTACCAAACAATTCCTCTTGCGCATAGTCCCCAAAATTCATATTAGTTTCATTGTTATAATTTAATAAACTATGTACCCTATCTAATTTTACTGAATCTTGACTAATATTATTTAATTTAGCTCTTAAGTCTCTATTACCATTTTCCATTCTATTATAATAACCAATTACAAGTATTAAAGTTGCAACTTCAATATTTCCATAGGCAAGTTCTAATATCATAATAGCATATGTTATAAACCTACCTAATCTTAATATTGCAGATAAATAGGTCTCCTTTCTATCATGATATTTTCTCTTATTCATATAATTGTTGCTCCATCCAGATAGAATACTATTAAATTTTCTATTTAAGTCTTTTTCCATATCAAAAGTTCTTATCTCTTTATTACCATCCAATAATTGATTAAAATAGTCAGCTATCTTATCTTGACTTCTTTTTTGCCCCTTTAAATAAATATCTCTTCTTCTATTATGATAATTATATAATCTTAAATATATTAAATTAAGTATTAGAGCAATTATACCAATTAATAAATTGCATCTAGTTAGAATAATAATTGATGCTGCTAAAGTAACAAACTTTACGATTATCTCTATTAGGGTGTCTGGTATTGCCTTAACGGTAGCTATATCAGATATGGCTGTATTTATAAGATATGATTTAGATATCTTTTTAAAAGCACTATCATCATAACTGGATATTTTATCCAAAACCTTATCTTCTAACATTAAATAAACATAATTTGCATTTAGGGAATATGCTATGTTATTAGCTCTACATGCCAAGTCATATATTATAAATATTACAGCAAATAGTCCTACAAATAGTAATGCTACATCATATAAGCCTAAAGTAACATACTCTAATATTTGAGCTCCAAACCAAGCAAAGGTTAAAAGTACTCCACTTCTTATTGTAGCAGTCAATAACATTGCAAATAAATATCTTTTTTTATCTGTTTTAAAACTAAAATATTTTTTAAATGAATCTATAAACTTTTTTATCATTAGTCAAAAACACCTACTTTACTTGCTGATTTTTTAGCTTGCAACCATTTATAATTTTCATTATTCTTTATTAGCTGATTATGAGCTCCATCACCAACAATACGGCCATTATGGATGACTATTATCCTATCTGCTTTTTTCATAACATCAGGCTTATGTGTAATCATAACTATTGTATGATCTTTTGTCAATTCCTTTAATAGTCTATCAATGTGTTTAGTAGTATCTGGATCAAGTGATGATGTTATTTCATCAAAAAGTAATATTTCAGCTTTTGATAAAAGTGTTCTTGCAATAGATATTAATTGTTTTTGACCACCCGACACATTCAATGCGTTTTCTCTTAATACAGTATCATAGCCACTAGGAAGACTCATTATAAAGTCATGGATGCCTACCCTTTTACAAGCTTCAACTTGATTTTCTGGACTCGTATCAATAAAATCCAAGTTATCTCTTATACTCATATTAAATATAAATGGTCTTTGATTAACTACAGCAACATTTCTTGAATAAATTTCCTTACTATAATCATAAATATCAACTCCATCAATAAGAATATGGCCCTTATCCACCTTATAAAGTCTAAGAAGCAAATTAATAATAGATGTTTTACCAGTTCCACTTTGTCCTACAATTGCTGTTATTGAATTAGGCTTTATCTTAAAGCTTAAGTTATTAATAATATTTTTGTCTTTATATGCAAAAGAAACATTTTTAAATTCAATGATACCAGTTATATCATCATTATTGTGAACACCATATATAATTTCATCTGATACTTTATATTCTAAAATAGAATTAATCCTATCTACTGATATAGTTACTTCCCTTAATGTATTCATACAGTCTATTAAAGTGTCAAGTGCTAATATAACAGTATCATGATAAGCAATAATAAGAACCAATACATCTATTGTAGTAATAGAGCCTTTAATCATAAAGATTAACGCTACATAAAAAACAATTCTAAATCCATGAGTAATAAATTTACAATCATTATCTCTTCTATTTAAGTATTTTCTTCTCTTTAAATAAGAATCACTAAATTTAAATTTAATTACATCTAGTTTTTCTTTAATACTAGATAACATATTAAATGTTTTTATTTCTTGTAATCCAGATAATGTTTGTGATAATAAATTACTATAGTTGTCATCTTGCAGTTTAGCTTTTTTAAGATATAATGCTGATAGCTTACTATAATAATTTCTAAATAATATATATGTAATACTATAAATAAACATAATTACTGTAAGATATATTCCATAGTTTAAAAGTATTATATAAATTATTATTATTTGTATTATTGATGTAATTAGTTCTGATACAATATCTAGCATATCACCAATATCAATAACATCACTGTTAATTGAGTTTATTAATTTACCTCTTGATATTTGTTTAGTAAAGTTATCATCCACTGATATAAGTTTATTAAGTAACCTTTTCTGTAAATTTGTATAGCAATGCTTCATATTTTTACCATATATATGATAATTAAAATAAAGACTCACAATATATATAATATATGAAAATACTAATAACCCCAAACTTATCCATGTCATTTTTATATCATGTATAGTAGCATATTTAATTATCAAAGATGCACATAAGGCCATAATTATTTCAAACGATTTATAAATAATTGCAGTAAAAACAGTAATAAACATATATAATTTATTAACTTTAGCTAGCTTTAAGTACCTCTTTAAAAACTCATGTTGTTCTTTAATCATAAACCCTACTCCATATCATATTCATTATAGCACCTATTAAAAATATAACATATTAAGTATAGGTTATATGTTTTTTATTTACGTAAAATTCATTGATATATTTATTTTTTATGCTATAATAAAAAGCAACTTTAAAGGAGGTATATTATGGCATTTAGTAAAAAAGACATTCCGATATATGTACCTTTAGAAAAGTGTGATAGTCCTTTCAGTCAGGTATCATTTTTAGGTGATCCAACTGATGTTTGGAAAAAGTTTAAAATTGTGGGAACCGAAGCTGGAACAGTAAATATTTTGGCTTCATTCTTTGATGTATTAGGAGAACAAACCGTCTTCACAAAAGATTTCAGATTCATTACCACACCTAATGTAAAAAAATTTGAAAAACAAATAGAAAATGGTAGTTTAAGAATTATTGATGCTAGTGGTGAAGAACATTTCGAATGGCCATATGGTGAAACAAGGGTATTAAGTGATGGAGTATCTTTTGTATTTGGTCAGGATGCGAGTATTGTTGATGGTTTTTCTGCACTTGGAAAAACTGGTGGCAGTCATCACTCCTTAATTCTTGTTACTTCAAATAGAAATGATGATAGAGATTTATTTGATATAAAAGATATTGGAGAATTAATAGTTTTCGATCAAGTCAGAGTCCTACCACAAACTAATATTGCTACTTTATTTACCAAATCTTTAGAAACAAAGTTACATTCAACAAAAGATGACAATGCAGCAATTAAGGGTGGCTATCTATCGAAAGTATATGGCACTGCCACTCAAAGAAACAGATACATTGAATTATTTAATCAAAGAAAAAATCAGTCATAGAAATATAACTGATTTTGTTTTTCTTAATTACAATATCTCTTTTACTATAAACTACACTTCCAAGTATATAAAATATTGTGATAAATATAATTGGAATTTTAAAGATTAAATACTTTAAGAGGTTTCATTTTTTCACAATCTTTATGATACTTCTGATAGATAGCTAAAACATTTCCAATGGTGTCTTTAAAGACTATAATTTCTTTATTATAAGTGTTATCAATGATTACACCATTTAGTATTTGCTTTTTAAATTCATCATCCACAATTACTTTAGGATATAAAGACAAAGCCTCATCAATTGATACTAGTATAATATTTTCTTTATCTATGTCTTCTAATCTATTCGCATCTTCTATTTTAAATATTCCTGCTTTAGTTCTCTTTAAATTTTTCATAGAACATGGAATATTAAGTTTATTACCAATATCTCTTACTAAACTTCTTATATAAGTTCCTTTACTAACAGTTACAATAAAACTAAAAGTCTTTTCTTTTACCTCAAGCAGTTTTATGTCATAAATAGTGATTTCTTTTTTTGGTAATTCAACTTTTTCACCATTTCTTGCATAGTTATATAATTTTTTACCATTAACCTTAACTGCAGAAAATATAGGTACTTCCTGCACTGAATTACCAATGAAAGAATTTATAACTTTTAATATCTCATCTTTTTTTAAAGTAAACTTTTCTTTAATCTCTAATGTCTTACCAGTTACATCTAAGGTATCAGTTAAAATTCCTGCTTCTACTTCAACAACATATTCTTTCGTGTCACTCGTTAATAAATTAACCACTTTTAAACCATTATTAATTGCAACTACCAATAAACCAGTTGCAAGCGGATCTAGTGTTCCAGTATGACCAACTCGTTTTGTTTTAAATTTTTTACCAACAATATTAACTATATCCCTACTTGTATAATTTGCTGGTTTATCTATTAATATTAATCCATCCATATATTCCTCATTTACAACTTTAAATTCAATGTTTTTATAACCTCAATATCTCTTATAAGAGCTTCTGCTGAATCAGGGTCTGTCAGTTTTTCAAAAAATACTGGTCTTCTATTTCTAACAAGTTGGTTTTGTGCATTAGATAATGGTGAGACAACTGTTAAATTATTTAATGAAGGAACAATACTAAATCTATTATCAAGACCATAATGATTTGGATGATGATCAGCCACCTCATTTTCTGTACAACCTGTTAAAATTTTATGCATTGGTGTTATAATTCTCTTCCCATTTACCGATTTTGCAACATAGGCATAGGCAACACTATCTCTTTTTCTATCAATATAAAAGGTACCATCTACTTCGCTTCCTAAGAAACATACATTTCTTCTTGTTAGTAAAATTGGCACATCTCTACTACCAGAGCCATTTGCAAGCATAATCCAAATATCTGAATCTGGCACTTTAATAACACAATTTTTCATAAATTCACCCGCCTGATTAGTTATTCTATCACAATAATAAAATATGTCCTACTATTTTTGGCATTTAGGACAATAATAAGTTCCTCTTCCACCAACTCTAGTTTTTTCTATAATTGTTTTACACATTGGACACTCTTCTCCTTTTTTAGAATGTACATTTAAGCTATTTTGAAATAATCCAGTTACTCCCTCCTCAGATGTATAACTTCTAATAGTGGTACCACCTTCTTCAACTGCCTTATCCAATACTTTAATAGTATTTCTAATTATATTATATAAATCTTTTTCATCAAGGTCTCTTGATTTTGAAAGAGGGTTTAGTCTTGATAAAAATAATATCTCATCTGCATATATATTACCAATGCCAGCAATGATTGACTGATCAAGTAACATTGTTTTAATAGGAAGAGCTTTTGTTTTAAATTTATCTTTCAAATAATTAACAGTTAAATCCTTATCCCATGGCTCATAACCTAATTCATTATAAGGCTTCATTGTAAGTAATTTGTTTTTTGGTATTAGCAAAGTTCTTCCAAATTTTCTTACATCAGCAAATCTAAATTCCTCACCATTACTCAAAATAAATATTATGTGTTCATGCTTATTTATTTCATCACTTTTATTTCTAAAGAAAAACTTTCCTTCCATTCTTAAATGAAATAGCAAATAATCTTTATCTAGTTCAAGGACAATCCACTTACCTCTTGTTGTTATAGAATGAACTTTTTGTCCTTTAATATTTCTACAAAACTCCTCACAAGATGGATATTCTATAATTCTTTTATATAATACTTTAACATCAACAATTAGATGGCCAACAAGTTTTTTTTCTAGTTTTTTTGCTACTGTCATTACCTCTGGTTTTTCTGGCATAATATCACCCCACTAAGATTATAACATAAAGAGCTTTTCTTGACTTTAATAATTTAATAATGTATAGTTACACGTTAAAGAGAAGTGATTTTTATGAGTTATAAAGAATCGTTTGAACAAATAATTATAGTACAAAAAGAAAATA
>JAVBQF010000035.1:0-6407 GCA_031549195.1 Bacilli bacterium
TGTATGAGAATTCAGGAATGGAAGAATACATTACAACCCCATTTAGTTTAGAAAGAGAACAGCAAGTATATATAAAAAGCGTGGATGGAAATGGTAATGAATCAGAAGTATCAAGTACCTATATAAGAATAGATAAGACAGCCCCGGAGTGCACATTAAGCAATAGTGGAATATTAACGGGAAGTACAGTAACATGGGCAAGTAAGACTGATGCCTTAAGTGGAATAAAAGAATATGGACTAAGTAATAGTACGACAGCAATATACAACAGTAGTACATCCTATACATTATCATCAGCAGGTAGTATAACAGTATATGGATATATAAAAGACAATGCTGGAAATGCTACAAGTTGTTTTAATACAATAACTGTTATAAATCCTGTATATACATATGACTATACTGGAGCTGTACAAACACTTACTGTACCAGTTAATGGAACATATAAAATAGAATTGTGGGGAGCTAGTGGCAGTGGTGGTGCTAATTATCATGGTAAAGGCGCGTATACAACTGGAAATATATATTTAGAAGCGGCAACTGTCCTTTATGTTTATGTTGGAGGTACAACGTGGACATATGTTGGTGGATGGAACGGCGGTGGAAATGGTGTTAATCCAACGGGAACTGGTGGCGGTGGTGCGACAGATATTAGATTTGGTGGAACTGGATTAGTAAATCGAATAATGGTTGCAGCTGGCGGTGGTGGTGGCGCTGCTGATAGTTATGCTAATGCCTATCCTACATGCGCAACCCATGGTGGTGCTGCCGGTGGATTAAATGGATCAGCTGGAGGTAATCTCAGAGCTTTATACGGTGGTGCTGGCGGAACCCAAACATCTGGTGCATCGTTTGGCAATGGAGGATCTGCATCATCCGATGCAAATGCAAGCGGAGGTGGCGGTGGATATTATGGTGGACATGGTGCATCTAGACCTACAGGGGATCTATCTGCTGGCGGTGGTGCGGGCGGTTCATCCTTCATATCGGGGTACCCTGGATGTAATGCAGTAAACGCAAGTGGAACACATACAGGACAGGCTAACCACTTTTCTGGAAAAGTATTTACTAGTATGTCAATGACGGCAGGTGCTCGTTCTGGTAGTGGTTCTGCAACAATTACACTTGTTGGTCAATAAAACAAAACAATTGAAGACTCCGGTAGAAGAAGAAATGAAAAAGACAGTCGATCAGGCTGTTTTTTATGTGAATAAGGAATTTTATAAAACAGTTTCATATACTCTTCAAATATATTTCATAAATTTAACACAATAAATGGGTATACTTTAAGAGTAAGGAGGAATTTATGTATATATTTAAGAATGCTTATTTGAGCATAATTAGGGGCAAGGGTAGAAATATTTTAATTGGTATAATTGTTACAATTATTACTGTTGGAGCATTAATAGCAATAACTATTAATAAAAGTGGTAATGATCTGATTGATAGTTATATTGAGGATAACAAACTTGCAGTTAGCTTTCAACTTAACACTATGGAATTAAGAGGAGCAACAGATGATATTAAAGAAGCATTTAAGACACTGTCAGTTGATTCAATTAAAAAGTATGCTGATTCAGATTATATTGAAGGGTATTATTATACACTTCAAGCAATGCTATCTAGTAGTGATATTGAAGCAATCGATGATTCAACTATGAAGTTTGAAGATGAGTCAAAGAATGTGGTAACAAATGAATTTGGTCCAGATGGAAGAGGTGGAAACACAAACTTTAGAAGTATGGGCGATTTTAGATTTACTGCATACTCAGATTTCTCATATCTAGAAGATTTCTTAAATGGCAATAAAAAAATAATTAGTGGGTCAATGATTGAAGCTACTAATACTGAAAATGCAATTGTTATTAGCGAAGAATTAGCTAAAGAAAACGAATTGAAAACAGGGGATGAAGTAACTTTTTATTTACCAGAAGATGAAGATACCGTATTTACCTACAAAATAGTAGGAATTTATGAAGAAGTAACAAAAGAAGAAGATAACAATAGCTTTATGGGAATGAAGGGAATGACAAGTAGTAATACAATTTACACTAATATAACGTCTTTAAATGCTATAACATTAGCTACTGAAGATGATAGTTATACAACAACAGGACCTATTCGTATAATGGCAGGGAATGGATTAACTGCTAAATTTTATTTAAAAAATAAAGATAATTTAGAAAAATTTGAATCTGAAGTTAAAGAAAAAGGATTAAGTAATTATTATCAATTAGTTACTAATGAAGAAGAAATATTAGCCAATTTAAAACCTATTCAAAATTTAAGTGATTATTCTTTCAGTTTCTTAATCGTAATATTAATAATAGGTGCGATTGTACTGGGTGTTATCAATATGATTAATATTAGAGAAAGAAAATATGAAATTGGAGTATTACGTGCGATTGGTATGAAAAAAAGTAAAGTTGCAATGCAATTAGTATCTGAAATATTAATGGTTGCCTTTGTTGCATTAATAATAGGCACCACATTAGGTATAGCATTGTCTCAGCCAGTAACCGATAGACTTCTTGCAAGTGAAATTGAATCATATAAAGAGTCTCAAAATCAAATAAACGAAAACTTTGGATCAGGTAACTTTACAAGGGGTCCAGGTGGCGGTGGAATGATGCAACAAAGAGTCAATAATGCTAATGGAAATTATGTTGAATCATTAGCACTTAATGTAGATGGCGCAACCATTGGGAAAGTGTTGCTTGCAAGTTTAATTCTTGTTAGCGTATCCGGATTAGTATCTGTTATGTCTATTAATAAATATGATCCTAATAAGATACTCCAAAATAGATCGTAAAGGAGGAAAAATGAATATAATAAAATGCGAAAATGTAGGATTTACTTATGATAATAATAAGTGGGTATTAAGAAATTTAAATATTGAATTCGAATCAGGTAAAATCTATGGAATATATGGTAAAAGTGGTGCTGGTAAAACAACTCTTCTAGCACTTCTTGCTGGTCTTGAAACGTCATCAGAAGGTAGTATATTTTATAAAGATAAGGACCTATCTAAGATAAACAGAGATGAATATCGTAGTAATGAGGTAGGAATAATATTTCAATCCTATAATTTACTTCCTCATTTAACTGCTTTAGAAAACGTTATATTATCTATGGATATTAGTAATTTAAAAGTGAAAGATAAAGCTAAGAAAGCCATGAGTTTATTAAAGAAAGTTAATCTTGATGAAGCAAAAGCAAATAGAAGAGTCTTGCAATTATCTGGTGGAGAACAGCAACGTGTAGCAATTGCAAGAGCACTCTCTTATGATTGTGATATCATACTAGCGGATGAACCAACGGGTAACCTTGATCATGATAATGAAAAAGAGATAATAGATATACTTACAAAGCTTGCGCATGAGGATGATAAATGTATTATAGTTATATCTCATTCACCGTCGGTAAGAGAAAAAATGGAAGTAATATATACACTGGAAAATGGTAAGTTAAAAAAATAAGTAAACAAAATACTGTCTTTTACAAGATAGTATTTTATTGTTTTTATCCGAAAAATAAGTTATAATAGTTTGCAATCAAAGGAGTAAATATGGAAACAACATATGCTAAAAGAAAAATAGAGTCGTTAGTATCACTATTCCCAGAAACTGATGCAGTTTTTGGATATGGATCAGGTGCTTTTTATCAACCAGGTTATGATGATAAAACAAAGAAGCAATTGGATGTAATTATTGCAGTAGATAATATAGTTGAGTGGAATAAAAGAAATATAATTGATAATCCAACTCTTTATCCTTTGTTATCCAAGGTCTTTTATAGTAGGGCAACAGAAGAAAGACAAAAGAATGGTGCTAGAATATGTTATACATCTTATATCAATGCAGCTGGTGAAACATTCAAAATTGGAGTAATAGAAACAAAGGATTTAATAAGTGACTTGTTAAATTGGGATACTTTTTATTTAGCAGGTAGGTTTCAAAAAGAAATGCTAACGGTTAAAGGTGATAAGAGGATTGAACAAGCAAATAAGATAAATAGGTATAATGCTCTAACTTTAGCGTTTCTAATGCTCGATACAAAAATGGCCAATACTAAAGAGGAAGTTTATAGAAGCATATGTTCACTGTCCTATCTTGGCGATTCAAGAAAGAAATTAGGTGCTGAAGATCCAGAAAAGGAGAAAAAATTACTTAAAGGAAGTTTTGAATTTTTTAATTCAACATATTTACCCGATGAAAGATGGAGCATTAATCAAGATGGAACAGTAAGTGTTAATTGTGTTGAACTTGAAAAGGCAGTTTCAAAACTACCAGTATCATTTAAAAGTGCTATAAATGATGCAAAGAGAGAAAATGGTTTAAGTGATTTAACTTCTCCATTAATAAGGGAAACTATAGCTAACCATTTAAAGAAACTTAATTCTATTAGTAGTAAGAAACAAACAAGAAAGGGAATATATACAACTGGAGTTGGAAGAAGCATTAGATATGCAGGTGCAAAATTAATGAAAGGGCTAACTCCAAAATTTAAAAATTTAAAAGTAAGATTTAGTAATTTCGTAAAGCACAGTGACAAAATCAATGCTGATGATAATGGTAAAAGTAAAGTAAAAGCTAAAAGAACTATAGTAAAAAACTAAATATATTTAATTTGAAAGTGGATACAAAATATCTACTTTTTTGTATTCTGTTTTGGCTTTGTATGATATAATGTTTATGATAATAGGGGTGGTATAATGAGAAACAATAAAGCACAAGCTCTAATTGAATTTGTATTAATTTTACCAGTACTTATTATGATTATATTTGCTGTCTTTGACTTTGGAAGAATATATGTTGCAAAAAATAAAGTCGAAAATATAACAAGTGATGCAATTAGATATATAGAAGCGGATAAAGACTTTGACGATATTGAGGAAATAATAAAAAAAGATAATGATATAGATGAACTTAATATAACAGTTGAAGATGAAAGTTATTTAATGATATATATATCCAAAAAGATAGCTTATATTACACCAGGAATTAATTTAATATTAGGAGATAACTATGAAATTCTATCAGTAAGGGTGATTCCTTATGAATAAGAATGGACAAGTATTAATCATATTTGTAATGCTTATACCAGTTTTACTAATAGCAATTGCATATGCGGTTGATACTTCATTAATAATGTATCATAAAAATAAACTTGATAACTTAAATGATTTGGTTGTAGATTATATAGTTAAAGATGATTTGCCTGCTGATAAGATAAAAGAATTAATTATAAAGAATGATAGTGAAGTTAAACTTACTGAATTAATACTTGATGATGAAATACGTTTAGAATTAGCAAAAGAGGTTAATAGTTTATTTGGTAATATTATTGGAAAAGACAAATATTTAATTACATCAAATAAAAAAGTAAATAGATAGGGGAATTAATATGAATATTAAAAAGGGAAAGATAATAACGGTTACATCTCAAAAAGGTGGAGTTGGAAAGACTACCACTTCCTTAGGAATGGCTTCTATATATTCTAATTTAAAAAAGAAAGTACTTATAATTGACTTGGACTTATTTACAGGTTCTATTGCTTTTGCACTTAATTTAGAATATTCTAAATCTATTTATAATTTATGTGATGACCTATTTAATAATAGAATTGAAGATATGAGCAAATATGTTACTAATTATAGTGAGTTTGTTGATGTTTTAGCAGCACCTAAAGATCCGAGACAATCAGTTAAAATTGATAAAAAATATATAGAGAGAATACTTAATAATTTTGTCTATTTATATGATGTAATTGTAATAGATTCATCACACTATTTAACGCCTTCCAATATTATTTCATTTTCACTATCAGATAAAATAATAAATATTGTTACTAATGATGCTTATGATTTGAAAAATACAAAAAACTTTGTTTCTTTATGTAAGAATATGGAAGTAGAAAATCTTGTTTTAGTGCTCAACGAATCGGTAAAAAAAGAAAATTACTTTTCTATGTTTGACATTAAAAATATTGTTAAAAAAAATATATCATATGTAATACCTTCCTCATTTTATATTAAAAATTATGATATGTATATTATGGAAGGTAAGTTAATGGAGTATTTTTCTAAACTTAAGAAGAATAAAGATAAAACTTATTTGGTATTTGAAAAGAATCTTTTAAAGTTACTAGGAAGTGAGGATGATGCTCATGAAAAAAAATAGTTGGTTAGAAGAATTTAATGTAGATTATAATGAACAAACTCAAATCTCTACAAAGATATTAACGGACTATGAAGTTTTCTCTGATAAAGTGTTGCTTGATAAGTTTAGAAACCAAATAATAGAAGAATTAATTGATAGTAAGGCAAGGGTAGATGATAACTTAGCTGAATATATCAATGAACAGATAGATAGGGTAACAGAAGGATATGATTTATCCAACATTG
>JAVBQF010000027.1:0-17530 GCA_031549195.1 Bacilli bacterium
GAAATGGCTATAAAAAAGTTTAAACAAAAACAAGCGAGAGATGGAGTCCCTTCAGAAGTCAAAAAAAGAGAAGCTTATGATAAACCAGGAGTAAGAAGAAGAGAAGCTAAAAAAGCTGGTATTAAAAATTCAAGAAAAAAAACTAGGGAAAATAGAGACTAATCTCTATTTTTTTGATATAATAATAAGTGTATTTATTAATGTTAAGGAGGTAATATTATGGTAATGTCAAGAATACCGTTTGAAGCTAGTATGTTACTTCGTCCTTACACTAAGGCAGATATGGATGCTGGAAATATACCACCTATAATATCAGAAGTTTCCCTATCAGGTGAAACTTTAAGGATAGAAACAACAACTATCAATATAATAGATGCGGATTTTAATGGGCGTGCTTATTTTACTTCTGTTGGCCGAATGGATTATTCTGCAGTAGAACTTGCTGCCTTGGAGTTTCCTATATTTGATGTTAAATATATGAGCCAGGCTAGAGGCTATAAAAATAGGGGCTCTCAAGGAAATGCCAGGGAAATAGTTGAATATAGATGCTTGAATGGGTCGCAAGATTTAAAAACATACGTTGATTCACTTGTAAGTGCCAATCCAGAAAAAGTTAGAGAAAATAGGAGATAAATATGAATTTATTAGAAAAGTTTAATAAAGATATGATAACAGCAATGAAAGAGCAAGATAAAGATAGACTTTCAGTTTTAAGAATGGTGAAAGGTGCTATGCAACTTGAATCAATTAATAATAAAAGGGAAGTAAATGAAGAATTGCTTATTGAAGTATTATCCAAACAAGTTAAGATGAGAAATGAATCAAAGGTAGAATTTGAAAAAGCGAATAGAACTGATTTAGTAGAAGGTATAAATAAAGAGATTGCAATATTAAAAGAATATTTACCAGAGCAATTGACTAATGAAGAATTAAACAAAATTATAGATGTAGTATTTAGTCAAGTTAAACCAACAAGTGCAAAAGACATGGGGATGATTATGAAAGAAGTAACGGCACAAGTAAAAGGCAAGGCTGATATGAAAGAGGTAAGTAATATAATAAAACAGAAATTAGAACAATTATAATAAAAAAAAACAAACAAAATTACAGTTTCCTATATTGTTTTGTTAATAGATTTTATAGTATTATATTTTTATATTTATAGGGGGATTTATGAAAGGAAATGAAGGAAAATCACGAATAAAAAATCTTCACTTTGCAGCGGCATTAATGGACTTTCTTAAAGACACTCAAAGAGTTGAAACTAAGGGATTTCATGATTTAGTACAAGACTTAGTTGCAAGCCTTGAACATGCAGAACTTCGTGTGAATCCTGAAACATCAGTAGTTTTATCACCAGAAGAATTTTCTGTAAGGGATGAGGATGGTAATGATATTACTATTACCAGAGGAAGAGAAATAGCAAGTGACAGAGGAAATCCTGCAGGTAAAGCAAAATAAGCGCTCCATAACTTCTTATTGAGCAAACTGGATAGACTAACATAACAGATGACCTTGATATTGGATCAATCAGAAAGCAAAATGCATAAAGGAACTAAAAGTTCTTTTTTTTTACTATTAATAATACTTTTAAATAGGTGGAATAATGTTAAAAAGAGTTATTAGTTATGTGAAAGATGAGGAGTTTAGGATAAATATATATAAAAACAAAGTAAATGTTGTAAACTATGCCAATATTATTACCCTTGAAGATAGCAGAATATCCTTAAATTATAGTAAGGGAATAGTTGTGTTCAAAGGGGATAATCTATCAATAAATAAGCTTTTAGACAACGAATTATTGATAACAGGAAATATTAAATCAATCGAACTGGAGTGATAATTTTGAATGGTAGCTATTATAAACTAAGAATAAGTGGTAAGGATACTAAAAGATTTATAAGGATGCTTTATAAAAGAGGTGTTTTTTTTGAAAATATTACTTATACTGAAGATTCGATATTTGTTAAAGTAGATAATATAAATTATAGAAAAATAATAGATATTAAAACTATATATGAAATAAGTGTAGTTAAGTTATATGGTGTTGCTAAATTTAAAGACTTTATAAAAAGATATTTTTTCTTTTTAATTTCTTTGCTTTTAGGTACAGTATTTTTATTTGTTTTATCTAATGCTATATTTGATGTAGAAGTAATACACTCAAGTAAACAGATAAGAGATTTGCTTTATAGTGAACTTGAAAAATATGCTATTAAGAAATATAAATTTGCAATAAGTTTTAAGAAACAAGAAGAAATAGTTGAAATGATATTAGAAAATAATAAAGATAAATTAGAATGGCTTGAAATTGAACGCGTTGGCGTTAAATATAAAGTTAGAGTAGAACAGCGTGTTATGAATGATCCGATTGAAAATATTGATAAAAGGCATATTGTAGCTAAAAAAGATGGTACAATATTATCTATAAGTGCTGAGAATGGCGAGATAGTAAAAAAAACTAATAGCTATGTTAGAAAAGGAGAAATAATAATTAGCGGTAATTTAAAAAAAGGCGAGGAAGTTATTTCAACTACATCAGCTAAAGGAAGAGTTTTTGCGGAAGTTTGGTATATGGTGACAGTTGAATTACCATTTCAATATAAGGAAATTAGTAAAACTGGGAATAATAAAAAAGTATTAGCAGTGAGTATTTTAGGAAACAATTATAATATATTAGATTTTAAACCATATAAAAGTAAAAATATTGAAGAGTTAATAACAATAAGAGATGGTCTATCGCTATTTAAAATAAGCTTTAATGACGAAGAAGAGCTTAATATAATAGATGAAGTATATGATATTACTAATGTTGATTTAATTGTAGAAAGGTTAGCAAAAGAGAAAATAGAATCAATGCTTTCAAAAGAAGATAAGATAATATCTCAAAAGAAATTGAAAACAGAAGAAAAAAATAGTAAAATAGTATCAGAAGTATTTTTTAAAGTATATGAGGATATAACTGCATATGAAAAAATAAACGAAGAAATAAGGTGATAATATGATTGATTCTCTATATAGTAATTTAGCTGAAGTCCTAGAGATGACTTGGCCAATGTTATTTATTTCAATCGTCTTAGTATTTTCACTTCGTGTTACATATTTGCTAAAACATAAAGAAGAATTTATTTTTTATAAAGAAATGCTTTTATTACTTTTTATGATATATATATTAGTACTTTTCCAAATAGTAACAGTACAAGATATAAATGGGCCTGCTGATGGTAATAATTTCATACCATTCACTGAAATATTTAGATATAAATTAGGTGGTAAACTATTTGTAAGGAATATTGTAGGAAATGTCTTGATGTTTATACCGTATGGATTCTTTTCTACAATGTATACAGATAATAAAAAGTTAAAAGTATCTTTTATATTGATTACTTTAGCAGCACTCTCGATTGAAACTACACAGCTATCTATTGGAAGAATATTTGATGTAGATGATATACTTCTTAATATTGGTGGTGGTCTAATTGGTTACTATTTATACATGTCACTTGATAAGGTTGGTAATATTAAACCTAATATATTAAGGTCAAATACATTCTTAAATATATTTTCTTTTTTAGCATTAGTATTAGCACTATTACTAATAACTAGTTATATGTTGGTATGGAGGTAATATGGAAATAGAAGTATTTAATGAAACAGGGGAAAAATTAGATAAAGAATTAGAAGAGTTAAAAGAGTTACTTATTAATATTGCACATGATGAAAATCTGGATAATATAATTTATAATGTTATTATTGTAGGTAATGATAAGATAAGAGAATTAAATAGAGAATTTAGAAATAAAGATTGTGAGACTGATGTTATCAGTTTTGCTTTAGAAGATGATGATACATTCAACAGAAGTGATATAAGAATATTAGGAGATATTTATATTTCACTTGATAAGACTAGGGGACAAGCAATAGAATATAATCATTCCTTTAAAAGAGAGTTATCGTTTCTTGCTGTCCATGGATTTTATCATTTGTTAGGGTATGATCACTTAAATCAGGAAGAAGAAGATATAATGTTTAGAAAACAAGAGGAGGCTTTAACAAGATATGGCATCAATAGGTAAGAATAAAAATATTTTAATGAGTTTTAAAAATGCTTTTATTGGTATTTTTGATGCAATTATTCATGAAGTGAAAATTAAAGTTGGTTTATTAATTGTTTTAATTGGAATATGTGTATCAATTTACTTTAAAATTACAACTATAGAGTGGGTTTTATCAATTTTATGTTCAACTATTGTAATAGGTTTTGAAATGATAAACACAGCAATAGAGACAACAATAGATATGGCTATGCCTAATGTTAATCCTCTTGCCAAGAGAGCGAAGGATATGTCGGCAGGTGCAGTTGTTTTAGCCGTAATCACATCAGCGATTATAGGATTAATAATATATTTACCATATGTAATAGATTTATTTTAGGAGGAAGTATGAAAGAAAAATTAGTTGAGTTACTAAATAATAGTTATAGCCCATATTCAAATTTCAGGGTTGCAGCCATTGCTGTTATGAAGGATGGAACAGAATTCAAAGGAGTAAATGTTGAAAATGCAGCTTATGGTTCGTCTATTTGCGCAGAAAGAAGTGCAATTTTAAGTGCAATTAGTAATGGTTATAAAAAATATGATTTTGATAAAATTTTTGTTATGTGTGACAATGATAAAATTGGTATGCCTTGTTTTGCATGCCGTCAAGTAATATCAGAACTATTTGAAAAAAATAGAAAAATAACTTGCATGAATCCTAATGGAGAAGAGATAACTAAGACCATAGAAGAAATCTGCCCGTATCCTTTTAGTGAGGAAGATTTAAAATGAGGAGTGGATTTGTAAGTATAGTAGGTAGACCAAATGTAGGGAAAAGCACATTATTAAACTCTATCATTGAAAGAAAGGTTGCAATTACTTCTAATGTTTCAGGTACAACAAGAAATATCATAGAAGGAATTTATAATGATGAGGATTCACAAATAGTATTTGTTGATACTCCAGGTATACATAAACCTCAAAACAAACTTGGCAATATTATGAATAAGAAAGCTTATACAATGATTGATGACGTCGATGTTATATTATTTTTAGTTGATGTTACTCAAGAGTTTGGCAAGGGAGATAACTTTGTTTTGGATAGAGTTAAAGAATTAAATAAGCCAGTTTTACTCATTATGAATAAAGTGGATAAGATGGATAAAATTAAACTTTTAAGTTTAATTAATAAATATAAGGGTTTATATGACTTTAGTGAAATAATACCTATATCTGCTTTAAAGGGAGATAATATCAAAGACTTAATACACACAGTAAAGAAATATTTAACAGATAATATTAGATATTTCCCAGAAGATGAAGTTACTAATGTTAGCCGTAACTTCATGATTGCAGAAACTGTCCGTGAAAAAGTATTACGATTAACAGATGAAGAAGTGCCACATTCTGTTACTTGCCTAGTAGAAACATATAATGAAGAAGAAAATATTGCTAATATTGGAGTATTGGTTATAGTGGATAGAGATAATCTTAAAAAGATTATTATAGGTAAACAAGGGCAAATGCTAAAAAAAATTGGTACATATGCAAGAGAAGATTTGGAAGAATTACTAGGTAAAAAGGTCTACCTCGAAACATATGTAAAGACAATAGAAAATTGGAAAGACAGAGAAAAATATTTTAAAGAATTAGGTTTAAATGAATTAGAATAGCAAAATATTTACATAATAGTAATAGGTGATAAGAATGAGTGAACTATTATGGAAAATGTTTAAAGAAACAGGAGATATAAAATATTTTTTACTTGCGCGAAGGTTAGGAAGTGTTAGTAGTGACAATAAAGACAGTAGAGGGAATAGTAATCAATGAAGTTAATTATAGTGAATCTAGTAAAGTATTAACGGTTTTAACTAAAGACGATGGTATATTAAGCATTATGTCTAAGGGGTGTAGAAAGATAAAAAGCACCTTAAGAAGTTTAAGTAGCAGACTTAGTTATGCTAATTTTGATATATACTATAAAAAAGATGGAATGTCTACATTGGTCAGTGCTAATCCTATAAATTTATTTAAAAATATATTAATGGATTATAAAGACTTAGCTAAGATAAGCTATTCTTTATTTTTAATAGAACTTAGTTCACAAATAATAAAAGAAAAACATATTAGTGAAGAGGATATTAAAGAAGTATATAAGCTTCTTATAACCGGTTTAATAAAAATAGATGAAGGATTTAATCCATCGATAATAAGTAATATTATAGAACTTAAATACTTAGATTATTTAGGAGTTAAACCAAGTATTGATGGATGTAGTAATTGCGGTAGTGATTTAAATATTGTAACAATTACACCAGAATCGTTTGGTTTTATATGCAAAGATTGTTATAATGGAGAGAAATTAGTTAATGAAAAGATGCTAAAAATGATTAGAATGCTTTATTATGTTGATATAAGCAAGATATCAAAACTTGATATTGATAAAGATATTGTAAAGGAAGTAAACAGTTTCATTGATCAGTATTATGATATCCATACAGGTCTTTATTTAAAGACCAAACAAAACCTTAAAAATTTATATAAGTTAGATGTAATAGCAAGCTAATGTTTTGCTCTTTTTTATTTATGTTATTAGTTATATAATATATCTAATGAGGAGTTGTAGTAGTATGCTAGTTTTATTTTTATCTTTATTATCAAGTTTTATTTGGGCTAGTACCAATCATATAGATAAATATTTAATATCTAAGGTAGCTAAAGAAGGCGATTATAAGGGATTGATAGTATTTTCTTCATTTGTATCAGGAATACTTGTATTGCCTTTCTTTTTAATAGTTACTAGATTTAAAATTGGTATTGATTTTTTAGCATTGCTATATATATTGTTGGCAGTTATTTCTGCGTTTATTGCAATAATATTTTATTTTAAAGCTCTTGGTAATAATGACACCGCACTTCTTATAGCTATATATCAAACAATCCCATTATTCATTTATATACTTGGTCTTGTATTTTTAGGTGAGCAATTAACATTAAAGCAAGTTTTAGGTGGCTTAATTATCCTGTTATCAGCTATTTTTATAACATTTGATTTCAAGAATTTAAATTTCCAAAAGAATAAAAAAATTGCTTTGTTTTTAATGTTAGGATCTTCGATTTTATATTCATTACAAGATATTTTCTTTAGACTTGCAACACTTAGAGTAGATTTTAATATTATTAATGCCTGGCATAATATAATAATGGTAGTATTAGGTGTAGTGCTGATATCTATTAAAGATTTTAGAAATTCATTTATTGATATTGTAAAAAGTAATGGGAAAAGAGTTTTTAGTTTAAATATATTAAATGAAATAATCTATGCATCAGCAAATATTATAGCAAATTATGCGATGACCTTATCACCAGTAGCCATTGTATCAATACTATCAACAGGAATGCAGCCAATGTTTGCCTTTGTCATTGGATTATTAGGAATAATACTGCTCCCTAAAATATTTGATGATAAGGAAGCAAGAGCAGATAAAGTTCAAAAAATAATATGCATGCTATGTAGTATAATTGGATTAATAATTTTTAACTTATAATAAAAACTCATTAAAGCTAATCCTTTAATGAGTTTATTAATTTTTCTATAACATTTATCATAATTATATAAGATTTATTTTCGTTATCTCTTGTTGGATTATATTCTGCAACATCTAGTCCCTTTATTCTATCTTTATATTTAAATATCACACCAATCATTTCAAATAATTGAGCTCTTTCAATTCCATCTTGTGTAGGTGTTGATACAGCAGGAAAGTCAAAGGGATCGACTACTGATATATCAATACTTACATGCACTCCAGTGGTTCCATTTGTAGCAACTTCAAAAGCTTTATTTATGACATTATCAATACCAAGTTCAATTACTTCTTTAGTAGTAAATACAGTTACACCATTTTTTACTAGGTTTTCATATTCAAATGGATCAAAGTCTCTAGCACCAATTAAAACAGTCTTTTTAGGGGCGTAGTATTTTCCGTTATGAAACATTGTCAATTCTGTACCGTTTATGCCATTTGCAGTTGCAAGAGGTATACCATGGATGTTACCAGATAAAGTAGTGTTGAAAGTGTTATAGTCTGCAAAGGCATCAATCCAAATAAGCCCAAGGTTTTCACCTTCAGCTTTTAACACTGCTAAGGATGTGGCAATTCCTATTGAATGGTCACCACCAAGAGTAATAGGAAAACTACCACTTTGCTTTACCTCTAATATTTTATTATACAAAGCACTATTAAATAAATTAATACCTTCAATATTTTTTTTTCTATCAGCTTTATCAAAGCTTTTAACTATTGTAGGCTTACCTAGTGTATGAACTTTATGAATCCTTTTATCACTTTCTACATAGCCAAGTAATTTAATTGGACCTAGTTCGCTTCCATTTACAGATACACCTAAATCTGTGCAAGCATTTATTATATCTATCATATTATCACTATCCTTCCTTTTAATTTTAATAAAAAAATGACATTATTACAACTATTATATACTAAATATTAGTTATTTACTGTATAATTAATATGGAGTGAGTTTATGAAAAGATTAAATGAATTATATAATTGTGAGTATGATGTTCAAATAAAAGATATTAAGTTTAACTCGATGTTTGTAGAACCAGGTGATTTGTTTGTGTGTACTCAAGGTGTCACTATAGATAGACATGATTTTATAGAAGATGCGATTAAAAAAGGGGCATCAGCTTTAGTAGTAAGTAGAGGAGATAACTATAGTATTCCCTATATCAAGGTAGAAGATACTAATAAAGAGTTAGGAGAAGTATCAAAAAGATTTTATGATTATAATGATACTATCGAATTAATTGGAATTACTGGAACAGATGGTAAGACAACAACTGCAACTATTGTGCGAGAGTTACTAGGTAGTAATGCGTGCGGTTATATAGGTACTACCGGAGTAAAAGGAAAGGTATATAGAGATACTGTACCTAATACAACACCAGAATGTATATATATATATAAACATTTAAGTAAATTTGAAAAAGAAGGTTTAAAATATTGTGCTCTTGAAACCTCTAGCGAAGCCTTTTTCAGAAATAGGCTTGATTCTTTTGCATTTAAAGTAGGTGTTCATACCAATATTACTAGAGATCATATGAATATACATAAGACGATGGAAAATTATATAGGATCTAAAGCTCAATTATTTAAGAAAATTGCTAAGAATGGATATGCTGTCTTAAACAGGGACGATGAACATTATCAAGACATGCTTAATGCTTGCAATTGTAATGTCTATACATATGGAAAAGATACCAGTTCTACACTTGTGATAAAAGATATTAATGAGGACACTAGTAAAACAACATTTACTATTAGCTGTTTTAATAAAGATTATAAATTGATAAGCCCCTTACTAGGAGAATATAATGTTTATAATTTATCAGCAGCAATACTTGTATTATTAGCGCTAAATTATGATATGGAATATATTGTTGAACGTATTAAAGAGTTAAAGGCTCCAGAAGGCAGACTAGACTTTTTGGATTTTGGTCAAAACTATAAAATAATACTTGATTATGCTCATACACCTAATGGCTTAAAACATGCCTTGACATATTTAAATAAGATTAAAACTAATAGACTGATAACTATTACTGGAAGTGCTGGTGGAAGAGAAAAAGAAAAAAGAAAAGAAATGGGAAAAATTGTCCAAGAGCTATCAGATTTAGTAGTCTATACAATGGATGATCCAAGGTTTGAAGATCCTAATACTATAATTGATGAAATGGTTGATAATTCAAAAGATAATTATATAAGAGTTATTGATAGAGAAGAAGCTATCAAAAAAGTCTTTTCTATGGCAAAAGCAGATGATATCATTTTTATTGCTGGTAAAGGAAGAGATAATTATATGGCTGTAGAGGACAAATATTTAGAATATAATGACTATGATGTAGTAGAAAGATATTTTAATTAAAAATAATAATTAGCTAATAGAATAATTCTATTAGTTTTATTTTAAATAAGTAGCCTTGTTATGATATAATTAAAAAGGTGATATCATGAAAAAAGAAAACATTAGAAATTTTTCAATTATAGCGCATATTGATCATGGTAAAAGTACTTTAGCTGATAGAATACTTGAAGTTACTCATGCAGTGAGCGAAAGAGAGTCAAAGGCTCAGTTACTTGATAGTATGGATCTTGAAAGAGAACGTGGCATAACAATAAAACTTACAACAGTTTCTTTAAAATATAATTATAATGGTGAAGAGTATTTGCTTAATTTAATAGATACTCCAGGGCATGTAGACTTCACTTATGAAGTTTCAAGAAGTCTAGCATCTTGTGAGGGTGCTATATTAGTTGTTGATGCAGCGCAGGGCATTGAAGCTCAGACTCTTGCCAATCTTTATCTAGCCCTTGATGCTAATCTAACCATAATACCTGTAATAAATAAAATTGATTTGCCAAATGCAGATGTGGAAAAAAGAAAACAGGAATTAAAGGATTTGATTGGTTTTGAAGAAGAAGAAATTATGCTTACCAGCGCTAAAACTGGAGTAGGAGTAGAAGATTTAGTTAAAAGAGTAGTGGAGAAGGTACCAAGTCCAAATGGAAAAATAGAGGATAAATTACAAGCTTTAATATTCGATAGTACATTTGATTCTTACCGTGGTGTAATTATTGCCATTAGAGTAGTAAATGGTAGGTTAAAAGTTGGCGATACAGTTAAGATGATGGAGACAAATGCTACATATGAAGTAATTGAATTAATGAAGAGTACTCCAAAAGAAGAAAAAGTAAAAGAATTATCAGCTGGTGAAGTCGGTTTTTTATCAGCTAGTATTAAATCTATTGAAGATATTAAAGTAGGAGATACAATAACTTTAGCAAGTGCTCCTGCTGAAAATAGATTGTCTGGATATAAACCTATGAAGTCAATGGTCTTTTGTGGGATGTATCCAATAGAATCAAACAGATTTGAAGATTTAAGAGAAGCTTTAAATAAACTAAAACTAAATGATGCATCTTTAGTATTCGAGCCAGAAACATCATCAGCCTTAGGATTTGGATTCAGATGTGGCTTTCTTGGATTACTACATATGGATATTATTAAAGAAAGAGTTACAAGAGAATTTAATATAGAATTAATCACAACAGCACCATCAGTTATATATGAAGTTGTTTTAACTAACGAAGAGAAGTTATCAATTGATGCCCCTTCTAAACTACCGGATAAAAGTAAGATATCCACAATCAGTGAACCATATATTAAAACTAATATATTTACACCAAAGGATTATATTGGTCCAATAATGGAACTATGTCAAAGTAAAAGAGGTAATTATATAAGTATGGAATATCTTGATAGTACAAGAGTTAATATTCACTATGAATTACCACTTTCAGAAATTGTATATGATTTCTTTGATAAGTTAAAATCGTATACAAAGGGTTATGCTTCATTTGATTATGAGATAATTGGTTATAAAGTAAGTGATTTAGTTAAGATGGATATATTACTTAATGGAGATGTAATTGATGCTTTGAGCGTGATAGTTCACAAGGATTTTGCGTATCAAAGAGGTAAAGCAATTGTAGAACACTTAAAAGAAGCTATTCCAAGGCAGATGTTTGAAATACCTATTCAAGCAGGTCTTGGAAACCATGTTATTGCAAGAGAAACAGTAAAAGCCTTAAGAAAAGATGTTTTAGCTAAGTGTTATGGTGGAGATATAACAAGAAAAAGGAAACTATTAGAGAAACAAAAAGAAGGAAAGAAGAAGATGAAGCAAATTGGGAGTGTTGAATTACCACAAGAAGCATTCATGAGTGTTTTGTCAATGGATAAGGAGTAGTAAAATGGGATATTACAGCCATGTTGCAGAAAAAACTATAAAAGGTATTATAGCAACAATTAATAAAGCAAACTCAGAGGGAATAAAGCCAACAGTAGAAATGTTGAAGAAACTGACAGGTCATGAAAGATCAACTATAGATAGAACTTTAAATATGATTAAAGAGGCTGATGAGCAATTGTATTTTATGATTTTAGGGAGAATGGAGCTTAAACAGTCCAGCCCAAGAGCTAATGAATTAAAGGCACATACCGAAAGAGCCGCAGCAATTTCTAAATACACTCAATTGTTGAAGTTGAAAAAAGGAGGAATGCCAGGGGCAACCCCAACTTTAAATCAAATTTCACAAGGTACTAGAAAGAAATAGTGTTAGGTATTATATGATAAAATCAGTATATATTCACATTCCTTTTTGTAAGACTATCTGCTCTTATTGTGATTTTTGTAAAATATATTATAATGAGTATCTAGCAGATAAATATTTAGATGCTCTATTTATAGAAGTTAAGAATAATTATAAAGGTGAATATTTAAATACATTATATATTGGTGGTGGAACTCCTTCTACCCTTTCAATAAAACAATTAAATAAATTATTTGAAATTACTAAAATCTTTAATTTGAATAATGATTATGAATTTACTATAGAAGTAAATGTTAATGACATTACTGAAGAATTACTAGTGCTATTAAAGACTAATAAAGTAAATAGATTAAGTATAGGAATAGAAACTATTAATGATAAGCACTTAGGGTTTCTTAATAGAAGTCATGATAAAAATGAAGTCATAAATAGTATTAATCTGGCCAAAAAACATTTTGATAATATAACAGTAGATTTGATGTATGCTTTTCCAAAAGAGACTATAACGGAATTAGATGTTGATTTAGAGTTTGTAAAAGAAATAGACATACCACATATATCAATTTATTCATTAATAATAGAAGAACATACTAAGCTATATATTGAAGGTGTAAAATCTCTTCCAGAGGAATTAGAATCTGATATGTATTATCACATAATTGATTATCTAGAAGGCTTAGGATATAAACATTATGAGATAAGTAACTTTTCAAAGATGGGTTATGAATCAAAACACAATACAACTTACTGGAATAATGAAAAATATTATGGATTTGGTCTAGGATCCAGCGGCTATATAGGAAATAAGCGATATACTAATACAAGAAGCATTAACAATTACTTGTCATGTAAATATAATGTAGACATTTGTATAATTGACAAAAAAATAAATATGGAAAATCACATGATATTAGGGCTTAGAAAGATAAATGGAGTATCCAAAACAAAGTTTTTGAACCTTTTTGGCTTAACCATTTATGAAGCATTTGATATAATAGATTTAGTCAAAGAAAACTTATTAATAGATGAAGAAGACAGATTATATATACCAAAAGACAAACTCTATTTACAAAATAGTATTCTAATCAACTTTATAGGAGGAAACAGTGAATAAAGTAGCGGTATTTGAAAAAGAATTATCATATATTAAAGATCAGAGTTTGATAAGTGATACTAAAAAATTAATAGATGGGCTACCTGATTATTTTTTTGTAGTTCCAGCTACATCTACTGGAAAATATCATCCGAAATATGCTCAAGGAGATGGAGGATTGATTAGACACACAAAAGCAGCTGTTAGAATTGCCTATGAACTGTTTAACAATCCAATCATCGGTGGGAAATATACAGATAGAGAAAAAGATTTATTACTTATTGCACTTATGTTACATGATGGATTAAAGTCTGGAAAAGAGAAGAGTCAATATACAAAGGCTGAGCATCCATTACTGGTTGCTAATTATATAAAAGAACAGAAAGATAATTTAAATATGAAAGAGGAAGACATTGAACTCATTACCAAAGTCATAATGAGTCATATGGGTCCTTGGAATAAAGATTATGAAGGGAATGAAATATTGCCAGTTCCACACAGTAAATATGAAAATTTTGTGCATATGTGTGATTATCTAGCGAGCAAGAAGTTTATACAAGTAGAATTTGATGAAAATAATAATATAGTAGAATAGGAGAAGTTATGGAAGCTGTAAAAGAAAGAACAAAAGTAAAAGTATCTTTATTACCCCACACATCATTTTTAAAAGATGATGGGACTTTTGATAGGGAAGAGGCACTGCTGTATTCGGCAAGGGTTGGTGGTATTTGCTACAACCAAGATGGACTGATGGCATCATTTTCTGAGCCATTATTAAATACAGAAAAAAGAGTCAAAATTACTACTTCAGGAGAACACCAAAGTATATATGAACATATAAATGTTGGTTTATACTTTGAGGATATACCTAAAATACTAATAATGATTTTAAATAATGAGCATCAATATTCCACAAGTGAGAGATCTCTTCGCTATACACCTATTAAATATGGTGCAGCAGCTATATCTGATAAAGAAATAGATTTATACTTTAAATGGATGGAGATATTAAAAACAGAGATTAAGTCTAGATATAGTAGCTACTATACGGATTCTAAGATAGAGACTATCGCCCAAGAAAATAGTAGATTCATGATTACTATGTTTATCAATAGCGAAATGGTTCATACAATACCACTTGCTCAAGTAAATCGTGTTGCAGTCTTCTTAAAGAAGTATATAGAAGAAGAGCCAGAGAGTAAATTTAAAGAAAGAATAGTTCCATACATGGAAGATGTTTTATCTGAATTAGTTAGATTAAATGTTATAGATGACCGTTTACAATCAAATAGAAAAAATCGTACAATATCTTTATTTGGTAAGAATTTAAAAGAAAAGAAAGAAGAGTTTGGAGAAGCTTACTCAACAGTATATAAAGGTACCTGTATTGAACTTGCTCAAGCTCAACGCCATAGAACTTTATATTATCAAATAGAATTTGATGAAGATAATAAAGAGTATTTTGTGCCTCCAATAATTGAAGGTAATAAAGAATTGAGAGAAGAATGGCTTAACGATTTGAATAGTGTTAAAGACCTATTTCCTCTAGGTGAATTGATGCTTGTGCACGAAAAAGGAACCTATGATACTTTTAAAATGAAATTAAAGGAGAGACTATGTACTGCATGTCAGGTCGAAGTTATGCGTTTAACTAAAGAAACATTAGATAAATATCTAGTGGCATTGAAGAAAGAAAAACATCCACTTTATAATGATTTAATCAAGTATTCAAAAGGTGCAAGATGTACATTCCCTGATTACAAATGCTCTAGACCATGCAATTTCCCTGAAGGAATAAATTTGACAAGACTAATATAATATTAAGGAGTTAATTATGAGAGGTAAGCTAATTATTATTGAAGGTACCGATTGCTCTGGTAAAGGTACACAAACAAAAAGATTGATAGAAAACTTAGAAGAGAGATTAGTTAGAGTAAAATATTTGAGTTTTCCTAACTACAATACGCCAACAGGTAAAATAGTAGGCGGCCCATATCTAGGAAAAACATTCATAACTAATGGCTGGTTTCCAGAAGGTGCCCCTAATGTTGATCCTAAAGTTTCATCACTATATTATGCGGCTGATAGACGTTATAGCAAAGAATTGTTAGATGATTCATTAAAAAAAGGGTATACAGTTGTATTGGACCGTTATACAACATCAAATATGGCACATCAAGGCGGTAAGATAAGAGATAAAGAGGAACGTAAAAAGATGTATCAATGGTTAGAAACCTTGGAATATGAAATGTTAGAATTACCAAGACCAGATATAAAAATATTTTTACATGTGCCATTTGAATATTCTCTAGAATTAAAAAAGGGTAGAAAAGAAGCACTTGATGAATTGGAATCAGATGAAAACCATTTAAGATGTGCAGAAGAAGCTTATCTCGAAATGGCAGAGTTGTATGATTTCTATAAAATAGATTGTATACAAAATGGTAAGATGCGTAGTATTGATGATATTTCTGAAGAAATTTTTAAGTATATTGAAAAATTATTACCAAGAAAAGATGATGGGAGCCCAAGTATTTGGATATAAGAAAGATACACATTAGTGTATCTTTTTTTATGCTACTTCTTCTTTTTTCTTTTTATGTCTTTTTCGCTTTCTTTTTACCACTGCTTTTTCATCACTAGTAACTTTTAATTTAGGAACTTCTTCATCATAAGCATCAATAATTTCAAGCTTATCATCTCCATTTGGCGTAATGATCACAAAATTCTCTTTTTTATTAATAGGAACTTCTTCATCATAAGCATCGATGATTTCAATCTTTTCATTTTTGCTTCTTTCCTTTTGTTCTTCTATAACTTCATGTTTAATACTTGATTCAAGGTCAAAGTCTATATCAACTGCCTTATATACTTCTTTAAATGTAGTCACACCATTGATAACTTTTTCCAATGCATCCTGTAATAGTGTAGTTGTATCTCCATCGTATACCAGATTTCGCAAATCTTCTTTATCCAAATTCTCATCGTTTATTGCCTCACGCAATCTATCACTAAGTAATAAGACTTCATGGAGTGCTGTTCTACCTTTAAAACCTTTAGCACACTCAGGACAACCAACTGGCTCATATACATCATTAACATGTTTATTCAATATTTTTTGGAAAATCTTCTTTTCATAATTAGTAGTATGTCTTAGTTTTTTACAATTATTACAAAGTGTTCTTGCCAGTTTCTGTGAGACTATTCCATTAAGTGCAGTAGACATCAGATATCGCTCTACATTCATATCGACTAATCTTTCTATTGTACTTAATGAGTCATTAGTATGGATTGTTGATAATACTAAGTGCCCAGTAATTGCAGCACGCACCGCTATCTGAGCAGTTTCACTATCACGAATTTCTCCAATTAGAATAATATTAGGATCTTGACGTAATATAGATCTTAATGCCATGCCGAATGTAAGACCAATCTCAGCATTAACTTGTACTTGATTAATACCCTCGATATTCATCTCAACTGGGTCTTCAACTGTAATAATATTTGTTTCTTCTTTGTTAAGAGCTTGAAGCATAGAGTAAGTAGTAGTTGACTTACCTGATCCAGTCGCACCAGTAACTAATATAATACCATTTGGAATTTCAAGCATTCTTTCAATTTTCTTTAGGTTGTGCGGTAAGAAACCAAGACTAGCTAGTCCTTCAAGACTAGCAGAGTAGTCAAGAAGACGAACAACTATTTTTTCGCCCTCGTTAGTGGGAAGACAAGATACACGCATATCTAAAGCCTTACCATTAATAACCCCTTTAATCGCACCATCCTGAGGTAGCCTTGTCTCAGTTATATTCATTTTAGAAATAAGCTTAACTCTTGTAGTCAAATTTCTTTCATACATCTTAGGTACTCTTGAATGGTTTCTTAGATTACCATCAATTCTCATTCTAATCATAAGTGCATCTTCAAGCGGATCCAAATGTATATCACTCGCTTGATTTTTTGCGGCAAACAAAATTATTTGGTTAACAATGTCTACTATCGGAACATTGATAAAATCATATTCTATCATAACTAATACCCTCTTTACTATAATCTTCTACTATAGCTAATACCCTCTTTACTATAATCTTCTACTATAGCTAATTATATAATAATAAAGAATTATAATCAAGTATCTATGTTTTTTCTCTTTCAATTTTAAATAATTTATTATATAATTATGTAGAATAGGATGAGTGGTACTA
>JAVBQF010000042.1:0-25882 GCA_031549195.1 Bacilli bacterium
GTAATTGAGCCTTATCTTACTATTATTAATTCACTACCTAAAGTAGCGTTAGGACCTTTAATTATAATTTGGGTTGGTGCGAGCAGTAGCTCAATAATACTTATGGCACTTATGATTTCTGCTATAATTAGTATTATTAATATATATAATGCTTTCATCAGCACAGAAGAAAACTTCATTACTCTACTTAAAAGTTTTAAGGCTACAAAAATACAAATATTTTTTAAAGTAATATTACCAAGTAACAAGTTAAACATTATTAATGCGTTGAAAATTAATATTAGTATGTCACTAATAGGAATTATAATGGGAGAATTATTAGTATCAAAAGAAGGCTTAGGATATTTAATTATGTATGGATCACAAGTGTTTAATATTAATCTAGTAATTTCGTCAGTTATTATTTTAGGTATAATTTCATATCTAATGTATTATATTATATCTTTTATAGAAAAAAAGTTAATGAAATAGTTCATTAGCTTTTTTCTATTAGTTCCAATATAAATACTAGATAGTTACTTTTATCATCATTTTTACAAGTAAATAATGTTAATGTACTCTTATTTTTACTTTTCTTTATTGTAATTGATCCATCTTTATTATCTGTATACTTGTTAATAACTTTGTATGTATATTTAACATCCTTATAATATACATATACCAAATCTTCTAATTCGAGTTTATATAAATCATTAAAATAGGAATACTTTGAGCTTCCTGAATGCCCTCCAACAATAAGATTGCCATCATTAATATCTGGCATTTTGGATTCTTTCATAATTTCAAGATTTTTATCAATATTATTGTTTTCATTTTTTATATCATATAATAACTTTGCTAAATTTATTTTTGGTATTTCTATTATAGCAATATACTCAACACTATTTACTTTATTAAAGCTGTTAATATTTTTGTAGTTAGAAATATAATAGCCAACTATTTCCTTTTCCTTATATTCTTTTTTATATTTTTTAATATCTTGTGCAAATATTATGATACTTAAAGCAATTATATAAATTATTATAATTAATATTTTTTTAAGCATATTCTCTTTTCTTAAATAAAAATAAAAGAGGAAATAAATAGGAAATTAAATTATAATTATAGGCATTTAATGATGCTGGTGGAGTATTGATTTTGTAATCCATTAATTCAATTAGTCTCTCTACATCGCTTAACTCATCTATTACTAGTTTGATATCTTCAACCATTTCATAGTTTTCAGTTGTAGTTAACTGTTTTAAAGTATATCTGCCATATGGTAAGTCAAGTATTATCTCACCTTCCTTATTTGTTACCAAAATATCTATCAAATTATCTTTGCAATCATAAATTTCGAAAGAAATTCCTTCCTCCAATTCAAATTTATCGTTATCACCATAATATTTCTTTATAACTATTTTATTTTTGATAACTATATTTTTAACAATTATTTGAATATTTAAATTTTTTTCATTTATTACAAATTCATATTTGTTTTTATCTATATAATAACCGGGTCCACTTTGTACTTCTTTTAAATAGTAATTTCCATAAGGTAAATTACTAGTATTTGCTTTATTGTCTGTTCCAATTATCATTTCCTTTATTAATTCATTTTTATCATTATATAAATTATATACTGCACCAATAAGCGACGCTTCCCCCTGAGGATTTGTTGTCAAAGTCTCACTATCTACTTTTGTAACTGATACCTGACCACTCACAACATTAATTTTTATTTCTTTTTTGATTTCTTCAAGACTTCCTGGTGACATAATATTTTGTGATGACTCATCATAGAAAAAAACGGGTATTTCTTCAATAATATCTGAACGTTTTGTTAATTCAATCTTTTTATTACCGTTTGTAGTTGTCCTAATCATCAATTTATTATCTACTATTTTTGCTTCTACATCGCTATAACTTATCTCATAATTACTTAGCACATCATTTGTATCCATAATTGTATATTCACTATTGATAGAAACAATATAATTATCTTTTATTTCTGGTAATGTGTAATGGTTTTTTATTAGATCTTCCATTTCTTGTATTTCAGCAGTAAACTTATCTATTTTAGATCCAGTTGACGAAACCCAATAAAATTTATTTGATGGATCCGCTGTGCGCCATATCATAACTTGTGTAATTGAGTACCATTTTTGATCTGTGTGGCCATTATACTTATAACCATAATACGCTAGCAATCTAATACGTTGCCACTGTTCTTTAGAAATATTTAAATTACTATTATATTCTGATGTATAATTTTTATAATTGTAATTATCTATTAACACTCCAAATGGTTCAATGCAATAAACATGTTCAGCTGTATTTGAATTTCTAATAAAGAGAGCTTGCCTAGACATTACCACTATACCATTTCTCTCTTTAGCATAATAAACATCCGGAATCTTCTCTGATGCTTTAAACTGGTTTGATAATGCATAAACATCTATTTTTGATATTATTAATGTTAACAGTATGAATATTATTAGTTTTATTTTTTTCATTTAATCTCCTTTTTTACTACTAATAATATTGTTACACATGACCATTATCATTTCCTCAATAAAAAAAGAAAAATTCACATTTTATGAATTTAACCTTATTGATTATAAATAATTAATTGATGTTGGCTTCTCGTACATGCTACATAGTATAAATAGTTTTCATCATTGTTATATTTATTATCAATATTTGTATATATTATTGTTGAATCAAATTCTAGGCCCTTTGCCACATATGATGGAATTATGACAAGCTTTTTATTAAACTCTTTAGTAGTTGAAGTTAATAAATTAATATTCTCAATATCTTCTTTTAGAAGTTCATACAATTTACTCGCTTCCTCATCTGTTTTAGTAATAAGCGCAATACTAAACTTCTTTACTTTTAAATTGTTTATATCTTCTATTAATAGTTCCTTCAAATTGTTTTTTTCTTTCCTAAAAATTATAGGCATATGATTTTCTCTTCTAATAGCTGATACATGTTTTAATCCAAGTATATTATTAGTATGTTCAATTATTTCTGGACTTGATCTATAGGTCTTACTTAGTTCTAAATACTTTGTTTCTTTACCAAATATATCGTTTAATGAGGCAAGTGTATTGTATTTGTAATAAGGATTTATTGTCTGATTAACATCACCCAGTATAGTAAAGTCACTCTTTTTAAATATATTTTTAATAATAATGTATTGTAGTCTATTATAATCTTGTGCCTCATCAATTATAACTTCTCTTATTAGTCCTCTATAATTAAAGCCTTGTAAAATGCCTTTCAAATATACCATCAAGCAAGCATCCTCATAACTAATAATTTTTTTATTAACTGAATTTTTAATCTCAATTTCGCTTATTGATCCTTTATAATTGTTTATAAAATTAGGAGAGCTGAAAAACTTTTTATAAATAATTTTATAATCAACCTTTAAATTAAGAGACTCTTTTAATGTTTTAATTATTGAAGACTTTTTTGTTTTTCTTCCCTCAAAATAGTCATTGCATATCTTATCTGCTATAGCGTCAAATCTATCTATTAGTAAAAGTTTTGAATATCTATCATTTAAAAAGCTATTTAATTCTTCTTTTTTATATTCATAGTCTCTATTATTTATATCCCTTATAAATCTTACATTTTTTAATAAAGAATTTATGTATGCATCTAAATCTTTAATAATTTCATCACTTTGCTTATATTTTACTAGTTCTTTATTTTTCTCTTTATATTTATAAAACCTCTCAACAAATGAAGTAAATGATTCTACCTCATTAAATTCTGGAAGATTCATACTTAAAAAATCATGAAAGGTAGTTTGCATAGTATTATCTTCACCCAGCTCTGGAAGTACATTTGATATATATTCTGAAAAAATTTGGTTTGGAGAAAATATTAATACATTTTTAGAATTTAAATTTTCTATTTTATAAAGTAAAAATGCAATTCTATGCAATGCAACAGAGGTTTTACCGCTCCCAGCAATTCCTTGTACAATTAAATTTCTATCTTCAGTGTTTCTAATAATCGCATTCTGTTCTTCTTGAATTGTATTGACAATATTTTTCATTTTATCATTTGACTCTTGTGCTAAAACTTCTTGTAACAAATCATCATCAATATTAATATTATTATCAAATACTCTTTTCAATTTGCCACTCTCTATTTTAAATTGTCTCTTATTTGTTATTTTTCCATTTATCTTTCCACCAGGAGCAATATATGACGCATCACCAATCTCATAATCATAAAATAATGAGGAAATTGGTGCTCTCCAGTCGTGAATTAAGTATTTATCATTTTTTGTATCTTCAAGATGCGTAATTCCAATATATATTTTTTGACTTTGATTTTCTTCTACAAATGTTATTGAACCAAAATATGGATTATTTTGAATTTTAAACAGTTTTTGGTAATACTTTGCTCTTGCCATTATCATTGCAATTTCAAGCTCATTACTAGATCTCATAGTCTTCATTTCTGTGGGATCCATATCATGCCTCGCATCCCATATAAATTTTTGAAACTCTTGGATTTTTTCCTCTCTATCATATAGTTGTTGCCCAAGATCTGAAATTTGTTCTCTTATTACCTCGATTGATTGATTTAAATATTGTTCTTCCTTCTGCAATTCTTCATTTGATAAATTCATAAGCACCTCCTTTAGACGCTAAAAAACGAACCCTGAAATGTAGAGGGGTCGTTATATATAAATTATTCATGATGTAAAAATAATCGCGTAACTAAAACTATACATTATTATTTTTCTTTTGTCTAGTACTATTTTATATTTACTTTATCAATTGTTATTACAGGCCTTACATAATTTTCTTTTGTTGAAGGTAGTAATACATAACTCCCAATAGTATTTACAGTATACACTTTACTATTTTGAATAGTATTTATCCACCAATATCCAAGCGTAGTGCTAGCAAGGAAATTTCCATTTTTCCATTCATAACCAAATTCAAAGGAGTCTCTTAATTTTATATACTCTTTCGATGTTAAAAGATTAACTGCAATGGTTCCTTTTAAATCGCCAAGTGTTGATTTATAGGTCATTTCTAAATAGTGTGCAATATTACCTTCATTCTTTTTATTATATTCTGCCTTTTCATTCTTATCAAATGGCAGTTTATCCTTATTGTCAATTTTCCCATCGTTATTAACATCTATTGGCTTCTCCGCTAATAGTTTTATGCGTGCTGTTTTATTGTTACTGTAATCTACAACATACCATATGCTGCCATCAGGCAACACCACTTTGTCACCAATCTGATACGCACCATAATATGTAAATACATCCTGCTTATCTAATTTTTTATATACTGCTACTCCTGTAGCAAAAATGATTAATATGATCATTGTTATTGTTATTAACCTTTTATAATTTTTGGCCTTGTCAAAAATATATATAATAAAGTTTTTAATAACTAATATAAATTCTCGTAACCATTTTAATATGTCAACTTTTCTTTTTTTAGTCTTTAAGCGAGCAGAATTAGAATCAGCCACTTCTTTTTTCTTTTTTTTACTAAATTCTTCTTTTACCAATTCTTTTTTTTCGTTTAAATTTTCTTCTATAATTGTAAGTTTCTTTCGAACTGTTATACTTTGTCTTTGTACTTTCTTTTTTGTAGTGCCCTTTTTTGTTGATGGTTTTCTTTTGGCAACAGCTACTTTGGTCTTTTGGTTTTTATTCAACTTACTTGATAATTTCTGCTTTTTAGCACTCATTTACCATCAACTCCTATATTAATTTTTCATTTGATTTAGCATTTAAAGATATGTCTGCAACTCTTCCTTGCTTGTAAGCAAAATAACCAGCTGCACCAATCATCGCGGCATTATCTCCACAATATTTTATTGTTGGAAATATATAATTTACATTCTCTTCTTTTGACAATTGTTCTAATCTTTCCCTTAGTCCATTATTAGCCGCTACACCACCTGCTAGTAAAAGATTTCTTATATTATTTTCCTTTAGTGCCTTCATTGTCTTCTTTGTTATTATGTCTATAACTACATTTTGAAAGGATGCTGATAAGTCTTCCTTATCTATATCTATTCCTTTTTGTTTTTCATTATGTATTAAATTTATAACCGCACTTTTTAATCCTGAAAAACTAAAATTATAACTATTATCATTTAATGGTAATGGTAGCTTGTAGTTTAACTTTCCAACAGCTGCTAATACATCAACTTTTGGTCCCCCAGGATATCCTATACCCATAACTCTTGCAACCTTATCATAACACTCTCCTACTGCATCATCAAGTGTTCCACCAAGAAATTTAAATTTATATTCCGATTCCATTAGTATCAATTCAGTATGACCACCACTAACTACTAATGCAATTAAAGGATATTCCATCTTTTTTTCCAAGTTATTAGCATATATATGCCCAGCAATATGATGTACGGGTATTAACGGTTTATTTAGACAAAATGCTAATGTTTTAGCCGCTTCTAACCCTACTAATAGCGATCCAATTAATCCAGGTCCATATGTAACTGCAATTGCATCAATTTGATCAAGTGACATGTTGGCTTCCCTTAAACAAGCTTCAATTACCATTGTAATATTCTTCAAATGATGTCTACTTGCTACTTCTGGTACTACACCACCAAAATCCGCATGTATATCTATTTGAGATAAGATAATACAACTCAGCACATCAGTACCATTTTTTACTATTGAAGCACTTGTTTCATCGCAACTGCTTTCAATAGCAAGTATATATAAATCTTTCATCTATACCATCTCTTTTTCCATTAATATACCATCAGTATCATCATAATAATTTTTCCTAATTGCCATTTTTTTAAATCCATATTTCTCATATAAGAATATTGCAGGGCAATTTTGGTTTTTGACTTCTAATGTTATATTTTTTATATTTTCATTTTTAGCTCTTGCAATTAGTTCTTCCATAAGCTTTGAACCAATTCCTTTACCTCGATAATTTTCAGATACGATTATATCTATTATTTCAAAACGATCATAAATATAATCATAGTGAACGAACCCTATTATATTATCTTTTTCAATATAAATAAAGTATTTTGTGAAAATATTGTTAGAAAAATCATTTAGTATTTGATTAGTTTTTGTAAAAATAGAAGGAAATATACCTTCTAAGTCTTTGATTAAGTCTAAGCAATCAACAGTTATATCGATAATCATTGTTTATTTTCCTCTGCTTCTGTCAATTTTAAATAGTATGCATCGATCTCATGTGGATTTAATATTTTTTTATTAGCACAATTATTGACTATTTTTAAAATGCTAGGTTCATACTTATGCACTTCATATTTTGTATTAGGCAATTCATCATTGGATATGAATAGTACCTTACCAGGTAAATTATCTACTGCTGTTAACAAAGCATTTAAGCTTATATGCTGTTCCTTCATTACTAAATTCATTTTGCTATCAAATATTCCAGCATAGACATTTTCTCTTCTAGCATCAATACAAGGTATTATATAATCATATATTGCATCAAGTGATAATGCCATTGACTCTAAACTAGATATTGTTACTATCTCTTTTTTTAAAGACCATGCGTATATCTTTGCAATAGTTAATCCTATTCTAATTCCAGTAAATGATCCCGGACCATTTACCACAATAATCCTGCCAATATCATCTGGCATAATATTATTTTTTTTAAATAGTGCTTCTATCTTTAAAAGTGCATATGTTGATAAATCTTTATCTAATTTTTCTTTTATTTCATCTATTAATCTATTACCTTCAGTTATTCCTGCATACAAAAAACTAGATGAGGTATCTAGATATAATATCTTCATAATACAGCCTCACACATTTCTTCATATTCTCTACCATGAGGAACAAATATTAATAGTCTTGTATCTTCATCTATTACTCTAATCTTAATATCAAGTCTTTCTTGAGGCAGGCTGTCCTTAATCATATCAGCCCACTCAATTACAACAATTCCACCTTTAGTAAAGTATTCCTCTAAATCAATACCAGATATATCGCCGTCTAATCTATATACATCCATATGATAAAGTGGCAGTTCTCCTGTAGTATACTCTTTAATTATATTAAAAGTAGGTGACGTGACGTTTTCATCTACTCCAAGGGCTTGCGCAATACCTTTTGTAAAAACTGTCTTTCCACTACCTAAATCACCTTCTAAACAAATTACCATATTAGGAAACTTTTCAGATTCAATGTTTTGAGCAATCTCAATTGTTTCGAATTCATTTCTTGTTGTAATCCTATATTCCATTTATTATCACCTATTCTTATTATAGCAAAAAAAAAATGAGCAATACAATACCATTTCATTTTTCTTTACATTATTATTATAAAATTGATTATAAAATCACTTCTTTTGACATAAACTGTTAGCCATTTTTTATGCTTTTATATTTTTGTGCCACAAACTCCCTTCCAATTCTTTTATTCACAAAATTGGTATCATTCAGTTCAGGAATTAGTCTTCCTAAATAATTATCATAAAATTTTTCTTTTGTTAATGTTGGATCACTAAACTCAAAATCATATAATATTCTTTGATTTTCTATATCAGGATATCTTCTGACCGGAGCAGAAGAATGCCCATAATAATCTTGGCCAAGTGCCTCGTGTCCAGTGTTAACTTGGCTATATCTAGCGTTGTCTACTGTACTAGATAATATTTTTAAAATATCATTTACTATTTCAGGATTATTATCACCTGCCATACTTAGAACAAGTTCTCTAAGTCTTTCAAGTTCTCCTCTTTTATCAAACTTATGGGTTCTATAGATCCATGGAGTCACCTTGGATGCACTTTGAGTGTTTATCAACAACATAAATTCATCTATTATTTTATGGGCACTACTTTTTCTGGTTGCAAGATTTGGTCCTCTATCAAAATCATCAAAAAAATTAAGATTTATTCGATTGCTTTTACTTCTTAAAATCAGTGCTAAGTCCGACATATGATGAAGCATTGCTTCTAATTCAGTATCCGTATCGCCATTAACCAATATATTGTCTACCTCATCAAATGAAAGTCGCCTATCCACTTTTATTGATGCTCTACTGATATCTATGCCATCTTCAACCTCGCCATTTTGGTTTATGATAAGGCTGTAGCAAAGAACATTTTTATAAGATCCAACATTGAGGGACGCAAAATCATGAGCAATGATCCTTGGAAGCATTGGTTCTTCTCTATCAGGTAAGTATAATGAGGAACCCCTTTTCCTGGCAATTATATCCAAGGCACTTCCTCTTTTAAGAAATGATGCTATATCAGATATAAATACTTTTAAATGGTATTTATTATCCTTCTTTTCTAATGTAATTGCGTCATCTAGATCTTTTGAAAACTGACCATCAATAGTTATAATTTTAGAGCCTTCGATTTTAAAACGTCCATCAATGGTCAATTTATAATTTTTCTTTGCGTCAGTTGGCTGATGAAAGTGAATATTATATTTATTTAAAACCTCATCTCCAGTCATGGCAGAAGCTTTATCAAAAAAAGTACTATACATTGAACTAATCCAAAGTGATTTTTTACTATCTTTCTCGCTCTGTAGTGTTTTTGCCGCTTCATTTAATCTCTCTTTAATCATATCCATGTACAATGGATCAAGCCTTAAATGCTCACTATTAAGAAATAATTCTATCACCGATTGGTAATAAGTTAAATTGTAAATGTTACTAGATAATCTTTTCGTTAATACAGACTTAATAAAAATTTCCATTAAGTTTGATATAATTGGTTTGTCATTTTTATCTTTTAAATTAACAAAGTTAGGATATTTACTAATTAATGCTTCAATATCCCTTATATCCCTTATTTCGCATATAAACTTCATCATAAAACTATACTGATTCTTTGAGACTACTAAGGCGTTAGATTTTATCCCATCAAAAGTAGGAATTATATCAGTTAAATACTTATATATGTCTTCATTTTTCTTTTTAAACGGCTTTCTTATTCCTTCTATTATGTAAAGTACATTTTTGGCTTTCCTATACATATATATTTTGCTAATAGCGCTATTCTTATTAAACTCATCTATATAGGAAATAAGCTTATTTATATAAGATAAGTCACTAGTAGAGCTTATCTTCTTTATTTCATGCTCTAAATGATTAAATAATTGCGCAATTATGTATCTTACCCTACGAGAGCCAACAAAGTGGCAGAACTCCTGAACAGATAATATCTTGTCCATTTGTAGTATAATAGGCATCGATTCATTTATATCTTGTTTTTCTTGTCTTTTTCTGTCATTGACTGCTTTTCTATATGAATCATTCAAATCACTCATAATAAATCCCCCAAAACCAAAATGCCAACTGAGTAATATTAAAGTATACCCTGTTACTTTTATTTTAGCATTAAAGTAGTAAAATACAAACAAAAAAATCCACAGTTATGTGGATAAAATTCCAAAAAAAAATATTGGCAACTTCCTATTTTCGCATACACTATCTTCGGCGTATTGGAGCTTAACTTCTGTGTTCGATATGGGAACAGGTGTGACCTCCAAGCTATTGTCACCAATAAAATATTGAGAATATAATTCTCTGAAAACTTAGATAATGTGTTTGATCTAATCAAATAACAAATTATGATTAAATCCTCGATCTATTAGTACTGGTCAACTCAACATATCACTATGCTTCCATCTCCAGCCTATCAACCAGGTAGTCTTCCTGGGATCTTACTTTATAAAAAATGGGAAAACTCATCTTGAGGTTGGTTTCACGCTTATATGCTTTCAGCGTTTATCCATTCCACTCATAGCTACTCTGCAATGCCACTGGCATGACAACAGATACACCAGAGGAGTGTCCATCCCGGTCCTCTCGTACTAAGGATAGCTCCCCTCAATTTTCCTACGCCCACAACGGATAGGGACCGAACTGTCTCACGACGTTCTGAACCCAGCTCGCGTGCCACTTTAATGGGCGAACAGCCCAACCCTTGGAAGCGACTACACCTCCAGGATGTGACGAGCCGACATCGAGGTGCCAAACACCACCGTCTATGTGAACTATTGGGTGGTATCAGCCTGTTATCCCCGGGGTAACTTTTATCCGTTAAGCGACGACCATTCCATACTGAATCGCCTGATCACTAAGCCCTACTTTCGTATCTGCTCGACTTGTAGGTCTCGCAGTTAAGCTCCCTTATACCTTTACGCTCTACGAATGATTTCCAACCATTCTGAGGGAACCATTGGGCGCCTCCGTTACTGTTTGGGAGGCGACCGCCCCAGTCAAACTGCCCACCAGACACTGTCCCTGATCCGGATCACGGATCTAGGTTAGAAAATCAATGCGTTAAGGGTGGTATTCCAAGGTTGACTCCACTAAGACTAGCGTCTTAGCTTCAAAGTCTCCCACCTATCCTCTACATAACACACCGAATTTCAATATCAAGCTACAGTAAAGCTCCACGGGGTCTTTCCGTCCTGTTGCGGGTAACCTGCATTTTCACAGGTATTAAGATTTCACCGAGTCTATGGTTGAGACAGTATCCAGATCGTTACACCTTTCGTGCGGGTCAGAACTTACCTGACAAGGAATTTCGCTACCTTAGGACCGTTATAGTTACGGCCGCCGTTCACTGGGGCTTCAATTCTAACCTTCGATACTTATCGACTTTCGTCATATCTAAGCTATCCTCTTAACCTTCCAGCACTGGGCAGGTGTCACCCCCTATACATCGTCTTACGACTTAGCAGAGAGCTGTGTTTTTGGTAAACAGTCGCCTGGACCTCTTTACTGCGGGTCTATCGCTAGACCACCCCTTATTCCGAAGTTACGGGGTTATTTTGCCGAGTTCCTTAACCATAGTTCTCTCGCTCACCTTAGGATACTCTCCTTGCCCACCTGTGTCGGTTCTCGGTACGGGCACCTATGTAATTAACCCTAGAAACTTTTCTTGGAAGCATGGCGTCAAAGGATTTCACTCTATCGCTAGAGCTTCACCATAACACTTCAGCCTTAATTATAAACGGATTTCCCTATTTATAAGCCTTTGTGCTTAGACCAGAATCCAATAACTGGCTCCTTCTAGCCTTCTTCGTCATTCCATCAGTTACATAGGTGGTACAGGAATATCAACCTGTTGTCCATCGGCTACGCCTTTCGGCCTCGTCTTAGGACCCGACTAACCCTGGGAGGACGAACCTTCCCCAGGAAACCTTAGGCAAACGGTGGCTGGGATTCTCACCCAGCTTGCGCTACTCACACCGGCATTCTCACTTCTAAACGCTCCAACAGTCCTCACGATCTGCCTTCACCGCATTTAGAACGCTCCCCTACCATTGTAAATAAATTTACAATCCGCAATTTCGGTACTATGCTTAGCCCCGGTACATCTTTGGCGCAGTGTCACTCGACTAGTGAGCTATTACGCACTCTTTAAAGGGTGGCTGCTTCTAAGCCAACCTCCTAGCTGTTTTGACAACTCCACATCCTTTCCCACTTAGCATAGATTTTGGGACCTTAATTGGCGGTCTGGATTGTTTTCCTCTCGCGTATGGACGTTATCACCCATACACTGACTCCTGATTAGACATTATGGCATTCGGAGTTTGATTACAGTCAGTACCCCTAGACGGGGCCATTCTATATTCAGTGCTCTACCTCCATAATGATTCAATCAAGGCTAGGCCTAAACCTATTTCGGGGAGAACCAGCTATATCCGAGTTCGATTGGAATTTCACCACTAGCCTCAAGTCATCCGCGCACGTTTCCGGGTACGTCGGTTCGGTCCTCCATGACATGTTACTGTCACTTCAACCTGCTCAAGGCTAGATCACTCGGTTTCGGGTCTAATACTACATACTAATTCGCCCTATTAAGACTCGCTTTCGCTTCGGCTCCGTTTCTTCAACTTAACCTCGCATGCAACATTAACTCGCCGGTTCATTCTGCAAAAGGCACGCCATCACCCATTAACGGGCTCTGACTTTTTGTAAGCACATGGTTTCAGTATTCTATTTCACTCCCCTCACGGGGTTCTTTTCACCTTTCCCTCACGGTACTTGTTCACTATCGGTCACTAGAGAGTATTTAGCCTTACGGGATGGTCCCCGCAGATTCAGACAGGATTACACGTGTCCCGCCCTACTCAGGATACTTCAAAGAGTTTTAATCATTTCGTCTACAGGATTATCACCTTCTGTGATGTAGCTTCCCAACTACTTCGACTATGAATAAAATTTGTAACTCCGTATATGAAGTCCTACAACCCCAGATAAATCTGGTTTGGGCTAGATTCCTTTTCGCTCGCCACTACTAGGGAAATCGAGTTTTCTTTCTTTTCCTCCGGTTACTAAGATGTTTCAGTTCACCGGGTTGCTGAACATACAACTATGTATTCATTGTATGACGATACTACATTACTAGTATCAGGTTCCCCCATTCGGAAATCTCTGGATCAAAGCATACTTACAGCTCCCCAAAGCATATCGTTGTTCGTCACGTCCTTCATCAGCTTCTAGTGCCAAGGCATCCGCCATGCGCCCTTAATAATTTAACCACCATTTGTTTGATATTAATAAAAATTATATCCTAATTTGATGAGATCAAAGTAATTATACACTTAATAAATATAATTACTAATACTAACCTTTTTTTGCTCGTTGATAAAAAAAAGTTAGTAACACATTATCTAGTTTTCAAAGAACTATACTGAGAGAATGATCTCTCAAAACTAAGCAAAACGAATTTATAACACGAAAGTCAGGTTAGGAATTTTACTCCTTAGAAAGGAGGTGATCCATCCCCACCTTCCGGTAGGGATACCTTGTTACGACTTCACCCCAGTCGCTGATCCTACCTTCGATGGCCCCCTCCGATTACTCGGTTAGGCTACCAACTTCGGGTATTACCAACTCCCATGGCGTGACGGGCGGTGTGTACAACACCCGGGAACGTATTCACCGTAACATTCTGATTTACGATTACTAGCGATTCCAACTTCATGGAGTCGAGTTGCAGACTCCAATCCGAACTGGGACTGACTTTGAAGATTTGCTCCACCTCACGGTATTGCTTCTCATTATATCAGCCATTGTAGCACGCCTGTAGCCCTGGTCATAAGGGGCATGATGATTTGACCTCATCCCCATCTTCCTCCAGTTTATCGCTGGCAGTCTCCTTAAGGTTCTCAACTTAATGTTAGCAATTAAGGATAAGGGTTGCGCTCGTTATCGGACTTAACCGAACATCTCACGACACGAGCTGACGACAACCATGCACCACCTGTCACCACTGTCCCCGAAAGGAAAGATTTATTTCTAAACCAGTCAGTGGGATGTCAAGACCAGGTAAGGTTCTTCGCGTATCTTCGAATTAAACAGCATGCTCCACCGCTTGTGCGGGTGCCCGTCAATTCCTTTAAGTTTCAGCCTTGCGACCGTACTACTCAGGTGGGATACTTAATGTGTTAACTTCAGCACCGGTTGCCCGACACTTAGTATCCATCGTTTACGGCGTGGACTACTAGGGTATCTAATCCTATTTGCTCCCCACGCTTTCGTGCCTCAGCGTCAGTAATGGCCCAGCAAGTCGCCTTCGCCACTGGTGTTCCTTCTAATATCTACGCATTTTACCGCTACACTAGAAATTCCACTTGCCTCTACCATACTCAAGTAAATCGGTTTCTAAGGCGAACCGAAGTTGAGCTTCGGACTTAAACCTTAGACCTAATAAACCGCCTACGCACCCTTTACACCCAATAAATCCGGATAACGCTCGCTCCCTACGTATTACCGCGGCTGCTGGCACGTAGTTAGCCGGAGCTTTCTCGAAAGGTACAGTCACTCCTATATCATTTCCTATATAGGTCGTTCTTCCCTAACAACAGAGTTTTACAACCCAGAGGGCCTTCATCACTCACGCGGCATTGCTCGTTCAGGGTTTCCCCCATTGACGAATATTCCTAACTGCTGTCTCCCGTAGGAGTCTGGGCCGTGTCTCAGTCCCAGTGTGGCCGATCACCCTCTCAGGTCGGCTACGCATCGTTGCCTTGGTAGGCCATTACCCCACCAACTAGCTAATACGCCGCAGGCTCATCTCGAAGTGAAGCTTTAAAGGCTCCTTTTACTATAAAACAACGTATCGTTTTATATATCATCCAGTATTAGCTACCGTTTCCAGTAGTTATTCCAGTCTCCGAGGTAGATAACCCACGTGTTACTCACCCTTGCGCCACTAGACGAAAATCCAAATCCACTTTGTGCAAGCACTCTGCTTCAATGGGCCGTCTCGTACGACTTGCATGTCTTAGGCATGCCGCCAGCGTTCATCCTGAGCCAGGATCAAACTCTCCAAAAATTTATTTTTTAAAGTTTGATTGAATTTAATTCCTGACTTAAATGTTAATTGACGTTTTGCTCAGTTTTCAAAGATCATTTACACTTTTACAAGTGCGTTAACAATATACCAAAAAAAATAAATTAAGTCAATACTTTTTAAAAGTTTCTGATATATTTTTTCGCACATTTTTCAGTGCTGTTCAATAATATACCAGACTGCTTTTATTAAGTCAACTACTTTTTAACTTAATTTTGATATATTTTCAATTTGTCGCTTTTTGACGACGTTTTCTAATATAGCAAATCCTTTAATTAGTTGTCAATAACTTTTTAAAAGATTTTGATATATTTGACTACAAAACCAATTATTTCAGCGGTTCAATGCAGCCGTGTTTTAAATTTACCAAATTGTACTATTTTTGTCAACACCTTTTTTACAAAAATTTCACATTTTATTGACACATTTTATTATATGTATGTTTTTATGAATATTTACCTTTTTTTTAAACCTTTTTTTCGATAAAAAAACAGTTTCTTTTATATACCGCTTAATATATGTTATTTAAACTGTTTCCTTTTTAAATTCTAAATATTTCTTGTAGTATGCCTCTACATCTTCATACATAAATGGAAACTGCTTTGATTTTACTATTTCTATCAAAGTAGTTAACTCGTTTTTTAATATTATATCTATATCATTACCATAATTCATTTTTGTTTTATGATAGTTGTATTCTCCCCTATCCAAAACTTTAAAGGCGCCATCTGAAAAAACTTTTAAATCTAAGTCGTAGTCAATATACTTTATTATATTCCCCTCTATAACATATGGTGAAGCTATGTCACATTTATATTGACTACTTTCTTTTTTTATTCTTGCTGTTATATTATACCAGTGATTTTTTAAGAAAAACATTATTGTCGCTTCCTTTGTTCTCCAAGTTCTACCATCTGCTGCTGTAACTTTAACATTTTCATTTGCAAGTATTAAACAGTCATCCTTAATATCTAGCAAAATAGCTTCTTCCCATTCTTTATGAATTTTACCGTCATGTTTATAACTATGTATAATATATCTATCTCCAATTCTTAATTCTTTCATATTTTTTCTCCATCTCTTTATATATACATTATATATTTTTATTGGTGCTTTTTCAAATATATTTAGGATATAAAAAGAAGAGCTATTCCAGTTCTAACCCTTCTTCTATTAATTTTTTATATTCTTGTACTCCTGGTTGATCAAATGGATTTACTTCTAACAATAATGCTCCTACTATTGCAGATTGAATAAAAAATTGAATCATTATACCAAGATGGTATTCGTCATTATCTTCGATTCTAATTATAATACTTGGAGTTTCACCATTATAATGTGCTTCAGCTACCTTTTCTAGAGCTATGCTGTTTATTGCATTTAAATCCAAGTCATAATCTTCTAGATATATATGTTTTCCTTTATTAATTCCTATAACTGTTTCAAATATAATATCTTCTCCATCTTGAAAATATTGACCAAGCGAATGAAGATCTCTACTGTTAACGCAAGATATTGGTAGTAGTCCCATTCCATCTTTGCCTTGAGTTTCTCCAAAAAGCTGTTTTAACCATTCTGTAAAATAGTATAACTTTCCATTATAAACTGTAAAAGATTCTACTAACTTTTCATTATTATATAGAATATCTCTAATAATTGAATATTCTATTGATTCATCAAGTTTGTCAACTCCTATTTTTGCTCCATCTAGTAATTTACTTATATCTATACCAGCTACTGCCAAAGGTAACAAACCAACAGGTGTTAGAACGGAGAATCTACCTCCAACATTTTCTGGAACATTAAAAGATGTATAGTTGTACTCATTAACTTGACTCCTTAAATATCCTGTGTTTGGATCTGTAGTAGCAATAATTCTTTTTTCTAGCTCTTCATCATCATATTTAGCTTCCATTAGTTCTATTACTTGATCAAAAGCAATAGATGGTTCTAAAGTGGTACCAGACTTAGATATTACATTTACTACTATTTCTTTATCTTTTATATATTCAAGAATTTCAAAATACTCATCGCTTGATAAATTTGTACCTAAAAATATTATTTCTGGTGTCTTACGATTAAACATTGGCATTAATGCTTCTATGATTGCTTTAGACCCCATATATGATCCGCCAATACCAATAACAACAAACACATCGCAATTTTTTCTTGCGTAATCAGCCACACTAAATAATTTAGCTAGTTCTTCTGGCCCAATATATGTATTTATATTAGTCCATTGTGATAAGTCTCCGCTTGTTAGCCTTCTTTTAATCTCTATTTTTTCTTCTTCATAATTTAACTTATCCTCATTAGATACAAACCTATCCATATATTTTGTAAAATCAAAACTTATCATATTATTACCCCATTATATTAAATATTACTGCATGTGTTCTTTTATCATTTTTTAGTGTTATGTATTCTTTTACTTGTGCTTCACCATCTAAAACAATATTGTTTGATTTAGATTTCATATTAACCTTTATCTTATATAATGTGTCTATATGTTTGTATTCAATTTCAAATGATTCCCACTCTTTTATTACATGTGGATTTATATATAAATTATTTCCTTCTTTATTAAAACCTAGGATAGCGGTTAACCCAATATTGTAAAACCAAGCACTCGAACCTGTATACCAAGTCCAACCTCCACGCGCAGGATTATCCTTATTACTATAGATATCAGCTGCAATTACATAGGGCTCTACTCTATATTTTAATACATCTTTCTTAGTTTTCGTTCTGTTAATTGGATTTATCATTTGATAATATTGGTATGCCCTATCAGTATATCCCAATTTTATAAGTGCCATTATATACCAAGCAGTAGAATGTGTATATTGGCCACCATTTTCTCTAATCCCTTCAGGATAGTCCATAATATATCCTGGATTATTTTTAGACTCCTTAAATGGCGGTGTAAGCAACTTAATAATACCTAATTCCTTATCTACGAGGTTATTCTCAACTGCATTAATAACTGAATCAACCCTTTCAGAAGGAATTACTTCAGATAATATTGAGAAACTCTGTGAAATTAAGTCAATTTTGCACTCCCTATTTTCGGAAGAGCCCATTTTTTCACCATTGTCAAAGAAAGCCCTTAAGTAGTAATCCTTATCCCACGCTACAGTATTTAATGTTTCCTTTAATTGATCCATTAATATTTTATATTTGCTTGTATCTTCTTTTCTCTTATCAATAAGTAATATTAACTTACCTAATACATAATGCAAGAAAAACCCAAGCCAAACACTAGTCCCACTTCCTTTTATACCAACTTTATTCATTCCATCATTCCAGTCTCCACCACCCATAAGTGGAAGACCGTTTTTCCCTATCGAATCAAGCGCTCTTGATAGTGCAAGTAAAATATGTTCATAAATAGTAGCAACCTCTTCTGTATAATTAAACACCATTCCGCGTTCTTCTTCGTAGCTTTCAAGTTGTGGTCCATTGACAAAACATACCTTTTCATCTAAAAACTTAATATCACCAGTAATTCTAACATATTCACATACTGCATATATAAGCCATAGATAATCATCTTTATATCTACTTCTTAGTCCAAAACTATTTTGTTCATGCCACCAATGCAGAACATCGCCTTCCATGAATTGATGCATGGCATTGCTTATGATTTGTTTTTTTGCACGCTCTTGATCTACTGTGCAAATATTAATTGAATCTTGTAATTGATCTCTAAAACCAAATGCACCACCTACTTGGTAAAATCCAGCCTTAGCATTTAATCTTGATGAAATGCTTTGATATAAATACCAGCCATTCATGACATAATTGAAACTATCATCTGGTGTCTTCACTTGAATCTTACCAAGAGTATCCTCCCAACTTTGTTTTACTTTTGTATACTCTTTATCAACCTTATCAATTGTATTATATTTTTTAATTAAGGAATCTACTGTATCATTTCCGATGGCAGTACCTAGTACAAAGGCAAAATCCATTTCACTATTTGCTTCAACTTTAACTTGCACATCAATTGACTTAAATAAAACTTTATCAATTGTATAACTAGATATAGGAAGTGTACTACTCATAAATGCTGTGATATGTGAAAAATTAATATTATATACGTTTCTTAATAAAACTGCATTCATACTTTCGAAATAATCGGTTAATATATATCTGCTTGATTTTTCTTCATTTTCCGCAAATGTTGGATTTATCCAAAATGTAACTTTAAAATTATGAGGCTGATTTCCTTTATTAATTAATTTACTACGATAAAATTTTATATTATTTTCAGTGGATATGAATTCATCTATTATGCATTCATAGTCTTTTTTATTATGAGTGAATGTAGAGTATCCAAATCCATGTCTTACTGAACTCATCTCAATAATTTTTCCATCTATTCTTATACCTTCAGACTTGTCATTGACAACAATATCATTCGTCCAAGAAGTCACCTTAAACATTCCACTATTATGTGAATAAGTAAATCCACAGGCATTATTAGTAACTATACTTCCAAAATTAGGATTAGTTAAAACATTACACCATGGTGTTGGGGTATCTGGGTTTGTAATTACATATTCTTTTCCGTTATTTGCAAATCCCCCATATTCATTATAGAAGCTAAGTTTAGTCACATCTTCAGTTGATCCCTCTGCACTTTCACTATCAACATGATCATATGATACCATTTTATTTTCTTTTTGAAGTTCTATAATTCCCTCTTCTAAGTTAGAGATTTTTTTACTATTAAATCTTAATCTTGCTACCATGTTCAATAAAATTGAATCTGCATCACTGACATCTTTGACATCTAATATATATATTTCTCCTGGTGTATTCATAAATTCATGTAAAGATTTCATTCTATATTTTTCATTATCTATTTCTCTTGCAATAATGTCTTTATATTCACTTATTTCACGATTAATAATAACTACATCAACAAAAATAGATTTGCTCTTATAATATTCATAAGCCTTTAACACTTCTTTAACTAGATTAAGCGCTTCTGTTTCATATATGTCCACAAGTAATATTGGTAAATCCCCTGTAATACCATATTTCCATAAAGTTGTTTGATTTAAGCTATTTTTAGTAAGTATGTCTTTTCTTTCCTCATTTATAAAATGTTTACTTGTTTGATATAGATAATTAAGCATTATATTATATAGCCTCATATCCCTACCTTCAAGACCAAGGAGTTTTGTATTAGCATTGTTTGCCAGGGTAGCAAGACTAAATGCCTCTTCTATTTTAGGCTCACTATTATATGCTTTTAAAATATTTGTTATTTGTTCTTTCGATTTAGCAAAGCCTGCTATAAAGTAAACAGTTTTTGCTTTATTAGGTTGAATTGTTACTTTTGTTCTTAAACTTATTATTGGATCAATATTAGTACCTACTTTATTTAATAATTTTTCTCTTGTTAACGCTAAAGGATTATTGGTGTTTCTATTTCTTCCAATAAATTCTGCTCTTTCAGTCTCATAAGTTACTTCTTCGTTATTATCCTCTACAAATAATCTGTTAGCAAAATAGTTAGTACTATTCTTGCTCGTATTTTTTCTGCACATTATTATACTTTGGTTTTCAGCATCATATTCACTACTTACAAATAGGTTCTTAAATGTTCTATGTGTTATATCCTCAATATTTTTTATTATTATTGATTCTGTATATGTTGTTAATTCTAATTCTTTCACTTTATCTGAATGATTTGTAAATGTGACTTTTCTTATTTCACTATCATGTGATCTAGTTACTATGATTTCCGTTTTTGTTGTAATATTTTCGTCTATTCTTGTGAATTTAACTCTATCACTTGCAAATACAACATTATATTTTTGCGGTTCAATGTTCATCGGAGCATATGTATTTGACCATATCTTATTACTTTCAATATCTTTTATGTACATAAAAATCCCATAATCTTGCTCTGTAATTTTTCTATATCTATTTAATTGAGTTGTTGAATATCTTGAAAAACCATTACCTCTATCGTTAATAAGAACAAGATAACGGGAATTAGATATTGCTGATACCTCTGGTACATCAGAAAGATAATTGAATTCCCTAATATCATTTTCAATTTTTTCTTTGTCGTAACTATATTTTTTATAACCAAATATTTTCATGTCTATAAGTGGCTTTAATTGCACTTTTTCTTTTAACAATATTTCTGCAGATTGAATTCTAACATCACTATGAAAGTAGTTTTGAACCGTTAAGTCTTTTAGATAGTTAGTAATTGATGTTAGTATCATCCCTTGATGATGTGCAAAATATGCTAAAACATTTTCATTTTTATCATAATCATAAGCTTCATAGAATCCAAAGTCTCCATACATATTTATTTTTTTAAATTTATTAATATTCTTATAAACCTCTACAGGATCCTTTATTATTGCAAGAACTGATGCATAAGGCGATAGTACTATTCTTTGGTTTTTATCTTCTTGCACTTTTAAGTATGGAGTTGCAAAGGCCTTGTATTTATAATTGAGACCATCATCCAGTTCTGCATATGCTGATTCTGAAATACCCCATGGCATATCTTTATTTACTTCCTTCATGTATTCTTTTTGACAGAATTCAGCAAAAAAGTAGCTTTCGTCTAGTAATGTATTAGGATAAGTTCTCATATACATTGCAGGCATAAAGTATTCGAAAGATGTACCTGACCATGAGATAAGACCTTTGTGTCTTTTATATTTTGTTAATGATTTATCCAAACATAGCCAGTGTTTTCCTGGAACATCGCCTTTGGCAATCGCGATAAAGCTCAATATTCTACTTTCACTTGCAAATTTATTGTAATTATATATTGAGAGTCTATCTTCGTGCTCATTATAAACGACACTAAAAACATCTTTATCTGTATAAAACTCACTAAAGTCCATATTATCAAATAAAGTTTCAATGCGATTGTTTATATCATCAAATCCATATTTTTTAGTAAACTCTTTAACAACTATCAAACTTGCTGCAAGATTTGCACTGTCAACAGAAGATACATGAAATGGTAATAATCTTTCCATCCTATGAATATCATACCAGTTATATAAATGACCATGCCATTTATCAAGCTTTTCTATTGAAGCTATTACTTTTTCAATTAAATTGATTGCTTTATCCAAAGTGATAAATTCAAGTTCATAAGCTGACACAATACTGGTAAGTGACATGCTTATATCTGTTGGAGACGTCTTCGCGTCCTCTCTTATTTCTCTATTTAATTGATAGTTATCTGGAATTAAGTAATTATTTTCTTCATTTAAGAATGTATCAAAATACAACCATGTCCTAAATGCTATTTCTTTTAAATCTTCTTTTTCTTTAATATTTAACTCATCTAAGCTTTTATTACTATGTTGGCTCACAGACCATAACGCAAATGGTGCTATAGAAAAGGCAGTTGCAATGATTAAAGAAGTAGCCATATAGTTACTGTGAAATATCATTGTTAATAATATTATTATTGCTGCTGCAATATAATTAACATAAAATGCTTTTAAATATGTATCTATTCCATTATCTGTATTCTTTGCCGCATCTTCTGCTGTTATCCAATTTAATAAATTTTTATGCGATATTAACATTCTATAGGTCGACCTTACTAAAGCATCTAAATAAAGATAACTATAATATGGCACTGTCATAAATGTAATACATACTCTTGATAGAAGTGCTAAAGCTCCAAAAGATAGGTCATCATAATATTTAAACGCCGATATTTTCCTTTGCTGAATTCTAAGTAAATCTTTAACATAAAATATTACTGGTAAAGAAACTACTAGAAAGACAAATATAATTGACCATATTGGGGTGGTTTTTGGAATTATTAATGATAACATTAAAATTAATAACAATGCAGGATTAACAAGCATCCTCCTTAAGTTATCAAATATTTTAAACTTACCTATTGGATTTATTGGATTATTAACCTTTTTACCTTTTAAATTTTTAACAGTTCCTTTTAACCATCCTATAATTTGAACATCACCACGTGCCCAACGATGTTGTCTAGAACTGTCTACTAAAAATTCTGCGGGAAAATCATCTATTAATTCTATATCAGATGCATATGCACATCTAATATAATTACCTTCAATTAAATCATGGCTTAATATCAAATCTTCTGGGAAAGTATTAGAAAGCACTGTATCAAATGTTTCAACATTATAAATGCCTTTTCCTACAAAGCTTCCTTCTTTGAATACATCTTGATAAAAATTTGGTACCATTGGTGAATAAACATCAAAACCACCAATACCTGCCATTAGTTGTGAATATCTTGATTCATTAGTAGCTTCTATGTCAATACTTACTCTCGGTTGAACAATACCATATCCTCTTACTACCTTAGTTTTTGATTTGTTTAATATAGGTGTATTTAAAGGATGTGACATAAGACCAACTAATTTTTGAGCTGTATTTAGTATTAGTTCTGTATCAGTATCAAGCGTTATTACATATTTAATTGGATCTTTTATATTACTTATTGTTTCAATATAAATATATTTTTCTTTTTCTTCTTCAGTTAGTGTCTTTAAAAGAAGTTTATTAAAATGAAGTAACCCACCTCTTTTTCTTTCATATCCTAAATATTTGTCTTCTGATTTATTATATTGTCTTCTTCTATAAACGAAGTTAAATATTTCTTTATTATACTTCTTATTAAGCTCCCTTGCTTTTTTCACCCCATATCCTGCAATTAACGAATCTTGTTCATGCTCTTGCTTATCATATTCCATACAATCAGCAAGTAATGAAAAATATAAATTGGGAGTATTATTTGATAAGTAGAACTTTTCAAGACGCTCATACATTGTATCTATCTTATTAGTGTCCTTTATTATAGTTGCAATAACTACCATAGTGGCAGACTCTTTTGGTATTCCCTTTGAATAATCCATTTTTGGAAGTGACTGCATATTATAAATTCTAGATAAGAGTTTATTTAATACTTGAATTACTATTTCACTTACAGGTACTACTAATAAAATAAAACTTAGTAACCTGCTATTGAATATAGATGATGATATTATAAAAGATATTAATGTCGTAAACATAATAATTAACAATACATAAATACTGGATCTTAATTGCAAATTCGACTTTTTGAGCAAGTAAAAACCAATATGTTTATCCTCACAAATGCTTCTCTCCATTAGGTTTTCTACATATTTATACTCATCTTGATTTTTCGAATTTTTTACTATCTGATATCTATATAATTCTTTTGTATCAAGAGTCATGTTTTTATATACAGGATCTTGTAAAAGTAGTTTTTCAATTCTGCTTATTTTATCGCAGAGTATATTTGATTCAAGTTTTGATATATTTCTTAGATTGTTAAATAAGTTTGTTATAAGTATATTATCTTTTGCAGTAGCTAAATGAACATCATTAATAAGCTTTTTTAAATCTATATTATTATTTACTAATAATTCATTAAATTGTTTAAATAAGTCTACAGATAATTCACCTAATTCTTTTAAATTTTCATTAAGATAATATAAGCATTCTGGATACTTAATAATATCAAAATCATCATTTATATATTTATATAGGTCTACTTTTCTTTCCGTCTCTTTGTCTTCTTTTATTTTGCTCATCAACAACTCAATTTTGTTCATATGTAAGTCTTTTTCTCTTTTTTCTACACAAAGTTCATTAAGTCTATTTATAATAAGCATCGATAATACAACTGGAATAACACTTATTGTTTTATATGAAAAATAATAGTTATTTTTATTCTGATATGACTTAAGTTCTTTTATTAATACATCCAGCTCTGAGTTATAATTATTTTCTTTTAATATTTTTTCAATTATATTATATATATCAATATTTTCTTCTAGTAACTTTTTCAAATTAGTTACTTCTCTAAACTGTTGTTTTACTGCATTTTTAGTTTCAACAACTAAGTAGTAATTATCAATTATCCATTCGTTTGTCGACCCTACATAATTATGATTCTTAGTAAGCTCAATTAACTTTTCATAATATTCTTCAATATTTTTGCATTCTTTTAAAAATTTTATATATTTTCTATTCACAATTTACCTCCATCTATATTTGTGTTGAAGTAAAATTTACTTTTTTCGAAGAATATACTCCACTAGTATATCCAGTACAATTAATTATTATTTATTAGATTTATAAAATAAGAGTTATTTATATTTTTACTCTTCGCATTATACAAATTCATTATACCATAAAAAATTAAATTATGGTAAAATTACGTAAGAAGGTCGTTAAAAATGAAGAAAAAAACAATTACTAAAATTTCATTGTTGAGTAATACACTCTTGTTTTTATGTGTTGGACTTTTTTTATGTCTAATCCCAGAGATGTCTTTAAAGTTATTCCATCTTTCTATTTCCCTGCTATTAGTGGGATTAGGATCATTAACTTTGATTTTAAATATAATTAACGCGAAAAAGATACAAGATATTCTGATATCGTTATCAACACTTTTTATTGGAGTATTTTTCTATAATAATCAAATGCGCTTTTTATCTTTATTCCCAATTATTTTTGGTATATATATG
>JAVBQF010000040.1:0-25165 GCA_031549195.1 Bacilli bacterium
CTATTACCTATTTTCTTCTTTATCTTTTCTCATTTCTAGTGTTGCTTCATTTATTGCATCATCTATAGTCTTTATTTCATCTGTTATCATACTGTACCCAATAGCAGCACCAAAACCATATGACAACTCTTTAAACTCTTTTGATAGTTTTTTAACATATGTAGATACTTGTTGTTCACTATATCCAACTAGATATAATAAAAATTCATTACCATCTGTTCTAATTAATTCACTATTTTCAAGTTGAGTGTTAACTAGGATACTAGCTGCTCCAACAATTAACCTATCTCCTGCTTCATGACCATAATTATCATTAACATATTTAACATTATTAAGGTCAAGCACTATAACTGCCTGCGGATATACTTTACTATCATTCCATGCTTGCATATTTAAGTTTAAATAATTTCTATTTTTTAATGATGTAAGCATATCTGTATATTTTCTTCTTTCTTCTTTTCTAACCTTTTTAATTTGTTTGCTACGTTTTAATAAAACATAGAATACAAAGAAGAAAACAAGTGGTACCATAATAAGTACTAATAGAATTATATAAAGTTCTTCAAAACTTGTATTATCAAGTAGTGATATATCTAAACTATTTAACCCTAAATTTCTATATCTATAGTATGAATTAGTACTAATTATATAGTTAAATAAACTATAAAATGTATCATTTGTAGCATCATCTTTAACCATAAAACTATATTCACTAGTAGCATAATCATTATAAAGTATTTCATATCTAGAAAATTTAGTATTTTTATAATAAGTATATACTTCCTTATCAACAACAATTAATGATTTATCACTTTTATCAAGCATCTCATTTATTGTTGCAAAGCCTTCTAAATTGGCCTTACTATTATCTTTAAAATAATTATATAAAGAATTATTATTAAGTAATAAAACTTTATGTCCTTTCAAAGATTCAAAAGAATTTATTATATAAGAGTCCTTTGTTCTACCAAGTACAACATACTCTTCAACAAATGATGAAGCCGTCTTTTTATACTCTTTTGTTTCATAATCATAATAATTAAAGTATACATCAATATCACCATTATCAATTGCATCCCTTAATTCATCAATTGTCTTATATTCCTTAAAGGTTAAGAAGTCCGTATTAGCAAGGCGTTCCATTCTATTTATGTATTCTCCTGCTATACCTGATAAATTACTTTTGTTTGTAACTTCGTACGGAATATTTGAAACATATCCATATGTATATGTCTTGGTTAAAAATTCTGTCTTTGTCTTATCATTTATCTCATTACTTGATAAGTAATAATCTAATAATTTCTCATTATAAACACTTACATAGCTTTTATTCTTCCAAGCTTCATAATACTTAGTAATAATTTGATTTAATCTCTTATTATCATCATCTAAAGTAAGTACTATCTTTCTATTTAATTCTGCTAAAACATAGTTTATGTGATAATCATTACCTATTGTCTTATCTAAATACATCATATTAGGTAGTACTACCATATTTACAGTACCCTTATCTAAATCTTCAAACATTTTATCAATGTCATCATATGGTTTATATGAGATATCACTTCCAGCTTTTAAATAATAACTTACTTCCCCTGCATCTACAGATAAAACTCCTAGTGTCATATCTTTAAAATCTGATATTGCTTTAATTTCTACTTTTTCCTTTGAAACAATTATATAGACATCCTCTTGAAGTGTAAGATCCATATCAGTAGTGTTTTCACCGCTACTTAATGATTTAAATCTATAACTCTTAGTTGTTGATTTGCTATCTTTTAAATAGGGAATGATATTAAATTCAATACCTGTATCTTTTTCAAGACTGCTAATAAATTCATAAAATACACCATTATTTTCGCCAAATATTGGGTAATTACTAATAAGTTCAAAATCAACAATGATATCATTATTTTCCTTTAACCATTTTTTATCAGAAGACGTTAACGAATTTTCATCCTCTTTATTAAAATAATAAAATAATCCTAAAAAGAGAGAGAGTGCTATTATCAACGGAACTATTACAAACCACTTTTTCTTTAGTTTCATTATTGACTCACCGCTCTATCTTTAGTCCATACTAGATTTTTCTTATTGTTTTGCTTATAACCTATAATTGGAAAATTATTTTGTAAAACATCATTTTTCTTAACAAATATTTGAACATCATAATAAGAAAGCTCTGCTTCAGAAAAAGAAGTCAACACTTTGGTTCCTACTTTTTTAGCATCATTTATACTTAAAGAATCAACTACCTCAATTATAACATTTATAATTTTCCCATTTAAATAGTGAGAAATTTCTTTAACGTTTTTATCCTCTTTAAGTTCTGATACTAACTTAGAATAAACTTCTTCTTTAATTTCTACTTTATCCATTCCATCTAATCGATTTCCATACATAGGCTTTCCACTATTAGAAAAGAATAACTCTTTTAAAATAAATCCAAAGATTACAATTACTATATATATAAATATAACAAAAATAGTAAATTTATGTTTTTTAATCATCTTCATATAAACACACTCCAGTACATTAATTATACACTACGAATTAGTAATAATCAATTTTATTCTTTATTTAGATAGCTCTTTTATTAATAGATCATTTGCTAGTTTTGGATCAGCATTTCCTTTGGTTTCTTTCATTACTTGTCCCATTAAAAACTTAATCGCGCGTTCATTACCATTTTTATAATCAGCAACACTTTCTCCATTACTATTAATTATATTCACAATAATTGTGGATAAAACTTCTTCTGACATTTTTGATACTCCAGCATCCGCCAAAATTTGATCAACTAATAATTCTTTTTCCATAACATCTGCTAATATATCTTTAAATATCTTACTATTTATTTCATTTGTATCTAATTTATTGACAATTGATATAAACTTTTCATCTGTCAATTTAGTATCAAGTAATTCAATATTATTTTTGTTTAAATATGCTGAAATATCCCCAAGAAGTAAGTTACTTGCTATTACTAAATTAATATTTGTATTTATAAATTTATTTAGATAATTAGAAAGACTTCTATTTTGAATAATTTTATTAGTATTTAATTCGCTAATGCCTCTTTCTATATAAATTTTTCTTCGCTCATTAGGTAACATTGGAATATCTTTTTTTACATTTTCAATGTATTCATCTGTTAATTCAATATATGGAATATCAGGTTCTGGAAAGTATCTATAATCATTACCAGTTTCTTTTACACGCATTAGTACTGTAACATTTGCTTTATCGTCAAATCTTCTAGTTTCTTCTTTTAATACTGTGCCATGTTCAAGTAAGTCTATCTGTCTTTCCTCTTCTTTTTTTACTGCTACTCCAACATTAGAAATTGAACCAATATTTTTTACTTCTATTTTAGTACCAAGTTTCTCTGTTTTACTAACTGAAACATTTGGCTCACATCTCATACTTCCTTCTTCTATTTTACAATCCGATACGTCTGCATAAAGTAATAATTCCCTTAATCTTTCAAGATAAAGAACAGCCTCCCTATCACTTGAAATATCAGGTTCTGTAACAATTTCTACTAAAGGAACTCCTGCACGATTAAAATCAAGAAGTGACTTAGTATCTGTATGAATACTTTTTGCAGTATCTTCTTCTATATGTATATCATGTATTCTAATATTTTTTATTACTCCATCAATTTCAATTTCAACATATCCATCAACTCCTATTGGAGTTTTATTTTGTGTTACTTGAAAGTTTTTAGGATTATCTGGATAAAAATAATTTTTTCTATCAAAATGCATTACTTTGTTAATTTTACAGTTAAGAATAAGTGCTGCCTTAAGTGCAAGTTCAACAGCTTCTTTATTTACGCATGGAAGTGTTCCAGGATAACCCAAATCAACAACTGTAACATTACTATTTGCAATAGTTCCATATTCGTTTGGAGCACTAGAAAACATCTTTGTCTTAGTCTTTAATTCAGCATGAACCTCTATGCCAACTGTTGTCTTATAATCATTCATTTTATTTACCTCCCTTTGGATCTAAATTTAAATTTAGCTCTTTTTCAAGGTATGCAGCTAACTTATACATTTTAGCTTCATGGAAGGGAGCCCCTATAATATGAAGTCCTACTGGTAAATATTCACTATTAAAGCCGATTGGTAAATTCATTCCAGGGAGCCCTGCCATATTTACAGGCATTACTAGTGCATCATCATAAAAAGTTTTAAGTGGATCATCAATAAATTCACCCAAATTATATGCAACTGTTGCTGCTGTTGGTCCAATTATTAAATCATACTCTAGAAACGTCTTTAAAAAACTTTTTCGCATGTCATCTCTTATTCTAAGTGCCTTATTATAATAAATATTCTCATTATCCCCACTTAATAGATATGATCCAATCATTATTCTTCTTTTAACTTCATCTCCAAAACCAATCTGTCTTGTTTTTGAATATAAATCATTTACATTTTGTGGTCCATCATATGAAAAGCCATATCTGATACCATCAAATCTTGCCAAGTTACTACTAGCTTCAACCATAGCAATAATTTGATACATACTAACAGCCTGATCAATATAATCAATATCTACATAGTCAATTATTGCACCAGCACTTTTCAACATATCTACTACCTTAAGTATTTCTGCTAAAACTTCTTTATCCACAATATCTGTGACAAAGTATTTAGGAATGGCTATTTTCATGCCATTGATATTTTCGCCAATTAATCTAGTAAAGTCTTCTTCTTCCTTTACTGCACTTGTCATATCCTTATCATCATTTCCACATAGCAAATTAAGAAAGCTTGCATTTTCATAAACATTTCTCGTAATACATCCTATTTGATCAAGACTAGAGCCATACGCAATTAATCCATAACGAGAAACTCTACCATATGTTGGTTTAATCCCCACTACACCACAATAACTAGATGGCTGTCTAATACTTCCACCAGTATCACTACCAAGCGCAAGAGGAACCATTCTGGCAGAAACAGCTATTGCACTACCACCACTTGACCCTCCAGGAATCCTATTAGTATTCCAAGGATTTTTAGCAGGACCAAAATAACTTGTCTGAGTAGTAGATCCCATACAAAATTCATCCATATTAGTCTTACCAATAATTATCATGTTCTTTTCTTTAATTTTATTAATAACAGTCGCATCATATATAGGAATAAAATTTTCTAGTATCTTCGATGCACAAGTAGTTCTCAAATCCTTAGTAACAATACTATCTTTAACTGCAATCGGAATACCAAAGAAAATGTTATCAACTTCCTTTGATTCTAACTCCAACGCAACTTTAATTGCTTCTTCTTTATTAAGTGTAATGAATGCATTTAATGAATAATCCTTTTCAATTCTTTCAAATGCCTCATTAACCAAATCAATAGGTTTAATCTTTTTAGCCTTTAATAATATATTTATTTCAACAATACTTAAATCCAAATATTTACTCATTTAACATCACCGGCACTTCCACAAAGTTTCCTGTTGATGATGGAGCATTTTTCATTACTTCTTTATTGGATATAACATCTTTAACCACATCGCTTCTTAAAGTAGACTTATGATCAATAGGTGTAATTAATATTTCATCATCATAATTTTTAATTTCTTTTATTTTTTCTATATCATCTAAAAGCTTCTTAAGCTGTATTTGATACTTTTGAATATCCTCTTCACTTAATCCCACTCTTGCTAAATATGCAACATGTAATACTTCTTCTCTTGATAGCTTATCTTCCATAAATGCCTCCTAATCACAATTAACTGTATTTAATTATAGCACTTATTTGTTTTTTTTTAAACAAAAAAGCTCCGACAATATTAAGCCAGAGCCAGTATACTTAACCAGACACCGCAGCCTGGTATTAATATTATTAGCATTTTTTGTATCTTTTATTCACTTTCAAAAATATTATTTTTCATATATAATATTTATAGGTGATTAAATGAATACATATGAAATGAGTTGTCTTTTATTATTAGTACTTCTTTTACTGTTATGTATAATAGTGATATTTATGGAAACTAGAGATTAATTCTAGTTTTTATTTGATGTCAATTAATATCTAATATTGTCCAATTCATTGTTTTAAATTTCTAATTATTGTATCATTATAATAGGAGGATTTATGGAAAGAAAAATAAAAGTAGTACAATTTGGTACTGGAAAGATGGCTCTTTACACAATGAGATATGCTCTTGAAAAGGGTTGCGAATTAGTTGGTGCAGTTGATATTAATCCAATTGTAATTGGTAGAGATGTTGGTGATATTATTGGCAAAGGTATACTTGGTGTTACAGTTACAGCACTTGAGGACGCTGAAAGAATGTTAGTTGAAACTAAACCAGATGTTTGTATTGTTACAACAATGAGTTTATTAAATGATGTTTATGATGCATTAAAACTATGTGCAAGACTTGGCATTAATGCAATTACAACTTGTGAAGAAGCATTTTACTCATGGAATTCTAACCCAATTGCAACTAGTGCATTAGATGTTATTGCCAAAGAAACAAAATGTACTATCACTGGTAGTGGATACCAAGACGTATATTGGGGACAATTAATTAACGCTATTGCTGGATCAACACATAAGATTACTAAGATTAAAGGTAGTTCAAGTTATAATGTTGAAGACTATGGTATTGCTCTTGCAAAAGCACATGGTGCCGGTCTTAATCTAGCACAATTTGAATCCGAAGTTGCTTCTGCTGATAATATTAGCAATGAAGAAAGACAAACTCTAATTGAAAATGGAGAGTTCTTACCTTCATACATGTGGAATGTTAACGGTTGGTTAGCATCAAAACTAGGACTTACTGTTAAAAATCAAAACCAAAAGTGTGTACCTCAAATTCACTCTCAAGATATTGTATCTAGTACACTTAATATGACAGTTAGAGCAGGGGATGCTACTGGAATGAGTGCTGTTGTTATAACAGAAACAGAAGAGGGAGTTATTATAGAAACTGAATGTGTTGGTAAAGTTTATGCTCCTACTGATTTTGACAAAAATGAATGGACGATATTTGGTGAACCAAATACTACGATAGCAGTAAATAGACCAGCAACAGTTGAATTAACATGTGCTACAGTAGTAAACAGAATACCAGATGTAATTAATGCAGAACCAGGATTTATTACAAGCGAAAACCTTGGTGAAGTTAATTATAGAACAAGACCATTAAATGAATATGTAAAATAAAATCAGATTTCAAAAGAAGAAAAAACCTCTATTAGTTCAAATTTGTTTAACTTCAAATTATGCTTCCCTTTCTTTTCGTTGATAGATAATATTTTATAAAGTAATAGGAAAGAAAGTGTTTTTCAATCACAATTTGATAATGTAGTTATTGACTGGAATAATAATGGTGGTATTACTATTGACCAATTAGCAAATCAATTTGAACAAAATAAGGAAGCTTTAATAAAGGAAGTATCTTATGATAATAAATAAAATTAATGGTAGGGAATAGAAAAAAGAAAATTAACTATGAAAATTGCAATTATAAGTGATGTCGATCTTTTAGTTAATTTTCAAAATATTGTTATGGAAAAAATAGAAGATAAGTCGACTTGGGGAATGTATAGCAAACAATTTTTAGTTGATTTCTTTTCAAAACCAACAAATATTATTGAATTATACTATGATAGTCAAGCGTTAGTAGGGTTTCTAATGTTAACTTTAGATGATAAAGAAGAGTTTGAAGATTACAATGTTAACCATACTAACCTTAATAAAAGTGCTATTTATGGTGGCGTTATGATTTCACCTTTATACTGGGGGAATGGTCTACAGAAACAAATGACTGAAAGACTAGAATATCTTGCTAAAAAAGCAAATAGGTCTTATATGGTAGCAACTGTATCACCTGATAATAAATATAGTTATAACAATTTAATAAATACAGGTTATAAGGTCATCGGGGAAAAAAATATGGAAAAAGGCTATAGACATATAGTAGTTAAAGAATTATAAAGGTAACTATATATTAAAGAAAAGAAGAATGGAGAAAAGGGTTGAAGTAATCTAATTATATAAAGAGTACTATATAATAAAGATAAATTGATACTTGGGATACGATACAAAAATTATGGAAAAAACTATTAGATTTTCCATAATTTTAGTCGTGTTTACAGATAAAAAAAATCCTATATTTTACTGTTAAATATAGGATAATCAATTGTTACTTCCAATAGTTTTTACCTTAAAAGGAACCATTGTGGAAGTATTTTTATCTATTATTACTGCTCTAGCAATAGTGTCTCCTTTTTGTATAACATAATTTCCAGGAATATTGCCTTTTTCATTAATACTATGCCTTGCCTTATAATCTATTTCATCTTTTACTGGAAAGGTTGGTCTAAATTCATGTAGGCTAGCTAGCCATTTTCTATGTTCATTATAATCACAACTTCCCCAAGGATAATTACTTCTACTTATTTGTCGCTCCGTTGTATTTCCAATCCAAACTATTAATGCTCCCTCTTCACCTTTTACTTCACTAAATTCATGTTCTCTAATTCTTAATGGTGTGTTAGTATGTAATCCTCTTGGAGAGCAAACTTTCAATGTATACCCATCAGGTATAGTAAACTTTAAACCTGTATAAATTGGAGTCATCATACCTGCTGTTATTGTATCTTCTTCATGTGCATATATATATAGTCCTTTGCTATCTTTAGTACTTCTTGGGAATTCTACATTGTCTCTACATATTTCTATATCAATTGGTATATATAAATTTTTTATAGCCATAAGTTTTCAACTCCTTTATGCATATATAATATCATTATTTAAAAAACGAGACAATTAAAATCAACATTAAAATATCGTTACTATTGCTAAACTCACCCTTTACATCGTGTACTTCTATAAACACAAAGGTATATATTAACCTTTTCTTTCCTTCAATAAAGTACGTGCTCGATTTATTACAGTTTCCATTTGGCCCACTATCCTACCATCCTCACCTTGTTGATGTATATTACATTGACCTACATTATCATTATCAACAGGATTTATGAATGATGAAAATTGTGGTTCTTCAAAAGTTGCTTCTGCTCTTTCAAAAATAGCATATTCCTTTTCAAAGTCAAATTTTTCTTTTAGATTTAGTACCATAATATTGCACTTCCTTTTATTTAGATTATACAATATTACTATTAACAATAGAAGATTTTTTACTGTGTTTTTCTTTCTTAAGTAGTTTTTCCTCTTCTAATTGTTTCTTTTCCCTAAAATAGTTCATACTTATATCAATTAACTCATTCGGTATTTTATATTCCATATCATTTTTAAGCATATTATATAAAATATTTATAATCCTTCTCATCACACATATAATTGCTTGATGTTTGGTTTTACCTGTATTTATCTTTTTGTAATAATACTCATAAAATATTGCGTTATACGGATTATCTCTATTTTTACCTGTTAACAAACTTCTACAAGCAAGACTATAAATATAACTATTTAACTTACGATTTCCAAACTCATTCTTTTATAACAATACCTAATAATCTGGATAATAACAACGCTTGATTATAATTGACTATAACTCCATATAAATCACTCGGATTTATTTTTACCCCTTCTATCTGTGATGTAGATAAATCTACATCTTTCATATTACATTTTAATATTTCTATATTTAATAAAGAACTATCTTCAAAAAAAATACCATCAAATTTATTTTCACAAAATCTACCTTCATCCATATTGCAATTTCTGAATATAACATTTTTAATTTTTGAGTTAGCAAAATTAGAATACTTTAATGCACAATTGTCAAACAATACATTGTGTAAAGTATAATCTTCAACACTAAATCCTACTAATCTACAATTATTAAACTTACACCTTATAAGAGAATTTCTAGATAAAATGCTATTAGATAGATCACAATTATCAAATATACAATCTATAAATGTTATTTTCTCTAATTCTATTTTAGTAAAATCCACCTTTTTTAGGTGACACTCATTGAACTCTATTCCAGAAAGTTTAACGTTAATAGTTTCGTTTTCAATTAATACATTATAAATCTTGTCATGCTTAAGCATATCTTTTTGTGTTATAAGTTTTAATTCATCTGAAAAATTAATTTCTATTTCTTTTTTTGCTTGCATAATAAAACAACTCCAAGATAATTATACTACGAGTTGTTTCTTTTTTGATATTTTATTCCAAACAATTTGCCTTTTGTAAAATAGCAGCTTTTTCATATACAGTTAATGATTCACTAGAATTACATACTACAAGAAGTAATTCTTCTACATCATTATATCCCATATTCTTTAATCTATTTATTAACCATTTAGAATCTTTTTCGATAAATTTTAAACTTTCTCTCATAATCTTACCATCAATTACTAAATTAGCTGACAATCCCTTATATGCTGGCTTTTGCTTCATATCATTTGGTGTTAATGGTACATATTTGCTTTTTGGAAGAAAACTTAATCTACCATTAGCCTCCATAACAGCATATTCTATATCTGATATATCAAAGTACCCATTAATCCTAGCTTCCTCAAGTAAATCATTAATATCAAATTTAACTTCCTTTAAATTATTTTCTATTATTTTTCCATTTTCTATAATAACTATTGGAATACCACCGATAAATTTTCTTGCTTTAATGCTTTTAATTGTAATATAACTAATAAATAAAGATATTAAAGTGTATACAACCATTGTAATTAATCCATCAAAAAATGGTACCTCTTTATTAATAGACATCTCCGCAACAACATTACCTATTGATATACCAATTACATAGTCAAACATATTAAGTTGACCTAGTTGCTTTTTACCTAACATTTTAGTAAGAAAAAATAGTGCAACTATCGAACCAATTGACTTTAATACAAGAGAAAAAACTTCCATAATATCACCTTTTAATATTATGGAAATAATATCTTAAAATAAACCTACTATTTTACCATCTTCATCAATATCAATAGCTTCATAGTTTGGTACTTTTGGAAGCGCTGGCATCTGAATAATAGTTCCAAGTATAACTGTTATAAATCCAGCACCATTATATAGAATAATATCTTTAACTAATATTTCATGACCTTTAGGATATCCAAGTAGTTTAGGATTATCACTTATTGAATATTGTGTTTTAGCAATACATACTGGTAAATGAGATAGTTCTTGTTTATTAATAAATTCTAACTTTCTTAATGCCTTATCAGAATAAGATATGCTTCCAGCATGATATATTTCTTTGCAAATAGTATCAATCTTATCAGTAACACTTATATAATCATCATATAAAAGTTTAAAGTCATTTTCTCTATCACACATTTCAACAACTTTATCTGCAAGTGTAGCTGCTCCAATACCACCTTTGCTGTATGCTTCACTAGTAGAAAACAATGCTAATTTTTCATTGCAAAAATCTCTAACTAGCTTTATTTCTTCATCGGTATCTGTATCAAATTTATTTAGTGCTACTACAATATGAGATGTATATTTTCTTAAGTTTTCAATATGAACTTCAAGGTTTGGCAACCCTCTTTTTAAAGCTTCTATATCTTCTAAATTTATATTTTCTTTTTCTACTCCACCATTATATTTAAGTGCTCTAATAGTTGCAACAAGTACAACGCAATCTGGTATAAGCCCTGCTTTACGACACTTAATATCAAAGAATTTCTCAGCTCCTAAATCAGCACCGAAGCCTGCTTCAGTTACTACATAATCAGCAAGATGCAATGCTAAATTAGTCGCAATAATTGAATTACAACCATGTGCTATATTTGCAAATGGTCCACCATGAATAATTACTGGATTATTCTCTAAAGTCTGTACTAAGTTAGGATTTAATGCTTCTTTTAATAATACAGCTAAAGATCCTTCCAATTTCAAATCCCTAACATAAACTGGCTCTTTATCGAAAGTTTGACCAATAATTATATTACCAACATTCTTTTTTAAATCAAATAAATCTTTCGACAAACAAAATATACTCATAATCTCACTTGCCGCTGTGATATTAAAGCCATCTTTTCTCGTTTCTTCTGTTCCATTGCTTACAGTAATATTACGAAGAGCTCTATCATTAACATCTAAGCATCTCTTAAAAGTAATACTTTCTTTATCAATACCAAGTTCATTACCAAAATTCAGATGATTATCAATAGCTGAGCAAATCAAGTTATTTGCAGATGTAATCGCATGCAAATCACCCGTGAAGTGTAAGTTTATGTCTTCCATTGGTACTACTTGACTATATCCACCGCCAGTTGCACCACCTTTTAATCCAAACACTGGACCAAGTGAAGGTTCACGTAATGCACCAATCGCATTTTTACCAACATGCTTAAAAGCATCAATAAGTCCAATACTTACAGTTGTTTTACCTTCTCCATATGGTGTTGGATTTATGGCAGTAACTAATATTAGTTTGCCCTTCTTTCCACCCATTACATCATTAAAATTAATCTTTGCTTTATACTTTCCATAGCATTCAAGTAAATTAATATCAATACCTGCTCCTTCAGCTACTTCTAATATAGGTTTTTTAATACACATATTAGCAATCTCTATATCTTTCATTTAGCAACACCTCTACTTTATTATACTATATTTATAATATATTTAAAATTATTTATGTTATAATCCATATTGGATGTGAAATTATGAACAATTTACTTAATAAATGTAATCTTTGTCCTAGGAATTGTAATGCTAACAGGAACGATAATGAGCTTGGATTTTGCAATATGAGTAACACTATGGTTATAGCTAGAAGCGATCTACACTTCTGGGAAGAACCGCCCATATCTGGTGTAAATGGCTCTGGAACAATATTTTTCTCTGGGTGTAGTTTACAGTGTGTATATTGTCAAAATTATAAGATTAGTAGACAGCATGTTGGGAAAGAGGTATCGATAGAAAAATTTAGCGATCTTTGTCTAGACCTTCAAAAAAAAGGAGCATTAAATATTAATTTAGTAACACCAACACATTTTGTTCCTCTAATAATTGAAGGATTAAAATTAGCAAAAAAGAATGGTTTGACACTTCCAATTGTGTACAATACTAGTTCATATGAAAATATAAATACAATCAAATTGCTAGATGGAATGGTTGATATTTATCTACCTGATTTAAAGTACTATGAAGAATCATTATCCAAAAAGTATTCAAATGCACCACAATATTTTGAAATAGCTAGTAATGTTATTAAAGAAATGTATGAACAAGTTGGAAAGCCAAGTTTTAATGAAGAAGGAACAATGATTAAAGGAGTTATTGTAAGACATTTAGTATTGCCAGACAACATAGATGATTCAAAGAATATATTAAAATATCTATATAATACTTATAAAGATGATATTTATATTAGCATAATGAATCAATACACACCAATTAGAAAATTTATTAGAAATAGTGAATTAAACAATAAAGTATCTGATGAGGAATATGAAGAGGTTGTTGATTATGCAATTGATTTAGGAATTAAAAATGCATTCATTCAAGAAGGAGACACCCAACAAGAAAGCTTTATTCCTGATTTTGATTCAAAAAACTTTTAGTCAAACGAACAGAATATACTTTTTTAATAAAATTTGATAATATTAAATTAAGATGGTGATGAATATATGATATGTCCATACTGTAAAAGAAAGATTAAAGACAAATCTTCATACTGTATTATTTGTGGTAAAATTTTCTATTTAGAGAATATAGGCCATGATATACCCAAAACAGAAAAAGAATTATTGCTGATTTATTATAAAGATGGCAAAATTCCAGGACAGATTCACAGGATATCCTGCGGATTCCTATTATTCGGTTTTATCTATGCTTTTTACAAAAAAATGTATGTAGAAGGTATCATTAGTATGATTACTACTGCACTTTTATTATATTTTTTAGGGTTTGGCATGGGTATTATTTTTCAAAGTATGGGATTTTACTTTTATTGTGTAGTATCAATAATTTTACTAACAGCAGGAATTAACATATATTATCTATTCAATATTAGTTATTTAAGATTTTCATATATAAAAACAAAGATTGCAAGAATAATGATGGATTATAAAGATAATGACGAAATCCAGAAAGAACTATGTTTAAAAGACAGCCAAAATAATTGGTGGGCTGGTATTATAAGTGTTGTTGTATTCATATTCATTTTATTAATATTATCAATTTTATAAATGACTTAAAACATAAAGCTAGAGACTTTAACTCTAGCTTTATGCATTTTTAGACTTATATTTTATTTATTTCTTTTATATTAATCAAATAGCTAAATCATTCTTTCTCTGCAAATGAGCTGTATAAACATTTTTTGCTAACATTGCAACAGTCATTGGTCCAACACCTAATGGAACAGGTGTTATAAAGCTACACTTTTCTGATACATTCAAAAAATCAACGTCTCCATATAATTTACCTTCAAATCTATTAATACCAACATCAATTACAACAGCCCCATCACTAACCATATCTTCTGTGACAAATCCCTTTTTACCAATTGCTGCAACAATAATGTCAGCTCCTTTAGTAATACTAGATAAATTCTTTGTTTTAGAATGACACAATGTAACCGTTGCATCCAGGTTAGTAAGCATTGCTGCAAGTGGTCTCCCTACAAGAGTGCTTCTTCCTATGACTACTACATTTTTACTAACTATATCTATTTCATATCTCTTTAAAAGTTCAATTACTCCAAGAGGTGTACAAGGTGCTAAACACTTTTTATTATGAGATAATCTCCCTGTATTAATATCTGTTAGTCCATCTACATCTTTAACTGAACTAATTGCATTTTGTATTCTTTCTTGATCAAGATGATTTGGTAAAGGCATTTGTACTAATATTCCGTCTATTTTTTCTTCTTTATTTAATCTATAAATTATATCTAATACATCTGATTCTTTAATATTTTCTTCAAGCTTAATATGCTCAAAATAGTAACCTAAATCTCTTGCCATATTTTCTTTTTGTTTGATATATACGTTACTAGCCGGATCATCGCCCACTTGAATTACTGCTAGACCGGGTGTTATTCCTAAACTACTAACCTTATCTTTTAATTCATTAAGTATTTCTTGCTTAATTTCGCTACCTTTCATTACCATCATAAATATCACCTATCCTATATTAATAGTATAACATTTAATTAATGTTATACAATAGAACTAGACATAACTAGACGCAAATATTATAATTAATTTGTGGGGGTATTTATTATGGAAAGAATTGTAATAAGTCCAAAGATCATAACACAATTGAGTAAGAGGCCATTATTAAGTCATAAAAATGTGCAACAGCTATTTAACAAATGTGCAATATCAAGGTTAGAAGAAACAACTGATTATGATTGTTGTCAAAGAGTAGATTCCATTAAAACTATAAGCACTATCACAAGAATTAATATGGATTCTGTAGACGAATATAGAGATAAAATAACAAATATGGTAAATCAATTACCAAGATCATTTGATAGCGATAATGGTAGTGACTTTAAGAATCTTGCCTTTAACAGACATAAAAAAAGGTGGGCAAAAACACCTTTTGTATTAAATCAATTATTAGCACTTGGCATAGCTTCTGGTACACTTAAACATTTAACAGCAAATGAGCCATATTATTATGAAAACCCAAATGACCCAACAACTGCACCACATATAAAAACTATACATAGAGTTAGAAGAACTACTCAAAACAAAAATATTTAAACATTGAATATAAAAATTTAAAAGAAACTTAGTTTCTTTTTTTAATCAATTCTACTCCATTCATCTAACGATTTACCATTACTATCTTTTAATTCCAACCATGTATTTTGTCCACCATAGAATAAAAACAAACCGAGCTCATTTGGGCTTTTAAATACAATATCTTCTATTGTAGTATTACTATCTATTTCATTTTCATTATCTAGTCTAAGCTTTTCAGCAAATCTTGCAGAATAATTTAAGCTACCATCTTTGTTAAGCTGTGGTCTTTCTTCTAATTTTGCTCCTGAGAGTAAAACAAGTTCATCTCTTTTTCTCCAAATGGCTTTACCATATGCATTATCTGATTTTGCAATAAATTCTATTTCACTAACTTCTTTAGTCCATTTATGTTTTGCTTTTCCTGAAGAAGGTAACTTCCCTTCAGTTTCACTAAGGCTTATCTGCCATATTATGCCAAACTTATCCATTAACATTCCATATAATTTACTGAAGAAAGTTTCCTCAAGTGGCATAAAAACTTCTCCACCTTCTTTTAGACTATTATATAAAAATTCAACTTCTTTAGCATCACTACTTCCAATTGTAAAAGCAATATTATTTCCCATAATATATTCCATATCACTTGGACAATCTGAAAACATAATATTATTACTTCCTATTTTAAGATTAGTATATAGAATTCGATCTCTGTCTATTTCTTTTAAATCTTCTCTGGGTGCTTCTCCATAAGTCATCATTTTTGGAACATCTAATTTAAAAACTTTTGCATAGTATTCTACCGCTTCTTTACAATTACCATTAAAGTTTACAAAAGCATCAAATGTCATACATATTTCCTTCTTTCTTTCATCTAGTACATATTATATACATAATATACTTTTTTATTTAAAAAGCATATACTGCATTCTTTCTTTTGTATCATTTATCTTTTCCATGTATTCTGGTAAGTTTAAAGTATAATACAACTTTCCATTTTTATCCATAGATATAACTTTATTTGAAGAAGGTATCACATCAATTGTATTATACAAAAAGTTATAGTATGGTGACAATTCAACATTCAAATTATTCAATACATATGGCATCAATAAATCTGGACTTAAATAATCAATGTCATCATAATCCATATTATAATTTCCGATAATTAGAGCCTGGGTATTATATCTTCTATAGATATCCTTTAGTTCATTTCCAGTATTAAAATAATTACTAGTTTCTAGTATATCAGTACCATCACTTGCCTGTAAGTGTGGTAGGTGATCCCCAAAGAAAACTATAATCGTTTTTTCATCTATTGTCTTTATATAATCATAAAGCCTTCCAAGTTGCTCATCCGCCTTGTATATTCCCTCAGCATATGATTGAATAATTCCATCGAGTTCTACTGAATTTTTACTTTCAACTATTTCTACATTATAATTTTCATATCTTTCTTTATAATAAGGCATGTGACCACCCATAGTTATTGCCATCATAAATAAAGGATCAGGGGTTTCAGTTAATGACTTTATTATTTCATCTGTCAAGTATTCATCTGTAACATAACTCTTGAATTCATTATATAAATGCCTTTTTTGTTTTACACTCATATATTCATAAACTTTATCACAATTATACATATATTTACCTGATGAATTTAGTATTTTTGTATAGTATCCATTGTTATTAAACTCTTTAATTATTGAAGGGTTATCATACGAATTATTATTTGTATAAAGTTGCATATAAGGGACATACCCCTTACTAAAGTAATTCATACTTGCCCCAGTTAATATTTGAAATTCTGTATTACCAGAGAACCCACCATATACAGGTGAAATCATATTAACTAGCTTACCATCCACTGATAGCTTATGAAAATTACTTATAATATCTGTATTAAAAGATACCGTGTCAAGTTGACCAATATCCCAGAAAGATTCTGAAAATATTGCTATAACATTAGGCTTATCCCAATTACCATCTTTCTTTTTACTACTTTGAAGTATTTCTTTTAATTCTTCTTCATTATAATTACTTGGCTCGTATCTTCTGGATTCTAAGTATTTTCCATACATTCCTCCAATAACTGTATATTTATCATAATACTTGGTATTACTGATTGCTATAGAATAATCTTTCTCATCAGTTGATGCATATACATTATTAAGTAAGAATTTATCAAGTCCATTAATCGGTGTTAATAATACTGAAAGTATTACAATAGCGCATATAGAAGTTAGCAAATCTGTTTTTAATGATTTACACCTTAGACAATACTTCTTTGATAAAAAGCAGTAATAACCTAATGTTAAAGTCAAATAAATGGTAGGGTAAAACAAAAATTCTAACATATTTATAAATGTAACATCAATAAAACCTACTGTCTCTGCTGCTCCTTTTAAAAAGTTAATATCTGCAACTAATAAAGTATCACTTGTATAAAATATTCTTGATTGATTAATAAGAAATAAAAGCAAGAATATTATTGATAAAATTACATTAGCTCTAAATGTACTTCTAGTAACAATTGTTATAATTGCATAAATAGAATATATTATTAAAATAGTAATAACTAGTGAGCTTAATGATATGTTAAAGTTTATATTACCAAATGTACAAATCTTATAATAAACTTCTGAAGAAAGCATTATAAATAAAGGTATCAGAGCACTAACTAATGCATTTATTCTCTTATCTTCTTTATCTTTCTTGTCCTTTTTACCATATAATTTATAACTTATGAACAAACCAACGTATCCAAATATTATAGAAAATAATACTGATAGGCCATTAATAGAAAAAGAAAACAAGTAAAAATAAACTAATAATACTATTAATAGAATAAATGGCAAATCACATTTTACTTTTTTTAAATATCCATATCCAATGCAAATTAATAAAAATAATATTGGGCATAATATCATACTGAATAAGTTGTTTCCAAGTAATGGTAAAAGTGTTAATAGCATTAATACCACTATAGAAAATATATAATTGTTTTTTAATAACTTCTTCATAAATACCTCTATTTTAATTTTTTCCCACAATTGGTGCAGTAAGTTCCAATTACTTTTTCCTTACAGTAAGGACAATATTCAAGTTGTGAGTCTGTCTCCTTTGAAAGTGTTAATTTATAATCATTGTACTGATAAGGAGCTGGAGCTTTTATATTAGTCATTACCCGAGACAATTGCTTTATTCGCCTAAAAGATACAATATATAAAATAATTATAAATGCTATATATATAAGTATCAATACTCCTTCTTGAGATAGTAAACAAAAATCAAATATTCCATGTAATATAATTGGCATTACAAAACTTAATAACTTATACTTTCTACTTTGGGAATGATTACCATTCTCGCTAGTCAATTTAGCTAAGCCTAAATAATAGCCCATAAATACTCCAAAAAACATGTGCCCTGGCACTGACAATACTGCTCTTATAATTGCCACTCCTGCCCCACCTATCATAACATATAATATGTTTTCAAAAGTAGCAAACCCAAGAGAGACAAATACAGAATAAACTATGCCATCATATACATGAGTAAAATTATCATTGCTCCAAGAGGTTTTGTATGTTACAAACCACTTTGCCCCTTCTTCAATTAATGCTATACCAAACAACGAAGATATAAAAATCTCAAATATTGTTTGATTATTAGTAATACCAAGCCCAAATTCTTCTAGGACTATTTCTATTATGAATACTGGTATAATAATAAAGATCCCTAATAAAAAAAGTTTAACTAATAACTTTTTAGGTTCTTTCTCCACAACATCTTTTTTATATACATAGCTTCCAAGTAAAAAAGAAGGTAATATAGCAAGTATTAGTAAAAATAAATATACCATATTAGCACCTTCTCTTTCTATTTTATTATTATAGCACCTTCCACTATTTGATTCAATTTAAATTTGGAGTATAATTCTATATATAAGTGGTGAGTTTATGAATGAAAATAAAGGTGTAATTGGTGGTAAAAGGGATAATATTTTAAGAAAGTTGCACAAAAAAATCAAAGATTTAAAATCAAGAAGAGAAGAAAAGAAAAAAAAGGAGAAAGAAAAAAAAAGAATTCTTTTGAAAGTATTTTTAATATTTTTTGCTTTGTTTTCTAAATTTTTTAAAGGTAGCGAAAAAAAGGAAGAAAAGGAGGATACTAGACCTAAAGAAAAAGGTAAAGAATCTATCAGAAATAGTCAACCAACTGATAATACAAAGATAAGAGAAGAGAAAAAAAAGACTAGCAGACCAAACGGAGCCAGAGAATATGGGGAGAAAAGTAAAGAAAAAGATTCAACTCATCAATGGGACTTGCCAAATAATCAAGACATTGAAACTGTAAAAATAAAAACCGATGCAATTTCATTAATTGAAAGAGCAAAAGATACAATTGATAAATTAGGTAACACCGCTAATCCAAAAGACATAGAGGAAATTCAAGAATTAATAGATAATCTTAAAAACTCTCTAACTAAAAATAAGATAGAGGAAATTAAAACCTTATCAAAGAGTTTAGAAAGTAGATTAAAATTAGTTAAACCATTGTCTCAAAACTATCCAATTGAATACCAAAATATTGATCAACCACCAATAACCTTTCCATTTCCAACAATTAGAAAAAGCTATTTAAATGAAAAAGAAAATACTAGTTCAATAGATAGATCAACAATTGAAAATCAACTATTTGAAGATAATTGTATTAAATCACCTGTCAATAAAATACCTGCAGAAGATAAATCAATTAAAGATAAAAAAGTGCCTAGCAAATTAAACATAAACACTAATAAACTAACTTCAATATTTGAAGGAAATAAGAAAAAAAGCAACAAGTTTAGTCTTACTAAAAATAAAATATTTTTAGTAAAACCAAGTAAGCTAAAAAAAGCTAATAGCGTTGCCACTCAAACACTATCAGCAATCAAAGCTAGTAATTCTACTAGTGAAATTAAAGAAAAAGCTAAATTAGCAATACAAACATTAATATTAACAAAACTAATACAAAAATTGATAATTCCAGTATCAAAGAAAGAAAAGGAAGATACATTAAAAGTTGAGGAAGAGTTTAAAAGATGTATGGATAATAATAATAGAATTGAATTATTATTGAGTCAAAGTCTTTCTAACATTAAAAATATTAGACAATTTTTAATAAATAATTATTATAATAACCTTGCTGACAAAGAACTTTTTGAATTAATGGGTGAATTAGATGAAATAGAAATTGAAATACTCGGTAGTTTAAATCAAAGAAAGCAAGTATCAAATACAAAGAAAAAGATATAACATTATTTTTGAATTATGCTAACTCCCTTATAATAGTGAGTTAGTATTTGTTTGTATGAATATCCATTATTTGCCATTCCATTCGCACCATATTGACTCATACCAACACCATGACCATACCCTCTTGTAGTAAATGTTACTTTGTCTTCACTAAATACCATATCAAAGTCTGTTGATCTAAGACCAAATAAATTTCTAATATCTACCCCAGTATATGTTTTATCATCAATAGTTATTGAACTAACTCTTCCACTAGTATTTCTATTTATTGATTGAATTTCTGTATCCTTATTTATAGTTAATCCAAATATATTACTAACAACATTAAATTCTTTGTCAACACTTCTTAAATAGCTAGATGCATCCTTATCCCAAGGACTATTAACGCTTTGAAGATAAGCTATATCATTACCCCATACTTCTTTTGCACTTTCAGTATGACCGTTGCTAGTTGAATGAAATACTGCATCAATCAAACCTCCATTATAAGTAACAACTTGTCCTTTTGTATCATTAACAGCATTTTTAATCTTATTATAATAAGTATCATAACCAGAGCCCCATAATGCTTTTAACTGGTTATTATCACTATATGCCTGAGTAGATACTGTATCAGTTAGTTTTCTCCCCATTTGTATAGCCCTTAAAGTATAAGTCCTAGCTGCTACTGCTTGAGCTTTTAAAGCTTCACTGGAAAATGATGCAGGCATTTCAGCACCTACAACACCAATTAAATATTCTTCAAGTTCTATATTAAGCACACTACCATTGGAACGACTTACGCTCACCATAGTTTTATTTTCTACTGGAGGTTTTGGTGCTGATTCAGTATTACTTGTTTGATTAGTATTTGAATTAGTTGTATTAGATTTTGATGTATCAACAGGTGCTGTATTACTTTTATTATTAGAACTATTACTAGAGCTTGTACTAGCTTTACTGTTAGTATTTGTATTGGTACTAGAAATAGCAGAATTATTAGTTGTATTCTTATTTTCAGTTGCTTGTTTGTTACTAGAAGCCTTTTCTTCTTTTGAAGCAACTTTCCCTTCGCTAATTTTTGCTGCAACTTCATGTGATATCTCTTTGTTAACACTATTACCAAACCTATCGCTAGCACTGACTGGATTTGCTAATATAACTGTACCAAGTAAAACTGTTCCTACTATTACTACTACTTTAGTTCCATCGAATCTGATTTTTTTATTTTTCATATAACTATATATATTCTCAACAAGTCCATTTTTTCCATCTTTTGAACCCATTTTAGCAAATTCATAATTATAATCTAAATAAATATATAAAATTTCCTCATTATTTATACTTAATATGTCATGACTAGTTATCATAATATCACCAGTATTATTATTTACTATTTTTTTTTAATTATTAAATAAAAAGCATATATTAAATAATAAATGCTTTAAAAAATAATATCCTCTAAATAAACCTTATCGTTATCTATAAATATAGAACTTTTTTCATAAGATTTATAACCATTTCTAATTGCTTTAATATAATAAGTATCTGGCCTTATATTATAAAAGAAATATTTTCCATCACTTGTACTTTCTGTCTTATAAACTTCTTTATTGTCTTTTTTTCTTATAAGAGAAATTTTTGCATCTTTTACATAGTTTATTTTATTATAGGAAATATAGATACACATACCACATAAACAATTATATTTTTTTTTAAAAATTATATTTACCTCTTTATCTTCTTTTTTTTCTACTTTAAAGTCAATTGATGTTTGCATTACACAGTCACAGATTCTTTTGACTTTATCACATAGTTGCCTTCTTCTACTCCTCCAAACATGTATCTACCATCACTGTTTGTATATGTTACTTGTACAAGCTCTAAACTACTATCTATTACTCTATAAAGACCAACATAAGCATTAGCAACGGGAATATTTTCCTCATTTGTTATGAGTCCACTTATTGTACCAAAATCACTTGTTACTTCCTCTGATAATGTAATATTTTGAAGTAATCTTGCTCCACATGACAATGTAATGTTGCTTAACTCTATGGTTGTATATCCAACCTGTTCAAACACCAATCTATAAGTTCCACTTGGAATATCTTCTAATACATAATCACCAAGTTCATTTGAAAATGTTATTGCTGTTGCTGTATCACTTATGCATACTGAATTAAACAAAGATACCCTAACATCACTTATTGGATTACCTGATTCATCTAATACTTTTCCATAAACAACATTTAATAACTCATTTGGATCAGTAGTTAATACAATATTTTGAGTCATTGGCAATACTGAAGAAACAGTTATATTTATATTGTTTGCAAGGTAAAATCCCTCTTTTACTGCTGATATCTTATATTCACCAAATGGAATATTAATAATGCTGTATTCTCCATTAACATTAGTCTGTGTATGGAATAAAGGTAATCCATTTAAATCAAATATTTTAACAGTTGCATTACTAACCCTTGCTCCAATTAAATCATTTGCTGCAAATACTACACCTGCAACTATTCCTCTTAATACTTCCTCATATGGGGAAAGAACTAAATTTTCATTTAATTCATCTCTATTAACAGTTAATTCATCTGTTGTAGAAAGTGCATATTTATCGTTAATTACTGGCATTTTTTATCTCCTTTCTTTCCTACAATATAATATGCATCAATCACACATTCAAATGGTCAAACCCCCAACAAAAAAGATTAAACTAATTAGTTTAACCCACTTAAATACTCAAATATATCATTAAACGATGAATTACCAGTACATACTATATCAAATTTCTCTAAAAATTCTTTTAAGAGAACTTCTTCATCCTCTTCTAAAAAGCCAATTTTTAAAGCTCTATCCCTCTTCTCTATTGAAATCATATTTAAATCCGATATGTTGTCACCTAATATTATTAAATTATTTCTGTTCTTAATTTCAGATAATATTTCTGGTGGTATTGACACTTCATTTTTATTAAAACTATGTATTACTGTTGTATTTCTATTATTATATCCAGCTTTAAAATCCATAATATTTGAAATTAGATGAATATTAGATGTATAACAATTATTTGCTTTTAAAAAGCTTTCAATAAAGTTTCCAATACCTGCTGATATTATAACAACTGGAACATTATGATTTGACAGTATACTTAAAAAGTCTTTTGCACCACTTCTAAAATTCATAAAATTACTGTCAGTTGCAATTGAATCTATCATCTCACTTGTAACTTCATATTTATATAAAAGTTCAATATGTTTATTCCACCATTCACTCAATAACCTACACTTATCTTCTAATGAAACAATAGGGTCAATCTCGTAAGGGTGATATTTATCGAATAATAAATTTCTTTCATCCTTATAATTAGTATTTGATAAATTACTTTTAGATAATAAAGACCAAGACGAAGAACTATTCCCATCAGTTATAGTTTTATCAAAATCTGTAACAATATATAAGCTATCATAGTCTTCAAATAGCTTTATTGTATCTTTATCAACTGTTTTATTATTAATATATATCATTATGTCTCCTTTTATTATTTGACTTTTTTTATAATATCCAATAATTCATTAAATTTAACATATCCAGTATCTGTGTTTAAATGACCCGCGTCTTTAATAAAGCACTTCTCTGCATCAATCATCTCTGCAAACTTCTTATCATCTTCAAACGAGATATATGGATCATTTAAAGAATATATTGCATAAGTAAAATCAACATAGTTTTTAAGTTCCTTTAACTTATCATCTTCTACAAAGAAAGCACTATTAATTCTATTATAATCTTCATAAGGGCAATTCGCATTATTGAATCCAGCAACAGAAATAACACCTCTTACCTTGATGCCTTCTTCTAATATAAATTTTATTGCAACTATCGAACCACTTGAATGACCAATAAATATTGTATTTTCATTTATTAATCCCTTATCTAAATAGTCTTTTAACACTTGTCGTCTAAATTCATAATTATCTTCATTATCAACAGTAGAAAACTTTGGAACAATACATTCCATTCCTAACTCTTCTATTTTTCCTTTAAGCCAAGGAAACCAATGATCATATGGATTTCCATATGTACCATGTATAATAAAATAATTATTTTTCATATCATCACCTACCACAATTATAACATCTTTTGGAAAAAAACTTTAGCTAGCAATAATCAAATTATTCTTTAATTATATATT
>JAVBQF010000039.1:0-15881 GCA_031549195.1 Bacilli bacterium
GTGTCAATAAGTTGATACCAACAAATTAATCATAAATTCATCTCTTTATACCAATTCTTCCAAATGGAAACAATGTTAAAGTTGCCTTACCTATAATCTCTTTTTTTGATATAAAGCCTAAAAGTCTACTATCAGCAGATACTTCTCTATTATCACCTAAAACAAAGTAATAACCATCTGGCACCTTTCCTTCTAAATCCAACTCTTCAAATGTGAAATCATTAGTTACAACATCATCTTCTAAAAAGTTTTGCTCTACTTCCTCTTCATTAATGTACAGTATATTATTTTTTACGCTTACTATATCTCCAGGAAGTCCAATAACTCTTTTAATAATAAAGCTTTCTTTTTCAATTACAACTATATCAAATCTTTCTATATCATTAAATCTGTATTCAATCTTATTTAGAATCATAATATCTTTATCTTTAAGTGTAGGATACATAGATGGACCATTAACTTGGATTGGTGCGAATAGAAAAGCTTTAAATAAAAGTACTACTATTATTATGATTACATAAGGATAATATTCCTTTGCAATATCTTTAAATGTTTTTTTATTTTTTTCTTCTTTCATAGTCATTCTAAAAGAAAAAAGGCTTGATAGCCTCTTACTTTTGTCCTCTTTCTTTGATTCTGTATTGGCCAACTACATTTTTTAGGAATGTTAACTTAGCACGTCTTACTTTACCTTTTTTAATAACTTCTATTTTAGCTAGTTTTGGAGAATGTACTGGGAATACTCTTGATACTCCAACTCCTGCTGATGTTTTTCTAACAGTAAATGTTTCAGATATACCGCTACCTTTACGTGCTACAACAGTCCCTTCGTATGCTTGGATTCTTTCTTTTCCACCTTCAATAATTCTAACGTCAACTCTAACTGTATCTCCAACTCTAAATTCTGGAACATTAGGGTTCATTTGTTTTTTTGTAATTTTATCAATTACGTTCATGATATCTCTTCCTTTCATTTTTTTCATGATCATTAATATTTATTAAGCGGATCAAATAACTTTATTTTAAAAACTGTCGATATTAATTTTTACTTTTTTATTATCTTTTAAATAACTACTTGCCTGTACTAAAGTTCTAACTGCTGTTGCAATCTTTCCTTCTTTTCCAATAACTCTTCCCATATCAGCACTATCAACCATAACTTGGATAAAAATAGTGTTTTCTTCATCCGAATCAAATTCTTTAACACTTACCATGTCCTTATTAACTGTTATTGCTTTTACTAATTCTTCTGTTAACTTTACTAAATCCATAATTAGTTACCTCTTTTTGACTCAGCAAACTTTTTCATGATTCCAGCTTGACTTAATAAATTTCTAACTGTATCTGATGGAATAGCTCCAGTATTTAGCCATTTTAATGCGATTTCTTCATTAAGTTTAACTTCTGCTGGATTAACTAAAGGATTATATGTCCCAATTAATTCTAAGTATTGACCATCTCTTGGTCTTCTTGAATCACTTGCTACTATTCTATATGTAGGTTTTTTCTTACTACCCATTCTTGTTAATCTAATCTTAACTGCCATTTAATATCCCTCCATTTCACTTGTATTACAATTATATGACAAAAAAAAATAGCTGTCAACACTTTTTTGTTAACAGTTCTACTTTTTTTAATCTTCAAGGAATTCTTCTGTAACTTCTTCTTCTATTTTTTGACTTATTTCTTCATCAGTAGTATCTATTTCATCCCAAGGCTCTTCATTTTCATCTATAGCAATCTTTATCTTAGTATCTCCAACAATTTCAATACCAAGCTCTTTTTCGATTGTATAATTGATTTTGCCATCAACTATATCCGCTTTTACACAATTTGGTTGATTAAGACTTCTTACAATTATTTCTTCACCTGTGCCACCATCTATTTCACTTTTTCTTCTTACATTAACATCATGAGAATAAGTAATAGTATCATTAGCTACCTCTGTTTTAGTATCTCCTAATGCTGAATACCATATATTAACATCATATTTTCCTTCAACATTAATCACATCTCCTAATTTTCTCCCATTAAAACTATGATTTATTACCCAACATCCAAGTATAGTACTAGGTGAGACACTAGGAATTGTTACATGATTAGTAGTAAATGTTTTCTTACCTTTACCTATAACTGCTTTTGTAACTATTTCTTTAAAATTAGCCATATTATTCCTCCTCACTCTAATTTATGCGAATGACTAGAATTTAGGCACAAATAATTATATTTTATAATATTTATGTATTTAACCAATAATATAAGGATAAAAAATAAACTTTAATAAAGTTTATAATTTCACATATTATAATTTTTTTCTTCTTTATTAACATATAAAATTCCTTCAGACATTAATAATAGTCCACTAATAAAGAATGTTGAGGCAAAAATTAATCTTCTTACAATATACATTTCATGACTACCACTATTACATGTATAGGGCTTTCTATCATACTTTGTACAATTTCCATCATCATCTTTTTTTATACACTCTCTTTCATTAGTGCATCCCCCACTTTTTTTATAACTGTATGCAAAGTTAATAATTGATACAATCATACATATTACTCCAAGGGCTATCAGAATTTTTTTATTCATAGAAACCTCCACTAAATATCAAATTATTTCAATATAGTATATTTTTCTACAATATATTTAATTCCTAATTAATTTTATCATTAATATTTTTTTCAATAATAAATTTTATTTCTTGAAAGGTTTCATTTAAATCTTCTTGTAAGTAAGTAAATTCACTATAAAGTGGATTACTATTTAATACTTGTAGTTTTTCTTCTATCTCTTGGTCTATATATTTACTGCTCTTACCTAACGACTCTTCTTTAACAGCTTTCTTTTGAAGAGCTTTTATTGCTTCTATTAAAATCATTATTTCTTTATTATTATATATTTCTTCTTTTAACAGGTTATATCTTTTATATTCTGAAGTGTTCTTTATATATTCAATAATTTCATCTGTTTTTGTTAATACTTTATCCTTCATACAGTTCTCCATCTAAACTCCATGTTTTAGCTTTTGTAACTTTAACATTTACTATATTACCTATTAAGTTATTATCTCCTATAAAATTAATCAATCTATTAGTATTAGTATATCCAACTAAGCTTCCTTTTTTGTCACTAATCCCTTCTACCAATACAGGTACAACAGTATCAATTAGTGATTTATTATTTTCTAAGAAGTAATTATTCACTTTAGTATTTAGTATTTGAAGTCTTTCTTCTTTTTCGGCTAAAGTAGTATTGTCTTTTAATTTTGCTGCTGGTGTTCCTACTCTTGGTGAATAGATAAAGGTATACGCATTATCAAATTTACATTTGTCTACTAAGTCTAAAGTTTCTATAAAGTCTTCTTCACTCTCACCTGGAAAACCTACTATTATGTCAGTTGAGAAACTAACATTTGGAATGCTTTTCTTTATCTTATTATATAAAGTTAAATAATCATCTTTTGTGTATCTTCTTCCCATTAGTTTTAATACTCTTGTTGAACCTGACTGTACTGGTAGATGTATAAAAGGCATTATATTGTCATATTTACTTATTACTTCTATCATCTTATCAGTAAAGTCCCAAGGATGGCTTGTCATAAACTTTATTCTGGCAATGCCTGTTTTAGCAACATCTTCTAGCAAATCTTCCATAGTGTATTGATAATCGAAGTCTTTACCATAAGCATTAACATTTTGACCAAGCAATGTAACTTCCTTATATCCATCTTTAACTAGAGTTTCAACTTCATTAATAATATCTTCCTTTTCCCTACTTCTTTGTTTCCCTCTTGTAAATGGTACAATACAATAAGTACAGAACTTATCACATCCATAAATAATATTTACATATGCTTTATACTTGCTTTCCCTTTTAACTGGTACTCCTTCAATGATATTGCCTTCTTTGCTAAGTACTTCTATTTCTTGTTTATTTTTTCTTATGCTTTCATTAAGTACAGTTGGCAATCTATGAATATTATGAGTACCTATGACAAAGTTAACCCAGTGATATTTATCAAGTATTTTATTTACTACTGGCTCTTCTTGTGCCATGCAACCACAAATACCTACAATGACATCTCCTCTTGATTCTTTTAAATGCTTAATTCTACCTAACATACCAAATGCCTTATTATGGGCATTTTCTCTTATAGAGCAGGTATTAAGGAGTATTAAATCAGCTTCTAGATAGTTATCTATTTCAGTGAAATCCATTTCTTCTAATAAAGCTTTTATCACTTCAGTATCATGCTCGTTCATCTGGCATCCATAAGTTTTAATAAAATAAGTTTTATCTTTACCAAGATGATCTATGTCACTATTTTTTTCATACATTTCTTTTATAACTTTTTCTTTTGTTCTTTTCATTGCTTCTTTATAATTTGGTAAATTCATATTATCACTTCCGTTTTAACATTATACCATATAATTAAACATCGTGGTATTTATAAGTTTTTCTCATTCATGCAAGGGAACTATCATTTAGAAGTTTGACTTTATCAAATTAATAATTACTTCTGGAACTAAAATGTTCTTTTCATAATGCTATTAAAGCTTCATGTTCCTTTTCAATTACTCACTTTCTTTATAAATGTTTTCAGCGGTGTTCCCCTGTTAATATATTGCCTGTTCAATTCTAATTTGTTATCGCCAACATAAACATTTCCAACATTTGTTGTGAATGCTATAGGGAAACCTGCTTCTTTTACAGCATTCATTGCTTGATTATTATAAATACCAAATGGATAACAAAAAGATTCACTATTACCCAAAAAGTTGATTGATTCCTTTAAATCGACAACGACATCATTATAATTTCCACGGTCAATTCTAACTATCGTTGAATTTGCACTTTCAGCATGCATATTAGATGTATGTGAGTTAAGATAAATATTTGGGCTACTTTTCATCTCTTCATACATTTTACTACTAATAAACCAACTTTTTTCTTTTGTTTCATCATAATCCTTTACATAGGATGTAATAATATATAAAATGGCTCTTATATTAAACTTCTTTAAAATTGGATATGCATATTTATATACACTATAGGCACCATCATCAATTGTTATTATAACAGATTTTTTAGGTAATGTTTTGGTTCCATCTATGTATTGTTCTAATTCCTTAGTCGTAGGATTATAGTAATTATTATCATATAGATACTTCATTTGCTCATAAAAGTCAGTGTTCTTTACTGTGATAATATTACCATAGTTATCATCTTTAAAAAAATGATATGTAAGAACTGGTATACTATTTGCAGCCTGTTCATAAGTGTTAAATACATTTTCTTCACTATTAATAATAAACTTTTGATTATTAAATATAACATAATAATCATTCACTTCTCTTTTCATAGATAAAGATACTTCTTCATTTATTATAATACCATCTAATGTAAGTTTACCATTAACTTTTACCCTATTAGAATAGTCATCAAAGACCTCAAAATCTTTTGTTTTTATAACATCTTCAAAATATACATAATAATTTGTATCTTTTATTTTAAAATAATTATGATATATTCCATCTAATATAAGAGAACTACCTTCTTTTACGGTCCCAACTGTTTGGATAATTCCATCTAGTTTATATAAATGTGTATCTTTGTTTGTAATTACAAATTTATTATAAAATACTGAAACAGTTACTATTTTCCTCTTGTATGTTATATTCTTTCCTGTATTTTTATAACTAAATTGCATACATAAGAAAATAGATAAAAGAAATATTATTGCAAATATATAAACAAAAAATCTTTCTTGGCGCATAATATCATCTACTTTCTATTACTTATTTATATAGTTTTATCCTATGTTATCAATTGATTTCATTCCACAACTTATAAAATAAATACAATCTAAGTTATCGTTAAATTTTATGTCTTTAATATCCTGTGCTTAATATCGTGCCACACTTGCCCTAATTCACTAAATTTTATGGTTCCACAAATGGTGTCTCTTGATAAAAAGTAGTATATTCAAATAAGGTTGTTGCATTAGAAATATCCTTATTCCTTTTTCTTTGCTAATCCTTCTAATATCATAGAATTAGGCAGTGACAGTAGTGCTTTACTTGGTATTATTAGTTTTGATTTTTTTAAGCCCCCACCTATTATTATTTTTTCATTTTCTAATACCTTAGGATCAATAAGAATTAGCCAGTCATCCGGAAGCCCTATCGGTGTAATACTTCCAAACTCCATATTTGTTTTTTCTAAAACATATTCAAGAGACGCTACTGAAACCATCCGTGCATTCATCATTTTCTTAACAATATGTGACATATCATATTTGAATCCAACAGGAACAACTAATGCTGCATAAGTTTTACTCATACCTCTAATACCAACAACAATCAAACAATTAGCACCATATCTTGTATCAATATTATACTTATTACATAAATCTATTCCAGCAGCAAAGGCTTCATCTATTTCTGCTACTAAAAACTCTTTTTTATCTTCTTTATTCCAATTAGTCACAGTTTCAAAGACACTTCTTGAAACTAAATTTTGGTTATCAATTACTGGCTTAAACTCTAGTAGCATGTTATCCATATAATCTCTCTTTCTATAAACATTATAAAATAAAATTTAAAATAATGCTATCAATACTACAAAGAAAAAGATAATGTCTATGCATTACCTTCTATGATCATTGTTGTGATAATATTATCTAACTCATTTGTTTTATTTTGAATAAATTCTTCTTTTATTATATCAAAACTATTCTTCAATTCTTGTATTAATTTTTCCATACGTGGAACAAGTGACTTGTATTCCAGTGTTTCAATTATTGTTTGTAAGTTTGTAATCTTTGTATACGCACCATATCTATTTGTTTTAATATATGTATCATATAAGTTTTTAAATGAAAATATATCAATATTATTAAATCTCTTATCTTCAAGTATCTTTGCAGCTGTATAGATATACTTATCATTTATTGACTTGTCTAACATTGTTTCATTTCTATTGTTTTTGATATTAGGCATGAAAGATTTATTTTTCTTTAACTCTTTTATTATGTCTATTACATATACATAATTGATTGTTGCTAGAATATGTGCAAATGTATCTCCATCATTGTTTTGAATATTCACATTCCAAGCCTTATTTTTCATGTATTTTAACACAATTTCATAATGACCTTTTTTTAATAATCTCGTAAGAATATTGTTTCCAGCCTCATCTACTACATTTATGTTAAATGTTTTCCTAGATAATATTTTATCAATTAAATTTATATGCTCTTCCTTTAATAGTTCAAATATCAGGGAAGGCTCATCATCACAAGCATTCATCGTTTTTGTTTCATCATAAAACATTTAATATACACCTCTTTACACGTGACAATTATATATTTTAGCAAAAAGAGAGACTGATGTCAAATCAATTCTCAAAATGATTTACATTAACATAATGCTTCCATTTTTCTTTTTTTATACAAATTAAAAAATCTAGCATAGCTAGATTTACTTTGTTTCACATATTTGTTCTGGTGTATTGTTTCTGTATTTAATCTTTACAGTCTTAATTGCAAACCATTTTTCTACTTCTGCACTATATAGAACTACTTTATTATACTTATCATAATAGAACACTTGATCATTACAAGAATAGAAATCTAATTTATCTAGATACTCATCAAAATATTGTTTTACTTTTTCTGATTTCCTTAATGTCTTAAATGTAACTACATTGTCTTTGTCACTAATAAAGAACGAAAATATAGGTACATCAAAACGAGCATTTTTAGATTTATATTGATCTTTAAAAAATGTTCTATTACAAAGCAGTACTAATAACACTATTGCAATTACTACAAATATAGATGCTTCAAATATATATCTCTTTTCTCTTAATTCTATTAAATTTTCCCTATCTTTAGATAAACTCTTTAATTCTTTTTTAATTTTCTTAGCTTTTACTTTTTCTTCTTTTTTTACCTTTCTGTCCATCAAACTAACCAACCTTCCATATTTTACTAATCTAATTATATATTATTAACTATTATAATTCAAGTATTATGTTTGATACATTTGATACTATTTTATAAAAAAAAGAAAAAGAATCAAATACTTGATTCCTCTTTTATCATCATGGCGGAGTTGGAGGGATTTGAACCCTCGCAGCAGTTACCCACTCTACACCCTTAGCAGGGGCGCCTCTTCAGCCTCTTGAGTACAACTCCAAGTCTTGGATGACTAGTTAATTATAACCTAAATAATAATATATAGTCAATCCAAATTTTTAATTTATTCTATATTAAATTCATATAAACTTTTATTATCACAATAGTCTTTATATTTTATTGATTTGCTACTTGCAGGAGCCAAGAATGTTTCGTTACCTATATATGTAACAACATACTCTTTTGTAACATCCTGTTCATAGTAACTATCGTCGCAAGTATATGTACCAGTTTTATAGTCATTATGCAATGTTTTAAAAGTTATAATTGTATTATTAATGGATATATCATATATATAATAACTGCTATCATTTGTTATATTTGCATTAATACTATTTTTTTCATCAAACCCATAAAATAACTTTGTACCATTATTATTCATATAAAGAATATTATGATACCCGTCAGATTTATTTATCACACATTCTTTTGTTTCTTCTAAATATTTAGAGCACAACTTCTCTCCTACTATTAAATAATCATTATCTAATAATTGTAAAAAGGTTATAATAGGTTTTTCTTCACTAACGCTTGTTGTATAATCATAAAGAACATTATTACCATGTTTAATTATAAGCTTACTTGTTCCTTCTTTCTCTTTTGTTACTATTGGAATATAAGTATAATCAAAATATAATGATGCTTTAATACTATTTAGCAATACTCCCTGAATTTTAAAGTCCTTATTAGAAGTATAATCTAATCCCCAGTCCTCTTTGAATTTTTCAAATGATGTAATATCATGAAGTGTATCAATATCATCAATTACTGTTATGTCTTTATCTTCGTTATCTGTATTGTTAAATTGTTGTTTTTCATTGTTCTTATTGTTATTATTTCTACTCGAAAAACACCATATTCCACCACCAATAACTAATATTAATAGTAGTATTAAAATTACTATCAGTAATGTATTTCTTTTTTTCTTTTTAGGTCTAATATTATTTTGTATTTGTACCTTTGATTCTAAATTAAGTAATCCGGCTTTATACTGTCTTGTAAACCAAAATGTCTCATCTAAATTTCTTTTTTTACTACTCATAATTTAGCCTCCTAAAAATTTTTTTGATTTATTAATTGCTTTCTTCTTTTTTATTTTTAGATAATCTACCTTTATAAAACCATGCGACTAATATTATTCCTACTATTACGATTAATACTAATACGACTTTTGCATATTTATCAATTATATTGGCAATTATCTCCCAGTTTTCTCCCATTGCTACACCAAGCGATACTAAAACTATGTTCCAAATTGCAGTACCAATACTAGTGAGAAGTAAAAACTTCAAAAAAGGCATCTCACTCATTCCAGCAGGTATTGAAATAAGGCTTCTAACTATTGGTATAAATCTTGCAAAAAACACTGCTTTTGGCCCTTGTTTATCAAACCATTTATCAGCTTTTTCTATATCTTGTTTTTTCAAACATAATATTCTTCCAAGTTTAGATGCTACTATTTTTTCTAATCTTTCTTTATTTAATATTTTACCAATGTAATATAAAGCAACAGCTCCTAATATTGAACCTATTGTTGCAAATATAATTACTCCTACTACTGTAAGCTTAGATTGAGTTGTCACAAAACCACCAAATGTCAATATTACTTCTGATGGAATTGGTGGAAATATATTTTCTATTGCTATTAAAAACATTATCCCAAAATAACCAAATTTGTCCATTAATGATATTATAATTTCTTGCATAACTTTCTCCATTCTTATTTATTATAGCATATTCCTATCGTATTAGTCACTGTCTAATTATACCAATAACGTTCTATAGAATGCTATAATTATTTTCTTTTAATAATTCTGTTGTCTTTGTTAAATCTTCTTCCTTCACTAAAATATAGTCTGTATTGTATGTAGATATAACAAATATACTAATATAATTATCTGCTAATATTTTACTTATCTTTGATAGTATACCTACTAGACTAAAATCTAATATTCCCTCAATTTTAATTATTCTAAAGCCTAGCTCAATATTATTACTTTGAAGATCAAATTTTTCTTCAACAATAATCGATATTTCATCATCAGTTCTTGTGATAGAGTAAAAGTCTAAATCAAATATCTTATTTGATAACTTTTCCTTGATATCAAATTTAGCGACCTTATATCTATTATCTATAATTTTTAACACCATATAAAACTCCTTATTTTTAATTATAACTAATAACTAAGGTTTAAACAACATATTAAATATAATATTTATTAGAGTATTTCAATATAATTAATTGGTGATATTTTGAAATATATTGATAAAATAAAAAAACAGCATTTGTATCTTGGAGAAGGTAAGAACGACAACTATTTTGAAGGATGGTACTTTAAACATGTTAATAAAGATAATAAGGCAATATCCTTTATACCCGGAATATCAAGAAATAGCAGTGATAGCCATTCATTTATTCAAGTAATAGATAATATAAATAATAAGTCACACTATATAAGATTTGATATAGAGGATTTTTATTTCAATCACTGTCCATTCTATATAAAGATTAAAGATAATATTTTTTCTTTAGATAGAACATTCGTCAGTCTAGAAAATCCAGATATTAAGGCTGATATTTATTATGATGATTTAACTTATATTGATAAATCAATATATTCTCCAAATATTATGGGACCATTTTCCTATATTCCTTTTATGGAGTGCTATCATGGGGTTATAAGTATTAGGCATAGACTACATGGTTTTATAGAATTAGACAAAGATAAAATATTTTTTAATAATGGTCTTGGGTATATTGAAAAAGATTATGGTAGCAGCTTTCCAAATAAGTATATATGGTTAGAATCTAATAGTGAGGATTCTTCTATCTTTTTATCTATTGCTAATATCCCTGTTAAAAAAATGCATTTTGAAGGCTTTATAGCGATATTAGAAGTAAATAATAAACAATATAGGTTTTCCACTTATAATCTTGGTAAAGTAAAAAAGATAATTCATGAAAATAATAATAATAATATAGACAATTATTTTATTAAGATTGAACAAGGTAAATATACTATGCTTATAAATCTTGAATGCGGTGATAATATTAAGTTAGTATCTCCTAAAAATGGTAAGATGTCTGATACTATTTTAGAGTCACTCAATAGTAAGGCTAGAGTTACTTTATTAAGTAAGAATAAGAGAATCTACTCTTTAGACTTTAATTTAGTGGGAAGCGAAATTAATGGCTATTAATAGTTATATTTTGCACCATTATTAACTTACTAATAATGGTGGTAAAGTGAATTACACTTATCTGTTAATACCGCTTAGCTTAAACATCTAAAACATGTATTATTAAAGCTTACAAGACCTAATATTAGTAACAAGTAACACATTAGGTTATTATACATATATTATAAGATAAATGTTTTTTTAAATTTTATAGTTTTATTGCCAATACAAAATTAGAATTTCTTCATAAAATAAACTGAATATATGAAAGGAGCGATTTTGTGGATAATACATTAAGAAACTTTGCTACAGCAACTGGTACTTACAACTTAATTCCCACCACTCTAACATCAGAAGCAATTATAACTCAAGTAGTTGATAATTTAACTATAATAAAAGCTGCTGATAAAAGTGTATGGACAGATGGATTATTGACTTATACAGTTACAATAACAAATACAGCAGCATATGATTTTGAAAATCCAATATTTAAAGATACACTTGATGTAACTTTAGTTAGTCTTGTTGATGACAGTGTTCTAGTAGACGATGTAGTTACTGCTTACACTTATGATGAGCAAACTGGCGAGTTAAGCGTTAATCTTGCTACTATCGAAGTTGGTGATACTGTAGTTATAACATTTCAAGTTGCGAAAAAATAGTGAAGACTGGAACTTTTTCGAAAACATAGCAATATTATCAAATAATAAATTTATTATTAAAAGTAATAAATCTATTGTTTATAATTGTAAGAAAAGACACTATTGTGTAAAAATAAATATCTACTCATACAAGTAGATATTTATTCAAATAAAAACAACTAATTTATATAGTTGTTTTTTTATTACTACCCAATAACTTGAGCTTTATATACAATTGGTGGACTGTTAGGGATTCGAACCCTAGACCCACTGATTAAGAGTCAGTTGCTCTACCAACTGAGCTAACAGTCCGTTTGTTTCTTTAACAGTATAACACAGTTTTTTTGGAATTTAAACACATTTTTTTACTTTTTATTATTTATTTTATATAAAATACTTACTACTTCTTTTATCTTGTCTACATATGATTAATATGATAAAATCAAATTATAGAAAAGGAGAGTATTTTTAAAAATGAAAAGAAGTTTAAAATTAATATTAGTAGTAGCGTGTTTACTATTAGTTAGTGGTTGTTCATTCTTTGAAAAAACAGATGATTTAGAATTTGATGCAGCAGGATATGTACAGTCTATACTTGACATTGAGTATAAGGGAGTTTATGAAAGGTATATTGAATTAACTGACAATACTAAAGAAAAGGCTTTAGCATTATATGAAGAATTCATTGATAATGAAGCTAATTACTTAGAAACATATTTCAATCTTACACTTGATGATGCTCTTTCAGCTAGAGTAAGGGAAATTGCAAAAAAAGTAAATGCTAAGACAAGTTATTCAGTAAAACTTGATTCTAAAAGTGATGAAGGATTTAAAGTAGCTTTAAAAATGAAACCTGTACTAATCTATACTAATGTGGATGAAATTAATGACTATTATGATGACAATTTAGCTGATACTACCTCAACAATTGAAAAGTCAAAAGCAATGGTTGAGATGATTGAAAAGAATATAGATAAGATGCCATATGGAAGTGAAATAACATTAACAATTTCTGTGATACTTAAAGAAAAATATTATACTATTCCAGATGAAGATTATGATGCAATATTCTCAAATATAGTAAAATATTAAGAGCTTAGCTCTTTTTTTTGTGAAAAAAAAAGACTTCTTAGTCTTTGTCCTTACAAAATCCCTCGCCTACTTCTTCTCCTTCGACATATTCCTGATTTGCTATTGAGCAAGAAGTTTTAGTAATTGCATCCTTTAAATAGCCACCTATAGTATTTATAATAACTATTATAACAACAGATATTAAGGCTATAATTAAAACATATTCAACAAGTGCTTGACCATTTTTATTAATATTTTTCATATAATCTCCTACCCTCATATCTAGTAGTAGTTTATAATACTTATTTATTATTGTCAATGAAAACTAACTATGGTATAGTTGCATTAGGTGATGCCATTATGTACCTGACTAATAATAAAGATAAGCTTTTAATCAATGATTGTACTACTTTTAAAGACAAGTTATTTGGTCTTATGTTTAAAAAAAACTTTAAATATGGTCTTAAAATTAGGTGCAATGGAATACATACTTTTTTTATGAAAGAAAGAATCCATGTCATACTAACTGATAAAAATTATAAAGTGTTATATGTTTATAATAACTTAAAGAAAAATAAGATTATTTTACCTAAAAAAAACGTATACTATACGTTTGAATTACCTAATAATTTCCTTGTTAATTATAATGTAGGTGATGACATCAATACTATTTACTAATATATTATGAATTTGATGCATGAAGCAATCTATTAGCTATTGAGGTTCCTATATTTTTACATAAAACCATATGACGGCTGTTATCAACTTGGCTTTGTGCTACTTGATAACTTTTTCCTTTTCTATCTTTAATACTATTATTAATTAATTCAATAGTTTCACCATTTGTTTTGAGAGGTGGATATTTACCACCATTTTCTCTAACTGTTTTTCCATCAATAACAGTAATATCAACAAACTTTTCGCTATCTCTTATGAAAGCTTTTAATGGCGAATAAGTTTGAAATCCATCTCTTTCACATACAGAAGCACAACTTAAAACATATCTATTATTTGCATAATCAAAATTCAAATATATTTCTATATAGTGTCCTCTATTTCTTGATATTTCTGACTTTCTTAATATTTCTTTTCCTTCTTCAGTTTCTAAAAAGGCATTTAAAATATTAATTCTTCTTTGTTCAATAAATCCTTCGTATGCCATGCTAATCCCCCTACAGCTATATAATTAATATATCATATATAAAGTGTTAAAACAAATTAAAATAGCAATTATATAATCATTGCTATTAATATTAAAATAATTCCTGTTATTATTCCGGATAATACTATTTTTTTATTTTTAATTTTTATAATTTTAGGTAATAGCTCTGAGAAAGCTATATAAAGAAGCATTCCTAAAGTTACACCAATTAATATTCCAGTAGTAAATTCATTTATAGAATTAGCACCCAATATTGCCATGGCCAGTCCACCAAAGAAAGTAGAAAGCGCTGTAAGAACAACTAAGCTTAATGTTTTTTTTATGCTCTTGCTTGCTTTATATATAGTTGATGTTATTATCATTCCCATCGGAATATTATGTAAACCAATTCCTATTGCAAGTAATAGTCCTGATCTTATTGATTCTTCCGCAACTGTATAAATTGCCATACCTTCAATAATATTATGAAGAACTAATGCGATTGCTGCTACAACACCAATGTGTTCTAAATTTTCTTCACCTTCATCATCATGATCAGGCACATACTTATCTAACATTTTTAATATAACAAATCCCATAAATATTGATATTACTATTATTAAAATTGTAGTAAATAAATTATTATCCTCTTCAAATATTTCAAATAATTCAGGTATTAAATCAGTTACAATAAGCATTGTAATTACACTAAATGCTAAGCTTATTGAAAAGTTAATAAACTTATTATTATTTTTGCTTATAAATACAATAATTGCTCCTACTAATATAAAAAGTCCTAATACTAAAGTAATTAATAGTCCCATACTTCACCTATACTACTAGCCATATAAGAGTGATAAGCCCTAGTATTATTCTATACCACATAAATAACTTAAAATCATTTTTTCTTAAGTATTTAAGTAAAAATTCAATACATAGAAGCCCAGCAATAAATGCTACACCTGCTCCTAGTGTAAATATAGCTATATTATCAACTATTAAAGAAAAACCATTTTTTAATATAAATAACACTACAGCGCCCAATACAACTGGTGCTGATAAATAGAAAGAAAACTTAGCTGCATCTTCTCTATTTAGTTTTAAATATCTAGCAGTTGCAATAGTTGTACCACTTCTTGAAAATCCTGGAATAAGTGCAAAAACTTGACTACATCCAATAATTAATGCATCCTTAATACCCATTGTCTTAATTGATTTAGTATTCTTCGATACTTTATCTATTAAATATATTAAAATACCTACTACAATTAATGATACCGCTATAAGAGCAAATTGTCCTCTTATAACCTCTTCAATTATATCTTCAAATAAAGTACCAACTATAGCTGCTGGTATTGTGGCAATAATTATATACCACATTATTTTTCCTTCATCATCCCTTATTCCTTTAGTAAACCCTTTAATTGCCATACTCCAAAAGTCTTTAAAGAAATATATTATAATTGCTAAAGCAGTTCCAAAATGAAGAGCTATATCAAATGCTAACGCTATATCAGAGCTAACTGTTGAACATAAGCCAAATACATCTCTAAATATTATTAAATGAGCACTTGAAGATATTGGTAAAAATTCAGCAATTCCTTGAATTACTGCTAGTATTATAACTTCTAACATATAAACA
>JAVBQF010000005.1:0-100048 GCA_031549195.1 Bacilli bacterium
TTTAATTGAATTATAATAAATAGTAATTTTATCTCCTACTTTTAGGCTATTAATATTATTAAAGTATGATATATTGGCATTTCCAGAATGAGCTGCTAAAGTAAAATTACCACCATCCACATTTGGAAGATTTGTATTAGTTAAGAATGAAACATTTTTATCTATCGCTGAGTCATATGAATTTGACTTTATAATACCTTGCAATAAGTTTATTTTAGTAATTTCTATTACCGCAAGATAGTTACTATTAATTTCTCTAATTGGTTCAAACGCTATAACATCATCATTATTATTCGATAATTCAATAGTATCTTCACTATCTTTAATCTTATTATCTTTCGTTGATATAAGGAACGCATCTATATCTGATTTATTTTGGTTATTAGTCTTATATGTATTCCAAAATGACAATGAAACAATTGAAATACCTACAACCAAACATATAGCAACCATACATTTCTCAACCCATTGTCTTTGCTTTCTATTTTCCACAAAGTTTATTATAGACTTTATATCAAACACTATACTTATAAAATATAAGATTCCAAGTAAAACAAGAGAGACCATAACAAATGGAAGAAATACAACGGAAACAAATATTTTAATATCGTTGATTATTGTTAAAATCATTATTTTTTTATAATCCATATTTCCTCCATTTTTTTAAAAAACATCTCTTAATGAGATGTTCTTGTTTTATGTTTTTGCCCTTTTATAAAGAACCCTACACCAATACTTAAACCTATTAAAGCAAGTCCAATATATGCAGTAAAATCGTTTAATCCAGTTTGTGGTAATGTTGGTGTATTACCATCTACACAATTTACTGGATTCATTACCTCATTAGTATCAACAGCATAATCATTTACTGAAGTTGTTGCTTTGTTTTTCAATTGAGTACAAGCTTTTAATTCATCTTTTACTTTAAAAGTAATCTTTAAATAATATTTTTCACCATTGTATAATGTATTTTCTAATAACTCATCACACATATCATAAGTTACTCTTCCTAATTGGTTTGTTACATTTCCTGCATCTGCTAAAACTGTTCCATTTGTATCTAATACTTCAATAGATTGAACACTAATGTTACTTGGAAGTGTATCAACTATTTGAAAACTATTATATCTTGCTAACATATCTTGACCTAAAACACTAAATGTTTGCTCTATTGTATAATAGTAAGTTCCACCAGGGACCATAGCTTTTTGATCTATTTCTTCGTTTTTAGTATTGTATACATGCTTTACTGGTGTATTTTGAATTACACTAAATAGTGGTGAGTTATTCATTAGGAATACTCCATAATTACTACCTAATGCTGCAAGTGTAAACTTTGAAGAATTTCCAGTTAATTTAAATGAAATTGCTGCGTTAGCATATGTTTCTTCACCTAATTCATCAATATAGAAATCATCAGTACCACACCACATATTTTCATTTGTATAAGTATTTAAAGTATCTTCAATAATTGTATCATTTGTCAAATATGTAGTTACCTCAGTATCTCTAACTACGCATCTATTAGAACTTAATGAAGTAAATGTTAAATATGTTTCTCTGCTACTTCCATCAAAATCTATCTGATTTGTAAAATTTGCTCCTGTAAAAAATTTAACTTCTACATCAAATTCACGTACATTCTTCATTACTATTCCATTGAATAGAGATTCATAAAAAGTAAATGTTGGGTCTGTATTAGTATAACGAGGAGATGCTCCATTCATAGCAACCTCTGCAATGATATTATCAATTGTTAATATTGCAGAAACATTCATTCCTTCATATGTTCCAACACTACCATATTTTACTGTAACTTTATTTGCAATAGTTACTGAATCAATAGATATTGTTTCTCCTCCAGTAACCGCTGTCTTATTATAACTTGCAGCGTCAGTTTCAATTACTAAACTTTTACCAGCTGGATTAATCTCTATTATTTTAGTATTTACATTCCCCTTATGTATATCATCCAAATCTATCTTAGTTGCTGTTAGTGCATCTACTTGATTCATCCCTCCAAGTAGTACTAGTGACGCTAACATCATAGTCATTAATTTCTTTTTCATATTATTACCTCATTTCTTATTCTTCTGTTTTCATTTTAATATTAACATATGCAAGTGTAAAATTCAATTGGTGGTACACGTTATTTTTGTAAATTGTCATTTATTTACACGATGCATTTACAAAATAAAAGAACTAAGAAAATTCTTTTAATAAATTTTCTAGTTCTTCTTGTTCTTCCTTAGATATTTCTTTGCTATCTATATCTTTATTGAACCAGGATGGAAGTACTTCTTCTTTTTTTGTTTTTTCTACCCTGACTTCCTTATCCATCATCTTCGATATTTTCTTATGTTCTTTTTCTGCTATCCTCATAGCATCATCAACGGTTTCTATATTTAGTCTTGCCCATTGTGACGCAACAGTTTCAACATAACCTCTTGTAAATTTTTGATTATTAACTTTCAAAATATATGATATCAAAACGTTTACTACTCCTGGCTTTAACTTTTGTTTAATCATTAAGTCTTCCAATATTTGAAGTTCTCTCATTGTTGGTTCTCCACTTTTGTACTTACTTCTTAAATAATCATGTGGCGTAACATTCTCAAAAGTATATACTTGCTTTGCCCAGTTAGAGGTATCTCCCTTAGGACTTTTTAAATATTCTGGCTGTTTAGAATATATAAGAGTTGGAAGTTTTCCAGCATTTTCAAATTGATAAAAATTACGACAATTATTAATTAGTTCATTTTTGTCAATCAAACCTCTTTCGTTCAAACTGTTTCTAACCATACCTTGCATATTCAAATCATCAATATTATAAGTAAGTGCTAATGAATTAATTAAACTCTTAGAATCTTCATTAAAACATTTTTCTGAGTACATACTCTTTGGTATTGAAGATATTAATAAATTGAAATCTACTTTGTCTTTGACATTTATAGAACTTATCTGCTTAGCCACTATATTATCATTTTCTATAAAAATGCTCCCATTTACACTTGCAAATACATCATTAAATGTAGCAGTAACATCCTCATAATCCCTTAAATTAATCTTTGGTATCTTAAAATAATTAGATAATTTTTCATATTCTTTTTTACCTAAGTTATTATAAAGAACAACCCCTAGTATTGGATGATTTAAAAAATCTGTTACCGGAAGTGGCGAATAAATTACATACACATAATTATTAACATTCTCTTTTTTTACAAAAGTTTTGATTAATCCTACTGCCTCTAATTTCTCTCTTGCAATAACAATATCACCTAATTTCAATTGCATTGTCGCCATCAGGTGGTGATGTGTAAATTCATCACTCATTAACTCTCTTTTTAGTAAATCATCAATCAATGTAAAATATAATGATACTGCTGTATGACCTATTATAGGTTGGTATAACATAGTTATTATTTTTCTATCCTGATCACTTAATATCGTCTTATTAACAACTATATAAGTATCTGCTGGTAAAATCGTTTCACTCATATTAATACCTCCCTTATGTACATTATTATAACTATTTATAGGAATAAAAGCAAAAGAAAAAAAGAGAATTTTACTTTTTTTCTTTTGCTTTTGTTACTGGTTTTATTGAAGGTTCATGTGGGTCAACGACTCTTCCATCAGCCTTTGTAATAGCTAATATTGTAGCGCTCTCTTCAATGGTGCCTTTCCTACCAACTATGTTGTACTTTATTTGTTCTCCTATTGGCATTTGATATATAGCAGCTCCAAGTGGTGTACTTAGTGATATTCTTCCAGTCAAGGGATCACTTTCTGTATCAACCAATGTAACCTCATCCGTATCTCCTGCATCAAAACAAATTGTTATTCGATCATTAAAACCTACAAGATTTGAATCCTGAGGATTATCTACAAGCACTGCATTATAAATTTCAGTTTGTACAGCAGCAATAGAATTTTGTACGATTTGTAATGCTGCTAAAAGTTCTTGTTCATCCGCCGAAAGGCTTCTTTCTCCTGTTGGAACCAGTTGTTTTTTTAGGTGTTCTTTTGTTTTTCCTAATTCTGCCATTTTTGTTTCACGCCAAGATAGTCCTTCTTGTGTCATAATGAATTGTTGTTGATTTATTGTCGTATTTGTCATAACTACTTCTCCTATTTATATATAATTTCTTGGTGAATATTATTCTATCAAAATAGGTATTTGTTGTAAAGTAAAAAAGAGTTTTATCTCTTTTCTACATCTAAATTAACTTCAATTCCATTTAAGTTGACTAATTCACCAATATTTTCTTTTTCAATTATTTCATCAGCTAGTGTTTCTTGTTTAATTAAATCACTAAATGACCTTATAGCATTTACCATATCATCATTTTTACTATAATAGATATTAATTCTATCAACTACATTGAAATCCTTATTCTTTCTTAGTTGCTGTACCTTACTTATCAATTCTCTTGCAACACCTTCTTCAAGCAATTCTTTCGTTAACATACTATTTAATATAATAAACTTATTTAGTGCATTTGCAGCATTGAATCCTTCTTTAGAAGATATCCTAATATCTATCATATCTTTAGTAATAGTAAATTCTCTGCCCCCAATCTCCATATTAACTGTTTCTCCTTGAGTAATTCTATTAATTACATCACTTCTTAAGTTTGCAAGTTTCTCTTGAAATTCTTTTATAGCAGGACCAAAAGTCTTTCCATACTCCTTAAAATTAGGTTTTGCTTCCATATTCATATATTCTGATAAATCATTAACAAATTTGATTTCCTTCACATTAAGCTCTTCTTTAATTAGTTCAAGTAAATCCCCTATTACTTTTCTATGTTTATCATCAAGAATGATCTCACTTAATGGTTGTCTTACCTTTATTCTTATCTCTTCTCTAACATTTCTACCTAATGATATTAATTCTCTAACAAGATCCATCTTCTCTTCAATATGTTCATTAAACATTTTCTCATCATATTTAGGGAAATCTGCTAAATGAACTGATTCCTTACCAGTTAGACTTTGATAGATTTCTTCTGATACAAACGGTACGATTGGTGCGATTATTTCAGTTAATCCCACTAGCACCTTATAAGTTGTTGAATAAACTGCTTTTTTGCTGTTATCAAGTTCACTTGCCCAGAATCTCCTTCTATTGCGTCTTATATACCAATTAGACAAGTCTTCAGAAACAAAATCTGTTACACTTCTTACAACTTTAGTTAAATCATACTCTTCATAAGATTCCTCTACGTATTTTAGTAACTTATTATATTTAGATAATAACCATTTATCTATCTCATCAAGATCTTTATATTCTACTTCAAAATTTCTAGGATCTATTCCATCAGTATTAGCATATAAAGCAAAGAAACTATATGTATTTTTAAGTGTATTAAAGAACTTAGAATACACTTCTTTTAATCCTTCTTCATCAAATTTTGTTGGGGTCCATACCGGTGATACATATGGTAGATACCATCTAATTGTATCAGCCCCATACTTTTCTATTAAATCAAATGGATTTAGGGCATTACCTTTAGATTTACTCATCTTCTTACCATACTTATCAAGTAGTAAATCATTTACTAATACATTCTTATATGGAGCCTTACCCATAACAAATGTTGATAACACTAAAAGTACATAAAACCATCCACGTGTTTGATCAATTCCTTCTGATATAAAATCAGCTGGAAATTGTTTATCAAATACTTCTTTATTTTCAAACGGATAATGATATTGTGCAAAAGGCATTGATCCTGAATCAAACCAACAGTCAATGACATCAGGAACTCTTTCCATTATCTTTCCACATTCACTACATTTAATATGAATGTCATCAACAAATGGTCTATGCAATTCTATTGTTTCATCTATTTTTTCCACAGATTTTGTTATCAATTCTTCACGTGAACCAATCATTTCTTTATGTCCACATTCACAAGTCCACAAAGGAAGTGGGGTTCCCCAGTACCTACTTCTTGATACTGCCCAATCATTAATATTCTCTAACCAGTTTGCAAATCTTTTTTCACCAACAAACTCTGGATGCCAATTAACGGTATTATTTTGTTCTATAATTTTATCTTTAAATGCAGTTGTTTTAATATACCAACTTGGCTTAGAGTAATATAAAAGTGGAGTTCCACATCTCCAACAATGTGGATAGTTATGCTCTAATTTAATCTTCTTAAATAGTTTATCATTTGTCTTTAACCATTTAATTATCTCTATGTCTGCATCCATTACAAACATATCTTTCCATGGTCCTTCTTTATATTTACCATCTTCTCTTACTGGATTAACAACTGGAAGATTATATTTCTTACCAACATTATAGTCATCTTCCCCGAAAGCAGGAGCAATATGAACTATACCGGTACCGTCTTCCATAGATACATAATTGTCACAAGTAACAAAGAATGCTTTTTCTTTAACATTAACAACTGGAATCAATTGCTCATATTCTATATGCTCTAAATCTGTTCCTTTGTATGTTTCAAGCACTCTATATTCATCACCTAATACTGTATTTGCCAAAGATTTTGCAAGTATAAATTTATATCCTTGACTCTCAACTTTTACATATTCATCATCAGGATTAACGCAAATAGCAACATTTGCTAAAAGAGTCCAAGGCGTTGTTGTCCATACTAAGAAATAGTAATCTTCATTCTTCGCTTTCATAGGTACAATTACAGAGTTAACTGATACTTCTTTATAGCCTTGTGCAACTTCATGTGTTGCAAGACCTGTTCCACATCTAGTACAGAAAGGAAGTATTTTATGTCCATTGTAAACAAGTCCTTCATCAAAGAACTTTTTCAATATCCACCACTCTGTTTCAATATAATTATTATCATAAGTTACATAGGGATTTTCAAGATCAATAAACTGTCCCATTTTAACAGTTAAATCGGAGAATGCTTTTTCATTTTTCCAAACTGATTCACGACATTTTTCATTAAATTCCTTAATACCATATTTTTCTATATCAAGTTTAGATGAAAATCCTAATTGCTTTTCTACTTCAAGCTCTACAGGAAGACCATGCGTATCCCAACCAACTTTTCTAAGCACTTTATATCCTTGCATTGTTTTATACTTGCAGAATGTATCTTTTAAAAACTTTGCAAGCATATGATGAAGACCTGGCATTCCATTTGCAGTTGCTGGTCCATCATAAAAAACAAAGTATTCATCTCTTTCTTTTATACACCTATCAAGTATATTCATTTTTTTCCAGTTATCACTAAAACTAGCCTCTACTTTACTAACTGATTCTTTTGACAAATCTTTAAACATCTTAATCATTCTCTCCTTTAAAACTTAAAAATTCTATTTCTTCCAAGTTGTATCCATATATTTTATATATGCTTTGAACATCTACTACATTAATGTCTAATATTCTTGCTTCAAGCTCTGTTTTCATGTCTCACCTCACAAATAAAAAAAGATTATCCATCCATATAAGGACGAATAATCGTGGTACCACCTTAATTCATAGAATAATCTATGCACTTAATACTATAACGCGTTACCGTTTTTATCTTATCCATAAAAAACATTGAAAGTGATTTAAGCTAAATATTATTTGTCTATTCACACCATCTAAGACTCTCTTTTAATAAATCCTTAGCTTCGTCTTTCGCATTTGTTTTTGATTTATATAAATATTAACATAGTTAAATTTATTTTTCAATATATTATTTTTTAGTACCAACTTTGGGATATGGTTTTAATTCTCTAAGTTTTATTCCTTCTCTTTCTAAATGAGATTCTAATTCCACTTTTGCTTCATCTACAATTTGTGGAATTGTTTTTCTTGGATCATCATCTCCCTTTTGTTCTTCATTATTATTAACTGTAGGTTCATTATAATCACCAAATTCACCCATCGGAGTTATATAGGCATCACTTACTACACAACCATTAGTAGCAATGTAAAATCTAACCAGAGGATCTGTTTTTTTAATAGTTGTTCCTCCTCGAAGATTAATTGCAGCTTTTGCACATTTATAGCTTCCCTCGTGTTCTTCAAAAAGTTCTATTGAATCTAACCAAATATCACCTATTGGAAAACACTGCATTCCATAATTATATATAGCTTTTTGATGTGCCTTTAATGGATCTGGATTAGATACTATTACAGTTTTTTCTTCTTTATCTAATACCTGGATATTAGAACCAAGATAATCTACAAGTCTTGATTTTTTACTTCCATCATCTATTTTGTAATATTCACTACCTTCTAAGACTTCATCATCAACATATTTTCTACTTATAAAGATATCGCCATTACCAAGATTTAATATGTCTAATATTTCATCATCAGTCTCTACTGCTTTACCATCTCTTATAATTATATGTTTACAACTGAATTGACTTAGATTATCTATATTTCTTCTTTTTATGTATATATTACCATTACCTAAATCCACCAGCTCAATAATATTATGATCTACTTCAACTAAATCTCCATTGTTTTTTCCTAATACTCCCCAATATGTAGTACCTTTTTCCTCAAATTTTAACACAGCATAGCCAAATTCATTAAACTCTACATCCTTAACAGCTTCTGTCAATCCCATAAAAACCTCCTGAAACTTTTTGACTTTATTATAGTTCAATTATATCAATAAATCAATCATATAAAAAGCATATTGAAATCAATATACCTTATTTAAATTATTTAGAATCATATAACTTAAAATCTTCAACAGCTAGTTCACCCTCAACTAATTTTGTATTATCATCATCACTTGACTTATACATTTTAAAGTTATTTAGTTTAACTTTATCGCTATCTATTACTTTATTAATATCTTTTAACTTTTTCTTTTTTGTCATCTTACTCACCTCTATTAATATTGTTCCCAATTATTAAATATTTATTTGAATAACTAGTAATAAAATAGATACACTAATAATGGTGATTTTTATGTTTTATTATTTAAACATATTTTTTATTTTTTCATTAACAGGTCATATTATGGAGAACTTTGTCTATGTAAATGTAGATAGCGGTATCTTATATGGTCATTGGACTCCAATATATGGCGTTGGTACTTTGTCAATTATTTTTATCAACAAATATATCGATAAAGTAAAACTAAATAAAATTGCTAAAGCTCTTTTATTATTTATATTATGCTCATTTGTTCTTTCAATTATAGAAACGATTGGAGGATATTTTATTGAAATAGTGTATGGCAGAATATTTTGGAATTATTCCTCTCATACATATCCAATAGGAAAATATACATCCTTAAAAATGATGGGATTATGGGGAATAGCTAGTCTTTTTTTAATATATGTCTTATTACCTCTTACTAAAAAATTATTTGATAAAATACCAAAATATGTAACTATAATATTTATAATTCTTTTTATAATAGATTTAATATACACATTTATAAAAATATCTAATTTTACTTTTATCTAAATAATTGGATATACATATATAAAAATGGTAATTCATAAGTATTATTAGAAAGGAGTTTGGTGATATTATTATATATGTTGTGAAAAAAGGAGATACTCTTTATTCTATTGGACAACAATATGGTGTAACATACCAAGATATTGCAGATTTAAATAAGATAAATCCCAATGCTCCACTTGTTATTGGAGAGACTCTAATTATTATAAATAAACCCATTATTAAAAAGTATGGTGATATAGAAGTAAATGGCTATGCATTTACTAATATAGATCGTACTATTTTAGAAGATGTTTTACCATACTTAACTTATTTAAGTATTTTTAGTTATCAAATTTTAGAAGATGGAAGTCTAAAACCAATAAATGATGATGAATTAATCAGCCTTAGCAAAAAATATAAAACACTTCCTGTTATGGTAATAACTAATATTGGTTCTTTAAGCAACTTTAGTAGTGATTTAGTTAGTACTGTCTTAAGTGATGAAAAGATTCAAGATACCCTAATAGATAATATTATTAAAACTATGGAAAGCAAAGGTTATGCTGGTCTTGATGTCGATTTTGAATATGTATATCCTAAAGACAAACAAAAATATAATATGTTTTTAAATAAGATTAAGCCTATCTTATTAGAGCACGGATATTTTTTAACAACTGCTGTCGCACCTAAAACAAGTGATGATCAAAGCGGCATTCTGTATGAATCGCATGATTATACTGAACATGGGAAAGTCTCTAATCATGTTATTATAATGACTTATGAATGGGGATATTCCAAAGGGCCACCACTTCCCGTCGCACCTATTACTAAAGTAGAAGAAGTACTTAAATATGCTGTTACAAAGATGCCAAGTGAAAAAATACTCATGGGCATTCCAAACTATGGTTATGATTGGGCGCTACCATATAAAGAAGGAACTAAAGCTAAGTCAGTGGGTAATTATGAAGCTGTTGATTTAGCAAGAGATAGAGATACTTCTATACAGTATGATGAAAAAGAAAAAGTTCCTTTTTATAATTATTATAATGAAGATATTGAACATATTGTTTGGTTTGAGGACGCTAGAAGTATTGAAACTAAGCTAAAGCTAGCAAATCAATACAAACTAGGTGGAGTAAGTTACTGGACAATAGATAGATTTTTTCCACAAAACTGGATTATATTAGATTCCCTATTTAATATAAAAAAATATTAAGATGCATATCTCTATGCATCCTTTTTAAACATTTTATCTATTGCTTCACTATATATTTCATAGGCCTTTCTGTAATTGCCATCATTTTTATTAGCAAAAGCTTCCATCATAACTCCAGCATTAATCTCAAGTATCATATATTCACCATTTACTTTAATAACATCAAATGAGGCAAAGCGAATATCTATTACTTTTACTATTCTTTTTATTAACTCTTGAATATTATCTATAATACTCTTATCATCTATTTCAATTGGTATTGCACCTTGCCCTAGATTATGTTTCCAGTTAAGGAGTATTTTCTCATCCATATCATAAACTTTTTCTAAATTTAATTTATTTTCTAATATTGCTCTTAACATAGAATCAGTTAATTTAATATCGTTATCGATTAGTAATTGTTTTAATTTTTTATTACCATCTGCAATAACAAATAGTCTTTCTTTTTTATAAACTATTTTAATAATACCATCTAAGACAATTGCCCTATATTCCTCTTCTATATTATAAAAAGGAGAGAGACAAATATATAATTCTTTTTCTAATATATTATGAACAGCTTGTTCTAACTCTAATTTGTTAGAAGTGCGCAACACATTTATTCCACCACTACCATAATTATATTTACATACTAGTTTATAATCATATTCCTTAGCATATTTCATCATTTCTTCCCAGTTACCATTTTGTCCAACAAAATCAGCTCTATTAGGAGTCATAAAAAGTTTGTGTTCTGCACAAGGAATTTTATTAAAATTTAATATTTCTGTCATTGCTGCTTTATCTTTTAATATTAGATTAACAGAAGAACTATTAAGATCAAAATCATATCCAATAATATATTTATTAACTTGATCTTTTTTTAAGTGTATTACCCACTCTTTTGAAAAACTATTAATATCTATTTTCTTATCTTTACATATTTCTTCTATTAATTTATTTATCATTTTCATTTTATTGCCTCATTTCTTATTGTTATTACTTATTATCGTTTACTACACCATTAATAAGATTTAAATCTGATGGTATTATTACACTTATATTAGCACGCTCAAATATAGCTTGTGGTAATACTGCACCACATCTAGCCCCATCCATCCATTTAGGATTACCTGGCATTAAATCATACAACTCTTGCAAAGTCATATTATAAAAAATATTTTCATTACCTTTAACAAAATCATCGAAAGTCACCATATATTTATGAATACCATCATCAAACAAAGTATTTTCTGCTAAATTGTATTTTGTTAATTGCTCAAATCGCAATTCTCCACCAGTGAATATAGCACAATCATAATCATTATCAAAATTAACATCCTTGATTTTCTCTTTTACAAAATTAACTATGTCTTCAATCTTTGCAGTAGAATAAATATCATTCGAGTTAGGAAATTCATTAAGTAGTTCTGCTACACCTATTTTAAGATTGCATCTATCTATTATTTTATTATCTTTAAAAGTAATAAGTTCAGTTGTTTTTCCACCCATATTAATAATCATTACTTTTTTATTGCTGTAATCATTATCCATTGCGCAACCTAAATAATAATTCTCTATTCCATGGCTTATAATATTAAAATGTAAATCAAATCTTTTGTTGAACTCTTTTACTAGTTCTTGTTTAAGTTCATTACTTAAATTTCTAAATATACCAGTTACAAATATATTAGTATTTTCATATTTCATTTTATACTTATTAACTAATTCATTAAAATAATCATATAATTCTTTTTTATTTTCACTACTTATACCACTATCTTCTGTAAAACCATTCTTAAAGTAAATAGAATGTTCTTCTAATAGTTTCAATTCCTTAATATATTCATAAACCTTAATTGTAGATGACCCCAAGTCAATGTAATATTTTTTCATTTTTCCGCTCCTATTCTATCAATAATTTCCCGTTCGTTACTTAATAATTTTTTTACAAATTTTTCTCAAATTATTATCCACTTTGATTTTCAGTTAAATTTTTCATTTTTAACTATCAAAATCATTATACTAAAATTTACAATTCAAATCTACTAAATCTCTTACAGGTATTTTTAAATAATACCAATTTATTAAAAAAATAGATATTATTAAACATATCTATAATAAAATTATTTTTATTCAATTGGTTCTATTTTAAGCTCTTTTAAATAGTCTTTTAGACCTAGTGTTGTCCTATCCCAATCAGAACAAAGTTCTCCATTTGGAAAAAGCACCAGTTCTTGCATTTCAATGACATTCCCTATTCTAACTCTAGTGCAATTAAGTCCTCTATGATATCTAATAATACCACCAAAGTCTCTATCCTTGAATAGAATCTTATCACAAGCATGACAATATATTTGTCCAAAATATTCATACTTATCACTTAATAAACATATTGTCTCATTCTCTAAATCATGTAAATTATTAATGGTAACCTTATTATAGTCTTCACGGAAAGTAACATCTAAATCTCTTTTTCCCACTTTTTTCCATCTTTCAATATATTCTATTATTTGTTTACGATTTATCTCATTCAATACAATATTAATTCTAACATTACATTTAAATTTGCTTAATACATCATCTTCTGCAAGAACATACCCGTTATTTAATTGATCATGTTTAAAAGTTGAATAATGCCTTGAAATGTTAATTCCTTTGATAAACGAATGTGTATTTGTAAATTCGATAAACTCATTAGCGCTTTTTTCAGGTAGCAATGTATTTATATATACATTTTTGTTTGATACTATTTCTAACATTTCTTTTAGAGATTCTAAATCCTCTAGTGGTTCTCCTCCAGTAAAAACTATTTCTGTTAAACTTGAATCTCTAAAACTCCTAAGCCATTTTAAAATTTTTTCTTTATCTGTTCCATTTCTATAAGTTCCCTTTGAAGTACAAAACTTGCATTTGTTTTTACAATCAAAAGGGACATAAACGGTAACCATTCTATCTTTCTTACTAGATATATCATATTGAACTTCTGTGTCTGCTAAAATAAATTGATTCATTTCCCTCACCTCTAAAACTATTATATAGTGAAGTTAATTATAAATATAATACATATATGTCATATTTAATATAACCAACAGTTATGAATTCAAAGACTATATTAACAATTAATATTTCATAAGCAATTCAAAATAATCCCTATCATTTACTATATTGCAAATAAAATACTGTAAGTTGATAGATATGATTTAAATATGATATTGCTTTAGAGCCTGTAGTAACATTTTACATTCTAGTTGTCTTGGCGCAAAAGATAAATTACTAGTTCCATTTTCAGTTTTTTCAAACTCTTGAAAATCTATAAACTTAAGTTCAGATATTTCTCTTGGGTTTATTCTCATTGAAGCTATTTCTAGATTTGTCTTATATAAAAAAGTATCAAAAAACATATTACTTGTTCCATATGTTTCGAAATCTCTTCTCAAGCAATATAAATATATTAACTCATTTTTTTCAGCTTCAATTCCAAGTTCTTCCTTTATTTCTCTTATTGCAGTATCAATAGGTAAATCACCAGAAGTTATATGTCCTGCTACAGATATATCCCATAAACCCGGGAAAATCTTTTTGCTTTCGTCTCTTTTTTGTATTAAGATTTGATTTTTATCATTTATTATCCAAATATGCACAGCTTTATGATACAAAAGTCTCTCTTTAGCATCTACTTTAGTGGTAACTTCTCCTGTTAAAGCTCCGTTTGCATCATAAACATCTACAAGCTCATTTGGATTATATTTTAAAATACTATTACTCATTATTACTCCTTCTCATTAGTTCAATAATTCTATAATTAATTATATATAATAAACTAATCTTAAGCAATACCCATATATTATCATGCCCTATATAACTTTAAGAACCTATTCACTTAATAAATAAATTGTTATAAAATCCTTTTGATAATCTACAACTCTCCAATATTTTTTATTATAACATTGACTTTCTGGCTAATTAGTTTCTCTGATATTTTATTTAATTTTAATAATGATGTATCTAAATCACAATTCATGGTTATCAGTTTTTCATTTACAGATATTTTATTTAAATTATTTACTATTAGCTTTACTAATTTAGTATTACCACTATTTCTAACAAAGTTATTTATATCTCCATATTTTAATATGTTAGCAGCTGTTACCTGGCCAATCCCTTTCACACCTTGTATATTATCACATACATCTCCAGTCAATGATTTGAAACTTATATACTGTTTAGGATGAATATTATACTTTTTCTTTATTATTTCCTCGTTGTATAAAATACTATGCTTACCTCTTGATACAAGCAGGAATACATGTTTATTGATTAATTGAATAAAATCTGAATCAGTAGAAGTAATTATAAACTCAAAGCAATTAAATTTCTCATTATTTATTATAGAAGCAATATAATCGTCAGCCTCATTATTTTCAACTTCTAGATGGCAAATATTTAAATACTCTAATGCTCTTTTTATCATAAACAATTGCGAAAACGGGTTATGATTTTCATTTATGTTAGAATAATCTTTCCGATTAGCTTTATATGTCTTATCAATTTTCTCGTTATTATTTTTGCTTGTTTCACTATCAAAAATTACAGCGACGGAATATGGTTTAAACTCCGCAACAAGTTTTTTAATACTACCAATGAAACCTATTAGGCCTTTAATCTCTCTTCCCCTAGTATTTTTTATTGATGAGGGAATACCATAAAACATTCTAAACAATAAATTATGACCATCAATTAGTAGTACTATTTTTCTTTTCATATAAATTATCTCCTTTTAAACAAAAAGATAGCTATGATTAGATCATACCTATCTCTAGGGCCCAGTCCAACTGACTGAAATAAACAAATTTTTTGCATGCTATTTATTGAAATTTTGTTATATCATCTATTCTACTAGCAAAATATGGCATGCTTTTTCCTTTTTCTCTTAAGAAAATAGCAAAGGTATCATCAATATAGAAATTTCTTGATTGATTTGGTGCTGAAGATGTCGCCTTCATATCTATTCCAGCTTCACTCTTTACTTCGCCACCCTTTTCATCTAAATAAAATTGAATAGTTTGAATGGCTTTAGCTATTTGTCCTTCTTCCCCTTTTGCAGTTAAAAATGGTTTGTTAGCTAATTCATCATATTCTTTCAACTCATTAAATTTAAGATTAGGTGCTTTGAATTTATCAATTGCTACATTTTTTTTACTTTCTTTATATTTATTTACTTCTATATTCATATTATCATAAATTTCCTTAAATGTATTACCATTTGGATTCTTATAGAATATTACTTCATCTTCTGTTTTCGTATTAATAAGAATTGCAAAGTCATCATCTGAATTATAATATAACACCTCAATTTGTTCTCTTTGCTCATTAGTAGAGCTATTATCAAGCCCAAAATATTCTATATCTTTATATTCACCAAAATCTGCTTTTTCTAGTTTATTAAATTCCTTTAAATATTCAAACTTTCTATATAACATAACATAGAAAAAATACCTATTTACATTTGAATTATCAGGATTATCTAGAGCCTCTTCTGACCAATCAAAATCATCTAAAATATCACTTTTTTGATTGAACTTTTCCTTAATAGCTTCTTCTATTTCTTTTTTCAATTCACGTGTTTTTAGACCATACTTTTTATAATAATAATCTTCAGTTATCATATCAGTAGTAAATTCTTGTTTGTTCAAATTAGCTACCATAATTTCTTGAGGATTAAAGACGACATCATTTTTTACTACTTCATTCACCAAATCGTTCCATACTAATTGAAAGGTTCCAGTCCAAGTACTATCAGCAGTTATTTCATCCTGCATAGTTGGAACGATAGTTAATCCCTCAGTTTTTCTTGGAGCAATAAATTCTGAGCTCTTTATTTTATTCAATAAAAAGATTACCCCAACAACAAAAATTACTATTGCTATACTGATAAAAATTTTGATCTTTTTATTCATTATATTTCCTCATTTCTATACCATGATAGTTTATCTTAAAGTATTTGATAGTTAAATTGTATCTTTTTTTACTGAACATTAATTATATTTCATATAAAACAACCGTCTTCTCTTTTCCGTATTTCTCATAATCAGTTTCTGCAACAGCTTCAACATAATCATCAAATGTGTTTGAATCAAAAGTTTTGATATTGCTAAAGAAGTCACCTCTATTAAAATAATTTATAAATCCATCAGAATATACAATTACATAGTCTCCCTTACTAATTTTTACAATTCCATTTCTTATATAATGCTCTGCTTCTTTCTCTCCAGTTATAGCACCATATGAATATTTATTTTCAGGTTTATTTCTATAATCTCGTCTTACAATTAAACGAGCATTAGGATTATGCCAAGGATATCCTTTTGCATCAAAATACTTATCAACTCTACTCATATCATCATCTGTTTGAAACTTAATGTTACCATTTTTATCAAATACAATTATTCCGCAATCACAAATATATGCATATTCTAGCAACTCATTTCTAATCCTTATTGCAGATGCAACTGCACCATAATAATCATTAACTAAATAATCAACTGTTTCAATATATATATCATTGACATGTTTCACTTTTTCATTTGCACTAATAAGCATTGCTGTCAATGTTAACTTCTCACCAGACATTTTTTGAAATTGATTACAAATAGTCTTAGAAGCAATTTCTGCACCGCTTGGCCTTGGATATTGTTTTATCATCTCTTCAAAATTTAATATTGATAAATCTTCCACAGAATCTCTAGTTATTCCATCTGCAACAACTGCCATACTATCTTCACTATAGTATGAATCTTCTATTGGAAAATTACTATTCTTTGTTTTTATATTTTCATAAGTTTTAGAATATAAAAGCATTTTACCCACCTCACAATAAAATTATATTATATAATACTATTTATGTTAATAACTTTTTATAACTCAATTATATCATTTCCTAACAAAAAAACGAACTACTTTGACATAGTCCGTCATTTTTTAATGGTGCCCGAGGTCGGACTTGAACCGACATGATATTGCTATCACTGGATTTTGAGTCCAGCGCGTCTACCGATTTCACCACTCGGGCATAAACAAATTATAGCATATCAAATAAAATAAGAAAAGAATAAACTTTTCTTATTTACCAATGATATCTACATATTTTTCATTATTCTTCATAAGTTCTTGATGTTTCCCTATTGCATCAATATGACCTTGCTCTAGTACAATAATCTTATTTGCCTTAGATAATATATTTTCTTCATTAGAAACAATTATTATAGTGTGATCTTTTTTCATCTTTTCTAATATTTCCATTACATTTCCTTTTGTAGCATTATCCAAAGATCCAAAAGCATCGTCAAATAGCATGATTTTTGGTTCCTTTAATAGTACTCTTGCAATACTTAAAAGATTTGTGACTGTTGGATTTATATTATCACCTGTACTTGTAAGCATTGTATTATAGCCGCTTTTAAGCTTTGTAATATACTCATGAATACCTAATTCCTTACAAATATTAACAATTCTTCTAAAATCATTATTAATTACACTTAGGTTATCTTTAATACTTATATTAAAGAAAGTTGATTCTGTATTTACTGAGGATACTAAATTATAGTAATCATCTGTACTGTAACTATTTACATCAGCACCACCGATTAAAATATCCCCCTCATGTTGCCTATTAAGCCTAAGAAGTAAATCTATAATGCCTGTTTTACCACTACCAGCTTTACCAGATATACAAGTAATCTCATTTTTATTAATATCAAAACTTACTTTATCAAGAGTTGGATTATCCTTATAACCATACAAGACATTGCTAAATATTATTGAGCCATCAAATTCTTCAGTTGACTCTTCCTTTTTATCATCATCTACTCTACTATATTCAATTATTTTATTGAATCTGTTTTCAGATACTTTTAAGTTTCTAAAATTGACATTAATAGTAGTAAACTCACTAAAGTTATCTACTAACTGTCCATAATAATTATAAACAACAATTAATACTCCAAGTTCCATTTGTCCTTGAGATATTAAATATATTCCATAAATAAATAGTCCTAATTTAAATAATTCTATTAAACCTAAAATTATATATTTAAAAGCATCTTCTGTTGTTCGTTGCTTTAATATTGCTTCTATATAATTATCTGTTGATGATTCACTTCTTTCCTTGATTGCTGGAAATATATTAAATGCCTTTATTTCTTTTATGCAAAGAAGCATTTCATGTAATACTCCACTTTTCTTATCAAGCTCTTGTGCCCTCACAGAATTTACTTTTTCTATTTTCTTACTTGATATCATGATTATGAAAAGAGCGATTAGTGATACTCCAACACCTGCAAATCCAATAAAAATATTTATAGTAAAGAAATATACAAATATTATAAAGAACTCTGCTACCTTAATTAATCTTACAGGCAAATTACAATAAAAATCACACATTACACCAATATCATTATTCATAATGTTCATATATTCACCAATGCTAATACGAGACAAGCTGAACAGCGAATTATTATATGTGCTTTTAAGTCCATATTCATTATATACTTTATACATTTTATTATACAGTTTATGCCAATAATAAGTGCTTAACCAATCAACAAAACGATACACTATTATCACACCAATCATGATAAATAGCATTAAATAAGCGTTATCATAATCACTTTTAGAGATACTATCAACAGCCATACCAAATAGCATAGGAATAATCATAACTGCTGCTCTTACTATAAAAGAAGTAATAAATTTAAACAGCAATTCAACTTTAGACTTCTTAAGTGCTTCTTTAGTTATTCCTCTTGCATCTAACTTCTTATTCATAATTACTCCTCTTTATATTTTGATTCATATAAATCTTTATCATCAGTCTCTTCATATACTATTTTATCAAACTTAGGTAATTCTTCTTTTGACGCTAAACCAAAGTAATCTAAGAATTCGCTTGTCGTTGCATACAATGTTGGCCTACCTATACTATCGCTTTTACCGACTTCTTTTACAAAGCCTTTAGCGCATAATCTTCTTACCATATCACGACTCCCTACACCCCTTATTTCTTCAATCATACTTACAGTAAGTGGCTCGTTATAAGCGATTATTGCAAGCGTTTCAAGTGCAGCTTGTGTAAGCGCATTTGTCTCTGGATTCTCTATTAATTTTTGATAATAATCCCTATGTTCTTTTTTAGTTGTTAGTTTAAAGCTATTACCAAGGAAATTGATTCGAATTCCCCTATCTTCCTTTTCATATTGTTCTCTTAATTCCATTACTAATGCTTTTGCATCCTCTTCATTAAGTTCTAATATATCTTCTATTTGATTAAGAGTAAGACCTTCATCTCCAACAACAAATAATAGACCTTCTAATACTGCTAATTTATTCATTATGCCACCTCACAGATAATTTCTCCAAATTTATCTTCTTGAGTAATTTTCAACTCATTCTTTCTAGCCATTTCAAGTATTGCCAAAAATGTTACCACTACATATTCTTTGGTTAAAACATCAAACAATTCAAGAAAATTAACTCTCTTTTTGATATGTAAAATATTTCTTATGGAAATTCTTCTTTCTTCTACACTTATCTCTTTTTTTGTTACCTTAGTACTTATCGGTTGATTTTGTTTTTGTCTCTCCAAAAATTTACTAAAAGCATCTAATAAATCATCCAGGGTAACATCACTATTTTTTATTACATTATCATCTACATATTCAGTATAACTTGTAGGTAGTTTTGTAAATATTGTTTTTCTTTCTTCTTCTAAGTTCTTAAAAGCTTGAGTTAAATCCTTATATCTTTGATATTCAATTAATTTTTTAACTAAAGTCTCCTTAGGATCATCCTCTTCCTCTACTTCCTCTTCTCTTCGTGGAAGTAGCATTCTTGATTTCATTTCAAGTAATTCACTAGCCATCACCAAATAACTGCTTGCAATATCCAAATTCAACTTTTCCATAGCTTTAATATAAGCCATATATTGATCTGTTATTTTCTCAATAGATAAATCCAATATATTCATCTTTGATTCTTTTATTAAGTGAAGTAAAAGATCTAATGGACCTTCAAATTCATCTATCTTAAGCGTATATTCCATATAATCACTACCTATCATCATAATAATGATATCATAATTTTCAATTATTAAAAAGAAAAAGAACTCCAATAGTCCTTAATCTTCTATAAATAAAATATTGTTATTAAAATCTTCTTTTAATTCTCTATAACTATTCTCATCACCAATAAAAATTACTTCGTCGAACTTATCAATATGAGATAAGTAATTATTATAATTATTAGAGATGTCTAAGATAATAGATATATTTGATTTTAAACTTTCAAAATTCTTTATTAAATAATGAGATATTCCTAAATAGTTATTATTTGTAAATACTATTACATTCTTTATGTTATATAGAATTGCACTAACGATAACCTTGTATGTAATATATGGATTACCTTCTGATAGAACTAGTATATTATTTAAACCATTTAATTCCTTAAGTACTTTTATATTATCTTTAATACTTAATAAAAACTCCTCAATATTAAATATATCCCCCATTACTTCTTTATCGACTTCATACATCTTATATAGTATTTCTCTATTTTCCAGCAGAAGTTGTTGGTACTGCTCCAAGAGCTCTACATTTTGCACTACTATCACCATCCAATGATTTAACACTTCCGAGTTGTTCACCTAAAATTCTAAGAGTATCTAAATGATCTGTTGTATATCCTGTACTATTAATTTCTCTTTGAACACGATCCTGCCATGTAGGAACATTTAGTCTTTTTTTAGTATGATAAATTCTCTTAACATTTGAATTTTCTGTACTATTTATACGTTCTAATATTTCAGGTTTTGATAACTGTGACAACTCGATAAAATTGTTAACTGACATTACATAAATAGCCTGCCCAGTTGCTGGTATATTACGTCCTTCATCTAAGTAAAATCTTTCAAATATTACTTTACCATTAGGATAAACATACCCAACATACCCAGAAAATTTATCTTTTCCTCTTAGTTTAATATCATATCCTGTACTATCAAAGCAAGCCAATTTTTCTTCCAATAACGCATTGGCAGATTCTTGTTCTAGCCTAAGTTCTTCAGAGCTTTTCCTAGTTTTCATTCTTAGTGACTGTGTCCCATTTGTTATTGATTCTATTTTTTCTCCTTCTGGTATAACTTCCCAGTTAAGTGCAGTCTCAGCAATAAGTGCCTTTCGTCTTGCAATCTCTTCTTCTCTTGCAATCTCAGCCAATCGTTGTTCATATGCCTGACCCATTGCATCTTTTGCTCCCTGATAACTTCCAGCATAATCTATTTTTCCATTAAGTGTTTTATCTGGTGGCAATGAGTTAATAAATTTTGTGTATATCTCATTAAGTAAACTTGCTGTTACAGTAGTATCAAGTCCAGAAATATTAATATATCTTATTCTGCAACTTTTATCTTCTTGACCTCTTAAACTATTTATTGCTAACAAAGTACTATAACCATCGTTAAGTAAGTCCCCAACAGTTTCATCTTTTATATTTCCAGCTACAAAACTTTCATAACAAATTAAAAGTGCTAACTTTTCTAAATTAATATCGTCCAATATTGAATAATCCAATTCTCTATCAAGCTTCTCTATGAAATTAGGTAAATATCTAATTAATTTAATTATTCTATTTTTTCTATATTCATTAAAATCCATAATAGTAGCTGTTGGATGATTCTTTTTAAAACGTTTATATTTACCCTTGGTAATTTCTGACTCATCTGGTAAAGTTCTTATATCAAAACTTGCAACTTCTTTCCTTTTTTCCCTTAGGGATTCAATTATACGATTTAACAATTCATCATTAGATAACGATAATACCTCATCCCTATCTATATTTAATTCTTCATATGCAATTAGTTTCGTTAATAAAGCAACTCTACATCCTTTAAATATTCTACGAGTTAATTTATTATAATCATCTTTACAGTTAGGAGCAAGCTCGATTATCCAAAACAAATCTTCTGGCTGACAGGCTATATCACTATCTGTAATAATATCACCAGATCCAGATTTCCACCAATTCAGTAATTTATTTTTTAGGTTTTCTTTTGCTTTTTCATTATCACAACACGCCAATAAACTTTCTATTGTTATAGGAACAGAAGTAGGATGTGGATAACTTAAGTTAATCAATGCTTTAACATCATGATTTTCAAATATTTTTGTATAATCAGGTAATTCTGATGCTTCCATATTATCTTCTCCTTTTTTACTTTAATTTATTAATAACACGAATTAATTGACTGTTATTTTATCACATTTTCTCTTATAAATCAAGAATTAATAAAAGCCATTCCTTTCAAAATTAAATATTAATACACTTATAATTACAAAATAGTACCGTTTATGGTACTATCTTATTTACTATTAATTAATATATCGTCTAATTATCTAATGATTTTCCAAAGGTGAATATCTTATTTAAAATAAATTGGGTAACAGCAACAAATACTATTGATAATAGCTTAACAATAGTCTCATCGAATCCCATCATTTTTACAAAAACATGCATTATAACCATAGATAGTACTAGACCTATATATCCAACAAAATAAAATCTCGCGGCTCTTTTTACTACTTTATCTTTCTTTTTAAAATTGAAGTAAGTATTCAAGAAAAATGACAATGTTATCCCTAAATTTATACTTATAAAATTTGCCAAATAGAAATTTAAATTAACATTTCTTAATAAAGTAAAACTTATGGCATCTAATGCTGCGGATGTCGCGCCAATTATACCATATAATAATATTTCTTTAATAATTGGATATTTCTTTAATAATCCCATTAATTTTTTCTTCATAATTTATTTTAATTCCTCTTCAACAATATATCGTGGTCTTTCTTTTGTTTCACTATATACTTTACCAACATACTCTCCAACAACACCAAGTGAAAGCATCTGAACACCCGCAATTAACCATATTGATGTAACAATAAATGTCCAACCACTAACATTATTTCCTAGAAAATACATAATTACTGAATAGCTTATCATAATTATACTTATAAGAAACATTAACAATCCTATTGAAAATATTAGTCTTATTGGCTTTATACTGAAAGAAGTTATCCCATCAAAAGCAAACATTAGCATCTTCTTAAGTGGATATTTTGATTCACCAGCAAATCTTGCACTTCTTTCATATTCAACAATCGAAGATTTAAATCCAATTAAAGGAATTATACCTCTTAAAAACAAGTTGACTTCCTTATATGTCTCAAGATGGTCAAGTGTTCTTTTACTCATAAGTCTATAATCAGCATGATTATAAACAACCTCTACTCCCATCTTTTTCATAAATTTATAAAATCCTTCAGCTGTAAATCGTTTAAAGAATGTATCTGTTTCTCTTTTGCTTCTAACACCATAAACTACATCAGATCCAGAATAGTACTCACTTACAAACTTATCAACAACATCTATATCATCTTGCAGATCTGCATCCATACTAATTACCATATCTGCATATTTTTTAGCGGTCATAAGTCCTGCAAGTAAAGCATTTTGATGGCCTCTATTTCTTGATAAATTAACACCACAAAAAAGTGAGTTTTCTTTATTCAATGCTTTTATCATATCCCAAGTCTTATCCTTACTTCCATCATTTACAAGCATAACTTTACTTTTTTCAGAAATCACTTTCTTATCAATCAATGTCTTCATTTTAATATTTAATCGTTTTGATGTTTCCGGAAGAACTTCTTCCTCATTGTAACAAGGTATAACAATATATAATGTTTCTACTTTTTTCATAAACTTCTACTCCTTATCAAATTTCTCTAATTCTTTTACCACTGTATATCCAAGTTTAATAGCATAATTTAAACCTCTATCCTCAGGATATATTTGAGGCATAGATGCATTAAATATATTCTCTTTTTCTATTTTTAAACTTGGCAATATTTTAGAATAGTTTTTTGTTATTATAGGTTGTGCATAATTTTCTGTAAACAATTCTATTCTAATAACATCTTTTTCAGAAAATTCTTTATTTATTTTCTTTAACATAGGTAGGTAAATTTTAAATAATTCCTCTTTATTCTTTTTAAAAAGTGGATCGCCATGAAACATATAATTAGATATATATAAAATATTTTCATTATTGTACTTACTTTTGTCAATAAAATTAGTGTGCTCAATTAACCCACCGAATGGTATTTTTTTATCCCCATTATTCAACCAGTAAAATGGCATAAAGCTCTTTTTCATAAAAAGAATCATAACTTTAGCACCAGTATATTTTATTAAGGATAGATTATGTTTTTCTTTTTTAGTTAAAAATGGATTAGCAAAATCTTGAAAGTATGGATAAGCCACTGTTGACACTACAAAATCAAAGTCTTTATACTTCTTTTTTGATGCTACTATCGTATATTTACCATCTTCTTTTTTAACTTTATCTACTTTATTACCACAATTGATTTTTACTTTTCTTTTTTTTAAGTCTTTTTCTAAATAATCAGTTAAAACTTGGTAGCTTCCATCAAGATACCCTAATGATTCCCCGTCTTTTTCGTTTGAAGATCCTCTTAAAACAATCTTCCCCCACATCCAAGTCATAGAAACATCTTTATAAGAATTACCAAATTTTGAAATTAAAAGGGGCTCCCAAATCTTTTCATAAGCATTCTTCCCAGCTACTTTCATTAGCCATTCATGTGCTGATATATTCTCAAGTTTTCTATAGTCCTTTATTGTTTTAAGTCTAAGTATACTTAATCCAAATCTAAACTTATCAATCAGGTTAAGTGGTTTAAATTTTAAAAGTGATATCGGTGTACCAAATTCATAAATCTTACCATCTGTAAAATAGCCCATTTTTGTTTTTGGCCATAGCATCTCCTTTTCAATACCAAACTCTTTCATTAAACCTAAAACATAACTATCACTTTTGAATATGTGTCTGTAATAGTTTTCTAACTTATCTCCATCGGTTTTAAAAGTAGCAGTCATTCCACCAATAGAATCCATACTTTCAAATACTGTTACATCATATTTTAAACTCAATTCTCTTGCTGCAATTATTCCTGTATACCCTGATCCAATTATTGCTATTTTTTTCATTTTATTACTCCTCTTTATACAATTGCCTTAAATTAACTTATATAATAAAAATCCATCACTATCCATAATAAATTTATAATTATTTTCTAATATTTCCATCATTTTCCGTATAACATATCCTTCACTTTCAATTACTTCAATATTTAAAAATATATACTTTGGCTTTTCCCTATTTATATCTTCAATATATTCATGTGCTATTTTATTATCAACTTCACTAATAGGAAATTGATAAAAATATTTCGATGCTGATAAAGAATTAGATACTAAGTATATCCTTGAAAAGTTACCAACAACTGTAATCTTATCAGTAATCAAAACTTCTTTTTCAATATAATAAGAAATATCTTTTATAGTATTTTTACATTGAGTACTAAATATTTGTCTTTGGAGTATTTTATAAATTGCATTATAGTCACTCTTAAATGCATAAATATAAAATGCCGACGAAATTATTAAAATAGAAGCAACAACTAATTTCCTGTTTTTAATAAACTTTTCTACTATACTTTCGAAAAAATCAAAAGACATACCTACAAATATTGATAAAGGTGGAATAAGAACCAATGCATAATGCAGATAAATTCTTCCTGATAACGATAATAAGTAATATGATAAAAATAAATATAGAATACTTATAATCAAAAACAAGCGATACTTCCTTTTGCTAGAAATAAATAAGATAGATAATGCAAAGATTGAAACTTTTAATAGATTATTTTTTATAAAAAATTGAAATGCTGTTATTTTTTCTAAATAATTAACAGAAATATATGAAAAGTTAAAAACAAAATAACTGTCAAAAAATGGCTGTAATGTATTGGTAAGTAAAAAGAAAATTACAAATGGTAAAATCACACTAAAAAAGCCTATTCCCATTAAAACTAATGATTTAAATGATTCTTTGAAACCTTTTTCACAGAATATTTTTATGATCACTGCAGGAACAAATACAATCCATAAAGCTATCATATTCTGCCTTAAGAAAAATACAGTTGCACAACAAATCCCTATTAATATATTACCAAAACCATTTATTCTCTCATTTTTTATAAAATATTTTGTAAAAATATATAATGATATAAACATAAAAGGCAATGCATATTCTTCTACAAGATTTCCACCTTCTAATAATTTAATTATACTACTATAAGCTATAATTGAAGAAGCAATTGAGACTGTCTTACTAGCAAAAAGTCTTATCATTTTATAACAAAATATTATGCCAACCATAAAAAATACAGTTTCAATTATATATATTCCAAGTTCATTTGGAACAAAAGAACCAATATAATTTATAAGGTATATAATAGGTCCTTTATGATCAAATAAATCGCGATAAGGTAATAAACCATTACCCAGTTGTTTACCTATATACATGAAAACCGAACTATCTGTAAACATACATATAGGATTAAAAGGTGAAAAAGTACTGCTAATTAAAAGAATACCAGATACTATAAAAAAGATAATGTATTGAAAATAATTAATTATGGCTTTTTTCATATTATTTAAGGCATTCACTACTTCACTCACCTATCTATTTTATTAAGAATCAAAGTTTGTACATAAATAAATTATACATTAAAAAATATAATTAATCAAATAATTATATTCTTAGAATTATCTATAAAAAACACTATTGTGTTCTTATTAATTTTTTGCTTTAAACAATAAGCTGAGTATAAATGTAAATATGATTGCTGATGTTATTCCTGCTGCTGTTAAATCAAACATGCCTGTGAATATTCCTATAAATCCTAAATCTGCAGCTTTTTCTAAAGCGCCATGTATTAGTGAATGTCCAAAACTTGTAATTGGTACTAAAGCACCGCCTCCGACATATTTGATTATTTCGTCATAAATACTAAAGGTATCTAGTGCTGCTCCAATAACTACAAATAAACTTGTAATATGCCCTGCTGTTAGTTTTGTATTATCAAGTATTACTTGTCCGATTAAGCAAACCAATCCACAAAATAAGAACGAATATAAATACATCATTTTAACACCTCCAAGCTAACAGCATGAGCAATGGATAGAATGTTTTCTTTTTGAAATATAAATGTTGGTGAGAATAATGCTCCTGTTGCTACAACTAACACTTTGCTTAATTCTCCCTTTTCTAGCATCGGAAGTATTTTAGCATATGTCACTAATGAACAACAAGCTGGTCCAGAGCCTCCAGCCATGCATTCCTCTTGTTGATCAAGATCATATAGCAATGTTCCAGTATCATTATAATTATTACTTATATCTATCCCATATTCACTATTCATATATTCAATTAATATCTCTTTCCCATATGTCCCAAGATCACCTGTCAATATCAAGTCATAATAACCAGCTTCTCTTTTCATGTCTTCAAGATGTTTTTTTATTGTAGCACCTGCCGCTACTGCCATTGCCGCTCCCATATTAAGTGGATCATTTTGAGCCATATCACATATTTTACCAATTGTAGAAGACTCTACTTTTATTTTACCTTTATTTGACAAGAATAAGGATGCTCCTCCTGTTGCAGTGAATGTTGCTGTTTTAGGTTTAGGTGCTCCATATTCAGTAGGATTCCTAAACTGTTTTTCACTGGCCATATTATGTGAAGAAATAGCTGTAATACAATTTTTTATCTTCCCTGTATCTATTAGTGATCCACCTACTATAATTGCTTCCATACTAGAAGCACAAGCACTATATATGCCCAGATGTGCTATATTAAATTTTTTAGCAGCATAAGTAGAAGCGGTTGTTTGATTAAGTAAATCACCTGATATTAATAAATCAATATCTTTTTTATCTTTCTTAATCTTTTTTAAAAGAATATCTATACTTTCTTCTTGTAATTTGACTTCTGCCTTCTCCCAAGTATTTTCTCCATTATATAAATCATCGTATGACTTATCAAACTTTCCTTTTAATGGTCCATCGTTTTCATAAGGGCCGACTACTGTAGCATATCCATTTATAAAAACATTACTATATTTAAAAGTCATATTAAGCACCTCCTAAAAATAAGTATCTTATCATTCCAAAGAACCAAGCTGATACTATACCATATAAGATAACACTACCTGCAAGTTTGAAAATATTACTTCCAAGTCCATAGATTGGTCCTTCAGTTTTATATTCAATACCTGCACTTGTCATTGAATGTGCAAATCCTGTTATTGGAATGATTAAACCACACTTTGCAGCAGTTACCCATTTGTCAAAAAAACCTAGGGCAGTTAATACTGATGCTACAAATACTAAGGTAACTATCATAAATACTGATGCATCTTTTGTAGGAATATCCAAATAATATGAATATACATCTATTAAAATTTGCCCTACTGCTCCAATCATTCCACCAATCATAAAAGAAATAAAAGCATTGTATGCTCTTTTCTCTGTTGGCTTATGTTTTTCTACTATTGTTTTATAATCCTTTTTTTCCATAATATCACCATTACTAGTGTTAACAACTATTTTAACTTTTATACAAAAAAAGAATTAGCACGCTATTTTACTATTTAGCGTAGCTAATACTTTTGTTTCTCTTCTTGATACTTGTACTTGCGTCATCTTAAGTACTTTTCCTGTTTCACTTTGTGACATATCATTATAGAACCTTGACGTTATTAATAACCTATCTTGCTCTGGCAATTCCCCTATAGCCATTCTGAGTGCTGCAATATCATCATTATACCCTGGCTCTATATATGGAATTTGATCATGTAAACTTATTTCTTTTTCACCAGTACTATCAGCTTCTTGATCAAGACTCATAACAAAGTCAGTTGCTATTTTAGCATCAACTAGCCTTTCTTCTGGAACTTCTAAATAACAAGCAAGTTCAAATGTCGTTGGTGGTCTTTGTAACTTTTGCGTAATCATATCCGCAACCTGATCTGCTTTTCTATTTAATGTTATTAATTTTCTATCAATCTTTATTAGATTATTATCTCTTAAATATTTAAAAATAGAACCCGTTATAAAAGTATCTGCATACGTTAAAAAGGTATTCCCTTGGTTCTGATCAAATCCTTTACAAGCATTAACAAGCCCAAGCATTCCTTGTTGATATAAATCATCTACATCTGCTATACGTGCATATTTTTGTGCTTTACTATATACATATCTCCCATATTTTTCTACTAATTCTTCTTTATTCAATGTTTCCATATTATGCTCCTTTAAATATTAACTATATTAAATACACTTATTTCATTATTTGTTTCATAAATATCAGTTGTTAAATTACTACTCTCTATTTTTAATCTGACAATTTCACTAAATCCACATATAAATACTTTTCCATCATTATCCATTAACTTTTTACACTTCTCATTAATAACTTCTATTCCACTATTATCTATTGAATAAAGCTTTTCACAATTAATAAGCAAATACTTTATACCAGCTTTAGAAATAATCTTTTCTAAAGTAGCATTCAACTCATTACTAGTTTTTTCATTTAATATTCCTTTTAATCTAACAAAAAGAATTCCTCTTTTATATTCAATATCTATATTTAACACTTATAGATTCACCTCGCATATTCAATATAGAGCATATTTTATACATTTTATACAGATTCGACAAAAGTAGATTTTTTTTTGATATTACATTATTCGACAAATATGTTCTCTTAATATTATGATAGAACTTATTTTGTCAATTTCCTCAAACAAAAAGGCTAAATTACATCGCCTTTTAACAAGTCACCAAAAGTTTTAAAGAAATACGAAATAAATCCTTGCTTTTCTACATCAGTATCTACTATTAACTCTATTTCCTTTAATGTTTTGTCTTTATATTTTATGATTAATTTACCTACTGCATCACCTTTATTTAAAGGTAATTTAATATCTTTATCTAATGATACTTCTTTAGTATATTCTACACTTACTTCTGATTTCTTACTTATTATTGTTACATCTTCTTTAGGATAAACATTTACTTTACTGACACTCGATTTATTTAATTCTATTGTATCTATTACATCTGTCTTTTTATGTATAAGGGTAGACTTATATAAATTAAATCCATAGTCTAAAAGTGCTGTTGTCTCTTCATTTCTCACCTTACTTACAGCTTCGCCTAATACGATTGCTACAAGCCTTAAGTTATCCCTTTTAGCAGTTACAGACATACAATATTTAGCTGCATCTGTAAATCCAGTTTTAAGTCCATCAGCACCCTCATAAAAACGTACTAGTTTGATTGTATGTTAATATTGCAATAACGAAAAATACAAGTATTTATAAGGGTATTATAGAGGAAACAGAGATAAAAATCAAATCAATTTTTAACTTTATATTCAGTAGTGAAATTTGTAATTATCATATCTCCTTGTAATTTAAACTGATTTAATAGTCTGTCCATTTCTATAACTTGTTTATAAAAATTAGGATCTGCAACATTTTCAGCAAAGTTAGAGATTGCACCTCTAAGTTTTTCAAGTAAATCTGGAGTCATGATGCGTATTTTAGGATTTGGAGAACAAGCGTGTTCAAATATATGACTATTATGTATCATCACGGGATAATAAGTAAATTCGTTGCCTTCATATTCATTTTCAAACCAAGTAGCTGAACCATTCAATTGATTACAATCATGTTTATTAATTGTGTCTGTAGTAGTACCATTCTTACACTCAATGACAAAATAAATACCATTTCCAATAACCCAAAGATTATCGGGACCTTTTCCATTGTCTGCTTCCGGACGAGATGAAGTTATTCCTAACATATGCGAAATATCTTTCAAAGAACTTTCAAAAGTTTCTGCTGTATCCACTGAAAATTCCAATTTTTCCAATAAGGTATTGGCTTTCAAAATATAAGAATTGGAATCTAAATTGTTATCATTAATATAGTCTATTATTTTCTGTGCTTGCGTACCAGCTTTTTCAATAAGACGCTGATGTCTAATACCATCTAGTGGGCGAATTATATTTCTATTATATTGCTGTGCTGATAAAAGAATTTGCTGTGCCTCACCTTGATTTGAAAAGTTTGTATACTCAGCCAAAACTTGCATCAAAAATCCTTTTGTACTTTCGTCAGAAATAGTGTTTTTTGCTTTTTCTATAATTTTTGCTGCCTGAGAATATTGAAAAACTTCTGCACTTTCAAATGCCTCTCGCAAAGCAACTGAAATATCATCTATTTGAGGACTTCTTTCATATGATAAAGAAGATAATGCATCTCTACTTGCTTTTATCCAATCAACGTTTCTTGGTAAATTTAGTGAATAATTTGTTAAAGAAAATATCTCATCTATGCTAGGGTTAGGATTTCCCATTCGTAATTGATCCCATAATTGCTGAGACAATTCAAATTGTGCAAGCGTTGCTTTACTAAAATATTCTTTTCCATCCCCACGTATAAGAATATCTTTTAATCCTTTCCCCATAAACACAGCGACACAGTAATCATTATTGGAGCGAACTCCTCGACCGATACCCTGTTCAATTTTTTGAATTTTATCACTCAACAATCTTTTGTTATTTGGATTGATACCCAGCATTATCGCATCATATTTATTGGCAGTATTAGCTACACCATCAATTACAAGAATACGACATGCATCATCTGGCAAATCTATTCCATCATATTTGTTTATTAAAACTACTAATCCAACATGCTCATTTTTAAGTTGGCTAACACCATTATCTATATTCAAATAATCTAAAGTTAAATCTGAAACATCACTCCAAAAAGCAGCTCTATTTCTAGACGGAACGATAACAACAACATTATGAAGTAATGAAAGACTTTTTAATTTTAATTTAATTTCCACATCATTGATTCTTTTATTTATTACTTGAGGGAAAATTAATAAGCGATCTCCAATATCATTTGCTTTTTCAGGTGTAATTATATTTGTTATTTCGCTCTGTCTTAATCCCATTGCCGTAACAAAAACACTATCATCAGCCAAAGTTGCACTCATAAATATTCTACGTTGTGCCTGTTCAAAACTTTTAATTTTTGATATCGGTATGCAATTAGGAGTAATTTCTATGCAACGAGCAGAAACTACACAGTTACACAACGATAAACAATCTTTTATTAAGGGTAGTTTAAACTTGATAAAATCCTTATCACTGTGCTTGTGTAAAATATCTCCAACTTCAGATACTTTATTTTGCCATACATAAAAAGGAATAAGCATATTAGTGAACGGGTCATGTATCTCTGAAATTTCTTGATATTTTTGATTTGAATATGATTTTAATGCTGTTGAAAAAATAGACATTATTGAAGAATATACTTCTTCATCCTCTATAGGAATAGTTATCGTAAACTGATCACCAATAGTTTCTAAACATGCATGAGCATCATCTATCAAAATGCTACCAATATTAATATTATTATTATCTGAGCGCATACCAAAGACACTCTTACCATTAACTAGTTTATGAATATTGATTACAAGAATAGCTTGTTTTCTCATAAAGGGATAGTCTTCTTCATCTTGAACTACTTTGATACCTAATTTCTCTGCTTCACTACATACTTGCTGTACAAGATAATTATCTGGGACAACATAAACTGCTGGGCCTTTTCCCTCATCAATACAACTTTTTAATATAGTAAGTCCTACAACTGTTTTACCACTTCCAGTATTCATTTTAATAATCGTATTTTTCTGTTCTCTACTTTCAAACCAAAGTTTCCAAACTTCACTTTGCACATCTCGTGGATATTCATAACTTTTATTCTTCGTTGGCAGTGACATAAAAATATCACGTGGTTCTATACTTGATGGTGTTTTTTCAACACCCAATTTGCTAAAATCAATCATCACTTGTTCCTCCATAATATTTAACAAAAAAGATATCATAATTTTAATGATATCTGAACTAGTTTAATTATAGCACATTCTTAGCTTTTTCTCCAGCTTATTTTGACATTTTGATACATTTCCTTGCTTACATCCTAATTCCTCTGCAAGTACCACCTGAGTCTTCTTATTACACCCTATTCCATATAAGTTTTTAATTAGATAACCATCTTCTTTATTAAGTACATTATCTAATAAATATTTAAGATAATTTAATTGTTCATCTAATATTATTTTTTCTAATATATCAGGTTTATTACTTTCTATAATATCTTCGATAGTTATGCCTTCTCCTATTTCAGTACTTAAAGAAATACATATTAGTTTTGATTTCTTTAAAGTATGTAGTATTTGATTTCTAATACAAGTATAAGCATATGTAGAAAAAGATACATTCTTATCTTCTTTGAATGTATCTACTGCATTAATTAATCCTATTACTCCTTCATTGGTTAAATCTTCATAATCATTAGAATTAATTTTTATATTTAATTTCTTTAATACAAAATAAACTAGAGATAAGTTATTTAAAATAATTTCATCTCTAGTCATTAGATTCTCCTATACAGGAATGAATAAATTTCTTCATCTCTTCTTGTTCTTCTAAAGTAGCGTTTTTGCTTTCACACCTAACTCCATTCCAAAGCATTACTCCATCAGTATCATAATCGATTATTTTATTATTTATATTATTTTTATAGTTATTATTATGTCTATCTCTTGGAATAACCTTTTTATTATCTCTAGGAATAATATTACTATATTCCTTTGACCATACATCATCATTTAAAAAGATATACCTTTTACTTCTATTAGGTATATCTTTCTCATATTTAACATTTATTAATTTTAAATCTTTTAACTTTTTAATTGCTACTGATATAGCATTATTTTTAACACCATACATATTAGCAAAATAGCTGTTAGTAGCATAGCAACATTTATTTATGTGACATAAAGCTGTTATTCTTTCAAAGATTAATTTATCTAGGAAAGATAATTCTTTAGTCTTATATACTTTTTCATCTACAATAGTGTAAATCATTATATATTTAGTAATAATAAACTCCTAGATAGTTATTCATTAGAAAAGTCCTTATCTTTATAACTATCATATTTTAATTTAGTAATATAACCTATCTCTAATAATTCAATCATTATTTTAGATATTGGTTTATTGTAAAACTTAGCCATTAGTTTTATTCTTTCAAATAATTCTAATCTAAGCCAAAATTCAAATCTCTTCATTTAACTCCTCCTTCTATTATGGACAATTATTTACTTTATTTTAGCAATATTTATAAAAGCAGGATAAGATGATTACGTAACTCTACTGATTATTACCTTATTTCATGAGAAATCAGCTTACGTAATTTCTTATTTTGCACTTGCAAAATTGTCCATATTGTTTGTTTTTTTTATCCATGATTTGAAACATTCCCTTGATTTAAAAGGAAATATAAGCTTTATAATTATCCATTCTAATATCCATAAACATACTTACAATTAAAAAAGTATGGATATTTTCATTCATAACGATCACCTCCTAAAATACAAAATAATTTCATGAAAAAAGTGACCACTTCATTTAGTAATCACTTCAACTTATAACTATTTCTATTATATCAAGCATAGCACCCCGCAATAGTTCATGCAACGCCTATTGCACTACGAATGCACTACTAATATGTATCTATATAAGTACTATTTCGTGTGATACTATATTATACTTATCACCGGTTCTTTTCAAGCGCATTTCGGTTTTATTTGGCATGAATTCGGTTTATTTAATTATTATTTGTATATTTACTTAATATTATATCTTTTTCATTTTTCAAATTTTCTATTTCTGAGTTTCTAAATGCACTTAGCAATAGTACAAAAATAAGATCCATCATTTCTAATCTATCCTTATCTTTTAGATTATTGTATCTTAAGTCAGTTCTTTTCTTCTCATTGTGTCGAAATAAATTGTTTGAGATTTCTCCAATCAAATTACTGAGATCTTTAGATACATTCCCCCTAATACTTTCAAACTTTTTATATATTAAAAATAATATTTTTTCTTTTTCTACAATATTAGTGCTAATTTTAAAGTCACAGTACTCGATTAATAATTTTCCTGTATTTTCTGGGACAGTTTTCAACGTTGCATCAAGGTCAGCATTTTTTCTAATAAACACATAACCATCTTGATCAGTATTTGCTTTTGTTTCATATCCCATTTTTGAAAGAATGAAATGTATGTTATCAATTATTAATGTTTCTACTTTTTTTAATTCAGTGCTTATAGGGTAAAGTTTGTTAAGTTTATTATGAAAAATTATTATATTGAAGAGAAATTCCATTGTAAGCAAAGCTCTGTTCTCATTAGTCTTACTATATTTTTCTATCTTATCTTGAAATTCCTTGCAATTTATGCATCCACATCGGTATTGCCACGAGCTAAAGCAAGTATAATCAATTTGTTCTGATGGTGATCCATAAGCCTGAACTCCTGCTACACCATTTATATAGAAAATTTCGTATAATTTCATTATTTCTTCATCCAAGTCAATATCCTTTGTATATAATTCAAAAATATTTTTCATTTTTCCATCACCGCTTCCTTTAATAATTAATTTATTTTACTTACAATAATTACATCAGATTTAATTTCCATTCTATTTCATATAATTACTATTTTTTATCTACTACATCTTGATTTAAAATATTTTTGAAGGTTTTTATCTTCACACCAAATATAGCAACCCTTCATTCCTCTAGTCATCAAAGTACGATATGTGTTTTTAATTATTAAGTCAGCTTGTTTTTGAGCTTCTATAGGATTTTCAGCCATTAATTTATTAATCCCTTTTAATGATTGATCTGTTTTAGCTCTTTTTGTATAATCAGTTACAATTTGTCCATTTTCATATCTTATATCTTTTCCAATTATAACCCCAACATAATCAAATTCTAAACCTTGACAAGTATGTATGCAACCCGCTTCATTAACTGAATTAGCATCTATTGCCCATGTTTGAGAATTACCTAAATTCCAGCTCATATTAAAGTCATATTCAGGAATAGTAATATCGTAAATTTCAGATTTGTTTTTTCCTTCACTTATCCAGTTCCAGCAATAACCAGCAACAACCCTAGATTTATTATTTATTCTATTTTTTTCTACTATTTGGTTTCTCAGTTCACATGGACTATCAATTACTTTAAAATCATAATCATAGTCCATATCATCGAAATTAGCAGTATTTCTAATATCAAGCATTTGATCTAACCATGCTAGATATCCATCTGATCCATTACATCTAAATTGGCTCTCTAAATCTACTATTTTTATGCCTGCTCCTAATTCATTAGCATATTTTTTTATTAGATCTACTGTTCCGACATCTTTCAAGGTTACTTTTTGATTCTCATCAATAAAGAAAACTGAAAAGTTAGAGGCTTTAATTATTTCCTTAACTTGATTCTCTCCTAAATTTGAAAACAGTCCAGATTTAGCATTTAATCTATGGGCTTCATCTACAATCAAACAATTAATTTCATTGTTATCAGATTCAGTAAATGACCCTGATCCTTGAAATAGATTATTTATATATGTCATTTTAAATGTTCCTTTTAGCTTGTCTCTAAATACTGCTCTTGGAGCGCTATTTTTTGTGACATAAAAACTTGTCATGTTTCTTTTAGTAAATTCTACTAACAAATTTATAGCTAAAACAGATTTCCCTGTTCCAGGACCACCTTGAACAATAAATACTGTTTTATCATCTGCTGCAATAGTATCTATTGCTAATCTAATTGCATCTTCATAAATAACTTTTTGTTCATCAATCATATTAAACTCTTTGCTTCCTTTTAACATCATTGATAAAGAGTCTTGAAGTCTCTTAGATGGTCTTATTCTTCCATTTTCAATTTTATATAAAAGTTCTCTATCATCACCTTCGAAAATATATCTTTTAATAAAAATTCTTAATTTATCAAAATCATTAGTACCAAATAATGGTGCAGCATCTATATACTCTTTATACTGCTCACTATTTATTGGATCACTTTCTTGTAAGTCATAATTATGTAGAAATGCACATGGATATAAGCCTATTTCTTCTAGCTGTACAGTTTCATTAAAATCTCGTATTAAATTAGCATAGCTCATTGCTTGATATGAAGGATGTGCAACTTCTCTTATTCCGTGGCCTGTATAAGTTGATACAATTCCATCTTTACCATCTACCGCTGTACACGTTTCCCATTGTTTTAGTTCAACAATAATTACTGAATCTTTTTTATTTTTATCCTTACCAGATAATATAAAGTCTATTCTTTTTGATGTTGTAGGAATATTAAATTCTATTGCAACTCCACAATTACCAGGTATTTCTCCATCATCTAAGACACCTCTCATATATTGCATAGAATTCTTCCACGAATTTAATTGAGATTCACTTGTTTTTCCAAAAAAATGTTTATATTTATCATAAATCTTGTTAACAATCAAATTTAAATTTACATCATTAATAAACTCAGATTTAATTCCTTCATATACTAGCATAAATTTACTCCTCTTCTAGTTTATTGTATTTTGTACTTTTCCCTTTCGACTTGTCTATGGGGTATTTCAATCTAGTTTTTTCTAGTTTTTCTAAAACAATATCTTCTAAATTAACATTTAATTTATTTGCAAGCAATATACAATAATTAAGAACATCAGCTAATTCTTCGCAAACTTCATTATGGTCAAATTCAGAATTCCACTGAAAGCACTCCAATAGTTCTCCAGCTTCGATTGAAATTGATTTAGCTAGATTCTCTGCACTATGAAATTGATCCCAATCACGTTCTTGATTAAATTTAATTATTTCTTCTTTAACCTTATCCATACTACAAACATCCTCCAATAATACTTTAATTATATCACAAAACCAGTCATTATCTCGACAAATAACGACCAATATTTATTTTTAATATCAAAAAAATCACTATTTTTATTAAACGGTGATTTTGTTATTTTTTTCTTTAATGTATTTATTATTATAATTACTTTTATCTGCAAAATATTCACATTTATTTGTTTCATTATCATAATTAGTTTTCATAAAATAAGATTGTAATTTTGCTGATTTTGCAACGTATCTAATACAGTTCCTTTTTAAAGGGCACTCTTCTCCTAAGCACATTGTTATATCTAAATCCATACTACTCCTCTTATTTTTAATCTATATTAGAATCTTCAATGACTAAATCATTATTACTCAATTTATTTATTCCATTATTAAGTAGGTTCTCAAAAAATTTTATTAAATATTCGTTTGTTTGATATATATTTTTAGACCTATTAGAATAATTACTTCTAACTAAAGCATTTCTAAAATATAAGGAATGTTCTTTAAATAAATCATTGTTAACATTATATCCAAGACTTCTTAAATATTTTTCTATCATAACTGCAACAGTTCTAGTATTCCCTTCTCCAAAAGGATGAACTTGCCAAATACTTGAAGTAAATATCGCAATATGTTCTATTTGTTCTTGTATAGTTAATTTAGAATAATCATATCCCATTTCTTGCTTAAAATCATATTCATAGGTTCTTTCAATTTCATTATAATCCGCATAAACAACTGTATCATTTTGTAATATAGGTTCATCTTTTGTAATATTATAAGTTCTATACTTTCCTGCAAAATCATAAATACCTTTGAATAAGTATTCATGTATTGATTGCAATGTTATTGGCCTTAATGAAAAGCTATTATCATTTAATAATTCAACTATTCTAGTTGAAACTAAATCACATTCTTGTTCATTAGCTATTTTTATATCACTTAAGTCTTTAGTTTTATAATAACTATGAAGAGACTCCTCTACTTCATAGTTAGTTATTTCGCCCTCCACGTTTTTATTAACTAATTCTTTTAGATAATTAGAAGGAGTCAAACCATCGACTTGTTGTAATCCAATTGCCATATTCCAATATAATTGTTTCACATAGCTATCTTTTGTTTCATCAATCTTTTTATATTCAATCTCATCGTTCATCTTAATTACTCCTTTCATAAGTTATATATATTATATCATTTTTAAAGCAATAAATATACTTTATACATCGAATTAAGTATCAAAAAAGTCACGACTTTCGTGACTTAAATTCGATTTATTAGATAAATACTTTTATATTATGATTGGTAATACGTTTAATGCTGTCAATAGTAGCATTAGTAAATACATTACTCCTAGTGTTACCATATAAATAAAGAAATAAATTATAGAACCTAAAGTTGGATTGCTTCCTCTATCATAAAACTTTCCAGTTATAAAATAACTAATAGCCCATAATATAGAATATAATGATACTACTTCCAAAAGAATATTATTATAAATTGGATTCTTTAATATCGGAATATTATCAATAGTGCAATAACACAAATAAGCTCTTATTAAAAAACTAATTCCGCTAACGATTGGATACATAATTACCAGACCTCCCATTTAGTTAATTATTATATCATAAAACTAAAGGAATCTAGCCGTTTTTTAAAATTCTAGCTTAGTAATTACTACTTCATTACCTTCTTTTTTTACGCTTATTACTTTAACAAATCTTTCTAAAAAGTTCTTCTTTTCTTTATTAGTTAAATATTGCCAATTAAGTTTAATACTATTAACTATACCTGATATATCTTCTAATTCTATTGATTCTTCAATAGGCTCTTCTATAGTATTTATTTCATTTAATATTTTTTCTTTTTTATCGTTAAGCTCTTTAAGTAATAATTGATATTCATCTACTGGTAATTGATCACTCATAAATAGATTTCTAGTCTCATTCTTTTTATTTTCTATTCTATTTAATTCTCTATTTAATTTATCTTTTATTTGTTTAATGTCAATTACTTCTTTAGATTTTAGTTCTATATCTTTTAAATCTACTTTAAAGTTTTCTATATTATCTAGATATTTTAGAAATACTTCTTCTAATTTATTGTGTGAAAATCCAGGTGCTTTGCATGTACCATTATAATGGCCATTACAAGCGTATGTGATGTACTTCTTGCCCTTTTGTATTTGCTGTCTCGCATGATACTTAGAACCACATATATCACACCTTAGACTATGAAAGAAGTATGTATCATCGCTAGAATATTTTTTAGTATGAAATTGTTTTCTTTTCTTTAACATATCCTGGGCATTATTCCATAAATCAAGTTCTAATATTGATTCTATGTTTTTACCAACAGTCTCAAATTTTTTTAATTTATTATTACTATTTACTGCATATCTAACATTACCAATATAAAGAGGATTAGTTAAAATACTTCTAATAGTAGATTGACTCCATTTCCCACCTCTTTTAGTTGGTGTTTTATTTTTGTTTAATTCCTTACAAATAGATAGCATAGAATCTCCATTTAAATAAGATTCATAAATATCTTTTACAATTATCTTTTCTTCTTCATTAACTTCTAACCCTTGTCCTATTATGTAGTTATATCCATACACTCCATTGGTATTTGTATAATTACCTTCTCTTGTTTTTTGTTCATAGCCAAATGCTACTCTTTCTGCTAAATTCTCTCTTTCAAATTCTGCGAATATTCCTAGCATTTTTACAAACATTCTTCCTACTGCATTCGTAGTATCAATTTTCTCTGTTTGTGAGTTAAATGAGCAATTATGACTTTCAAATAGATTAATTAAATTAATTAAGTCTGCAACACTTCTTGTTAGTCTATCTAGTTTATAAACTAATATATTTCTAATCTTACCAGCTTTAACATCATTAATTAATCTATTCACTTCTGGCCTATCTTTAGTATTCTTTCCACTTATACCATCATCAATATAATAATCATGTATATCCCAGTCATTTAATTCAGCATATTTAGTTAGTTTTTCTTTTTGAGCATTAATAGAAAATCCTTCTTTAGCTTGATCTTCAGTTGATACTCTCATGTATATCGCGGTAGCTGTATTCATAGTAAGTCCTCCTATTTATCTATTAAATAGTTGTACTTCTTTCTTTTAATATTCTTGGAACACTGGTATTCATAAAAAATTTCATAATTTCTATTTGTAGTTCTTTTGGTAGTTTAATCTTCATAAACATTCCTCCATTCACTACATTATAGAAGTTTTAAAATTAAATATTCCTCCTTTTTCTTTGTTCCAAAAATACAACACCCGTTTATAACCTTATTTTATAATGGTTTACAGGCGTTATTGTAATATTAATATACGACTTTATTGGTATTAACAAGCCAAAACTTATTTGGAGTATCTGTTCTTAAATAGTCTTCATAGACAGATGAGAACTTTAATATATCTTCATGCTTTAATAATTCTTTTGCAATCATTGCTACATCGTATGCAGTTGAATAATGACTATCTTCATCTAAACCGGTACTATTTTTAAACACGGTGTTTTTTAAACCCAATTCTTTTACTTTATCGTTCATTAACTTAACAAAGTTATCTTCACTACCTCCAATACGTTCTGCTAAAGCAACAGCTGCATCATTAGCACTGGCCATAGAAAGCCCCTTAAACAGATCTCTTACTGTCATAACTTCACCTGGCTGTAACCATATTTGGGTCCCACCCATGTCAGCAGCCTTCTTACTTGCAGTTACCTTTTCTTCCCACGACAATGTACCATCTTCTATATGCTCTAAAATTATTATTTGCCCCATCATTTTAGTTAGTGACGCTATTGCAACTTTTTCATGTATATTTTTCTCATATAAAATATCTCCAGTCGATGCCTCAATTAGTATTCCACTTTTAGCATTCTTAATTACATCTTCTTCAGCATAAACATTAGGAATGATAAGAACAAACAACAGAAATGCTAACAATAACTTTTTCATAAAATTCACCTCACTAATAAATATGACAATTTTTGCATATATATTATTAAATTAGGTGATCATATGAAAAAAATAATAATATTTTCCTTTATTTTACTGTTTATATGTACTGGATGTACTTCAAAGATGCATAAAGTTAATACTGATAATAAAAAGAAGACATTAAAAGATAAATTATCTGAACTTGATAATATTAATGAACAACTAGATTTCTTTAAATCAGATTATATTGATAGATATATAAAATATAAAAATAGTAATTCATCATTATCATTAGAAGAAGTAATAGTACATGTCAACATTGGTCTTGATAATGATTTCTATACCAATTTAAAAAGTAGCACTAATTTAAATACTGCTTATATGATTGTAAACAAATATAATAATTTAGACAAAGACTATATTCCTATAGATTTAGAGTCAATTAACAGTAATTATTCTATTGGTGATAAAAAATTAATACATATTGCAAAAGTTGCTTTTGAAGAATTAGCAAGTTCTGCCAAAATGGAAGGCTTTATCATTAAAGCAATGTCTACCTATAGAAGTTATTATACCCAAAATTACCTATATAGCAATTATGTAAACACAGACGGCAAAAAAATAGCTGATAAATACTCTGCAAGACCAGGATTCTCAGAACATCAAACAGGACTCGCAGTTGATGTACAAAACAACACAACAACTTATACTAATTTTGGGAGTACTAAAGAATTTACTTGGATGAAAGAAAATGCGTATAAATATGGATTTATTATGCGATATACTGAGGAATATCAATCTATTACAGGATACATGAATGAGCCATGGCATTATCGTTATGTTGGAGTCAATATAGCAACATACATTTATAATAATCCAATGACATATGAAGAATATTATGTTAGATTTATTGAAAAAAAATAGAATAGTTCAACCATTCTACTTTTTTATTCTACAGTAAATAATTCGTTAAAATCAACTTCGCTATCAAAGTCCTCTTTTACATAAAGCCTCGCAATAACCTCATCTTGTTCTATCATATCACCAATGCCTTTGCTAAAAATTACTCCAACGCCATAATCAATGTTATCTTCCTTATTTATTCTTCCAGCACCTAGTCTACAAGATAATTCGCCAATGCCAAGTGCATCAATACTTTTTATAATTCCACTTTTTTGTGACCTTACTTCAACTGAATGAGTACTTAATTTAACACCCTTGATATCACCATTTTGATATTTAACAAATTCTAAAAATTTATCATATGCCTTACCTGATGCAAGTAGTTCTTTAGCTAAAGTCTCTGCTTCTAAATAGCTAATATTTCTTCCCATGCTTATCATATTAGCAGCAATATCTATAGAAACATCCAATAAACTGTTTTTTATTTTTCCTCTTAAAACCTGCATTGCTTCAATTACTTCTAAAGCATTACCAATACAAAATCCTAACGGATTATCCATATCATTTATAAGACATCTTACTTCTCTACCATATTTATTGCCAATTCTAATCATCAAATCCTTTAATTCTTCTGCTTCCTCATAAGATTTTAATAATGCACCGTTTCCTACTTTAATATCAATTAATATTTTATCAGCACCACTTGCTATTTTCTTACTCATTACGCTTACTGCAATTAGATGAAGCGACGATACTGTTCCGGTTGTATCACGAAGAGCGTATATGACTTTGTCCAAAGGAGTTAAGTCTTCTGTTTGACTAGTTATTGCCATTCCTACTTCTTGTAGTTCTGTAATAAACTCCTCCTTAGTTAAATTAACATTAAATCCTGGAATGCTTTCCAACTTATCAATAGTACCACCAGTATGCCCTAATCCTCTACCACTCATCTTAGGAACAACTACTCCTGATGCTGCAACGATAGGCGCAACTATCAATGTGGTCTTATCACCAACTCCGCCAGTTGAATGTTTATCAACCTTAATGCCATTAATATCGCTTAAATCTAATATTTCACCACTGCTTATAAATATATCAACTAAATCAAACACTTCGTCATCAGTCATACCATTAATACATATCGCCATAAGAAGTGCTGACATCTGATAGTCTTTTATTTTCCCATCTAAATATCCACCAAATGAGTAACTAAGTTCATCCCTTGTTAATTCTTCACCAAATCTTTTTTTATTTAGTATTTCTAGAATATTCATAAAATCACCTACTATATATTTAGTATAACAAATATAATAAAAATTTGTAGAAAATTTATATAAATAATGTAAAGTAAGACAAAAAGAGAGATCCCTTTAATACTAAAAAATAGCATGAAAGCACAATGTAAAATAAAAAATGCAGAAAAATTCTACATTTATTTTATAACAAATACTTTTAGGCTGCTTTTACTAGTCCTTTTCCCTTATTAGGAACGAAATCTGTAAAAGTTATTTCTGGATGATTTGGAAGACCAAACAATCTATTTACTCCCCTTGAAATAATTAGTGGAGAACCACCATGATTTTGTGGATTATAATGTATTTTCAAGCTATGATTTTGGTTTCCAAAGTTCTCTTCGTTAAAATCACTACTTTTTATTGGATCAGCATACTCAGCAGATGTTCTACCTTCTTCTCCAATCATATGCATACCACGACAAAGATCAATTCTCTCATATCCTGGTAATTTTATCCTTACTTTCCCTTTTTCATCACTTATAACCGGAGAATAATTTTTAATCTTTGAAAACATTTCCCAATATCCAAAATCTTCTTCTCTTAGTTTATGCTTTGCCTCTTTCTTTAATGAATAATATCCATTATGCAAATGTCCTGCATAGCTACAATCAAACTCGCGAATTCCTGTAGCATAACGCCCAACGTATGGGTTAGCAACTGGATGTGGTGGATGAACCGCTAATAACTCTAATGATTTTGAATCAGTAGAAACTCTTAAGTTTGCTTTCTTCCAATCTATTACAAAATTTTCAGCACCTTTTCCACTTTCGTGATTACCTGGTTTATATGCAGCTCTTTCTGGAGAAAACCCTGTTATACGCACACCGTCAAACTCCATACTTTTATTATCAAGTGCGTAAACGTTCTTAATATTACTAAGTTTTCTAAAATTTTCTCTGCCGTATTCACTCATTCCAACTAAATCATGGTTACCAAGTGTAATTACGACTGGAGCAACTGTACCCAACTTGTCTAGAAAAGAACTTAGCTTTTCATATGAAGTTTCTACCTTTTTTCCAGTAAAAAAACTCTTAACTCTTGAAACAATCGATGGTTTATTGTCATACTTTGCTCCTTGCATAGTATCACCAACAATTAAAATATAATCTGGATTAAGTTTTTTAACTGAATCTATTATATCTTGCGCATTTTCATCATTTGAAAATATATCGTGAAAATCTGTTAAAGATGCAACTCTTACTTTCTTTTCAATTTTATCACTTGGTATAGTATAGCCTGTGATAACTGGCTCTAATTGTTTCATAATATTCACCCCTTAATTCTTACAAAACATTATATAAATTTATGTGTGAATTATATCACAATTTGTCGCTTTCGTCAACTTTTTAAAATAAAAAAGGACCATAGTCCCTATCTTAGCTTTTTTTCGATTAATTCAATTGCTCGCTTTGGATCATCAATTATTTTTTCATATAGTTCTATATGCTTTCTTAATTCTTTTATTAATTCTATTTCATTATTAGCCATTTTAATTACATAAGCTACATCAGAATCAGATACAACATAAGAATCATTGCCAATTAAATAATCTAGTTGGACATTAAATAAGTTTGCAATATCTAGAAGTGTTTCAAGAGATGGAGTTCTTGTTCCATTTTCATAACAACAAACGCTAACTTTAGTAACATTTATTTTGTTTCCTAATTCTTGCTGAGTTAATCCTAGTTTTTTTCTTAACTCTTTAAGCCTTTTTCCAAACAATATCATTTTAACCTCCTAAAACACTTCCATTATAATTAAATAGCTCAATTAAATGTTTAAAGTTAACTAAAAAGAAACCTATTATTCTTCTTTATTTGATGATAGGAAAGTTACTTTCTCTGCTACTACATCTGTATAATACTTTTTAGTGCCATCACTTTGTTCAACAGTCCTACTTTGTATTCTACCCTTAACCCCTAAAATATTACCAATTTTACAATATTCAGCAGTATTTTTTGCAACAGCATCCCATAAGATACAATTAATAAAGTCTGTCTCATACTCTCCATTAGAATTTTTAAAACTTCTAGGAACAGCAAGTGTAATATTTGATATTTGTTTACCATTATCAAGCTTGTTTAATTCTGGATCTCTAACTAGTCTTCCTACTAGTACTATTTGGTTTAAAATAATAATTCCTCCTTTCTTGAAAAGTACTTTAACACTATAAAAATACTAATGCAAAAGGCTAAATAACAATTTGTTTTAAAGGCAAAAAAAGAAAACTTATTTTTCTTATAATGAATTTAAGTTTTCTTTAAATTTATCTAATTAATTATCAAAAAGTATACTTTTTACAAATTTTTTTTAAGCAATTGATTAAGTTCTACTGCATATTCCATAGGTAACTCTTCTCTGAATTTTTCAATGAAGCCTAAAACTATTAACTCTGTAGCTTTCTCTTCTGTTAATCCTCTTGACATCATATAGAATAAATTCTCATCGCTTACTCTAGATACAGTGGCTTCGTGTTCAATATTGCTTGATTTATTTCTACATACATTAGTTGGAATAGCATCACTCTTTGAGTTCTTATCAAGTAGCAAAGTATCACATTTAATAATTGCCTTACTATTAGTAGCATTTTCCTTTATATCAACTTTACCTCTATATGTAGCATTACCACCTGATCTCGCAATACTTTTTGATATTATATTGCTCTTTGTATTTTTACCTAAATGAATCATTCTAGCACCACTATCCTGTTGCTGATTAGTTGACGCAACACTGATAGTAACACAAGTACCTGACGAATTATCGCCTTTTAATACACAACAAGGATACTTCATTGTAACTCTACTTCCTATGTTACCATCAATCCATTCCATGGTACCATCTTCCTCAACTAATGCTCTCTTCGTAACCAAATTAAGTACATTATGTGCCCAATTTTGAATAGTCGTGTACCTACACTTACTTCTTTTCCCTACATATATTTCAACAACAGCTGCATGTAGTGAGGAATCCGTATATGTTGGTGCTGTACACCCTTCGACATAATGAAGTTCACTATCATCATCAACAATAATTAGAGTTCTTTCAAATTGACCCATACTTTTACTATTAATTCTAAAATAACTCTGAAGTGGTCTATCCAACTTTGTATGAGGGGGAATATAAATAAAACTCCCCCCTGAGAACACACTACTGTTAAGTGCAGCAAATTTATTTTCACCATTCTTAACAATTGTTCCAAAATACTTTTTCACTATTTCTGGATGCCTTTTCATGGCTTCTTCAATTGATGTAAATATAACATTCTTAGATTCTAATTCTTCAATCATATTATGGTATATTACTTCACTTTCATACTGTACTCCTATACCATCTAGATGTTGTTCACTTTCAATTACACCAAGTGAACCTAATTCTGTAGCAATTGCACAGTCAACTTTTTTCCAATCTTTTTTTATACCATTATCATTACTTTTATAATAAATTATCTTATTAAAATCAAGCTCGTAAGTAGGACCAAAATTAGGAAATGATAGCTTATTAAATAATTCAAAACTACTTAAACGATAATTAAGTATCCAGTCTTCTTCATTTTTTATGGAAGAGATGTTTCTAATGCCCTCTTCTGTTAATCCTGTTATCTCCATAATTCCTCCTACTTATACTCTTATTTTGTATTATCCATTATCTTCTTCATTGACTCAAACGGAAGTAATGCACACCTTTTTCTACTTGGTTGCTTATAAACTTCATCGTAAATATTTAATTCTGCTAACATATCACCATCATATGGTAATTCGTTGATCATTCTCTCATAATTATCAATTACAACTTTAGCTTCTTCTAGAGTTTTTCCAACTAATGTCTTAATCATTACCGATGTTGCTGAGGTACATATTGCACAAGCCTCTCCATCAAATCTTAAATCAACTATTTTACTATCTACCACTTTAGCCATAACATCAATATTATCAACACAAGAAGAATTCCTTGTATTAATTTTTATATAACTAGCATCTTCTATCAAACCTCTATTTTGAGGATTTTGATAATTGTCAAGTATGATATCTCTTTTTAATTTACTATCCATAGCGCACCTTTTCTCCTTCTTTTTATACAACAGTATCAAGTATTTTATCTTGATCCTTTAATACTTCTATTAATTTATCTATTTCTTCTCTTGTATTATATAAATAGAAACTTATTCTACAAGTATTTGTAGACTTAATAACATCTTTCAATATTTTTGCACAATGATTACCTGCCCTTACACATATTTTAAAACAATTCAAATATATTGCGACATCTTGACTAAAATATTCACCTACATTAAATATTAAAGACCCCGATTCCAAATTGTTATTATAGATTCTTATATTTGGCACTTCTTTCAATCTGTCTAATAAATATTTTTTCAGTTCTAATTCATGCTTATGTATTTGATCTAGTCCAACGCTAGTTAAATAATCTATTGCTGCACCCATTCCAATGACTCCAGCAATATTGCTCGTACCTGCCTCTAATCTCTCAGGTAATGGTTTAAGTTCAATTTCCCCATCACTTTCAAAGAAAGCATTCATTCCACCACCATATTCAGTAGGAATTAAATTATGTAAATACTTATATTTCCCATATAGCACACCTACACCAGTTGGGCCTAACATCTTATGAGCCGAAAAGCCAAGAAAATCTATATTGCTTGTTTCAACATCAATCTTCATATGACCAATGCTCTGTGTTGCATCAACAACAAATATAATACCTCTTTCCTTACATAGTCTACCAATAGCATCTACTGGCCTTACATCACCTATTGCATTTGTTATGTGTGCAATCGATATAACTTTTGTATTATTCGTTATTACTTTCATTAAGTTATCCATTGTAACTTCATGATGTTCATCCAACTCAACATATTTAATAGTAAAGCCAATTTTTTTTGAGAGCATCATCCAAGGTAGTATATTAGAGGCATGTTCTGCTTTAGTTAAAATTACCTCATCACTATCTTGTAGATAGATAGACATAAAGCCAAATACTATCATATTAAATGCCTCAGTTGATCCCTTAGTAAATATAATTTCTTCTACCACTTTAGCATTTATTAAATCTTTAACTTTCTCTCTTACACCCTCATATCTTTTATCTACTTCTAAACTATTATCATAATCCCCTCTATGAGCATTTGCTGTATATTTAGTATAATATTCTACAGTAGCATCAACAACGCTTTTGGGTTTCATCGTAGTTGCTGCATTATCAAAATAAATTAAGCCATCTTCAAAAATTGGAAAATCCTCACGATTCATAGTTCACCTCCAATCAAATATTATCTATAATTTTTAAAGCTTCTTCCAACTCTTCTTCATTAAGAGCCATATTAGATAACATAAATCCTTTTATTAACAAATAATTACAATCTTTGTCACTTAACCCTCTTGTTTTTAAATAAAATAGTAATTCGTCATTAAAACTTCCTCTATATGCCCCATGATTTGCTACAACATCATTATTATCCACAATTAAATTAGGATGAATGAAGCTTTCACCATTATCTAAATTAATTATTTTGTTATCTTGTTTTAAATTACTTCCAATGCTATCTTTATCAATATTACCATTAATTACAAAACTCAATTTCTTGTCATTTGCATTTATTCCATGATTAATTACTGTACTTGTACTACCACTCCCATAATGATAAATATTTTGAACATATTCATTATCCTTATAACTAACTAAACTAGTAATATAAGTAATAGAAGCATTATTACCACTTATCTTAATATTAGTTACATCATTACAATCTACACATATTTTATTAACTATTACATTAGCACCATCTCTTAAATTATAAGTAATATTATTAGTAGTATTGTTATTTATTTCAAATACCATTAGATTTTGATTTTCCATAACATCTATATTGATAATAGAACCTATATCATTAAGATTTATTTTTATATACATATCTTCTGTTACAATGATATCACTAATGTCATCTTTGTTATCTACTATTAATGTATTCATAAAATTAATTCTCACTTATACCATTTAACTCAGCATAACCATTTTTTTCTATCTCAAAGGCAAAATTTTTGTCTCCAGTTTTAACTATTCTGCCTCCAACCATCATGTGTACATAGTCTGGTGTAATATATTCAAAAATTCTAGTGTAGTGTGTAATCATCAGTATAGAGGTATCTTTATGAGTCTCCAAGTATTTGTTTATATTAGTGCAAACTATTCTAAGGCTGTCCACATCAAGACCAGAATCTATTTCATCTAATATAATTAGTTTTGGTTCAAGTAGTTTAGCTTGAAGAATTTCATTTTTCTTTCTTTCTCCACCTGAAGCCCCTTCATTTATAGATCTATGAATCATATCTTTTGACATAGAAAGCTCTGAAGCAGAAGTTTCTACTTTTTTTATAAATTCATATAATCCAATTGGAGTTTCTCTATTCGCATTAACCGCCGTTTTTAAAAACTCACTATTACTAACACCTTCAATACTAACAGGACTCTGCATTGACAAGAATATTCCAAGTCTTGCTCTTTCATCAGTTGTCATATCATTCATTATTACACCATTAAAAATAATATCTCCTGATACTATTTCATAGTCTTTGCTTCCTAAGATTACTTTTGAAAGAGTACTCTTACCAGTTCCATTAGGACCCATAATTCCATGTATTTCACCGGGCTTAATATCTATATCAAAATCTTTAAGTATTTCTTTATCTTTTACTTTGACATTTAGTTTCTTTATTTCTAACATTGTTTTCACCTCAATATATATAAAATATTATATCATAGTCTTTTTATATTTAGTCGAAAAAATAATTTGTTTTGTGAATAAAAAAAAGTGAATGGTAACAATATAATAGTGATATTGCTGAATTCACCCAAGGAAATGCCAAAAGGCATTTTTATTTTGTAGTATTATTGCTTTGAATCTTTTGTAGTTGCGTATGATAATTATCTGTTAATTTTTGATATCTATCTTCCATATACGATTTTGGAATACCAAATCCAACGGATTCTATTCTTTCTTTTGTTTCGCTAGACAAAGGGTTCTGATCTATATCACACTTATTTTCTCCGAAGCGCTGTGTTAATACCTCCTGTACAAGTTCAGGAGACATAATTGTATAGAAGTCTTGTAAAATAGAATTTGGATCTTGCTCTTGCAATCTAATAAATGCATTTGAAAGTGTGGTTTCTTTAGCTGCACTTTTGCAATAATCAAAAACTTCATAAGATGAAATAATAATTCTACTTAATATATATTCCATTATTAGATTTTCCTCATTACCATTATAGACTTCATACATGGCAGTCCCTAAAGCTTGAAAGGACTCAGGTGCGATTCCCTGCCTTAACGTATCTCTTACATACTCTTTGAAAGTTACTTCTCTCATATTTCACCTCTTACTCTGATTACTCAATCATTGTATTTTTATCTTTTTCTCTTGCCTTTTTATAAATAAAGCTTCCTACAATTGCATCTTGAAACCCTAACCCAACTAAATCTGCAAGTGTAATATCTGTATCTTTTCTATTAAAATTATCTATTACTTGGCCAAGTTCAACCACTTGACTAATATCTATCAATCCTTTTTTCAATGCATGTGCTAACTCTCCATTAACACTACACATTTCCTTTGAATCAGTAACTACTATTGCGTTACTTAATATATTCTCATCTAACTCTTGCATGTTTGGTCCACATGCACCAACTGCAGTAATATGCATCCCTTCTTTAATCCACTCACTCTTAATAATAGGGGTATCACTATACGTTGTTGTAATAATAATATCCGTATCTTTTAAAGAGTCTTCTATTGAATCATAACATTGAACTAAAAGATTTGGAAATTTTTCTCTCATTTCACTGACATACAACAAAACATTATTTTTATTTCTTCCCCATACCTTTAACACATCAATATTCATTACTTGCATTAAGGAAGTAATTTGCATTCTTGCTTGTAATCCACTACCAATAACTGTAACTACCTTACTATTATTTCTCGCTAGTTCTTTAGTCGCAATTGCACCAGCAATACCAGTTCGATATGCAGTTAAAAATCCTACATCATCAATAATACAAAGTGGTACCCCTGTTTGAGCACTAAATACAATAAAAAGTCCATTATCAACAGGTATATTAAGCTTCTCATTTTCCCAAAAGCCACCTGAATATTTCAAAGTAAAATAGTCATCACCAAGTATATGTCCAGCCTTAAAGTGAACATGACCTTTTGCTTTTTCAATTTGAAAATTAATATATGGAGGAGTCAAGGTCAAATAATTAGAATACTTTTTAAAACCATCTTTTGTTAATTCTACTATTTTATGAAAATCTAATAATTTGCTTATTTCACTTTCCTTAATATAAATCATTATATCACCATCTTAATTATACAACAAATTTATTAAAATTAATATGGTATAAAAGTGCAGTATAATATAGTAATTAAATTATTATTATCTTGACATAGAACGATTATTGTATTAGTATAAAAAGCAATTTTTAGGAGAAGATTATGGCATACTCAAAAGAAGATTTATTTGATCTACAAAAAGACAAATTAGACAGAATACTTACAATACCAAATTTAATATGTGTAGCGAGAATTCTATGGTCAATAGAATTTGCTAATAGAACATCAGCAAATGGAGTTATTCCAATACTTAGTGCGGAAGAAGCAGGACTAATTGGTCTATCTGATGCAGCCGATGGATATATAGCAAGAAACTATGATCAAAAAAGCAATCTTGGAAAACTACTAGATCCTCTTTCCGATAGATGCTATGCTATTTCAATGATATATACTTTACTAAAAACCGGACAAATACCACTTGAATGGCAATCAGTTGGTCCTTTAAGTGCAATTGCTGCTAGAGATATATTATTAAATATTGCAGGCTTAGTATATATAAGTAAAAACAATGTATCAATGGCAAAAGAATCTAACGTATTTGGCAAAGTTAAAACCGGGTTATTAACAGCATCTATTTTATCTGCATTTCAATTTGGTTTTGGAAATGAAGGGGCTGAATTAATTGCACCAGTTTCATTAGGTTTAGCCGCAGCAACAATTCCGCCAGAAATAGCTTATATTTTAAAAAATCTAAGAAAAGAGAGTAAAAATGGAGAGAATTCTGAAATAGATTCGTGTAGTATTGATGCCTTTGAAGAAAAGTGGGCGCAAGAAGATAAATCAAAACAAGAACAAGGAAATAATAAAGTATTAGCAAAGCAATCCATTATGGTATAATAAATGTAAATAAAATTGAGTTTGCTATAAGAATAAGATTTATAGCTCTACAATTTTGCCATTAATTCAAAAATGGTACAATAGTAACAGAAACATGTAAGATAGTAAAAGTAAGTGAGGCACATAATAAGAAGGGATAAAAGAAATATGGATTGTATTTTTTGTAACATTATTAAAGGTACTATACCAAGTTATACAGTATATGAAGATGAATTAGTAAAAGTGTTTTTAGATATTAACCCATCTACAAAGGGAGATATGTTGATTGTACCTAAAAAACATCTAGTAGACATTAGTGAGTTAGATAATGACTTAATATTACACATCCACAAAATTGCTAATAAATTATATTTAGAACTAAAAGATAAGCTTAATATGGAAGGATTGACACTTGCTGTTAATTCTGGCTGCGCACAAGAAGTGAAACATTACCATTTGCATTTCACTCCTAGATATGCAGCTGATCATTTAATGCACACATTTGATAAAACTTTATTAGTGGATTTAAGTGAACTAATGGAAATCATTAGAAAGAGGAATAAGGTGTAGTATGGATAGAAGCGGATTTTTTGAAGACTATTTAGAAATACTTCATTTAGACCCGAATTTTACCAAAGAAGAATTACAAGCTGCAATGGTAATAGCAACCAAGAATGCTTCATCCAAAGACATAGATAGATATTTAGACATGTATTTGAAATTAACTGGCACTAAGAAGGATGAATATATTAAGGATTGTTTAGCTTTTAGAGAAACAGCAAGATTATTTGATAAAAAAGTAGATACACCTAATGGTCAAGCCCCTAAATTACCATATGGTATTGAAATACCAAAAATCATTGACGAGCGTCCCTGTGAATTATTTCCATACGCAACCAGTATGGGATTTATTGTTGGTTTTAGTTCTATAACAGTTGATGATAACTTAGAAGTGATTTTGTATCACCCAGGAACAAGAGCAATGATTTATCTAGAGGTAGAAGAAAATGGTACAATATCAAGTAGATATAATGGAACTCCTATTGTTCATTTCCCAATAAAAAAAGAACTTAGTAGCGGATCAACAGTTTTAGATACAATTGAAATAAGACATTTACCACTTACAGATGATACTATGAATATTATTAAAGGACATCGCTTAGCTGAATGGCCACCACTAGAAAATGATACTTTAAGCTTTATAAACTCTATTAGTGATGAAAAAACAACCGAACAGATTTCTCAAGAAAACGGAGAAGATGCTGCAAAAAAATTTGCATACATAAGAACTTCACAAAAGATATTCTCTTCAGATAATAAAATGAAGGATATGCTTGGATATTATAATGTACAATTAGTTAGTGATACAGTCCAAGAATATGGAAAAGGTGTAAAAGAAGCTATAGATGGTGCGACTGGCAAGAAGAGATAAAAAAAAGAAGACTAATCTTCTTTTTTATTATTAACAGAACCAGCTTCCTAATAGGATTGCTAATAAAATGTATAAAACTATTATTATTAGTGCCCCATTATTTCTGCAAACAGGTTCTACTGGTTGACAAGACATTAATTACACCTCCTTAAACTAGATCCAAGCACCTAATATGATCACTAGTAAAATGAATAAAACTAAAACGATAGCTGCTGATGATCCACAATTATTCATAATTCGATCCTCCTTTTTTCATTACTCACATTATTTTATGGGATTTTTCAAAAAGTGTTCGGACTTATATGAAAATTTATCTAAAATAATTGTAATTCACACCTATATTTGTTATGATTATAATGTACATTTGAAGGGAGAGTTAACAAATGAAGAAAATATTAGCAAGTACACTTATAATGTTATTATTTGTAACAAGCTGTGGAAAGATACCTACATTAAGCAATGGAGAGGAAGCTGTCGTTACACTTGATGATGGTGGAATATCAGTGAATGAATTATACGAGGAAATGAAAAATACATATGCACTTAGTACCTTACTTGATTTAATTGATAATAAGATATTAAGTGAAAAATATCCAAGTGGAGAAGATGAAGAAAGTTACATTAAAGGACAACTTGATAGTATGCAATTATATTATGATTACTATTATAAAGAAAGTTATCCATCATTTGAAGCATTCGTTTATTCACAATACAATGTATCAAGCATTGATGCCGTTAAAAAGATATTAGGACTTGAGTACAAAAGAAATCAAGTTGTACTTGAATATGCTAAAGGATTAGTAACCGATAAGGAAATTCAAAACTATTATGATGATGATGTAATTGCAGAAATTAGAGCAAGTCATATATTAATAACTACGGATTATGCAGATGGTGCAACAGATGAACAGAAAGCAGAGATTGATAAAACTGCATTAGAGCAAGCAAAAAGTATTATTACAAAATTGAACAATGGTGAAAAATTTGAAGATTTAGCAAAAGAATATTCCAAAGATAATAGCGCTTCTAATGGTGGAGATGTCAATTGGTTTGGTCATGGTGAAATGGTTGAAGAATTTGAAAATGCTGCTATTAAACTTAAAAAAGGTGAGTATACAAAAGAGCCTGTTAAAACGAAATATGGTTATCATATCATATTAAAGACTGATGAAAGAGAAAAAGCTAAATTAGAAGATATTAAAGAAGAAGTAATCGAATCAGTCGCTGAAGATAAAGTTGAAAATACTAAAAATATTAAAATTTTAGCACTTATTGATTTTAGGAAAGACAATGGAATAAAAATAGAAGATCCTGAACTTGCAAAACAATATAAAACATATATAGAAAATTATAAGTAAAAGAGAGAAATCTCTTTTTTTAGGAGAAAATATGATGATAATTATAGAATATATTAGAAGGTTACTCCCCTATATGTTAATAGCTCTACCATTCTACATTGCTATTAGATATATTATAGTAAAATTAAAAAGAGACTTTAAATTTAATCTCTTTCATGAACTTGGTTTGCTGATCTTTATAATCTTTATATTTTGGTTTTTATCATTAACTATAAGAGCTAAACTTCCTTATACATTTTCTTTTAAAGGAAGTATTAATCTTATTCCATTCAAAACTATTTTAAAGCAAATAAAAGGATTATTTGAGTATAATCAACAAAATAACTTTTTGATAAATATATTAGGAAATGTTGCAATGTTTATACCAATTGGTTTCTTTCCAGCATTGCTATATGAAAAAGCAAATATAAAAGTCTCACTTTTATCAGGTTTTTTATTGTCATTATTTATTGAATGTTTGCAACTAATACTACCAAGAACAACTGATATTGATGATATAATATTAAATACAATAGGTGCACTGCTTGGATATTTAATATACAAATTAATTGCAAAGTCCAAATTTATTAGAAAGTTTAAATATCACTATTATAATTAGAGAAGCCTTGTCTATACATCTTCTCTTTTATTTTGTATTCAAGTTCATTGCCTTGATATTTCCTCGATAACTTCTTATAAAGTTTATCATACTCTTTTTTTGCTATATCTATATCACTAATTATCTTTTCCTTCTCAACTAAGGATACAATCAAACACTTTTCATATCCTAAGTTAGATAAGTAGTTTATTATTTTATTTTTCAACATTATTGAGCTTTTATTTCTATTAGTAGACTTAAGTTTATTAATAATTTTATTAATTTTTTCTATTTGAAGTGATTCATTAAATAAGATTAAATTATCTTGAATAATTGATTCATCTACTCCCTTTTTTTCAAGTTCTCTAGCTATTTTATAAGGACCATCACTACTTAAATGTATCCTATCATTAATTAAAGACTTGGCATAACTATTATCATTCAAATATCCTCTTTCAACCAATATTCTTATAGTATTATTTATTATATCTTTATGGACTTCATATTTTAAAAGATATTCTGATACTTCTTTTATGCTTCGCATCTTAGTAGAAATATACTTTATAGCTTGATCATAAGCAATAAAAGTAATATTTTCTTCTAATAACTTTTCCATCTTTTTATCATCTATTTTTTTATTAATAAGTAAATCATATTTAAGTATTAAATCTTCATGTACTATAATTGACTCTTCATTATCAAGTTCTATTTTATACTGTCCATTCTTTTGTTTTGTAAACTTATTTATAAGCATTTTTATCACCTAAGCACATTATATATCAAACAAACATTTGTGTAAATAATTAAAATAAAAATTATTTATAAAATTACTATATACATTTAAAATGAAGACTTATTCAGTCTCCATCTTTACTGTTATTAAATTTTCAGCAATCTCTTCTAATGCTCTTCCAATATTTTTCTTTGATACATATTTGTTGCTTTTCATTTGATAATGATCAGTAGCAGTCATCTCTTTACTACGTCTTGCTGAAATATGAACAAGTTGATATTTAGAATCAACTACATTTAATAGTTTATCGATTGATGGATATATCACAAAAATCACCTTCCCTAGTATAAGAATACATTTATTTACATTTGATTTCAATAGTTTTTGTAAAACTTGACAATCATTTACAAATATATACATTTTGTGCTAGGTTTCGACATTGTAAACTATAAATCTTCTTCTGTTTCACCAATTATATATACTGGCCTATTTTTTGTTTCAAGATAAGTTTTCGCAAGATATTGACCTAGTATTCCTGTACAGAATAATTGAATTCCTGAAACAAAGAATATAATACATACAAGTGACGGCCATCCGCTTGTTGGATCACCCATTGCAAGTGTTCTAACAATAATAACCACTATCATAATCATAGATATTAAGAAAAATAATATTCCCATTATACTTGATATTATTAATGGTACTGTAGAAAATCCAATTATACCTTCAAGTGCATAACCAAATAATTTCCAAAATGACCACTTAGTAACACCAGCAACTCTGTCTTGGTTTTCAAATGCTATCCACTTTGTTTTAAAGCCAACAAAACTAAATATCCCTTTAGAATAACGATTGTATTCTTTCATTGAAAGAACTGCATCTACCATTTTCCTTTTCATCAATCTAAAGTCTCTAGCACCATCAACCATTTCAGTCTTACTCATTGCATTAATTATTTTATAAAACCATTTTGTACAAATTTTTCTAATAAATGAATAACCCTTTCTTGAAACACTTCTAGTAGCAATACAGTCATAATCTTCTTCCTCAAGTGTTTTTAATAATTCTGGTAATAAACTTGGTGGATCTTGTAAATCTGCATCCATTACACAAACATAATCACCACTTGCCAAGCTTAATCCTGCATACATAGCTCCTTCTTTACCAAAGTTTCTTGATAATGAAGCATACCTTACTCTCTTATCACTTCTTGCCAATTCTCTCATGATTAATAATGTGTTATCACGCGATCCATCATTTACAAAAATAAATTCGAAATTCACTTCTTTCATCTTATTTGCAATTTTACTTGCTTCATCATAAAATAATGGTAATGACTCTTGTTCGTTATAACAAGGTACAACAACTGATATTTTCTTTTTCATAACTATCTCCTTACTTCTTTACACCTTTTTCAATTGCTTCAAATATTCCAAAATATTTGACATCTATTTTTTTATTACTTGGTATATTGTAATACTTTTTAAATATTTCTTCTTCCCTATTAGTTGTAGGATTATAATCAAATACCAAGTGTAAAGGGTTTGCTTTTACTTCAATAACTTCATTATCTGTAACAATCTGCTCTTTAATATATTCTTGTTTGGTATAATCAATATATCTAATTATTCCTAAACTTATTATATAATATATTGCTACAACTACAAGCAAAACCTTTAAAATATGAAAATTTAGATTCAAATTTAAATCTTTAATAGCAACGACTGAAGAAAAAATAAATACTAAAATAAATATTATAGAATATCTGTCATACCATATTGGTATAAATAGCATAACTACTGATATAGAAACAGCCATAAATAATAAAAGTAATATTAAATTTCTGACTTTTTTATCATTAATTATTATGAATATACTATAAATAAATAGTCCTAAAAATAATAACCAATAAAAGATAAAATATGAATTATATGTATTGAATATGCCATGATAACTACTTATTACTAAGTTTAAATTAAACGGTATCAACAATGAAAAGTTACATATAATTGTAAATATTGGAATTATATTAAACAATACTATAACTAATCTATTATATGGTTTAGATTTAAATACATCAATTACCACATAATTAATTGGTATCAACATGAGAAGCATTGTAAAAGTATTTCTTGTAAATAGATATTTAATAAAGTTAGGTATATTTTCTATCTTTTTGTCCCATAAATTTAAACTTGAAAAGAACTCATTAGCACTAAAAATGCCTGTATTTTTAAGCATTAATATCAATGAAATGGAAGATACTATAGTTAAAATAAGATTAAAATATTTAATCTTTTTTGATTTTAAACTCATATATATAAGATATACAATATTTGTTAATAAAAAACCAATACCTATAACTTCATTAAGAAGAGGAATTGAAATTCCTAATAACAAAAGAACAATATTTTTCTTACTTTTTTTTATTTCCAATTTATTCATATAATAAAAATAATAAATTGATAATATACTTGGAAAAGTATTGAAAACACTGCCTTCAATCCAAGTATAATTTTGTGAAAAAGTTAGAGTATTTACAAGTAGTATTCCAAGAAATGGTAACAGATAGTAATATTTATTTTTAACAATTCCAAGCATCTCTGATACCATATATACAAAATTACTCATAAGAAGGGCAAAAAGAACATCAAATATCATTTTATTACTGCATAAAACATTTATTAAAAAACGACCTAAAATTCTTCCTTCCCCATTTTTATATAGTTCTATAGCATTTGCAATAGAATCATTTATTCCGCCATTACCAATCAAAAAACTACCGTAATCCGCACCAGTTAAAGGTGCTAAAAAACTAAGAATGAAAAAAAAGAAAAATGTTCCAATTACTACTCTATATTTAAAATCTATTACTTCTAATCTTTCTTTCATAAATCACCTTTAAATACTATCAATATAATTTGATATTAAATTAATCATATTTTCTGTATTACTTTTATATTTTTTAGGTTTAAATGTTTTCACACGTTCTAATATGTTACCAAACTTTGTAAAATCCTTTAATTCCAATATATGACCATCATGAGCTAATTTACTTACTATTTGTATTTGATGATCATTGACATGTTCTTTATATTTTTCTAGTCTTGCTGCTGCTATAACAATCTTGTTGTGATTAAGACCAGATAGTATTGATCCAACTCCACCATGTGTAATTAATAAACTGCATCTTTCAATTATTTTTTCAAATTCATCGCTTTCAATGTAATCAAATGTCTTTATATTTTTTGATTCATACTTTGTACAGCCAACTTGAGCGATTACTTCTTCCTTAATACTACCCTTTTCTATTTCTTCATCTACTGCTTTTAATAATCTTTCAAAGCTTTTATCTTGAGTACCTAATGTTACAAATATCATTAATAAATCCAACCTCCATAAGTAGCTTTTGGATAAATTTTAAGCATGCTTTCCCATTGTACAATAAACAGGTCAGCAAAATAATAAATTAATCTTCCAGTTACTGTTTTAGTATTCATATTAGCAAGTGTCTCAATATAAATAATTTTACTTCCAAATATTTTTCCTATGCAGCACATTGGTCCTGCTGTATGAGCACCTGTAGTAATTATGAATTTAGGCCTTATTTTAAAATATAAGTATAAACTTTTAACGCTGTTATAAAGTAATTTAAAAGGATATATTATAAAGTTAAGCTTGGTTCCATATACCAAAAAAGAAACTCTATTGGGATACTTATTTATTAAGTTCATATTAGATTTAGTCTTTTCAGTTATTATATGATAGTCATATTTATTAAACAAATCTTTTAACTGCATCATTTCAGACAAATGACCACCAGTTGATGATATAAACAATATTTTTTTCTTCATAATTCCTCTTTATTTTGAAACTCAATTTACAATTATATTTTAACATATATATATAATGTTTTCAATTAAGAGAATTAAAAGATGGTGGCATATAATAAAAATAATTCAATTTCTTGAATTATTTTCTAATATCTTTTTATATCATTTATAAGCATTTAACTTTTACTAATCACAATTAAATGCAACAAAAATGGTTCCATCAAAATATGAAGTAACGCTTTGATCCAAGCAAGATTGAGATGGTTCACCACCAGCACCACATAGTTCAATTAAATATACATCAATACCAGTGAAATAAAAGAATTGACACCATCACTATATTCATAATCATATGCTGTTACATATGTATTATTTGTTTTGTGGTGCAATGTAAAAAAATTGTTTCTATTAAATGTAAATCATATAAAATATGTAAAATATTGTCTAAACATATATAAACACAACTCATAAAATGGTAATACAATTACTTTTTTGTTATAATAATAATGAAAAAAACAATGGAAAAGGAGGCTTTTAATGAATAAGTATTTAAAAAGATTTTTAGTACTATGTTTTGTTGCTTCCTATTTTCTAAATATGGCTATGGTTTTTGCTGTTTCCACCACAACAGGAAAAGTAAGTGCTACTGGCAATGGAGTATTGGTAAGAGCAAATGCTGGAAGTAGTTATTCTAACTTTGGATATGTTGGATACGGACAAAGTGTTAATATTAATCTAGATAATTCAAAACAAACACTTGATAATACAACTGGTTGTCCATCTGGATATTGGTACTATATAACATCGCCAAAGACTGGATATGTATGTACATCTTATGTTTACATCGATAAACCAGATTCAATAATTACAGGTGTTGATATGTCCTTATTAGATGATGATGCCTTTGATGAGTATTTAAAAAAGGAAGGGTTTCCAGTTAGTTATTACGCTAAACTTAAAGAGCTACATACTAAACATCCAAACTGGATATTTAAAGGAGTAAATACTTATAGGAACTGGACACATATTTTAAATGATGAAAGTGTCCTTGGTATGAGTTTATATCAGCTTTCATCAAGCAGAAAATCAGCAGGCTATGAAGCATACTTATCAACTGCAAGTGGAGCATATAATTGGGCAACTGATAAATTTAGCCCATATGATGGGTCGACATGGATGAATGCAAATAGAGAGACTATTGCATATCACATTGATCCAAGAAATTTCTTAACAGAAAGCTATATCTTCATGTTTGAAGATTTAGGGTATAATTCTTCTTATACAAAAGATGATGTAGAAAAAATTATAAAGTCAGATTATACAAATTATATATTAGAAGCATCTAAAGCTTCTAATATATCAGCGATGTTCTTAGCATCGAGAATTAAACAAGAAGGGGTTTTAATAACAAAAGCAACAACTGGAGAAAATTTTGTCTGTGATGGTAAAACTTATAGCGGATATTATAATTTTTATAATATTGGAGCAACCAGTGGGGCTGATCCTGTAACTAATGGTTTATGCTATGCAATGGCAAAGGGATGGAATACGCCTGAAAAAGCTATTAAAGGTGGAGCCCAATTTCTATCTGGAAGTTATATTAATCAAGGACAATATACAAACTACTTTCAAAAATGGAATGTTTCATCTAGTACTCAAAGTAATATAACTCACCAGTATATGACAAACATAGAAGCACCAAGAAGCGAATCTTCAATTATATATTCTTCATATAAAAACATTAATATATTAGATAGTTCTTTTGTATTTTATATTCCATATTTTAATAATATGCCTGATACAACTACACTTCCAACACTGGGAAATCCAAATAACTGGTTAAAAAACCTACAAGTTGATTCTATTTCAGTAAATAATTTTAAAGGAGAAACTACCAGTTATATTGTTACAGTTCCTTACAATACTACATCAGTAAATGTTACTGCTAGTGCTGTTAATTCTAGTTCTGCAATAGAAGGTATTGGAACAGTAAAGTTAGAAAGTGAAGAAACTACAGCAACAATTAAGGTAACGGCTGGTAATAAAACTACTAAGTCTTATACAATAAAGATTAAAAAAGATGCAGTACCTATTGATGTTGTATTTCCAGCAATTAGTGAAATAATAAATAAAACAAATGTAAAAACTAAAGATTCTAATATGAGCGGTATACTAATAGGTACAACTGCTACAAAATTAATTGATAGCATAAAAGCAGCTAGTGAGTCTGCAAATGTGACTATAATGGACAAACAAAACAAGATTAAAACTGGATCAATGCTTGCAACTAGTGATAAAGTTACAATAGTAAGTGGAACAGAAACACTTACTTATACAGTTATAATTTATGGTGATACTAATGGTGATGGTAATATAAGTGCCATTGACTTATTGCAAATACAAAAAGATATACTAGGATACACAAAACTTAGTGGTATATATAAAGATGCAGCTGATACAAACAAAGATGGGAAAATATCGGCAGTTGATTTATTACAAGTACAAAAGAGTATCTTAGGATATGGAACCATTCCACAATCATAGGAGGTAAAATGAAATATATTAAATATTTATCCATAGCGTTACTAATAAATCTTATCGGTATTTTAAATGTATCTGCAGCAACTGCTAATGTTTCAGTTTATTCAAACTTAGCTACAGTAGTTGTAGGTAACCAAGTAAATATAACATTTCAATTATCATCAACATCAGCACTTGGTTCGTGGGCATATCAAATAAGTTATGATTCATCAAAATTCAACTTTAAAAGTTGTAGCAACGGGCAGTCATTAACTCAAGTTGGATATGTATCAAATGGAAATACTAAAACAACATCCGTGACCTGCTATTTTAATGCTAAAGCAAGTGGAACTGGTACATTTACACTTAGGAATGCCGATATAGTTGCGTGGGATGAAAGTAAAATGGGAGTAAGTAATTCTTCAAAATCAGTAAAGGTAATTACACAAGCTGAACTAGAAGCATCTTACAGTAAAAACAACAACTTAAGTTCCCTATCAATTACTGGTAATAATATAACTCCATCATTTAATAAAGATACACTCGAATATAATTTAGAAGTTGAAAACGATATTAGAAAAATAACTATAAACGCTACAAAAGAAGACAATAAATCCTCTATAACAGGGACTGGTGAAAAAGACCTCACAGAAGGACTGAACAAGTTTGCAATTGTAGTAACTGCGCAAAACGGTAGTAAAAAAACTTATACAGTTAATATAACCGTAAAAGAATTAACACCAATAATTGTAAAAATTGATAGCAAAGACTACACTGTAGTTAGAAAAAAGGACTTATTAAAATCTCCAAATGCTTATTATCAAGACACAACAATTAAAATAGAAGACTTTGATATTCCAGCATTCATTAACGAGACAATTGGTTATACTCTAGTTGGACTAAAAGATAGTGATAATAATATTAATTTATTTGTCTATAATAAAGATAATAATACATATAGAGAATACAAAGAAACGACATTTAATCAGCTTATACTTGAAATGGTAAATAATGATGAGAAAATGCCAGGCAATTATAAAAGAGTTACCATTACTATGAATGATGAAGAGATAGAAGGATATAAACTAGACATCAAGTCTAAATACTCATTAATATATGCAAGAAACATAGAAACTGGAGAATACAACATTTATATGTATGATAGTATTGAAAATACTATCCAACGCTATAACACTGAAGAAGTTAATAAACTAAACGAAGAGCTAAATGAAACTAAAACTTTATATGAATACATCATAATGGGAATTGGTGGTTTCTTAATACTTACTTACTTGGTATTCTTAATATCACTTATATCTAAAGAGAAAAAAAGAAAAAAGAGTATACAAGAAAATAATAGACCAAGTATCGTTGAAGAAGAAAAAAAGGATAAAGTTGATATTAAAGAAGAAAATACTATTGATGATGCTTCAGAAATTTTAGAAGATGATAAGAAAAGCAACAAAAGAAAAAGTAGGAAGAAGTAAATCTTCTTTTTATTTCCAATATTGGAGGAATTATGAAAAAGAAAACAAAAATCAAATTTAATAAGTTATTTATACTAATATGTTTAATAGCTAGTTTATATTTTATAAGGTCTCTTCTTTTACTTGGACCAATAGAGAGGTTATTAATGTATCTTATAATTGGGATTGTATTAGTAATAGACTCTTTCTTTATATTAAAGTTATTCAAAGGTAAAAAGAAAAGCTTTATTACCTTTATTACAATATTTTTAACAATTATATATATAGTAATAGGAGCCAATGTAAGTAAAATATATTCTATTATTTCTGATATTAATAAAGAGTATATTACCTACTCTACTAGTCTTGTAACATTAAAACAAAACAGTTCCAATATAAAAGATATTAAAGATAAAACTATTGGTATTTTAAATGATACAAATTCAATCGAGGGTTATACTCTTGCACATAGTATAATAAAAGACAACAAGCTATTAGATAATAATAATAAATTGATTGAGTATGATAGCTTCAACAGTATGATTGCAGCACTTTTAAACAAAAAAGTAGATTACGCTTTTTTACCCGCTAGCTATGTTGATATCTTTGGCTCAACTGAAGAATTTGAGTCATTAAGTAATGATACTAAGGTATTAACAACTGAAACAAAGAACGAAAAAAAAGACATTTCCAAACTAGAAGGAAGCTCCAAGGATATTACCAAACCATTTACTATGTTAATATTAGGAATAGATTCTACTACTAACGGATTAACAAATGCTGACTCTTTTAACGGAGATTCAATCATGGTTGTTACATTCAATCCCAAAAATTTAACTGCAACTATGTTAAGCATTCCACGAGATACATATGTACCAATTGCATGCTTTCCTGGAAAATATGAAAATAAAATTACACATGCCGCTAGTAAAGGTACACAGTGTATGATTGATACAATAGAAGACTTTATAGGAATTAAAATTGATTATTATATGAAAATTAACTTTACTGGAGTTGTTGACTTAGTAAATTCACTTGAAGGTGTTGAAGTTCAGGTGCCCTATAGTTTCTGTGAACAAAACAGCAAAAGACAATTTGGTAATAAAATGATTTATGTCAAAGAAGGAAGACAAACATTAAACGGAGAACAAGCTTTAGCGCTATCTCGTAATAGAAAGTCAAATTCAGAATTTTGTAGTAGTGAATGGACGAAAGGAACAAGAAATGATTTTGTAAGAGGCGCTAATCAACAACTTGTAATACAAGGGATTATAAACAAAGCCAAGACTATTACAAATATCAATAAAATTTATGATATCCTAGAGGTAATATCAAAAAATATGGATACGAATATGTCTACTTCTACAATGCTTTCTTTTTATAACATTGCAAAAGATATTCTAATAAGAAGTAAAAACTCTTCTGAGTTAGTTGCAATTGAAAAGTTATACGTTGCAGGATATGGGCAAACAATATATGATGAAAGAACGGGATTACAACTTTGGAATTATGTACCAAATAAAAGAAGCGTTACTGATTTTGTAAAAGCAATGAAAGAAAATTTAGAATTGGTTGATCATACATTAATAAAAGAGTTTAGCTATACGCCTTCTGAGGAATATGTAACACCAGTAACCGGGAAAGGTCCATATCAAGTGTATACTACTTATGACTTATTACCAGATTTTACTAAAATGACAAAGGTGCAAGCTACTTCTTGGGCAAATAAATATAGTATAACTTTAAATTTTAAAGAAGTTAACAATTCAAGCTACTCCACAGGAAGCATTATAAGTCAGAATTATCCAGTTAACAAAAGATGTGACAAAATAGATAATAAAACTGTTACACTGACAATTGTTAATAATACTTCTGAAGTAACACCACCTGTTAAAACAAAGATTGATTGCACTGATCCGAATAATATTACAAACACAGCTTGTATTCTACCAGACTTTACTGGTAAAACTAAAAGTTACGTAAATACTTGGGCAGCAAAATTCTCAAATGTTATTATTATTAACTATAAAGAAGAAGAAAATACACTAGAATCTAATACGATTACTAATCAATCGATAACTAAAGGAACAACAATAAGTGATATGGTTAGTGGCAGTATGATATTAACTTTAACAATTGCAAAGTAGAAATAGCTTAATTGCTATTTTTATTATATAAAATATTTATGTATAGGCATTATTTGACACATATTCACTAGACAAAAAAAAGCTTTCATAGTATAATTTCATAGTTAGTTCTTTTAATACTATATAAGAAAGGAGATTTTATGAACGAAACAAAATCCGAAACCAAAGTTATTGTTTTAGGTGGTTTAGGAGAAGTAGGAAAAAACATGTATTGTTTAATGCATGAAGATGAAATTATTATTATCGATGCAGGGATTAGTATTCCAGATGGCGGTCTTCTTGGAATTGACTATATTTTACCAGATTATACATTCTTAAAACAAAATCAAGAAAAAGTAAAAGCTTTAATTATTACTCATGGACACGAAGATCATATTGGAGCAATTCCTTTTTTAATACAAAACGTAGATGTACCAGCAATTTATGCTCCTAATCAAGCAAAGGAGTTAATTGCATTAAAACTTGAGGATAGAAATGTCAGATATGACAATCTATCTGCATATAATGATGAAACAATATTAAAGTTTAAGCATTTTCAAGTTGAGTTTTTTAGAACAACTCACTCTATTCCAGATTCACATGGAATATTAATTAAAACACCTAATGGTAATGTTGTCACAACAGGAGACTTTAAGTTTGACTTTACACCTATTGGTCCAATGGCGGACCTGCATAAAATGGCAGAAATTGGGAAAAATGGGGTTGATCTTCTTATAAGTGATTCAACAAATGCATTAAATGAAGGAATAAGTGATAGCGAGACTAAGGTTGACAGTGTACTAAACGAAATATTTGATGAATACACAACTAGTCGCATTATCATAGCAACATTTGCTTCAAACATATATAGATTAAAACATATTGTAGAAACTTGCTATAATCATGGAAGAAAAATATGTGTATTTGGTAGAAGTATGGATAACAATATTCAAATTTCTATGAAAGGTGGATATATTGACCATAAAGATATCTTAGTTACTCCAGAAGAAGCTAATTCTATGAAGCCAGGAGAAATTGCTATTCTTTGTACAGGAAGCCAAGGTGAACCACTTGCAGCACTATCACGTATTGCAAATGGTAGTCATAAGCAAATTAAACTTATGCCTCATGACATAGTAGTATTCTCATCTTCTCCAATACCAGGTAATGCAGTTTCTATTGGAAATACAATAAACAAATTATATCTACAAGGAGTAAAAGTATTTACTAATACTTCAATGGATGGTATTCATACATCAGGACATGCCAATATGGAAGAATTAAAGCTTATGATAAGACTTATTATGCCTAAGTATTTAATGCCTTTCCATGGCGATTACAGAATGCTTAAAAGCCATGCAAATTTAGGTATTGAATGTGGTATTCCAAAAGAAAATACATTTGTACTTCAAAACGGTAATACCCTATCTATAAAAAATCATGGTATTACACAAAGTGATTCAGTAATATCAAGTGATGTGTATGTAGATGGTAATAGGCTCGGAGAAATAAATGGCGCAGTACTTCGTGATCGTAAGATAATGGCTAGCGATGGTATATTAGTAGTAATTGCAAATATTGATATGAAAAATAAACAATTGTTAATTAAACCTAATATAACAACGAGAGGATTCATACTAATAAATGAAAATGAAGCTTTAATTAAAAAAATTGAACATATTGCCGAAAGTGTCATACAAAATAAATTAAAAGAACCTAACACCACTTTCAACGATATAAAAAGTCAAATAACTGCTGAACTATTTCCATTTATATATGAACTTACTGGAAGAAAGCCAATTATATTACCCGTTATATTAGACATAAAAAAAGAAAATAAAACACAACAAAACCAAGAATAAATCTTGGTTTCTTTTTTTATAAAAAAGAAGCAACTATTTTGCTTCTTCTTGTGCCCTTGTTTCTCTTATTACTGTTACCTTTATTGTACCAGGGTATTGCATTGTAGATTCAATTTTTTCTTTTACATCTCTAGCTATCTTATATGCACCTAAATCATCAATTTCTTCAGGTTTAACGATAACTCTTATCTCACGACCAGCTTGAACTGCAAATGTCTTATCAACACCTTTTATTTGATTACCAATTCCCTCTAGTTGTTCAAGACGTTTTAGATAGTTCTCTAAGGAATCATTCCTTGCTCCTGGACGTGAAGCTGATAGAGCATCTGCAATAGCTACTATAACTGATATTACTGTATTTGCTTCATTATCACCATGATGTGATGCAATAGAATTAATAACAGTACTTGACTCATTATATTTCTTAGCTATATCCATACCAATCTCAACATGGCTTCCTTCAATTTCATGATCAATTGCTTTACCAATGTCATGTAGTAATCCAGCACGTTTAGCTAACATTACGCTTTCCCCTAGCTCACTTGCAAGAAGACCGGATAGGTGTGCAACTTCCATTGAATGCTCTAAAGCATTTTGTCCATAACTTGTTCTAAAGTGAAGTTTACCAAGTATTTCTATTAACTCAGGATCAAACTTAGTTAGCCCAAGTTCAAACAATGAATTATTTCCATATTCTATAATCTTACTCTTCATATCTTTTGTAACTTTATCATATAACTCTTCAATTCTAGTTGGATGTATTCTTCCATCTTTAATCAAAGTCTCAAGTGTTACTCTTGCTATTTCTCTTCTAAGCGGATCAAAGCTAGAAAGTACCACAGCTTCTGGAGTATCATCAATAATTAAATCAACACCAGTAATAGCTTCAATAGTTCTTATATTTCTTCCTTCTCTACCAATTATTCTACCCTTCATCTCATCGTTAGGTAGTGCAACCGTTGTAACAGTTTGTTCACTTGATAAATCAGCAGCATATCTTTGCATTGAAGATACTATTAATTCTTTAGCTTTCTTATCAGCCTCTAATTTAGCTTCATTTTCTCTTTCTTTAATAAACCCAGCTATTTCCTTTGATAAGTTCTCTTCCACTTGTTTCATAACTAGTTCTTTTGCTTGGTCTTTGTTTAATTCAGATATCTTTAGTAGTTTCTCAAGTTGTTCTTGTTTTAGTTCTTCCACTTTTGCTTGTTCATCTTGGATTTCTTTTTGAAAATCTAATATTTTTTTTTCTTTTTCATCAATTACTAATTCTCTTTTTTGGAAAAGTTCATCACGTTTATCCATGTTACTTTCCCTTTGCATAAGTCTTTCTTCAGATAATTTTAATTCTTCTTTTCTCTCTTTAACTTCTTTTTCATTTTCTAATTTCAACTTATGTATTTCTTCTTTTGCCTCAAATAGCGAATCTCTCTTCGCTTTCTCAGCTTCTCTTCTCGCCTTTTCAATAAGTTCTTCAGATCTCTTAGCAACATTGTTTTCTTTTCTATTAGTAATAATAGAATTTACTAAAAAACCTCCTGATATTCCAACAATAACTAGCAAAACGGAGATTAATATGTCCATAATATTCCTCCATTCTATATATGTTAAATTTTTTACAAATTTATAACATCTATTTCTATTGTAGAGTCTTTTATTTGGGTTGTCAACAATTATTAAACTTCACAAAGTTATCTATTTGATAATTATAATTACTACTTGTTAACATAATAAGCATCCCTACATTTTTGCATCTCAAATAGCACCTCTATTATACAATAATCAATAAATTTTCTTTGCTTTATTCACAATAAAAAGCTCACATTACTGTGAACTATTATATTATTGCTCTTCTTTTTTAACAGACTTAGCAATACCATAGAATTCTCTTGTTTTTGTCTCTATTTCATCACGTAATCCAGTATTTTCTTTAAGAAGTAATTTTACATTTTCTTTTCCTTGACCTAATTTTTCTCCCTTGTATGCAAACCACGCTCCACTCTTCTCAATAATATTAGCATTGCTTGCAAGATCAATTAGTTCTCCTTCTCTACTTACACCTTCACCATACATAATATCAACTACTGCTGCTTTAAATGGTGGTGCTACTTTATTCTTAACAACCTTGACAGTTGTTTTAGCACCAATTGCTGCATCCCCTAGTTTTAGTTGTTCCGTTCTTCTTACATCAAGTCTAATTGTTGAATAAAACTTTAATGCACGTCCTCCTGGAGTTGTTTCAGGGTTTCCAAACATAACTCCAACTTTTTCTCTTAACTGGTTAATAAATATTGTAATTGTCTTTGTCTTATTAATAGTACCAGATAGTTTACGTAGAGCTTGCGACATAAGTCTTGCTTGTAATCCTACGTGTGAATCTCCCATTTCTCCATCGATTTCCGCTTGTGGTACTAAAGCTGCTACTGAGTCTATTACTATAATACTAATAGCTTCACTTCTAACTAAAGCTTCACAAATTTCTAATGCCTGTTCTCCTGTATCAGGTTGTGATAATAAAAGCTCATTTACGTTAACACCTAAATTCTTTGCATAATTAGGATCTAGTGCATGTTCTGCATCTATAAATGCTGCTCTTCCACCAGCTTTTTGTACTTCTGCAATTGCGTGTAATGCAAAAGTAGTTTTACCACTTGATTCAGGTCCATAAATTTCTACTATTCTTCCCTTTGGATATCCTCCAACACCTAATGCTATATCTAAAGATATTGACCCAGAAGAGCAAACATCTACTTCCATATGTTTACTTTCTCCTAATTTCATTATTGATCCTTTACCAAATTGTTTTTCAATATCACTTAATACTTGTTCTAATGTTTTATCTCCATTTGCTAGTTTGCTCATAAATTACCTCCACATATTTACTTACAAATCAATCATACAACATAAAATTGTAAATTGCAAGATGTTTTTTCAAACAATTGTTTGTTTATTTTGTAATCCTTTATTTTCAAAGAAAAAAAGAATTCTATAATAGAATTCTTTATTTTTAATTAGCTATTTTGATCAATTATTAATTTCTTATTAATACTATAATACTCAATCATCGAAACAATTGACATTATAGTGGCAAAATATAGTAAGAAATCTGCCACATTCAAATTCCATAGTTCAAATGGCAAGTTATAAAAGAATGCTAATGAAGTTCCTACCATTAATGCTGCTGTCTTCAATTTTCCACTATTGATAGCTGCTACTACTTTACCTTTAGCAGCTGCCTCCATCTTAATAGCATTAACAACTATATCTCTTAATACTACAACAACTGGTATAACCGCATTTATATGACCTGTTGAAGCTAAAATAATTAAAACTGAATTTACTAATATCTTATCTGCTATAGCATCAAGCATCTTACCAGTATTTGTAACAAGTCCTCTTTTTCTTGCAAGATAGCCATCTAAAAAATCTGTAAAGCTAGCAACAATGAATAATATTCCTGATATTATATACTTTGACTCAACCCATATTTTTACAATATGCCATTTTGGGAATTCTATATTAATCATATAAAATGGAAATAACATTATAAATACAATAACAATAGATAAAACTATTCTAGTTACTGTCAATTTAGTAGGTAAATTCATTTACATCACCTCTTATTACCTCATTTAACAATTCTGCATTTATTATTTCTTTTTTAGGCCTTCTCATTTCATTTATAGCAGTCAATATTAATATAGTAAAAAGTATAATCAAAACAATATTGACTATCATCTTCTTATTAATCTTTCTTTTCTTTATCTTGGTATAAGGAGAATGAACCTTTTTTTCTTTTTCTTCTTTATCTTTTTCCTTAGCAGCTTCCATTATATCTTCTAAAGATATTTTTGATGTGTGCTCAAATAAAAAATCATTGAATTCATCTATTACTTTTTCTGGATCAAGACCTAAGTATTTAGCATATTCTTTTACTATTTCCTTCATACTTAAGACATCTCTAAAAGCTCTTACATTTCCTTCTTCAATGTTTTCAAGTTCAAATTTCTCTATCTCTAGGTCATCTGCTGCTTCTTCTAGTTCTACACCATTAAGTTCTCGTGTCTCTTTTAAATACTCTCCTAGTTCTTTCATAACACCTCTATTAAACATAAATAATACTTTATAAGCCATTTTCTGTACCTATTACTAGGTGACAAACATCTATCTACCATTACTGGTCCCTACATCAGTTATGATTCCTTAGTAGGACTCCTCTACCAAATTTGAGTTTCTCGCTCGTGGGGTTTATCGCGTTCCATTTCCACTGTTTCCAGTATCTTCGTCACTATGACACTTTTACAGTTACTCTAATCATAGCCAAAGCCTTAGATCATTTCACAGCCGTTAGATTAACTACCTAGAGTTATTTTTTTCTCTAGCACGATCACTAAAGACATTCCAGTCTTTGCGAGTATGGACTTTCCTCTACATTATAAAAATGCAGCGTTTGTCAAAGTACTATTCATCTTTACCATAAACAATTTTTTCTAGTTGAGAAAGTCTTTTAATTACATCTATATTTGTAACTTCTTTAGACTCACCATCACTACTTCTGGCAATTTCAATACTCATCTTCAAATTACGTATTTCTTGTTTTAAAGCCATTATTTCTTCAAGCAATTCTTCTTTTTCTTTTTCAGACTCTTTCATAAGTTTAAAAAATTGTTCATAATCGCTAATAATAGCATCTAAAAATTGATCTACCTCTTTTAAACGGTACCCTCTAGTATCAATTTTAAACTCTCTTTCCAAAATATCTTGTGGTGTTAAATTAAGCTTATTTTGATACATATTCATCACCAATCCTTTGTATATTATCATTATCACAAAAATAGACTATTTTGTCAATGATATACTCTTATCCGCAATTATTTTAGAATTAATTAAAAAGCTTGCCTTCCTAGCATTATACATCATAGAGTTTATAACTTCAATAACAAACGTGTCTTTCATTTTATCACCAATATGATTATATAGTAATATATTCTCATTAGCATTAACTTCGACAAAACTAGATTAAAATTGACTTTTCAACATTATCAAGTAGGGGGAAAACAATTTCTACTCACATTAGCTGAAGATGAGGAATGGAAAAGATTAACAATTACTTTAGTCAATTCAATGGTCGTAGTGTTGACAGATTACCAATATGGAAAGATACCTGCACTATAAAGGAAAATATACTTGGAAAAGAGGAAACCAGTTTTACACTTTCGCCACTTTCTCTTCTTGGAAAGAAACAAACTGGTATTGATATATTTAGTTCGAAAAAAGCAAAAATCCTAACTCCTCCATCTATAATGGTTGGATTTAAAAGTTTAAATATAGGCAGATAGCCTTTTTTATTTTTCACAAATCATTAGTAGATATTTATTCACTTTTATAGTATAATTTAACATAGGTGGTTTTATGTTGTATCCAAAGGGCATCAAAGTAGCAAATCAAACAAATAAAGACAATATAAAGTATGATAATAGAGGTATGGGTTTAGAGAATGATATCAATATTACAAATGAGCATTATGCTCATTGTGGCACTGGATTCATCTATAAAAAACCAACCCCTATTCAAATAACAAAAGTTGACTACACTAATAGAAGTGCAGTAATAAAAGAGGCTTTCTTTAAAGAACCATCTACAACTGATTATAACGGATTATATAAAGGTAAATATATAGACTTTGAGGCTAAAGAAACAAACAGTGTAACTTCATTTCCACTTAGCAATATTCATAAACATCAAATTAATCATATTAAGAATATAATTAATAATGATGGCATTGCATTTATTATAGTAAGATTTACCAGACTATTGGAAACATATTTATTACTTGGAAATGATTTCATTAATTTCATTGAAAATAATGATAGAAAATCAATACCTGTAAGTTATTTTAAAGAGTTAGGTTACCTAATAAAAGATAAGTATAGTCCTAGATGTGATTATTTGAGTATTATAGATAATATTTATGGAGGTATAAATAGTGAAAAATAAAAATAGTAAAGAAAAGAAAAGTACAGATAAAAAAGTAAGTTCATATACGAAAAAAGAATTAAAAGAGAATTATATAGTTATTGGAATATTTTTGTTAATATCATTTATACTTGGATTAATCTTTATGGATTTTATGTTCGCAGGTATATTGGTTGGTGGATTAATATTAATTATGTTGTTATCCATGCTCGTTAGTAAGTTAAGAAGAAAAAGATGGCTTAGAATTACTATTAATATCTTAACAATATTCTTCTTAATCGCGTGCATTGCTGCAATGGGCGGAGTTGGATGGTTCTTAAATTATGTTGTATCCAATGCCCCTGATTTTGATCCTAATCAATTAGTTATGACTCAAACTTCCATCATCTATGATAATAAAGAAAATAGTGTTATAGAACTTGGAACAGAGAAACGTGAAATAATCTCTTATGAAGAGATGAGTCAATCATTAATAGATGCTTTAATTGCGACTGAAGATGCCAGATTTTTTCAACATAATGGATTTGATGCTGCAAGGTTTACTTTAGCATCATTAAAACAAGCAACTGGTGATACTGATGCTGGTGGAGCTTCTACTATTACTATGCAGGTTGCAAAGAATGCCTACACTTCAAGAACAGATAAAGGATTTGAAGGTATAGTTCGTAAATTTACAGATATATATTTATCAGTATTTAGAATAGAAAAACAATACTCAAAGCAAGAGATCATAGAGTTTTATGTTAACAACCATTTCCTTGGTGTAGCATATGGTGTTGAACAAGCAAGTAGAGAATACTTTGGTAAAAATGCAGCGGATCTTACTTTATCAGAAGCAGCCCTTTTAATAGGTCTATTTAAATCACCAGCTTATTACAATCCTTTTAAGAACCCTGATGCTGCAACATCAAGAAGATTAACTGTATTAAACTTAATGCTACATCACGGTTATATAACTGAAGAAGAAAGAGATTTAGCAGCAGCTATACCGGTTGAAAGCTTATTAAAGCAATCAAGTACTGCTGCACAACCTTATCTTTCATATATTAACGAAGTAATTGAAGAGGCAATTAAAGTATATGGTATTAACCCAAGTACTACATCTGTATTAGTATATACTAACTTAGATACATCAAAGCAACAAGTTGTAGATGACATCATGAATGGTAAAACTTATACATGGCTTAATCCAGAAGTTCAAGCAGGTGTGGCTGTCGTGGATGTATGGAGTGGAAAATTACTTGCTGTTGGTGCTGGTAGAAATATAGACTCGCTAAGACAGATGAGCTATGCGTCGATGACAAATCGTCAAATAGGATCAGTAGCTAAACCTTTATTTGATTATGGGCCAGGTATTGAATATAATAACTGGTCAACATATAAATTATTTGATGATAAACAATACTACTATAGTAGTGGTCAAGAAATACGAAATTCTGATAGAACTTATAGAGGAATTATGACACTACGTTGGGCTCTTGCTGACTCTAGAAATATACCAGCATTACAAGCATTCCAACAAGTAGATAATAAAAAAATATTACAATTTGTTAAAAGTCTTGGAATAAAACCTGAAGAATCTAATGGATATCTACATGAAGCTCATTCGATTGGAGCATTTAATGGATCTAATCCTTTGGAAATGGCAGCAGCTTATGCAGCATTTGCAAATGGTGGTACTTATTATGAGCCATATGCAATTACAAAAATTATTTTAAGAGATACTGGAGAAGTTTATACACACGAAGAAAAAAGTACTAAGGTTATGAGTGATTCAACAGCATTCATGATTACAGATTGTTTAAAAACTTCTGTTGATCAAGGTATTGCCTATGTTGCAAAAGTTAACGGTGTCAATGTAGCTGCTAAAACAGGTACAACAAACTTTACAGAAGCAATTCAAAGAGCAAAGGGATTACCCAGTTCTGCAATCAATGATGCTTGGGTAGTTGGATATGATCCTGATACGGCAATTGGATTGTGGTATGGATATGAACCAATAAGCACAAAGTATTATACAACTGTAATAACTGCGTCACAACAAAGACAAAAGTTATTTAATGCACTAGGTAGCAGGATATTTGCAAAATCAGGTAAAAGCTTTAAGATACCAAATAGTGTTGTTAAGGTCGGTGTTGAGATGGGATCAGATATTAATGATAATCCTAAATTAGCTGGTGCTAACACACCAACAGATAAAATAATCTATGAATATTTTAAAAAAGGAACTGAACCAACTGAAACATCAACAGCATATGACAAATTAGCAAATGTAACCGGATTAAAAGTTACTTACAATCCAAGTACACTTACTACAAGTATTGCTTGGAATACTCTAAACGCACCTGATTCAAATGTTAAGGATGCTGGAAGTTTCGGATATAGAGTATATAAGGATAGTACATATTTAGGATTTACTACCCAAAATAAGTTTACAATAGCTAATGACTCTGATCCGGCGGCCACTTATAAAATCATAACAAGCTATGAGAATAATAATTCAAATAACAGTAGTGGTACTACTTATACATTAAGTAATGCTAGCCTACATACATACACATTAAAATTAAATACAACAGTAAAGACCACTACAGAATATGTTGTTGGAACGAACTTAAGTGCCAGTGATTTTGAACCAAGTAAAGCAGATTTAATTTTAACAGAAGATGATGTTGTCATAACATCTAAACTTAAGGCTTCACAAATAACAGTAACAAAATATGATTCTGCAAACAATGTTGTTGGGAACATAAGTACATTAAATGAAGAAACCTACACGATAACATATGATATCAATTATTATGGTTACACTAAGTCAATATCTAGAACAGTTAAAATTAAACCAGAAACAATACCTACACCATAAAAGGCAGAACAATCTGCCTTTTTGTTTTTAAATTAGAAAGTGACATATTATCATCACTAAAATACCAAACACTATATATTTAGCAATTGTTCCTTTGCTACTGTATTTAAATGAAGTAGGCAATAATTCGTACATTGATATGTGTATCATTAAACCACTAATTATTGCATATAACGCACTAAAAACATATTCATTTATATAGGGCAATAAAAAAAAGTATGCCAGTATTGCTCCAACTAGTTCTGAAAATCCTGCTACAAAAGTATAGAATAATGCTTTAATTTTACTTTTTGTACTATAGTAAATTGGTACAGCTATACTAATACCTTCTGGTATATTATGAAAGCTTATTGCTAGAGCTAAAATAACACCGAATTTAATATTATCATTAGCTGTTATAAATGTTGCAATACCTTCTGGTATATTATGTAACATTAATATAAACATGGATAATATTCCCGTTCTAAATAGTTTATTATTATCATTACTAGGAACAATTTTATTAATAAAAATTGATATTATTAACCCTACAACTAAAAATAAAGAAAGAATTAATATTATTGGTATAGTAGCATATTTATTACTCAATATATCAATTGATGCTGGCAATAAATCTGTAGCACATATCGTAATCATCACACCACTTGCAAAGGCAAGAGAGGCTCCAATAATCTTATCAACATTCTTTACCCTAAAAAAAATAATTATAGTGCCAATCATTGTGGATAAACCCGCTAGTCCACTAATAATAAAACTATAATTAATATCATTCATAATAGTCACCTATTTAACTATATGACCATTTTTATAAAACTTACATATCTCTTTTAACTTACATGGATCGCAGTCCGGTTTTACAGCTTTACAATTATATCTACCAAATAAAACAAGCTGATAATGTCTTTTTGACCAAGTTTCTTTTAGAAATGCCTTCATAAGTTTTTTTTCTATTTTTGATACATCATCACTTTTCTTTGCAATACCAAGTCTCTTACTTACTCTTGTAACATGTGTATCTACAGCTATTGCAGGAACATCAAAAAGTGTACTTAAAACAACATTAGCTGTTTTATGACCAACCCCTGGCATACTTTCTAATAACTTTCTATCATTAGGCACTACCCCATCACAGTTTTGAAGTAATATTGTTGCAATACCTTTAATGAAGGCTGCCTTCTTACGAAATGTACCAATCGGTCTAATAATATTACTTATATCTTCTTCTTTTGCCATGCTTAATTTAGTTAAATTATCATATATATCAAACAATATAGAAGTAACTGAGTTTACCCTCTTATCCGTTGTTTGAGCACTTAAAACCACTGCCATCAACAATTCATAATCCTTATGATATATAAGCTCTATTGGTGGATTATCATAAAGTTCATCTAGATAATCTTCTATCTTTGACATTTCCATTATTCTTCCATCCAATCATAATCAAATAATTGAGGTTTCTCTTTTGTCTCTTTAAATGACACTCTATTTTTATCAATATCTTCTTTATTTTTAAAGCCTTTTTTACTCCATTCATAAAGTATTTTATCGATATACCTCAAATTAGCAACACCATTAAACGAAGCCTCTTTTACAGCTTCCTTAATAAGTTCCTCACTATAATTACTATCTAACCAGGCTTTTATTATTTCATATTCAATTGGAGTTAATGTTCTCCCAAATTCACGTTCAATTATTTCAAATATAGTTTTAGCATCAACCTCACTAGTAGTATTAAACTCTTCTACTAAGAACTTAGATAATTTTTCATAAAACAAGTCTAAGGATATATACTCTTCGGTTATATTCTTCTCATTTTTAATAACTACTAAAGCAAGTAATTTTTTATCTTGTAATTTAGAAATATAATTCATTGCTTCCCCTAAATTAATTCCAAATCCATTAGCTATAGTATTAACATCGAAAATTATTTTATCTCCTAAATTGTAAAGATACATCAAGAATATAAATTCGAATAATTCAATATCAAAATTACTTCTTAACTTAAATATATACATGGGTATAGTTAAGTTTTTCTCTTTGACTAATTCTATTACCTTACTATTTTTCATAATTCCCCCTAGCAATATACTGATTTTATATATTCCTTTATACTATCATTATTATTTTCTAATACTCCATTTAAGATACTCTTTTCAAGATTATTATAAATTTCTTTAAATATTGCCCCACTATTTCCATTAAGTAATTGCCTTATCTCTTCACTTGATATATCTATATCTCTTCTTATCCTAATTGGAAGTTCTTCAAATCTTTTAATAATATCAACTTTACTTTTCCCTAAAATATCAGCTGCAACTGAATTGACATATAAACCGTATTTATATAATACCATATTTGTTTGATTTCTTATAGTAACAACTTCTTTTATCTTGGATATTAACTCTTTTTCGCTATTAGTAAAAGGATATTTACTACTAACATCAAGTGATGCCCAAATACCAATAATATCATTGCTTAGCTTTATTTCTTCTAAATTATTCAATTCCAACAGTTTAGCTAATCCCAATTCAATAATTAAATCTATTCCATATTTAGCATTACTATTAACAAATATTTTATCAAGTTCTTGCTTCTTTCTATTATATGAAAGTGTTGCTAAATTACCTTTAGTAATCTTTATTGCTTCCTTAGTATTTCCTTCAATAGTAAAATCAAGTACAGTAGCAAATCTAATCGCTCTTAATATCCTCAATGAATCTTCATTAAACTTATCAATTGGATCTCCCACTGCTCTTATAATTTTCTTTTCAAGATCACTTCTTCCATTAAGCAAATCTATTATATTTCCATCTTTATCCATACAAAGAGTATTTATAGTAAAATCTCTTCTTTTCAAATCCTCTAATAAATTATCTATGTATTCTACATCTAGTGGCTTTCTATTATTAACATAATTTAGTTCTTTTCTAAAAGTAGTAACTTCAAATCTTATATTATTAATTAAAAGAGTAACAGAACCATACTTTACTTCAGGAGCAATTACATTGTTAAAAATGTCTTTCATATCCTTTGGCGTAGCGTTCGTTGTTATATCAATATCAGCTGATTCTATACCTAATATATAATCTCTTACAAAGCCACCTACTAAATATGCTCTAAAGCCTTTATCTTCAATTAACTTTAATACTTTCTTTGCAGTTTCTAGCATTGTATCACCATAATAATTATAACAAAAAAAAAGCAAATAAAAAAGAGTAATCACTCTTCTTTACAAGCCTAATTATTTGTTTACAGCTTCTTTTAATGCTGTACCAGCTTTGAAAGTAACTGCTTTTCTTGCTGGGATTTTTACTGTAGCACCAGTTTGAGGATTTCTTCCTTCTCTAGCTGCTCTTTTTGAAACTGCAAATGTTCCAAATCCAGCTACTGGTACTTTAGTTCCTTTCTTAAGTGCAGCAGTGATAGCTTCAAATACTGCATCTAATGCGCGAGTTGCATCTGCTTTTGTTAAGTCTGCAGCTTGTGCTACTACTTCAACTAATTCTGATTTTTTCATTATATTACCTCCATTTTCTAAGCACTATATGCTTACATACTTAAGATATCACGTTTTATTTGCAAAATCAACCAAAAATTAATTAAAACATGTATATTTATGTATATTTCTGATGTTGTTTTATTTCCCAACAGTTATTAAATAACCGGTTTCATTTTTTTATATAAGGTTTGTGGCGTCCTTCCTGTTTCGCTACAACTTATTTTAATTCCATCAATAGAACTTTGTAATGATCTTTCTACTTCATCATTTGATAATTGAATACTATTAAACAAACTTCTATTTTTCATAAGCTTTCCAACTAAGCCAGAGACATATTCATGATTTCCATAAGAAAACATTTGACTTTCTAGCCTAGGACTTAAATTAGCTGATGTTAATTTTTCTAAATCACGATTTCTTACTATTCCTAATATGCAATGAGGAGTATCTCTTAATATTTGATATGGCCTAGTAGCTGTTTTACTTAGTTCACTAATGTGATAGCTAGTCTTAGCCTCAGCCTTTGGCATAATCAAAGCAGCTTTCATACTGTACCTCTGTGGTTTAAAACTACCATCGCTATCCTTCTTGTTTCTAGAATAATAAACATCAGCAACAAAAAACTCATACTCATTTCCCTCAAGTTTTGATATCATTCTTGCCATTAATGGGCCAATAAATTTAGAATCAAATTGAGCATTTGTAATATACCTTCTAGACTTTATCTCGTTTGATAATGCTATAATCTGATCACTTAGTTCTCCTTTCATATCACTTGAAACAAAATCATCATTTCTTATATCTAAATATTTATCCTGTAAATATGCCAACTCGGTTTCTAACGCAATAATTCTTCCTTCCATTTCTTCCGTTGTCCTCTTACTCATAATACCCACCTCTTAAAGTTTATTTTAATCGCTTATCAATTAAAAAGTCAACTTATTTGTAATTATAAGAAAAATATAGCCATATTTCTATATTTCCATTACATACTCAAATTTATATACTAATATACAAATTTGAGTATATAATGTATAATTATTATGAAGAGGAGTTTTTATGATTAAATATATTAAAGAAGACTTAATTGAAATCACAGCAAAAAAAATACTACAATGGTTTAATAAGAATAGAAAGCTTGCATTTGTCGTTACACTTATCCTTGCATTTTTAGTGCACATCTATATTATGGTAAATCAAATGCCAAATGCGGACGGAGTTGTTTATACAACATTTCAAAATGGTTTTAACTGGGAACTTTCCCTTGGAAGATGGATGTACATATTTGCATATAAAATAAGAAGCTATATGGTATTACCAATATATTTAGGAATTTTTAGTTCTGTATGCTTAGCGTTATCCAGTGTATTTATTGTAGATATATTTAAAGTAAAGAAAAACTTAACTATTATATTAATTAGTGTGTTGGTTGTAGTATTCCCTACTGTTTCTGCTTCTTTTATATACTATTACTGTGCTGACACCTTTTTCTTAAGTATGTTTTTGTCAGTATTTGCTGTATGGCTTATGTTGAGGAAAAATTGGATATCATATGTACTATCAATAATCTCCATAGTGATATCCCTAGCATCATATCAATCATATATTGGAGTTACAGTTGCTTTATGCTTTTCATACTTATTTAAAGAACTCTTAGAAAACAATAACTATAATATTAAAGTTATGATTAAAGATGCCTTAAAATTTGTAATTATTGGTGGTATAGGGTTAGTAGTATATTTTATATCAGTAAAAGTGTTTAATTATTTGTATCATGTTAATTTAGCTGATTATATGGGGATGCAGCAAATGGGAGAATTTAAGTTAAATATGTTAGGAGAATTAACAATCCAAGCATACACAAGGTTTTATGATTTTTTCTTTACAAATTTGTTTTATAATAATGGGATTTTAAGAAAAAGCATTTACTCTATTTTCTTAATTAGCTTTATAATATCAATAATTGGTAATATCAAAAAAGAAAAAGTAATAATAGTATCCATATTATTGCTATTACTTCCTATTGCGTTCAATATTATAGTATATATGGTCCCAACGGATATAGCTAAACTGAGAATGATGCCTGGTATGTTAATATTATTGATACTTATATTATCATTAAATGAAAATCACTCTTATTTTAAATTTGAACCACTTTTCAAAAACATATTGATATTAAGTACAATCATGTTATCATTTAATTACTATATATTAACACAAGCTGTTTATCTAAACGTTCAATTAAACTTTAATAAAGCTTATTCTTTGACTCTTAGAATTCTGGATAGAATAGAGCAAAATGAAAACTTTAATAAAGATATGCCCATAGCAATAATGGGATGGATCAAAAATGATAATTATCCTACAGTATCTCCAAATATTGCCACTTATGTGGAAAGAGTAAATTCTGCTGATTCTGAAAGCTTATATATTAACACTATGAGTAGTTGGTATGGTATAATTAGACAATATGCTGGTGGCTACATAACAAAAGCATCGGCTAATCAAATAAGTGAAATATTAGATACAGATGAATTTAAAGAAATGCCTTCATTTCCTTCAAAAGATTGTATAAAAACTATCAATAATGTTCTAGTTATAAAAATAAGTGAAATTATGAGAGAAATTGACTATTATAATTAATGACAAAAGCAGATAAAATATCTGCTTTTTATATTACTATTGCAATTAAATTATTTGATCCTCTATTTACTAATTTTGTTAAAGTTTGTGCTAATTTATATCTAACATTTTCTGGCATCATTGATATTTTTGATTGAATCCCTTCTTGAACTATAACATCAAGACTTCTTCCAAATATTTCACTTTTCCATATGTTTTGAGGATTAGCTTCATAGTCTTTCATAAGATAATTGATTAATTCTTTGCTTTGTAATTCGCTTCCTATTATTGGTTCAAATGTACTTTGTACATCTACTCTAATCATATGAATAGATGGTGCAACTGCTTTTAGCTTAATTCCATAACGAGAACCTTGTTTTGTTATCTCAGGAGTGTCAAGCTTCATATCTGCGAGCGATGGAGATGCCACTCCATAACCTGTTTGTTTAACCATCTTAAGTGCATACTTAATTTGATCATACTCTTTTTTAGCCTCATTATACCCTTGAAATAAAGATAATAATTCTGCTTTATTCTTAACATCTATCTCTATTATATCCTTTAATACTTGATTATAAAGCTCTACCGGAGCTTCAAGTGCAATCACTATTTCACCTGTTGCTGGATTAACTTCAGATAAGTATGATTTAGATATATATTCGTTATCTTTGAATTTATTTGTAATATTTTCTATGTCTCGTAATTTATCAACCTCATGAACACTATCTCTTATACATTCAATATAATTTTTCTTAACTGGATGCTTAGAGTTTAATATAGCAATCCATTCTGGCATGTTAACTTTAACATCTAATACCGGAAATTCATATAAAGCTTCCCTTAGTATATGATACATATCTTTTTCTGTTAAAGTATCAACATTCATAGGTAATACTGGTACATTATGCTCTTCTTTAAGAGCTTCTGCTAAACGCTGTGTTTCAGGCAATGTTGGATGTGTTGAATTAAGAACAACTATAAAAGGTTTTCCAATCTCTTTAAGTTCTCTAATTACTCTATTTTCTGCCTCTAAATAGTCGTTTCTATTAAACTCTCCAATTGATCCATCTGTTGCCATTACAATACCTATAGTTGAATGATCCTTAATTACCTTTTCCGTACCAAGTTCAGCTGCTTCCACAAATGGTATTGCTTCATCATACCAAGGACACTTTACCATTCTTGGACCATTTTCATCCTCTGCCCCTTTAGCATTTGCAATAATATACCCAACACAGTCAATAAGTCTTATATTACAACTAAAGTCATCAATATTTATCTTTGCAGCAGTATTAGGAACAAACTTTGGTTCTATTGTCATAATAGTCTTACCAGCTGCACTTTGTGGTATCTCATCTAATGCTCTTTTTCTCTCATATTCATCAGATATATTAGGTACTACTAATGTCTCTATTACCTTCTTTATAAATGTTGATTTCCCTGTTCTAACAGCACCAACAATACCTAAATATATGTCTCCACCAGTTCTTTGTGCAATATTCTTTATAATTTCCATTTTATCCATGTATAAACCCTTCCTTTACTATTCATTTAAATCTATGCAAAAATTTTGCGTATATGAAGATTTTTTTAATTTATAGAATAGTAATAATAAATACCTATAATTACTAAATGATAATATGCAAAAAAATATTGACTGTATCAATATTTTTATTTGTAAAATATTCTTTAATTATAAATAAATTCCTCTTCATCAATATTCTTAGTTAATGTAATATAATTTTCTTTATAGTATTCATATACCTTATTAAGTTCTTCTTTATTAGAAGGTGTAATACCTAACTCCCCTAATACCTTAATTAGTTCTTCTTTTGTATCATTTATCATTGAATCCTTTTTTATTATTTTCTCTATTTCTACAACATAACCATATCCTACTGTATAATCAATTGTTAAGTCATACCCTTTATATTTAACTTCATTTCTAACTCTATACCATTTTATTTTTACTGAATATGACAATGCTTTAAGCATATTCAAAATGGAGTCTTTATAAGATGGATCTATTTTAACTACTATTTCTTCCCTAGCATCATCATGCATTTTACCTTCTTTTAACCACAATTGATTATAATCTTTAGTCATCATAAGTCTAAAATCTTTTTCTCCACTAAAATAGTAAGTTATCTGTTTAGTAGTCTTAATTTCTTTTTTAAACATGCTAATTAACTTATTATAAATTTCCTCTGTAACAATTCCTCTTTGTTCAACTTCTATCATATTAACCTCGCAAAAGGAAACTATATTTTGTATCCTTCAATCTTTCTTATAAAAGCACTCTTTGTCTTTATTTCTTGCTTTAGCGTATATCGGTAAGCCTTATCATTGTGAACAATAACAAACCACGCTAAACTACCTTTTTTTACCTCGTAAAGCAAAATTGGTATCCTTAATTCTTCTTCAATATTGACTAAATCCTCGAACTTCTTAATCTCTATTATATCTTTATCCTTTAAATTAGGTTCATTTGTAACCTCTGCAATAATCTCATCATAGTTCTTAAGTATTTTATTAAGACTTGTTATATATTCAGACATGTTAGTTATTATAAACAATCTAATAGTAGATATAACACCAAGAGGTAATGTCAATAAGAATAGTAATAATGATATTAAGAACAATACTAAATTAAACTTTTCTTCAACAGTAGTGTGATTGTATACACTCTCATTTTTTGATAAAATATCACTCTTGACCACTTCAGTTACATTTTGTAGTAATGGTATTTTTATCTCAACATTAGATACATCCACTATATCTTTTTCATAGCTTTTAACAGAATTTGTTGATACAACATCAAATTTAATATAAAGAACTGCTTTAGATAAGATGCTATAATCTTTATTAAAGTTTTTAACTTCATTATTATAAGAATCATAACTAACTTTTATGTTCTCCTTAATACTAACATTAGTAGTATCACTAGATGCTTCTATTTTTGTAGGTACTAAATTATATACCTTAGACCATATTTCTCCTTTAATATTTACTGAATCATTTTCATTTACCAAAGTAGCAGTTACCTTATAGGTATATTTAGAATTTAGTAGCTTTGATGAAGAAAATATATAACTAAAATCTATATCAATATAATCAATTAAATTAGATATATATTTTTTATCCATATCTAAGTATTTTTCACTAAAATAGTTATTAGCTTTTAAATAAACCTTATAAGATGCATTGGCCTCACTTTTATAAGCCATAACAAACTTTTTTGTTTCTTTTTTAGTATCAAAACAATCTATCATAATCCAAAGAGAAAGAATTACAAAAAACAAAGATAAAATAGCAAGAACTATTCTAACACTTTTTTTTAATCTAACTGTTTTAGATTTTTTTTTCTTTTTCATATTATTCCCCTTTTATTTAAGTAAAAACTCACTAAACCATACTGATGGAAAACCAATAAGCGGAATACTAAACTTCACTATTCCATTTATATCATCTTCTTTTACTTCCCAGTTATCAATAACTTCGTTATTATCTCCTTTAGTAATTATTACTTTTTTATTCTTTTCATTTAATCTGATATCAACAATTCTATGCACCACAAATAGATTGTCTATTCTAAAATAAATTATATCATTAATCTTTAAATTATTCAAAATATTTGAGTCAATCTTTTCAACTACCACCACATCTCCACGAGAAAATATAGGTACCATACTGTTAGACATCACAGATATTGGTTTATATTTAAAAAATCCTGCTATAAATGATATTAAGAGTGCCGCTAAGATAATATGGGGCATAAGTGTCAAAGGACTTTCTTTTTTTAATCTTCTTCGAGACATATCCCTTAATTTTCTTAAGTTTAAATAATTAAAATAATAAAGTACTACTATTGGAAATATTATTCCTACTACTGATGTTATTATCCAAGGCCATGATGGTACTATTGGAAGTAATATACTAAGTAATACCATAACAGATCTATATAGAAGAGGTATCATTAAGCCACTCATTCCTGTTAAATAGGTAAATGCAATGTTTGATACTAATAAAGGAAGAATTGTTACAGATATATACTTAAATGCACTCACATTAGTCTTAAAGTTAACACCAACATTTATAAAATTCATACTTATAAGAGTAAATAAAATAGCTATTACTAAATAATTGAAAAAAGATTTCTTTATTGATATAACAAGTTTATATCTAATATACTCTTGAAATATTATTATTAAGACAAATGATATTAAGTTTTTAATAATTGAAATAAATGAATGTGAATAGACACTATATTCATATCCAAATATTAATCCAGATAAAAAATATCCCATAGAATACGCAATAAGCAATATAATTATGCTTTGAACTTTATCATATTTAGAACGTATTCTATCTTCTTTATCATATAAGAGTATTAATGTAAGAATAAATAAAAGAAACCAAAATAATGGGTTTATTATTAATGTATAATGCTCTAATAGATTAGATTTAAAAACTAGGAGTCTACCTAATAAGTAACTTATGATTAATACATATATGGGTATAATTCTTTTATTCATCATAAGGATTCCTCCTATTATCTAAGAGAATTATAATATATAAAGATTACCTAGTCAAATAAAAAACTTAAGTGGTTTACGCTTAAGCAATAATTATCTAATCCTATTATATATATCATTTACTCTTTGTACCTCTTCTATTGGTGTGCTTTCAGACAAGTATAAATCTATAGGCCTTCTTGATAGTTCCATTCCGATTATTACATCTTCTATTTCACTACCAGATCTTCCTTCTAAAGTTGATCCAATTAAAACTGACGCTACTGGAAGTAATGTATTAGTCTCCAAGTTATCAAATGCACATCGGATAATTCCTGGTGTAGTTAGCTCGTTTTTATCATGACACACAAGGCCATAAGCTCTTTTACCTTCAACATCCCAAGTAGCACTATATCCATATTGTAAATCATATCTTAATCCTAATCTACTAAAAATAGGAACTCCTAAGTCTGCAATTCGCTTTGGTGTTCCAATAGCGTTTACATCTGTCTTATTTATACCAAACACAATATTTGGAAGTGGACTTTTAAAAGCATCTCCAATTGTTATTAATTTAATCATCTATATCCCCCACTTATGAGGCACATTATACCATAAATTAAGCTTTTAGTCAATTACACTCAAATTAAGCCAAAATTTTTCAAATAAAAAGAATCGTACGATTCCTTTATTGACTAATATTGTACATAGTTAAGCAGAACTGATATTGGTCTACTTAAATCTGCTTCTGTAGGTTGTTCTTCTGTTGCATCATTGTATGTTGCAGTAACTGTAAACGTTTTAACGCTTCCTGCTGCTAAAGCATCATTAGCATTTAATCCATCAACACTATAAACAATGAACTTACCGACATCATAATCTTCTGGTGTTATTTGAATATTGTTTAGCTTTGCATTAATATTTCCTGAATTAGTAACACTAACTGTATATGTAACACTGTCACCAGGTTCCATTAATTTAGCATTAAATGTAGCTAGTGTGTTATTGGTAGTAACTCCAAGATCTTCACCAGTTCCTGTAGTAGCAGTACTTACAATATTTGATATTTTTACATCCCAAGATGGATCTTCAATAGTTGCTCCACCATTAACTCTAAGTTCAGTAGATAACAGTGCATAACCAACCGACATAAATACTACTGAAACTAATAGTGCTATAATTAATATATTCTTTTTATCTCTAGTTTCCATATATATCCTCCTATATAAATTCTAATATAAAAGGATGCCTTTGTCAAATAAAGATATTACTTTTTAGAACATTTTGTCAACATCTTTAGGTACATTATCATTTACAATTGCATTAACAATTTTTTGTGTTTTTTCTTCACTCACATCTTTACCTGTAACTTTAGACAAATCTTTGATTACATCCCTTAAAACTCCTTCATCCTTCATATTAGAATTCTGTAGTTTTTTGGCTAATGACATGATAGTTTCCTTACTAACATTAGTTCTACCTTCCACTTTCTTAAAAAAAGAATCTCCAAACATAAAAAACCTCCTACATAATTATATGTAAGAGTTTTTATTTTGCTAATTGTTACCTTCTAATTTTCTAACTTTCTTTTCATATTTTTCTACTTTGTCTCTTAATTCCATTGCTTTTTTTAGATATACTTCATTTGGTATCTGTTTTTTTTCAAACCTTGTGTTCAATAATTCTTGAGCTTCTCTTAATCCTTTTAATATTTCTACTGGATTTTCTTTACTAGTAAATGGCCACATTATTCTTCACCTCTATTTTTAAATCTTATTACAATTGGAGTACCTTCTAACTCAAAGTTTTCTCTTAATTTATTTTCTAGATATCTTGGATATGAAAAGTGTACTAAATTTTTACTGTTGACGTGCATTATAAATGTTGGAGGACAACTACCTGCTTGATTCGCAAAATATATCTTCAATCTTTTTCCTTTATATGATGGAGGTGGATTTAATTGATATGCATCAAGTATCACTTCGTTTAATATGCTCGTTTTAATCTCACGCTTAATATTTTCTGCAACCTTAACGACCTCAGGCATTATTGTGTGTATTCTCTTCTTAGTTAGTGCTGATGTAAATACAACTGGAGCATATCTCAAAAACTGAAATTCGTTTCGTATTTTTTTTGTATACTCTTTAATATCAGGATTCTCTACAGTATCCCATTTATTAACAACTATTATTAATCCTTTTCCCTTTTCTAAGACATATCCTGCAATATGTTTATCATGTTCAATAATACCTTCTTCAGCATTGATAACAAGTAGACATATATCACTTCTATCTATAGCCTTCATACTACGCAATAAGCTATATTTTTCAATGGTTTCATATACCCTACCTCTTTTGCGCATTCCTGCTGTATCTATTACTATATACTCTTCACCATTATATTTAAGCATAGTATCAATCGCATCTCTTGTAGTACCAGCAATATCACTTACAATTACTCTCTCTTCGTTAAGCATTGCATTTATCAAACTGCTCTTTCCTACATTAGGACGTCCTACAACTGAAAACTTTATTCTTGTATCTTCTTCTACGTAGTCTTTCTTAGGAAACTTGCTAGTAATAGAATCTAGTAGTTCTATAAATCCAACTGATTGTTCTCCTGATATTGGCATATAAGTATCAAAACCTAATTCATAGAAATCATACATATGTGATTCATAACTTTTACTATCAATTTTATTAATTACCACAATGACATCTTTATTACTACTTCTAAGCATATCTCTTACTACAAAGTCATTAGAAGTTAATCCTTCTTTACCATCTACAATAAATAAAACAACATCAGCTTCTTCTATGGCAATCTCTGCTTGCATTTTTATTTCATTATTAAATGTTTCTCTTTCCATATCAATACCACCAGTATCAATAACATTAAATCTATAGTCCTTATAATTTGCTTCACTATATATTCTATCTCTTGTAACTCCTGGAGTATCTTCAATAATTGAAACTCTCTGTCCAACTAATTTATTAAAAATAGTACTCTTTCCTACATTAGGACGTCCTACTAGCGCTACTACTGGTAACTTCATAGATATCACCTCAACTAAGCTATATTATATCGAAAAAAACAATTTATTACAAATAAAAAATACTTATACATCTAAGCATTTTAAATTATTTAAGAATTCACCATCATAAATGATTTCGTAAAACTCTGATAACCAAAGAGCATCACCTTTATTTATCTCACTAACTTTAATATAGTAATTACCTTCATTATATTTAATATTCCTATAATTTGATACAATATCATAATCATTAAATTTTAAATATACATCTGGATTTAATTCTATCACTATCTTTAAATCAATTAGCTTATCCGAAAACATATAATCATCTAATTTCTTAAAAGTAAGTCTCATCCCTATATTATTTATAATACAAATATGTACTTCGTAGAAGCCAGTTAATATTACTTTATAATATTTTTTGAATTTGACTATTATATCTTTCAGAAATTTAACTAGTTCTTCTTTTGATTCATAATTTATATTATTGTCTGTTCCACTTAAAAACACTTCAAAGTTATCTTCATCAATAATATCAAGTTTCATTTAACCACCTACATTATCATATGTAAACGGATTAAATATGTTTTGTGTTAATTTAATTGATATCTTTTCCCTTTCTCATCTTGTTCTCTATCTCTTCAAAATTACAATCCTTCGATATTATTTCATATGGATGTGATTCCCTAAATTTAATTCTTTCACTTTGTGGCATCTTTTTAATTTCTCTCGCAATATCTATATGTAGTATTCCGTTTAAATGATCATACTCATGTGAAAATACTGTTGCTTCAAAACCTTCTAAAGTTCTAATCTGTAAATTACCATCAATATCTTGATATGCAATAGTTATCACATATGGCCTACTGACCAGCCCCATATTATCTAAACAGCTTGCGCAAGCTTCCCAAAATCTTGTGTGTCCTTTTCTATTTTTAATAACAGGATTTATTAAAATTTGACCCTCATTATAACTAATATCATCAAAATTTTCAGAATCCAAAGTGGTATTCTTTAAATAGATTATTCTTTTAGGTATTCCAACCTGAACTGCCGCCATAGCAAATACTTTATTACCTAAGCAATATTCTTCTAATGCCTTTATATCATCAAAATATGATTTATCTCCAAGGTCTACATCACTTGATATTTGTCTCAAATATGACTCGTTATCCGCAATTGTTATTCTTTCCACTCTAATCACTCCTATGAGTATATTTTAGCATAAGAATAAGATTATTACTTATTAAAGTAACAATCTTATTCAATTAATCACCTATTGGATTCTCAATAAGTGTTGCAAAAATAAACTCATGGCGATGTCCATCATTAATAGCAGTTTGTCCACTAATAAAGTGTACATGTCTTCCATCACCAACAGAAATTGCCGGACCAGTATTATCATTTAATATATGAAAATGATCCTCATAAAAATCTGTCCTTGTTTCTACTCTATGAAAATGATTTCCTCCAGGTAATGGAAATGCTTCTCCAGTAATACACGCAAATCTATGGTTATGTGGTTCTTCTTCTAATTCTGCTAACTTGACACTACCAAGAAATTCATGAGTATGCCTTTGAGTTCTAGGACAATCATAATTTTCTTCTTTTTTATCCTCCATGATTTTACTTAAAAGGTTCTCATCAAACATTATTTCACCTCCTTACTACAATGTATCTTATTCTCTTGTATTAAAGTGAAATATAGCTATAGTTTAGTATTTTCAAACTTATTTTAAGCAAAATTAAAGCCTATATAGTTTTTTATATAGGCTTTCTTTTAATTATTTGATGTTAATAACCCTTCTATCTTTGTTATTACTTCTTCTCTTCCAAGTTTACTTACACTAGAAAATATTATGATATCATCACCAACAACTAAATCCAATGTTTCTTTTAGTTGCTTTATATTCTTATCTTTTTGACTACCTCCAACTTTATCAGCCTTTGTAGCAACAATTGTAACAGGAATATTATAGTGCTTTAAATAGTTATACATTAATACATCATCTTCTGTTGGTTTGTGTCTAAAATCAATTAGTAGAAATACTCTTTTTAGAATAGTTCTTGTTTCAAGATATTCTTCTACCATCATACCAAATTTCTTCTGTTCTTCTTTGTTTACAGCAGCATAGCCATATCCTGGCACATCAACTAAAAAGAAAGAATCATTTACCAAATAAAAGTTAATAGTATTTGTCTTACCAGGTCTTGCTGATATTCTAGCTAAACTTTTTCTATTTACCAAAGTATTCATAAAGCTGCTCTTACCGACATTACTTCTTCCAACCATAATAAATTCAGGATATCCCTCTTCAGGATACTGACTGCGTCTTACTGCACTGATATATAAATCTACACTATTAATATTCATTACTTTCACTTTCTTTCTCTAAATACTCTTTACAAGCATCATCTAACATGTTTAACAATTCATCAACATCGGATACATTGCTTCTTGGTATTCTAGCACCAGATGCAAACTTATGCCCACCACCATGATATCTTTCTGCAATTGTATTAATTACTGGACCACGTGACCTTATATTTACTTTCATTAAGTCATTCTTCACATCTTCAGTAATTGTAACCCACACGAGTAAATCTTCAATATTATTAAAATTATTTACTTGATTACCTGCTGATGAAACGTCCACATTGTGTTCTTCTAATATATCTGGTGTTATTTTTATATAACCTAACCCATTTTTTGTAATAATCATATTACTTGCAACATAACCTTGAAACCTAAATTCACTAAGTGGTCTCATATAAATATTCTGGTATAACGGACCAACTTCTAAATCAAAATCTTTTAGCAATTTTGTGGTATCCTCTAACACTTTAGCCGTTGTATTAAATAAAAATCTATTGGTATCCGATATAATGCCCATAAATAAATATTCTGCTATTTCCCTATCAAGCACCAGCTTAGTGTTGTTGATTAAATCAAGAACTAATTCTGAAGCACTTGATGCAGTATCATTGATAAGTTCTATGTCACAAAATGCTTCTATATACGGATGATGATCTATTTTAATCTTATATACATATGGACTAAAATCACCTATATCTACTCTTTTTTTATCTGGTGTATCTAGAACAATTAACAAAGCCTTACTAATGTCATCTAGTTTATCCATTTTTGGAAAATAATTATATCTTGAACTCTTTGATCCTACTGCATAGACATTCTTTTCTGGGAATGTCTTTTTAATAGATTCTTTTAATCCAATTTGAGCGCCAAGAGCATCTGGATCTACTCCAATATGTCTTGCAATAACTATTGTATTATACTTTTTAATCTTTTTAAAAATATCTTTAAACATAGTATTTCCTATCTATTTATTATTTCTAAAGTATCAAGTGCAATCATTAACTCTTCATCTGTTGGCACTACAAACATTGGAATTTTCGAATCTTTAGTTGTAATACGGCAAAATTCTCCAAATGCTTTAATGTTTGCTTCAATATCAAGCTTAATGCCAAATGCTGCAAGTTTTTCTGCAACTAATGCTCTAACACCAGGATCACGTTCTCCAATACCAGCCATGAAGCATATTGCATCTACTCTACCAAGTTCTACATAATATTGTGCCACATACTTAACTATTGAATTAGTAAATAATTCTCTTGCAAGAATACTTTGTTCTTTACCTTCTGCAATTGCTTGTTCTATATCTCTTGCGTCACTACTAAACTCGCTAACTCCATATAACCCTGAGTTCTTATTTAGGTCATTCATTATTTCCCCAACACTCTTACCTTCTTTTTCCATAACAAAAGGTATTATTGTTGAATCAATATCACCAGCACGAGTTCCCATCATTAATCCTGAATTAGGAGTGAATCCCATTGATGTATCAACTGATTGACCATCTCTAATAGCAGCACAAGACGCTCCATTACCTAAATGACATGTAATAATATTTAAATCTTGTTTATTTAAATATTCTTGCATCTTTAACGAAACATATCTATGACTAGTTCCATGAAAACCATATTTTCTAACTCCATATTCTCTATACCAATTGTATGGTACAGGATATAGATATCTTTCCTTACCTATTGTCTGATGGAATGCTGTATCAAATACTGCAACCATTGGAGTTCTTGGTAACGCTTCTTTAAACACTTTAATACCAACTGCATTAGCAGGATTATGAAGTGGTGCTAAATCAGTGAACCCAATAATATCTTCTAATACTTCATCTGTAATCATAACTGAGCTACTATACTTATCTCCACCATGAACTACTCTATGTCCAATACCATCTATTTCCTCTAGCGTATCAACTATTTTTAAATCAACTAACTTTTCAAGCAAAGTCCTAACTGCATCACCATGATCACTAAGCTCTGCTTCTATTTTAACTTTATTACCATCATATTTAAATGTATAGAATGATCCTTCCATTCCTACTCTTTCAAAACTACCAGATACAATAACATCTTTAGTATCCATATTAAATAAACTAAATTTGAGTGTACTGCTTCCAGCATTAATAGATATTATTTTCATTTTATTACCTCATTTCAATATATATATTTTATCAAATATTATATACTTTGTGAACTGTTTTCCAATGAAAAAGAATATCTTATATTCTTTTTTTAATATTTTTGTATTTATAAATCGATAATATTGCTTTTCTATTAAAAAAGATAGAGATCATTTCCTCTATCTTAATTTATTTAATTAGAAATTACCATTGTAGTTTCCTAATTGATTCATTCCTTGGTTAACTAGTCTTCTAGTAATTTCACCACCAACTCTACCGTTAGCACGTGAAGTAGAATCTGGACCTAAATTTACACCAAATTCGCTAGCTATTTCATATTTCATCTTGTCGATAGCTTGTTTAGCACCAGGAACTCTCATTTTCATAGCTTCTTGTTTACCGTTCATGTATTTCACCTCCTATACATTTTTAGGATGTGAAAAATTTAACAAATCATACATTATTTAGGTTGGTAAAATTTACCTATAATAATTCTTCAAATTCAGAATTATCATCTTCTGTTATTATTATAGTATTTACTTCTTTAACAGCCTTTTGTATTAATGTCTGAAAATCAAAATTATTTTCAAGTTCAATTGAATAAGAGAGATTTGGGTTTATTACTGGATGCTTAGGTACAAACACTGTACAACAATCCTCAAATGGTAAAATACTCGTCTCATAAGTATCTATTTTTTTAGCAATATCTATTATTTCAAGCTTATCAAGACACGCTACTGGTCTTATGACGGGCATATTAGTAACTTCATTAATAACAGACATACTTGTAAGGGTTTGACTTGCTACTTGTCCAACTGATTCACCATTTACTATTGCTAATATTTTTTTTCTTCTAGCAAGTCTTTCCGTTATACGATACATCATTCTGCGCATAATAGTAATTGTATAAGCTGGATCACAATTTTTATAAATTGATTCTTGTATTTCAGTGAAAGATATTATATGCAATTTTATTTTTGGTGTATATTTACTCAATTTTCTAGCAAGCTCTATTACTTTATTTCTTGCTTCTATACTAGTATGTGGAATAGCTTCAAAATATACTGCATCTATCATAATGCCACGCTTTAGCGCAAGATATCCTGCCACTGGCGAATCAATACCACCACTAAGCATTAATAATCCACTACCAAGTGTACCAGATGGATATCCACCTAATCCCTTATAACTATTAGTATATATATATGTATAGTCTTTTCTTATTTCAATATTAAGAAGTAATTCTGGCTTATGAACATCAACTTTTATATTTTTAATATTTTTTAAAATTAATCCACCAATACTCCTTGAAAAATCTAAACTTTTAATAGGAAAGCTCTTATCACTACGCTTTGTTTCTACTTTAAAAGTATTAAACTTTTCATTATTTAATATATCCAATATTGTTTTTTCTATTAATTTAATATCTGTATTAACTTTATAAGCAACTAAATATTCATGTATTCCAAAAATATTATTAACTTTAGATAATATTTTGTCTAAATCATCATCATTAAATTCAATGTACATTCTAGACAAATCCTTAAAAATATTAACATCTAAATTTTTTAACTTATCTTTTATATTTTTATATAAAAAATTAATAAAGAAACCTCTATTATCTTTTTTAGTTGTTAATTCTCCATATTTTATCATTATTACTCTATTCATATTAAACCACCAGAAATACTATAACACAAAAAATAGGTTTTAAAAACCTATTTTAAAGCTTATTTTACTTCGATAATATATAATTTATTTTCTTTATGTATTACTGTAAGTGTTGCTGTTTTTGAATAACCTAAGTCTTTATTATAATCAAAAGATAATTCTACACTATAAGCATTAGTATCCTTAACAGTTTTATAGTCATATGTAGTACGACTTATATTTATTATATCTACTTTATTTATAATTGGTAATTCTTGATTTCTATCACCATATACATTACTCATTACATACTTATAAATAGTATTCTTAGCCTTTTCTTGAAGGTTTAAAGAATAATCTGGATGAACATATTGTATTCCACCAATATCTTGATTAGTAACCTTATTATCCAATGTATAGAAATCTATTATAAATAATTTTGAAATAGTTGATACATAATCTTCTTCATTTACTACTTCTTTACTTAATATATTTTTTAATTCTTTAAATGTATCTTTATAAAAAGTAGTTGCTGTTTCATATAAAACATAATTATAACTATCTATTTTTTCTAATACTTCAGTTTCCTGTAATCCTTCTTTTTTACCTTTTAGTAAATTAAAAGAAACAATCGCTATAACTACTATAAATACAACTATTATAATTAGTTTTTTATTCATAGACACCTTCTTTTATAACATCTTTTTCATTTATAATTGATGAATTAGCATTCTTTATTAAATCAAATACTAATATGGAATTAGATACGCTTAATAACTTATCCGCATATTCATTATTCTTTGTAATATCTTCTTCATTAAAAGTAGAATTATTTAATACAAAGTATTCATTTTTCTGATTGTTATAATATACATTATTGGTTAACCAGTTACCTGTTGGAAATACTACTATATTATTTTCCTTACTAGTAAATATATCTTGACCTAACGCATATTTATTGAAAAAACCAAACATATTACCAAGAGTTGGCATAACATCATACATTCCCATTACATTATTATAGGTTCCTTTTTCTTTTCCTTCATTTGTCCATATAATAAGAGGTACTTTTCTATTTAATTCATATTGATAATCACCAAACTCTACATAATTAGGATCATCTTCTGATAATATATCATTTGTTTCCTTATCATAATTATAGAGCCTTACAAAATCATTTTGAGGAAGTCTAGCATCATGGTCGCCATATAATACAATAACAGTATTATCTAAAAGACCTTTTTCTTCTAATTCTTTAAAAAACAATCCCAATGCATAATCAGCATAATGAACTGACTTCAAATAGTTACCTAGTTTAGTACCTTCCATATAAGGATAGACTACTTCTTCATATTCACCGGTTTCCTCATTATAAGCATTCCCTTTTACACTTACATCAAACTCTCCATATTTATCTGTTTCAGAGAATGGAGTATGATTGGTAAGCATTATAAATGTACCGTAGTAATTTTTATTTTCATTTGCGATTACTTCTAACTTTTCAACAGATTGACTGAAAAACGATACATCTGATAACCCAAGTCCAATTACTTCATCAATTATATAATCATTCTTAGCATACAACTTATCATATCCAAGATTTCTATGCATTATTCTTCTATTCCAATAATCTCCATTATTACC
>JAVBQF010000003.1:0-23521 GCA_031549195.1 Bacilli bacterium
GAAAATATAATGTCACTCATTAAAGAATCTCCACGTAATGATTTAACTGATTGTTCTCCTAACACCCAGCGTACTGCATCAACTACATTACTCTTACCAGAGCCATTTGGCCCTACTATACAAGTAATTTTTCCATCAAGGTTTATAGTTAATTTATCTGCAAACGATTTAAATCCTGTTGATGTTATTTCTTTTAAGTACATTACTATCACCTACCATATGATTATACTATATCAATGAGTTTTTAACAATAAAAAAAGTGCCCCAAAAGCACTTCAATTATTAAATTTTAAATTATGCTACTTTCCCTACTGTTTCTATTGAATTACCAACGCCTTTGGTCAAACTCAATTCTTGGTAAAAAGTATCAAGGTATGACTCAGTAATACCAGGATAAACCATTTCTGATATTCCGGATAATCTTTCCAAGCCATCTATCATTGCATCACTTGGAAGGTATTTTATACCATCCACACTTCTACTCATCAAATCTGATGCTTTTGCAGTTTCAGTTAGAAAGTGAGCTGTTGCTGGCTCAATATATCCATGGGATAATTCACCATCAAAGCAATCATCAAGTATTCGTTGAGATAGTTCTGATGTTTGTATCCCTACCATTTTAGATTTAATAACTATATCATTCATATTTTCTAATACAGATTTAACTTCTTCAGCGCTAAACAAACCACTATTAGCTATATTATTAGCATTAATACATAAAAATATTAATTCATAGTTATCTAGTCCTAACCCTGTGGTTGCAACTTGTTGTCTTAAATTATCAATTTCTGCTAAAAAATTTACTTGGTCAATTTCTTGATTAGCAGTATTTGTATCTTGACTAGATATGGTACTAGTTTGCCTAACTGGTAAATTAGTTAATAAATCCTTCTTTATTCGAGCTGCTTCTTCAGTAGTGACACCACCATACTTTTTGCCTATATCAGTTTGTAATGATTCTATGTAAAAATTACTTGGTAATGTACTTTCATCAGTACCTAACTCTAAATCCGAAAGTCCTGCTGCTTTTAATGCATATTCCATTACAGAAGAATATCTACCATCTTTATCTGTTAAAAAATAGCCATTCAAATATCCAAGTTCAGAAACCTCTCTTGTTTCTACATTTCTACCATTTAAAATATCTGTAGCAACTTTAGATGCCAAACAATATTTAAACACTAATTTTTCAGCATCCCCAAATTGAAACTTTTCAATTGCATCATCCATATAAAGCTTTAATAAAGCCCCTATATTTGAAGGTATATATTTATTCATAATATCACCATATCCTCTTATATAATTATATTTTATTATTTCAATTAGTCAATACTTATCCGAATAACTTAAGTATATCATTAAATGTTATATATATTATCAATCCCATTAATAACATAAATCCAATTGAATGTATCTTATTCTCAATTTCTGGTTTTACAGGAGAACCCTTAATCTTTTCAATTACAAGGAATAATAATCTTCCTCCATCAAAAGCTGGGAATGGTATTAAATTGATAAATCCAACATTAATTGATAACAATGCAATTAATTGGAATACTGCAAAGAAACCACTTGATGATACACTTCCAACTACAGAATAAATTCCTACAGGACCAGATAAAGTACTAATCCCAAGTCTACCTGTAAACAAATATTTAAGTACTATTATCATTTGTCTAATAACAGCACCCATTTTAATAAACGCATATTTAATTGACTCTACAAAGCCACTTTTACTGCTATTTTCAAATGATACTCCATAACGGTATACATCCTTACCATCTTCTTTTTCCTTAATTGGTGTTACTTTATATTCTTTTTTATTACCAGTTGTATCTTCAATCTTAAATGTAACTTCATTACCTTCTTCAGCAAGTGTTAAATAAAGCATAACATCATCAATAGTTTTTGTTTTATTACCATCAATTGCTAATATCTTATCATTATCTCTTATACCTTCATTGTACATTGGATAATTTGCTTTTACTTCTGATATAACAGGATCCATTGAAGGAGCTCCCCATATTAGTCCAGCAAAGAAAAGCATAAAGAATGCTAAAATAAAGTTCATTCCAGCTCCAGCAAACATTATTAAAAATCTCTGCCAAATTGGTTTCCCATATACCTTTCTATTCTTTGGTATTTTCTTATCATCATCAACTTCTTCGCCAGCCAAAGAAACAAAGCCACCAATAGGAATAGCTCTTATAGAGTATTCTGTTTCTTTATTTTTATCTTTTCTTGTGAATAATTTTGGCCCCATACCAATTGAAAATTCATAAACATAGACTTTAAATAACTTAGCAAATAAAAAGTGACCAATCTCATGAACCAATACAATAAGACCTAATATTAAAATAAAATATATTAATGTTAACATGTTTCCTCCTTTATAGTACTACTAGAAAAAGTAAAAATCCTAAAACTGCAAATATAATACTATCTAGACGATCGAGTATTCCACCATGCCCTGGTATAAGATTAGAAAAATCTTTTTTAGCATATTCTCTTTTAATAAATGAGAATACTAAATCTCCAATTTGACCAAGTAATGATAGTGTTACTGTCATAAATATAACTACACCTAAATTAAGTGGCGACTCTACTACTTTTACAAAAAACATTGTTGCAATAAAGGTTCCCATAATAGTACCACCAATAGTCCCCTCAATCGTCTTCTTTGGTGATATCTTGGGAGCTAGCTTATGCTTGCCTATATTCATTCCTATTAAATATGCAAAAGTGTCTGACATAGTTGTTATCAAGAACAAGTAAAAAATATAATTTAAGCTATAATTTCTAACCAGTATAAGCATATTAAAGCTTAATCCAATAAATAACGTTGATCCAATTAAATATAAGGCATCATTAACACCATATTTCTCTACATCATTTACAAATACCAATGGAGTTAAAAATACTAATACTAAAGCTGCAATAAGTCTATAATCCATAACATATGATAAATTTACTAAATCATAATTGTTAAGTGTTAAAAAGCCAACTATAATGTATGCAAAAAGCTCTATCATAAATGGTACTTTGTTATTTTTAGAACGTTTCATTCTTAAAAGTTCATGAAGCCCAAATAAGGACAATAAACACATAAATATTGAATATGGCAATCCGCCAAGTAATAATAATGGAACAAATACTATAAGTAATATAGCTGCTCCTATGATTCTAGTTTTCATCTAAATTCCTCCAAATCTTCTATGTCTTTTATTATATTCAATGATAGCCTTATCAAACTCAGCTTCATCAAAATCTGGAAATAAAACTTCTGGAAAGTAATACTCTGCATATGCACTTTGCCATAACAGAAAATTGCTTATCCTATACTCACCACTAGTCCTAATGACAAAATCAAGTGGAGGAAGTTTCTGATAAAGATTTTCATTTATTGTATCTTCATTTATATCTTCAACATTAAGTTTCTCAGTGCCTACAAGTTCTGCTATTTTTTTAGTTGCATCAACAATTTCTTGCCTACCACCATAATTAAGACACACATTCAGCATTCCATTTTTATTATCACTTGTATCTTCTTCAAGTTTTGTAATTGCATCTCTTACATCTTTCCTCAAATTATCTTTTCTTCCTGAAAAAACCACCTTAATTTCTTCTCTTTTAAATATTATGGCTTCTTTTTTAAATAATGTAACAAATAAATCCATTAAAAAGTTCACTTCTTGTTCTGGCCTATTAAAGTTTTCAGTTGAAAAAGCAAAAATACTTAAACACTTTAGTCCTTTCTTAAAAACATAGGTTAATAGACTTTTTATATTATCTGCACCCTTCTTATGCCCAAAGGTTCTTATCATACCTCTTTTTTTTGCCCAACGTCCATTACCATCCATTATAATACCAATATGACTTGGCATATCTGTTTCGTACATCATATCACCTAGTATAATTATAATACATATAAGACTTTATAACAACAAAAAATCATCAATTAATTATTGATGATTCCTTTAATTCTATATTAATCAGTATTAATATCTTTGCATTTTAAAAAATATTATGTTGTTCTATTGTTATCTAGATTTACCTTCTTTATTATATTCTTCTTCTATTTCCATAGCTCTATCAATTATAGCTTGAAGTCTTAATTTAAGTTCATCTTCTAATATTGATATCTTTTTAAACATTAAATCTAATTTTTCATTTTCTAAATATCTTTTATATTTATTAACTAATTCTCCTCTGAATTTCTCCGCTTCATCTAATGCAAGTTTGTATCCTTCTCCACTTTGATCATCCTCTTCACAAACAATTCCTAACATTGTAATCAAAGTGTCAAACTTTCTTTTTATTTTTTTATCAACAATTTTTTCTATTAGACTCGGATTAATAATAATCATCCTATTAACATCTATTGCATCTTCAAAATGAATGTTAGATTTTGGAGTTAAGCTATATCCATCTATTTTGTTATATTCAAAATATCTAATTTCTTTTGAATCCTTTGTTTTTACTATTAAAAATCTTTGGTCCTTATCCACTTAAATCACCTTATCTTTCTAATAAATCTGGTCTTCTCTCTTGAGTTTTCTTTAAACTCTCTTTATATCTATAGTCTTCTATCTCCTTATGATTACCATTAAGCAGTACATCAGGAACCAACATACCTTCAAAGTCTCTTGGTTTTGTATATGTTGGATAATCTAGCAAATTATTTTCTGGATTAAATGAATCATTTATATGTGATCCTTCATTAATGACTCCATCAAGAAGTCTTACTATTGAGTCAGTTAATACCATTGCTGCTAATTCTCCACCAGTTAATACGTAATCTCCAATACTAACCTCAAAATCAACTATACTTCTTATTCTATCATCAAATCCTTCATAATGCCCACATATAATTATCAAATGCTTATAGTTTTTAAATTCATAAGCTTTCTTCTGATTATATGTATATCCATCTGGTGTTAAAAGAATCACTTTAGTATCATCTTTTTTTAAAGCCCTTACAGTGTCTATTATAGGCTGGCAAGTAAGTACCATACCATCTCCACCACCATATGGAGTATCATCAACTTTATTATGGGAATCACTTGAATAATCCCTAAAATTAACTATATTTATTTCTACTAATTCTTTATTTATAGCTCTTTTAATAATTGATTCACTTAAGAAGCCAGAAAACATATTAGGAAATAATGTTAATATATCTATTTTCATGATATCAATCCTTCTATTAAATTAAACTCTATAGTTTTATTTTCTATATCTACTCTTTTAATAAAATCCTTGTGGTATGGAATAGAAATATTTTTATTATCTAATAAAACATCTATTAGTTTATTTGTTTTACTAGCATATCTAATTCCAGTTACAATTCCACTTTTTTTCCCACTTATTATAACACTCATTCCAATTAAATCAATATCCAAGAATTCATGTTCACTTAAATTTAACGTTTCTCTTGTTATATACACCTTTTCTCCAACTAAAGATAATACTTGATTTATATTGTTATAATTGTTAAATGTTACCATATCAAACATCTTATGTTTCCTATAAGTAGTTATTGTTTCTTCTTTTTTATTCTTTCCTAAGTATAAATGATTATCTTTTCTAAATATTCTATCTTTATATTCAATATCGCTTATTATTCTTAGTTCACCTTTTATTCCATGGGTATTAACTATTTTTCCTATTAAAATATAATCCATAAATCACCTATTCAATTCATACAGAATAATACTTGTAGCTATTGAAACATTAAGGCTCTCCGCATGTGTACTCATATCTATGTATAAAAACTTATCACATAGCTCTTTAATTTCTTCTTTTACGCCTTGTCCTTCATTCCCCATAACAAGAGCATATCTTGTTTTGTCCTTTTCTGGAATTCTTCTTACATCTTCACCGTATTCAAGTCTTGTCCCATATACTGGTATTTCTTGTTCTTTTAAATTTGATATTACTTCCTTTAAATCTTTTACTATGACATTAATATGGAACATAATTCCTTGTGTAGCTCTTAGTACTTTATAATTATATAAATCCACTGTATCAGGACTCAATACTACTGTATCTACATTGAACGCTACTGCACTTCTTAGAATAGTTCCTAAATTACCAGGGTCTTGAATAGAATCTAATAATAGCACTTTATTACCAAATTCTTCTTTTTCTTCTAGCATGTTACATAAAGCCATAACTTCAGGTGGTGTTTCAAGTGATGTTAGTTTCGCCAAAATCTCTTTTGTAACATATAAAGTAGGTACATCAAAAGGAAGAACACTATCTTGTTCAATAATTAACTCTTTAATAATACCAGATTTATAAGCTTCAAGTACTAAATGCATACCCTCTGCAATAAAGGTCCCTGTTTCCTTTCTATATTTTCTTTCCTTTAATTTTGCATAGTCTTTAATCTTATCATTATCTAAACTAGTTATTAACATATTTCACCTTTTTCATCTGCAATTTTAATTATTGGATCCCATGGTTTACCAATTTCGCCTTTTATAACACCACAATAAACGTTGTAGTTAACTATATCTAAATCTTTGACAATTTGCTTATAAGTATTTTTAGATACATCTATTGTGTTTTGATTGTATTCAAAGTCACCTTGATAATATACAATTCTCTCTTCATTAATATACCCTCTTACAATATTATCAAATTCAATATCCTTTATTCCCAATGAATCGCACCATTCCTTATGGCTCATCTCACTATTCTTTAAATATTGAATCTTATCTTTATAAACAATAAATGCCACTCTTCCTTTGTGAAAATTTGATTCTTTTTCTTTTGTTATATTATCCATATGCTATTACTCTCCTTCTGCTCTATAAACTTTCTAAATATGCTTTAGCTGAAAGTAAATCTGGATGTGGAATTAAAATCATATTATTATCTATTACATAGTTTATATATACTAAACAAGCTTTTTCCAAAGATATATCAAGTGCACTAGATACCACATCAAAAAATGGTGGTATACCATCCTGATCCCATGATAACTTATCAGCAATAAAAACTATCATATCTAACTTAGTTGGATTAGCCTTTAATGTTGTATGAGCACTAATAGCATCTAACATTTCACTATCATCTATATTGAAAAACTCAGCAGCAATTAATTGAGAAAGCTTTTGATGTAAAATCATTGGTATCTTTTCTTCGACATCATTAATATCTATATTATAAAAATTGCATACTTCAATATACTTTTCTTTAGGAATAATTGCACTTATATCGTGTAATAGACATGCTATTTCCACCTTTTTAGCATCTACATTAAATCTATTTGCTAGCTTTTTCCCAGTTATGCTCACTTTTTTTACATGGTCTAGTGTTTCACTATGATTTACTAATAAAGATTTTACATTTTCTAAAACACTGTCATTTTTATTGTAATTATTTATATAATTATCAATATTCATAAGTTACTCTCTTTCAAATCCTTTGTATCTAGTCCCTTGAAAGGTAAGCTTTCCATAATCACCTTCAACTAACATTCCATATTCACTGCCTGATAATTTAAGCTCCATTCTGTCTTTACTCTCAACTTCAAAAGTAACATAATAAAAAGTGCTATTATACATACCTGAGTTATCAGTACTAGCGTGATGATTAGTAACACCTATTCTTTTTGCAACTACTTTAGCAGCAACTGATAAAACTGGCGAATTATTATTTTTATTCCATTCTTTTAATCCTTTTACCATTGTAAATATTATTATGCCAAATACTAATGTAAACATTATAGGAAACATTACAAGCATAAAGTTTTCCATTTTATCACTCCTTCAATATTTTTCTCACAATTTTATAATCCTTAAAATTTTCTTCAACCAGATTCCAAAATCTACTTGAATGATTCGCATGAATTAGGTGCGACAGTTCATGGACTATAACATACTCTAAGCATATTGGATCTTTTTTCATAAGTTCCAAATTCAAAGTAACTCGTATATCTCTTGTATTACATACTCCCCATCTACTTTTCATCTTTCTAATAGTAAGACTTGGATAAGGAATCTTTTTACTAAAATGACTATACCAATAATCAAGTCTTTCTTGAAACAACTTAGAGGCTTCCAATTTATACCATTTATCTAAGTCAATATTTCTAGGCATAAACACTCTATCAATTCCTAAACTAACCTCTTTTGTATTAGTATAAATAATATCATACTTCTTACCTAAATAATAAAAATCATTAGCTAATTCATTTTTCTTTTTAATTTTATTAAGCATCTTAATAATTCCATCTTTATTATTCAATATAAACTTCTCTAATTCTTTATCACTAATAAAAGTATTTGTTGTAACATAAATAGTTAAATCTTCTTTTACTCTTAAATAAGTATTTCGATTAGTTATCTTCTTAGTTATTTCTACATTATATACATCTTCACCTAATTTTAATTTCATACTCCATCACTAATATAATTTTATCATATATTTAAATTAATATCATTAAAAAAAATATTGGAATCCAATATTTATTTTCTTCTGTTATATCTGGTAGCAAGATTTAAAAAAAGTGTATTAAATGCAGCATCAGCAACAATGCCATCCTTTTGCTGCAGGTCTACTGCTCCCATAAGATCTTTTAACTCAGCATCAATCTTGGCTGGAGTTTCTACTTTTACTTTCCCGGCTACATTTTGTGCAAAATAGATTGCAGATCTGTTGTTATTAACAAAGCCTGCTTCTCCATCACCATTAGATACTAATTTTGTAAAGTCTGAAAGTACATCTTTCATATTTGTACCAGCTTTAAATAAAGAACTAAATTTCAACTCAAACTGATCTCCATTTAAAAACCAATCTTCTAAAAGCAAAATCAATTCAGCATATTGGTTTCTTCTCTCAGTAATTGTATATTTAGGAACTCTGCTTTGAAAGATTCCCCTTTTTTCATAATCCATGTCATAACGATACAATGACACTGCGCTTTTCTCTGGTAAAGTATAAGACACATAGGAATCTTTCAATAAAGTATAGTTATTTCCTTGTCTTACATCAGAAATAAACCCACTAAGTAATTCCCTATCAATATCTGCTGTTGCCGGTATTAAACTTATTCCACTCTTAGTTGAGCTCAACAAAGACAGTCTAGCCATAAATATCACCTCAAATTTGTAAGATAGTATATCACAATTATCTACATATTACAAATAAAAAAGCATTGATATGAATCAGTGCTTAGTTTATGCCACCTTTGTACTTGTTCTAATTGTTCTAGCAGCAGGTAAAAATCTAGTATTATTCATAGCAATTATCTTAGCGCTGTGTGGTGCTGATGGTTCCAGTCCAACTGGTTGTAATTGTGACAAATTCAAACTATCTAGAATATTATCAATAAAATATATAACAGAAGGATTTCTACTTTTCATCTCTTCTATTCTTGTCTTTTCTTTTGATCGATCTACTGATACATCATCTTTATCCATCATTTCAAAAGGATTATCAGCACATTTTTCTAGTGAAGTAATGGATATTTCATCAATTATATTATTATCAAAAAGACGCATTAAGTCTAATTCTCTTCCTTTTTGTAAATCACGAAGAAATGCTAAAGCACCAGCATATTTATTTCTTTGATGTGAAATAGTATAACTAAAAAAGCCTGTTTTAGCATACACTTCTCTATCGCCCAAAGCACTAACTTCGGGTTTCTTATTTTTCCTTATAAATCCATCATAAGTTGTACTACTACCAATTGAAACATAATTTTCATTCCTTTGTATAGCATCTATCAGCATATCTACTTCTTCACTTGTTATACTTACTCTATATTGAGCAAGTTGCCCATTGTTATCAACTAATATTCTACTCATTTCAAAACCCTCTTAATGCTGTATTATATATTATTTTCAATTTTTTTCAAGACTATTTTAGTATATTTATCTAATAATTGTTAAATAATATATTTAGGAGATGATTAAATGGATATCAGTATAAGACAACATATAATAAATAATTTTAAAGGTGATGATTTAGAAACATTGCGAAAAGCAATAGAACAAAGTATAGAAGAAAAAGACGAAGAGGTTCTTCCGGGAATGGGAGTGTTTTTGGAAATAATATGGACAGGAGCAGATGAAAACTTGAAAAAAGAAATGCTTTCTGTGATAGAAAAGAAATTAAGCAAATAAGAAAATCCTATTAAACAAAAATTTAATAGGACTTTTTTATTTGTAAATTATTATCTTGCTTTAGTTGCACCTTGCACATTAGCTAACGTCATCAATCTATTGACATGTGAAATTTTTTCTACTGCTGACTGTTCCTGAACAACACCAACTGAGGCACCTTTAACAAGTTTGATTGCAGGTGCAATACCATCTGTAAATGCAAATAAACTTGGGAAGCTTTCATAAATTCTATGCATTCTAGTTACATCACCATCTGCATATTTTTCTTCGATTACATGTTCTAGTACAGTCAATGACAAACTAGGCGTATCACCAATTAAATCATATACTAAATCAGTTACATCTTGATTTTTTCCGGCTAATATCTGCCTTGCAAGTTTAATTGCAGGTTTAAATTTATTAGTAGGAATTCCGTTTATCAATCTAACATTTTTAATACTTTTCATATCCTTTAAAACCCTAGTTAAATACTCTCTATCAGACACTTCTATCCTACCAATATGTGTAGATAGTACTTCTGTATTATCAAATTTTTTTGCAATTATATATGACATAAATTATCCCCCTTAAAATAATAGTGAGGCTATTATAACACAAAACCATAATTTTTTCAAGTTTTATTTAAATATGCATATATTATCTTCTTTTAATTAATTGTTTCCCTTGTTCTTCGATTAATGATTCATACTCATCATCATATGACTTACTTGCAAATACTGGTTGAAAGTCAAAATCATCTTCAAGTTGCCTAACATTATCCTTTACCAAGGATATTTTTTTTTGCAGTAAGCCTATACTATCTATGGTAATGCTTATTCTTTGCTGTTCTTTTTCTATTTCCTGTTTATTTTCTACAATTGCTTCTTCAAGTTCCTTAACTTCAACAGCAGCCTCTTCAATATATTCAAAATTTAGTTCTTCTCTAAGAGACTCATTTAGAGCTTCTAATTCCCTTAATCTTTGGCGCTCTTTTAAGGCGTTTTCTGAAAGTCTTTTTCCTTGTCTAATATTTTGTCTAATTATTTTTCTTTCGTTAGATTTAAGTTGCGCTCTTTGAATATTTTTATTTATACTGCTTAATACATTATTAATACTTTCAATAGCAGCATTTACCTTATTGGTAATCAAAACATTTACTTCTGATATTTTATTAGTAATTGTTTTAATTCTATTACTTCTTGCAATTGCTCTTGCTTTAGATTTTTCCAACTTCTGCTTAACTGTAAGCATTTTCTTCTTTTCTTTTTTTCTTTGTTTTTCTTTCTTATTAGCTTGCCTCAAAATCTCTAATCGCTCTTTATTCTGTTGCTTTACACTTAACTTGATTAGATTTTCTTCTTTTCTTTTATTGTTATTTAACTTTATGTTGTTAATTGTTTGATTAATATAATTAGTTGTTTGCTTCTTTCTATTTGATATAGAAACGATTATAGATCTAATCTTATTAGAGCGGCTTTTAATCTTTTCTAACTTTCTTCTATTATTTAACTCTAATAATTCTTTTTTTCTATTTTCTTTTTGTTTTTGTAGTTCTAACTTTTTCTCAGTCTTTCTCTTTTTTTCTTCTTCTAGTTTTAAATAGCGCTCTTTCTTAAGACTTGCAACTATCATTCTTCTTTTCTCAAGCCTTCTATTTATGTCACTTTTAAGTATTTTAATGTAAGATTGTTTCTTTGGAACTTCCATTTTTAGTTTAATGGCACTTTTTTCTTTTGAAGGTATTAAAGCAACTACTTTTTTTGTTTTAAATTCAGATTTCATCTTCCTAGTAATACTTGCAAGTGTTTCAAATACCCTTGAATATGAATGGCTTTTACTAGTTTTTTTAATTTCTATTCTATCTTTTTCTTTTCTTCGACTATTTATCTTATCAAACAATATTTTTTTGAATGATTTGATAATTTAGCACTTTTATTACTAATTTTTAATAGTTCTTCCTTCTTATGAGCATTTTCTATTTCTTTATGATTAGCAAGAAAATAAACATATGTTATCTTTTCTTTCTCTATTGGTTTATCTCTTTTTATCATTCTTCTTTTATTTAAAATATAGTATCCATCAATTAAACCAATTTCATCTGCCAAAGAAATATAAGATATTTTACCATCATCTAAATAAACTTTATTTATATAATGCTCTTTCTTGGATATTACTTTTTCAATATCACAAGCAATACCAAAATAGTTACATGCTAGTTTCAAAGATTCACATATACCATAACTTGATGTATATCCATTTATTAAACCTGCAAATGAAGTATTGTTCTTATATAGTAAATAAACATCATCGAAGACTGGAAATTTTGACCATAAAGACATATCATAAAATTTCATTTTCTTTTGAAGTGTTTGATAAAGATACGCCAAAACTTCAAGTGGTTCATTCATATCTATATGATGTTTTTTCATATTACTTTTTATTTTTTCTAAAGCTTCCTTTAATTTAAGTAGTTCTATATCAGTATAATCTTCCCATGCTTTATCATTTGTAACTAATGGTGCTAAAGACTCTTCCCTAACATAAATAAGATTTTCAAAATCACTATTGTATGTTCCCCTCTTTATTGCGCCTACAATATCAATATTACTGTACATTCCATTATAGTACTCTTTAACACCATATAAAGTATGGTGTGTTTTGAATTTTGGATTATAATTCTTAAGAATAAACTTTACCATACTTCTCCCCCATTAAAATTAGTTAAGAGAGAATTATATCATTTACTACATTAACTAGTCAAACAAAAAGAGAGTATTTCTTTTTAATATAACTATCTAAATTTAACGATTAACTTTTTATGCAATTTCCCAAGTAATTGTGACATCTGTATTTACTTTAATATCATCTGGGGAAATATTAAGAGGTACACCAGCATCACCAGTCTTACTATATTCAATAGAAAATCTATTAGTTAGAGGAATGGCACTTCTGTTTGTATAATCAATATTTATAATATTTAATAGACTAACACCTCCAGAGCTGGCCAATACATTAGCTTTACTATAAGCATCTCTAACAGCATCTTCAATAGCGATATTTGTTAACAAGTCTTTATCCTTTAATGTAAAATTTATATTAATATTTGGTGCACTTCTACTCTCATTAATTGCATTGATAGTGTTATTCAATAGTATTAAATTAAAAGGGAACCCTAATAATAGTGATTGAGAAGCTCTATAACCAACAAACTCATTGACAAAAACTCCCTCGCTATCTGTTGTTGCTTTGTATTCTGCATTTACACTAAAGTTGATTGTTTTTAAGTCATCACTTCTAAATCCTAGTGGAATTAATGATTTTAGTAAATTATCATATTTCTGTTTTGCAATATTCATTGTCACATTATAGTCATAATTAGTTGATATCAATTCCATATAAATTTCAATATAGTCAGGACTTGCATTTGCTGTCCCATTACCTGTAACAATCATTTTATTTTCTTTCATTTTATCACCTAGTAAAGTATATTCAAACAAAATAAAAAGATAAAACTTTTACATTTTATCCTTACAATTTAATTATTTATCTCTTAATAGTCCATTATGTTTTTTAGATACATCTTCTATTACTTTATTAAATAATGTCATTACCTCTTCATCACTCAATGTTTTAGAATAATCCATAAACATTAAAGAAAATGCTAAAGATTTCTTATCCGAATCTATATTCTCACCTATATAATAATCAAATATATCTATATTAGCAAGTAATCTACCACAAGTCTTCTTAATTGTATTAACTACATCACCTGCTAAAACTGTTTTATCTAGTACAAAAGCCACATCTTTGATAACCGCTGGATATTTAGATATTTCTTTATTCTTAATACCTCTTACTTTAATTGCATTTATTTCATCTAAATCCAGTTCAAAACAATAATATTTATTTTTATTAATAGCAGGATTAATTAAGCCAATATGGCCTATTTCCTTATTATCAACTATTATTCTAGCACTTACACATGAATGGAAATACTTAGGTAAATTTTGTGTATCAAAACTATATCTTGAATTAAGTCCTAAGTATTCAAGTAAGTTCTCGATAATACCTTTTAATAAATAGAAATCAACTACTATTTTTTCACCATTCCATAAATTAGTTAAATAATTACCAATCATAAGACCAGATACATAAGCTTTTTCTTTAAATACCTCTTCTTTCTTATAGTAGACATTACTCAATTCATATATTAGTACATCACTATTTTTTCTACTTAAATTATAATCTGCAACAGTTAACAATGAAGGCAATATAGAATGCCTCATATATTTTCTATCTTCACTCATCGGGTTTTGCATCATAACTTTTTCATAGCCTTCTTTTGTAAATTTCTCTACATTTTCTAAACTAGTAAGTGAATACGTCACTACTTGATTTAATCCAAGTGATTCTAATCTTTTCCTTATTAATTTTTGATTTAAATAATTTGTTTCATACTTACCTGCTTTAATTTCTTCTATTTTTAGTTTTCCATCGATATTTCCAATGCCATGAATTCTACCAACTTCTTCGATCAAATCTTCAAGTATAGTAATATCTAACCTTCTTGAAGGTACTGTTACATTAAATGTATTACCAATCTCTACTGTATCAAATCCTAAACGGTCAAATACACCTTTTATTTCATCGTTTGTAAGTTCTAAACCTAACACTTTCTCTATTTTATCTCTTGTAATAGATATAATATTTCTTTTTTGTTCTTTTTTATCATGAGTAACAGTTCCCTTAATCACTTCACCATCAGCATATTTTTCAAGTAAGTAGCAAGCTCTATTCACTGCCATATAAGTTCTCATTGCATCAAGGCCTTTTTCAAATCTACTACTTGCTTCACTCTTTAATATTTTTTTTGAAGTATATCTTACATTTAAAGGATTAAATATTGCAGACTCTATCACAATATCCTTAGTATCGATTTCTACTTCAGAATTAAGCCCACCCATGACTCCTGCAAGCGCTACAACAGAAGATTCATTTGCAATAACTATATCTTCTTTTGACAAAGTTCTCTCTATTTCATCAAGAGTTGTCACCTTTTCATCTTCTTTTGCCATTCTTACAATTATTTTATTACCTAGTGTTTTATAGTCAAAAAAATGAAGTGGTTGACCATATTCAATCATAACATAGTTGGATATATCTACAACATTATTGATTGGTCTAATTCCTGATGCCATCAGTCTTGCTTTAATAAATTGTGGACTTTCTTTAATAGTTACATTCTTTACCATTCTAGCAAGATATACTGGACAGTTTTCTGTTTGTACATCAAGTGATACAAAGTTATTAATATCATCTAATTCACTCTTAATAGAGTCTTCTTTAATTAATACCTTTTCTCCAAGAATAGCACCGACTTCATAAGCCATCCCTATTACACTTAATAAATCACTTCTATTAGCAGTAAGTTCAAAATCTATTGTCTCATCATCAAATTCTAAGTATTTAAGAGCATCTTCTCCTATTGGAGCATCCTTATCTAATATATGTATTCCCTTGCGATCTTCTTCAGTTTGATATTTACTTTCAATGCCAAGTTCACCAAGAGAACAAATCATTCCATTAGACTCTTCACCTCTAATAACTGATTTCTTTATTTCAATACCACCTGGTAATATAGCTCCAGGAAGAGATACAATTATTTTCTGCCCCTTATCTACGTTTGGTGCCCCGCAAATAATTTGTACAACTTCACCGGGTTTAATTTCCACTTGGCAAACGTGCAAGTGATCACTATCTGGATGATCTTTAATCTCTTGTACATAACCAACTACTAAGTTAGTAGCACTTGATAGAGGGGCAACTGAGTCATATTCATTTCCAGCTAGTGTCATCTTATCAGCTAGTTCTTGTGTTGTAATATCTTTTGTATTAACATATTCGTTCAAAAACTTTCTACTTAGCTTCATCGTTATTACCCCCATCTTTTCTATTGTAAGTATTTAAAAATCTTAAGTCATTTGTATATAAATCCCTTATATCAGTAATTCCATATTTAAGCATAGCTATACGTTCTATTCCCATACCGAATGCAAATCCTGTAAATACTTTTGCATCAAATCCACATCCATTTAGTACATTAGGATGTACCATACCAGATCCCAATATTTCAATCCATCCAGTGCCTTTACACAAATTACACCCAGCACCACCACATTTAAAGCATGATACATCAACTTCATATGATGGTTCTGTAAATGGGAAGAAACTTGGACGGAATCTTACTGTTCTCTCACGTCCAAACATCCTTTTTGCAAACTCTTCTAAAGTTCCTTTTAAATGTGCTAAAGAAATATTATATCCAACAACAAGCCCTTCAATTTGACTAAACTGGTGTGAATGTGTCGCATCATCATCTCTTCTATAAACTTTACCAGGACAAATAATTCGAAATGGTTTCTTTTCCTGGAATGAAAGCATTGTTCTAATTTGAACTGGAGATGTATGTGGTCTTAAAAGCATATCATCTGTTATATAGAATGAATCTTGTGCATCTCTTGCAGGATGTCCTTTTGGTAAATTAAGCATTTCAAAACTATAAAGATCACTTTCTACTTCAGGACCTGATACTACATCATATCCCATTGAAATAAATAATTCTTCTAATTCCTCAGTTACCTTTGTAAGTGGATGAGCTGCACCAGTTACTACCTTTGAAGCTGGCATTGTAACATCTATTCTATCTTTCTCTAACTTCTCGTTCAATTCTTTTTCCTTTAAGCTAGATTCAATATTAGTTATTTGTTCTAAAAACTCATTCTTTAGCTCATTAGAAAGACGACCAACTTCTTTTTTCTCATCAATTGATAATTCTGCCATATTTGAAGTAAGTTCTGTAATCAGCCCCTTCTTTCCCATATACTTAACTTTTAATTCATTAATATCATTGGTACTCTTAATATTTTCTAAATCAACATCTAATTCTTTTTTAATATTTGTGACTTTTTCATTCATAATATCCCTCCTCAAAATAAAAAAAGTAATCTAATCCAAAAGGACGAGACTACCCGTGGTACCACCTTAATTATAGTATTTCTACTATCACTTAAACTCTTATAACGCAAGAGTTACGTTTACTATTAATAAAAGCCTATAAGACGAATTCATAAATATTCATTAGTTATCTTCTCAGCAATCGATAATTCTCTTATAACGAATTAATTTATTACTACTTCTTAATCAAAGCAATTAATATATTTAGATTATATCAAATAAATTAAATTTTGCAATATTAATTTTCTATATGGTTTAACCCTATTCCATGATTTGTAAATATTTAATTAATAATTAACCATTATTCATTAATCACAAGTTTCAAATCATCTTCTTTTTAATATTACACTAATTCTTTCTTATTATATATTTTTACAGTAAGAAAAATTGTTACTACTACAATTGTGAAAGTCACTGCGATTTGCAAAAAGTTAATCTTATTATGCAATATAATATCTCTTATATTAGCAAGTTCAAAAACAGACAAGCATTTAATAAAACTTATTTTCTCTGACATGTTACCAATTGTTTGTAAGAAATAACTTACAAATACTATTCCCATAGCTAATGGCATTGTCTTCTTTGTCTTATTGAATAGTGTTGATACCGCTAGACACATAAAGAATAATGAATAGGAAATTAATATTGGAGCATAACTTAAAAGTAAAAATTTACTAATATTGACTTTTTCTATTATAGATAAAGTAATAAAATTTGTTATTGCAATAAATGTATAGAATAAAAATATATTAATAATTCCACATAATATTTTAGCCTTTATAATTTTGTTTCTACTTACTGGCTTTGTTGCTAAAAATTCTATAGTCTTATCGCTTTCTTCTTTAAGTAAAATATTCGATCCGAGCATTGCCGCAAAAATTGAACCAATAAGCACCAAAAAGGTATTTCCTTCAGTTTGAAACCAGCCCATTGCAGTATTTATTTCTGATATGTCCATATTAAACATCTTAAGAATAGATTCAGGCATAGTAGTGAGCAAATCATTAATAGAAGCACTATTTTCACTACTCATAATACTTGGATAGATTGAAAATATTAGAACAAATAATACTGCAAGTACTAAAGTCCAAATGCAAAGTGACTTAAAATTAAGTTTAAATTCTCTTTTTAACATAATACACTCCTACTTATAATAATGCATAAATATTTCTTCTACTGTAGGCTCTTCTATAAAAAGTCTATCTATTTTATATGCACTTATTAGTTTAACTAACTTATTGATATCTTCTTTATACATAAATTTAATAGTATCTTCTGTTTCACTAACTATCTTCTCTTTTTCTAGTTCTTTTCTTATCTTTTTTATATCATTCGATGTTAATGTTATTACAGAAAACGTATGATTTGCCAAATCATTCATATCTTCTACTTTTATTAGTTTACCATTTTTAATAATACCGACTCTATCACATATTTTCTTTAATTCTGACAAAGTATGTGATGAGAAAAATATTGTAGCGCCTTGTTCTCTCTCTTCTTTTAATATCTTAAAAAATTCTTCCTGCATTAAAGGATCTAATCCACTTGTCGCTTCATCCATAATGATTAATTTTGGACTGTGCATTAAAGCAATTATAATTCCAACTTTCTTAGAATTACCAAGTGATAGTTCATCAACATTCTTAGTAGTATCAACTTCAAGTCTTCTAACTAAATCCTTTATCTTTTTTATACAATCTTTTTTATAAAAACTTGATGAATAGTCGAGCATTTCTTTAACTGTTAAGTCATCATATAAATGTATTTCAGATGGAAGATATCCAATATCTTCTCTTAAATTAACATTTTCTTTACTTACTTCTTCTCCATCGATTAATATAGTCCCACTAGTCTTATTAATTAGACTCATAATACACCTAATAGTTGTAGATTTACCAGCACCATTAGGACCAATAAAGCCAAATATTTCACCTTTTTTAACAGAAATATTTAAGTTTTCTACCCCCTTAATACTTCCATAGTATTTTGTTAGGTCTTTTATTTCTATATAATTCATATAAATCCTTCTCTCTATTACTATTACATTTTATTCATATAAAGGATATTTATCAGTTAATTGCTTAACCCTATTCTTTAATTGTTCTAATATATTACTATCATTATGATTCTTTAGAGCTTTACTTATTATTAAACCTATTTCCTTAAATTCCACTTCTTTTAATCCTCTTGTTGTCATAGCTGGGCTTCCCAGTCTTATACCACTTGTTACCATTGGTGATAATGTATCATTTGGTATTGAGTTTTTATTACAAGTTATATGAATAGAATCCAATATCTTTTCTGCTTCTTTTCCTGTTAAATTTGCTGTAGACTTCACATCAACTAATATTAAATGATTATCAGTTCCACCGGATATAATTTTAAATCCTTCTTCCTGTAAAGTCTTAGCAAGCATTTTCGCATTCATTAAAATTTGTTCTTGATACACTTTAAAGCTTGGTTGCAACGCTTCATAAAAACATACTCCTTTTGCTGCAATCACATGCATTAAAGGCCCACCTTGAATTCCTGGAAATATTACCTTATCTATTTTTTTAGCAATCTCTTCATTATTAGTAAGTATTATTCCACCACGTGGTCCTCTTAAAGTCTTATGTGTAGTACTAGTTACGATATCAGCATATAAACAAGGATTCTCATGAAGTCCAGCTGCAACTAATCCAGCAATATGAGCCATATCTACCATAAGATATGCACCAACTGAAGCGGCTATCTCTTTAAATCTTTTAAAGTCAATTGCACGAGGATAAGCTGACGCACCAGCAACAATTAATTTAGGCTTCTCTAACTTTGCAATTCTTTCTATCTCATCATAATCAAGCATCTCTGTCTTGCTATTTAACTCATAACTTACAAATTCATAATCTACTCCACTGAAGTTAATAGAATGCCCATGAGTTAAATGACCGCCATGGGCAAGACTCATACCAAGAACTTTATCCCCATGATTTAATATAGCACGATATGCTCCCATATTAGCACTACTACCAGAATGTGGTTGTACATTAGCATACTGAACATTGAATAATTTCTTTACTCTATCAATAGCAAGTAATTCAGCTTCATCAATATGTTCACAACCACCATAATATCTCTTTCCAGAATATCCTTCAGCATACTTATTTGTCATTATTGATCCTTGTGCTCTTAATACTTCATCTGATACAAAATTCTCTGATGCAATTAATTCAATGTTACCTCTTTGCCTTTTTAATTCCTTTTCAATTATTTCAAACATTTCCTTATCCATACTACCTCCACTATTAATTATATTATACTACTTTTTCATATAATGCGAATACATCATCTTCATATATAATAATATAATTAGAATCCAACTTTATTTTATCTATACCTAAACTCGTCTTATATAGTAACAAATGTGTAAAGTTATAATATTCAAATACTTCTTTATGATCAGTTCTTAATGCTTTTACATATTCAGCAAATATTTCCTTATCTCTTTTATTAAATTCATCTGTATAAAGTTCTGCCCTTGAATCTATAAAAACAGGTATATCTTCGTACATTAGATAACTTCCAAAATTATAATTATTAAATAATCTCATATTATCTATATCAATATTCTTTTTAATATATTTAACAGCTTCTATAGGATATTCAGATTCCTTCACATAAGGGAAGCTAAAATTATATTTAAATACTACATAACTCATAGAAAGGATAAATGTAATTAATACTGCCAAAGGTGTAACGTAACAAAAGAAGTTTATTATTTTATCCTCACTATCTTTCTTATTATTGAATGTTAATATTCTAGCATAACTATATACTCCTATAATTATAAGAAGTGCTAAATGACGATATGATGAAAATGATAAGAAGAATAGCCCCGCTAACATAAATAAATCTTTTATGTTAATTTTAGCTTTAGAAAAGAGAAAATAGAAAACAAGTAAATATAAAGCAATATATGCTATTGGATGTCTTGCAATTGTAATTGGAGCATGCTCTCCAATGTAGAAAAGGCTTATTCCTCTTGTAGCATTAAACAAATAAGTATATGGAACTAATCCTATTGGGGTTAACATACCCATAAAAATGCTTATGACAAAGGTAATTAGTAAAGGCTTAATGTTTATTTTATCTTCATTTAATTTGTCACTATTAAATTTAAATCTATGCATTATTTTAGATATAATAAATGATCCAAAGTATGGTAAAAATAAAATAAATAAGAATGGCCACATAGCTACATGTGTATTAGCCATTAATAATGAAATAATTATTATACCCACTCCATACTTTTTATTTTTAGTCTCATTAAGTTTCTCAATAAAGAAAAGTGCTAAAAGTAATAATATATAACTAGTAATTTGTGCCCTTGCTGCTATAAAATTAGTCAATAATAATATGGATATTACTGTTAATATATAAGCTATCCCTTTATTCTTAACAAGAGAAGCTGTTGTCTTATACATAATGGTTGCAAGTACAATAAAAAGTGTTATTGTGGATATATATATACCAACAAATCCAAACATATTATATATAGAATAAATAAAAGTATCAAATAACCAATGAGGGTATGTGTAAGATAGTCCACCTATCCAAGAAAAATGATCTTTCATATCAATACCATTTTTTATAATAGATTCTCCTACCTTAATAGTATAGAAAACATCATTTTGAAAACTTTTTTTAGTAAAAGCTATACAAAGCAAGACGATTGACATAACTACCATAAAACTAAATATTCTTCTGTTATTTTTATTCATATGAAACTCCTTTATTTTATAAATAAATTATATCATAGAAAAATAAGTTTGTTGTAAAGACTTACAGCAAACTCACTCATATATTTCTTTTATTTTATTATAAATATCATACCAGCTATAGCATCTAACAATGTTTGGACCAATACATCCCTTATTATACTGTGCATCATAACATATTACAGGTATTTTAGTACTAACACTATTAATACACTTTGGCTCGTCTTCTATCATTATATCTATATTGTGTTTTATACACCAATCCAATTTGTCTTCTTTTGAAAAAATAAGTTCATCATATTGAATACCATTTTCTAGTAACCAGTCCTTAACTATTTTTCTCATTTTTTCTCCAACTTCATCTTCTCTTTCGCTATTCCATCTAGCAGTTATAATAAATATCTCGTTACCAACTTCTATTAATTTAGTAATAATATCCTTTGAAAATCTTATTGCCTTTTCATTTACTGCATAAAATTCTAAATACTTATTCCAAAAATCTTCATACTGCTTATCATTAAGATTAAAAATACCATTTGTATTATATTCAGATGCATTAATATCATATTTTATATTATTATCAAAACAGTATTTAGCGCCATAGTCAAATTGAAATTGCTCTCTTCTTGTTAAGACACCATCTATATCTACACCTATCCTCATACTTCCTCCTAATTAATTATCTGAAAAATTCGGGCTAAATCCCAATATATCTGATACATCAACATAATTAATGCCGAGTTCCATCGATGCTTCTTTATCATATGGCATATCACCAATATAAATTATATCTTCAGGTAATATATTATTACCTATTCTTTCGATTAATTTCTTCAAAACATCAACTTTAGTATTTGCTTCTGTTCTAAATTGAACTTCTTTAAAATAGTCTTCTATTCCTGTCTGAGCAAATATCTTTCTACCTGGACCATCTGCTTTTAGGGAAGCCAAATAAACACTTTTTCCTAATTCATCATGCTGCCTTTTAACTTCCTCAATCATAGGTTCAATTCGTTTATTAAGATTGCTAAACTTTTCGTTGAATTCGTAATAACGAGGTAATATCCTTTTTATATCTTCCTCTGATATGCCATTTTCTTTTAATCTGTGATTAAGTGGTATCTCTACAAAGGTTGCAAGCAAACTGTCAGGAAATTTTTCCTTTCTAAATTTATCACCATAAAACTCATCTAATACAGCACGATAAGAATTCATACACATATCCCTTGTACAAATAAGAACTCCATCTAAATCAAAAATAACTATTTTACTTACATCAATTTTGTTTTTCATTACTTTATCTCCTTATATTTACTTTAATGACTTATACTCATATCAAATTATATTGCTTCTCTACTGGAGGATTGGAGAAATATACTCTTACGTTGAATCTATTATCCATTAATTCAATCATTTCAAAAGTATCTCTCTCAATTAATTTAAAATTAGAGTTTGATAATTTATTTTTCTTAAAACTTTGGTAACCATCAATAGCAAAATCCGAATCACCCATTTCAGGTCTAGTAGCGTCAGGTATCCTAATCTTTAATATCCTTAAACTTCCACATTCTGTTTCAATTGGTTCAATTTGATATAAATTACCAGTATATGTTTCTTTTATTAGTCTACCTATTT
>JAVBQF010000015.1:0-30143 GCA_031549195.1 Bacilli bacterium
AAAAGAAGAGTATATAGATCTGGCGAATCAGAATATTTTTTAAATGGCGAAAAATGTAGACTTAAGGATATAACAGATTTGCTTATGGATAGTGCAGTTGGTAGAGAATCGTTCAACATTATATCTCAAGGTGAGATTGGAAAGATACTATCTAATTCACCAATGGATAGAAGAATGATCATTGAAAATGCTGCTGGTGTTTTGAAGTATAAAAAAAGAAAAGAAGAAGCGATTAGAAAGTTAGATAGAACAAAAAGTAATTTAGATCGCGTGCTTGATATTATTAATGAGCTTGAAATACAAGTAGAACCATTGAAAGAACAGAGTGCTAAAGCAGAGGAATATTTATCTGCAAAGGACAAGTTAGAAAATATTGAAATTGCTTTAATAGCCTCTGAAATAGAGACCATTAATTATAGTTGTATAGATGTAAAAGAGAAGATAGAAAGGATTAATGAACAAATACTATCTTTGAGTATAAAATCTTCTAAGGATGATGCAAGTATTATCGATGATAAGAATAATTTGAGTAAGTTTAATCTTGTAATAAGAGAACTTAATGATAAACTTCTTAATTTGACAAGACTAGAAGAGCAAGTAAATGGTGAAAAAAATATGCTTAAAGAGCGTAGTAAGTATAATGCTAGTGACGCTAAGGTGCATAGTAATATATCTACGCTTAACGAAGAGTTATTAAGTATATCGAATGAATTACAACTGATAAGTATCGATATAGATAATTTAAATGTTGAATTAAAAGTATTAACTGACAATATGAATGATTTAGAACAAACTTCTAAGATATTAAAGCAAAAATATGATAATGAGCTAAGAGATATTACTTTTAAGAAAAGAGAATTATTGGAACTTGATCAGAAAATAGAGGTATTAAATAACTTTATTGAATCGGGTGGTAATCTAAGTAGTGCAGTTAGAGCTGTGCTAAATAATCCCAGATTAAAAGGAGTACATAATGTATTAGGTAACTTAGTTGAATGTGATGAGCTATATACTAAGGCCTTAGAGGTAGCACTATCATCAACAAAACAATTTGTTGTAGTTGATGATGAAGAATGTGCGAAAAGTGCTGTTAATTACTTGAAAGAAAACAATTTAGGAAGAGCTACTTTTTTCCCGATAACCACTATAAAACCTAAGGGAATTGATAATGACACCTTAAATTTTGTGGAAAAAGATGAAGGATTTATTGATATGTTTTCCAATTTGGTTAGATTTGATTCTAAATATTATGGAATTATATCGAATCAATTAGGTAATGTAATAGTCGTAAAAGATTATGATTCTGCTAATAGAATTAGTAAAAATATTTTAAATAGATATAAAATAGTGACACTTGACGGTAGTATCTTCAATGTTGGTGGTTCTATATCTGGTGGAAGCCTATCAGTAACTAAAAGTGTAATAACAGAAAAGAGAAATCTTGAGGAATTAGTTAGAAGAAAAGAAAGCATTACACAGGTGATAATAGAACTTGATAATACAATAAATGGATTATCTAATGAGATAAGGATTAAAGAAGATAGTACTTATAATTTAAACATTCTATTAGTATCGCAGCAAGAAAAAATTAGAGCTAAGGTATCTTATTTAAGTGAACTAAATAAAAAAGCAGATGATACTAAGAAAGAACTTAATTCATTATCACACATAATAGATTCTACCTTATCAAAAGAGGAAGAAGAAATTACGAAAAAATATTATGAGGTGGTTTTGGAAAAAGAGAAAATTAATAAGGAAATTATTAGTAATACAAAGTCAAGTGAATTATTATCATCTAAAATTGAAGAGATGGAAGCAAAGAACAGATTAAATAACAGTGAGTCTAACAAATTGGAAAAAGAACTTAAAGAGCTTGAAATATCAATAAGTAAGATGGATGTTAAACTTGATAACTATTTAAAAATATTAAGTGAAGATTATGAGATGACTTATGAAAAGGCAAGAGCAAATTATATATTAGAAATAGATGTTAATACAGCTAGAAGTGAAGTTAATAAGTACAAATCAGTTATTAAAAATATTGGTATGGTTAATTTGAATTCTATTGAGGATTATAAAAGAGTATCTACAAGATATGAGTTCCTATCGACTCAAAGAAATGATTTATTAAATGCTGAAGATACACTTCTTGAGATAATTAGTGAAATGGATTTAGTAATGAAGGAAGAATTTACAGTTACATTTGAGAAGGTAAGAACTGAATTTAAAAAAGTGTTTAAAGAATTATTTGGTGGAGGTATAGCTGATTTGAAGCTTACTGATCCAGATAATATATTAGAAACAGGTGTTGATATAGTAGCGTCTCCTCCTGGTAAAACATTAAAATCAATTACTTTATTATCAGGTGGGGAAATGACTCTCACAGCAATAAGCTTAGTGTTTGCTATACTTAATATTAGAAGTGTTCCTTTCTGTATCTTTGATGAAATAGAAGCAGCACTAGATGAAGCAAATGTTGATAATTTTGGTAAATATTTAGATCATTATAAAGATAAAACGCAATTTTTAATAATAACACATAAGAAGAAAACGATGGAGTATGCTGATACATTATATGGTATTACAATGCAAGAGTCAGGTGTTTCGAAACTTGTAAGTGTTAAATTGGATAAAATAGCTTAGGCTATTTTTATTTGACGTAATAAAGAGAATATGGTATAATACTCATTCGAAAGAAAAGGGGATATTACGGTGGCAAATAGAATTGTAGATGTAAGAGAATTTCAGAGCCTGTATATAAATAGTGAAGAATACACTAAGGCTTCTTTGGATTGTTTTAATAAATTAAGAGAATATGTAATTGATATAAATAAGGTTGGTAAAGAAGACGTTAGTGATGTCGTTGTAAAAGCGATTACATTGGGTCTTGGATACCACTCTGATAATTATGATCAACAACAAATAGAGGAAGTATTAAATGTCTTGGCTTCTGAATGTTCTGATACTAAAGTTGCGTATAAAACTGCAGAAGGAACTGTGAAAATTGTAAATTTAGCAACATTTTCGTATTTATTTAAACAACCAGAATTAGCTGCTCATATATATCGAAATGCTAAAAAAGATAATAGTGAGGATAGAACTATTGCACTTGAATTAATTAGGCAAAGAAACTATGATGCGTTACTAGGTTTTATTAGATTGCCAAATTTTAGTTGTGTAGATAGTAATCTGGCAGCAGATATTGGTTATGCTCTTCCAATCGAAGATTTTGTTACAGATGATAAAGGAAATTTTGTTTCAGTTGCAATACTTACTAAGAAAATAGAAGACACATTGCATGCTAGAGGTACAACTGAAATACCTCCTGCAATAGTAACTACTACAAAAAGAAAAACAACAGTAAGAAATAGTAAAAAATAAAATTGTATATAGTGTTATTTCGACATATTTTATTTGGCGGAATAAATAGAATATATATAATAGAAGAATAATTTTGAAAGAGAGATACATGATGGGATATATATATAATTTAGATAATATAGGTGGATTACAAAGGAATATTTGCCCTCCTAGAAGTGCTTTTGCTATTTCTAATTCAGTTATGGCTAGTTTAGAAACTGAAAGACAAGGCCAAACAGCATTAACTAATATTGGAGAAACCGTTGTTAGTGCGATTAATATAAGACTGGGGTATAGTGAAGTAATGCAGGCACCTTTAGCATATCTTGCGTCTATTGATCAACAACACAGAGTAAAATATGAAGGCATTGATGGAGAAGCCAGTGAAACTAGTTTAGCTGGATGGGCTTACTTAAATAATCAAGCAGAACTAGGTAGAAAAATATATGAGTCAGAAGACGTACATTTACCTGAAGATGATTTGACAATAGCGACTCATCTTATGAATAGCAAAGACTATAATACTTTATTCGCATTCGTATCTTTGGATAGTTTTGGCAAAGATAATATTGGAAATATGTTGCTCTTATCTGCTATTGTTCCGAGTGAAGATCCAGTTGATTGTAATGGTGTTGTATGGAGCGCAAGTGATATTAGAGAAAAATTGGCCGATATTGTAGCTTCGAAAGATAAAATTCAAAAAAATAAAGATTTTAATGGTTAGTAAGAGGAATAAATCTTCTTTCTTTTTTATTAGATTATTTACGAAATAATATGTTATAATTTAAATATATTTAGGAATAACTTTTATATAAAAATCAAGGTAATAATGATTGATATACCAAAGGGGAATAGCATATGGGAAAAACACTAAATAAAATATATTTAATATTTGTTTCAAGTTTTATAGTGCTTTTTTTTGCATTTATAAATTTAAAGATTCATTTTCCTAGCATTTCAAATAGACCTCAGGTTAGTTTTTTGATTTTTTGGGTAATAATTTTTTTAATCCTTTTTTATGTGATAGATAGATTTATCTTAAAGAAAATGTCAAAAAAAAGTAAAATAGTATTTTGTTGTATTGCACTGCTTGTTTTTCTAGGATTAGAACTGTTTTCATATTTCACGTTTAAAGTTAATCCATCTTGGGATTTTGGTGCTGTTTTTGGTTCTGCTAATGACTTTGTTAGAACAGCGTCCTTTGATGTTGATTATTTTACAATGTATCCGAATAATTGTTTTTTACTGCTAATTGAAATTATTGCAGTAGTTATTACTGGTGGTCGTGATATTGGGTTCTATTTATTGAATATTGCAGTCATCTTTCTATCGTTTCTCTTAACTATATTAACTGCAAAAAAAATTGGTGGTATTGATCTTGCAGTAAAGGTTGCTATTGTTGGGTTGCTTATAACGCCCTGGTATCTATATACACCAATTGTATACTCTGATACAGTAGGTATACTATTTCCAATCTTGACAATTTATTTGTGGTTGGATTTAAAAGAAGGAAAACTTAGTCCAACTAAAGAAAAAATATTAATTATGGAAATCACTATTCTATCTGCAATCGCTTTTTTAATTAAACCACTTGCAGCAATTGGCTTTGTTGCAATTATAATTGATACTTTTTTTAATAAAGTTATAGTGCTTAATCTTAAAAAAATTATAAAAGTACTAAAAGTTATGTCTCTATCACTTTTGTTGTTTTTTGCTGTCGTATGGATGTTTAATTTTGTAGCTTATAAATATTTACTAAAAACAGATATGCCTGCAAAAAATACAATTCCGTATACTCACTGGATAATGATGGGCTTAAAAGGACAATTTGGCGGGTATAATTGGGAAGATAAAAATGCTACTTTGCAATATAATGACTATAGTGCGAAAAAAGAATTTAATATAAAAGAAATCAAGAGTAGATTAAGTGAATACGGTCCAGCAGGCTATGTTAATTTTTTAGCCAATAAATTTGAGTGGACATGGGCTGATGGTACATTTTTTGTAAACAATAAACTTATGAGATTTCCAATTAGAGGAAATACAAGATTGAGTAATTACATTGCTTTTGATAAAGATAAAATATATTCAAGTGTTGCAACTGTTATCTATGCTTCCTTAATGTTTATTATTTTATTTTGTATTATATATGATGTATTTAAACAAAAAAATGATGTTATAAGAGTTATGTCACTTATGTGTTTTGGAATTGCTTTGTTTTTACTAATATGGGAGGCTAGATCTAGATATATTTATATCTTAATACCAATTTTTTGTATATTAGGCTCTGTTCCATTAGACAGATTGTTTAAAGGATTAGGTATTACTTTAAATAAACTTTTAAAAAAAGAGAAGCTTAATAAAGGTCTTTAAAATAAAATAGTAGGAGAGTATATAGAAAAATAAATAATAATGTGAAAGATAGACATAGATTTATTGCTAAGGTAGAGCTAAAACAGTATCTTATAACCGCGAAGAATATTTAGGTAATCAAACTTAAAAGGAGTTTCTCCTTTTTTTTTGAAAACAAATGTATTATAATTGGTATAGTGGAGGTATGTATGTATAATTATATAATTGGAAAAGTAACAACAATAACCGGTAGCTATATTGTTTTAGATAATAATGGAATAGGATACTTAATAAACACACCAAATCCTTATGCATTTCGTGAAGGTGAAGAGTACAAAATATATATATATCATCATATAAGAGAAGATGATCAATCTTTATATGGCTTTAAAATGATTGAAGAAAAAGATTTGTTTTTAAAACTAATTAGTGTCAAAGGATTAGGTCCTAAAATGACTCTTCCGATACTTGCAACGGGATCAGTTGCTGGTGTAATGGATGCTATAGAAAGAGAAAATATACTTTATTTAAAAAAGTTTCCAAAGATTGGTGATAAAGTTGCAAAACAAATAATATTAGATTTAAAAGGAAAGCTAGGTTTAATTGTAACTAGTGAGTCATTGAGCAATAACAATTATGATGAACTTTGCGAGGTGTTAAAAGGATTAGGTTATAAAGATAAAGAATTTAAGTCTATATTACCTAAAGTTGATATGGCTCTTTCAATAGAAGATCAAGTTAAAAGTGCCCTTAAACTGTTGTTAAAATAGTAATACTAAGTGTTATTATATAAGTGGAGGTATATATGGAAGAAGATAGAATTGTAAATCCAATAGAATTCAAAAGTGACTCATATGATGATAATATAAGACCTGATTTATTAGCTGAATATATTGGTCAAGAAGATGTTAAACAAAATATTAAAGTATTTATAGAAGCTGCTAAAATGCGAGGTGAGAGCCTAGATCATGTTTTATTATATGGTCCTCCAGGATTAGGCAAAACAACATTAGCTCATATTATTGCAAATGAATTGGGAACCAATATTAAAACAGCATCAGGACCTAGTATTGAGAAAAGTGGCGATCTGGCCGCTATACTTTCAACACTTGAACCTGGGGATGTATTGTTCATAGATGAAATACATAGAATGCCTTCCTTTGTTGAGGAGATATTATATCCTGCAATGGAGGACTTTCAACTTGATATAATAGTTGGTAATGATGGTAATTCAAAAAATATAAGAATTAATTTACCTCCTTTTACTTTAGTTGGCGCAACGACAAGAGCAGGAGACTTAACAGCACCTCTTCGTGATCGTTTTGGAATAATTGCTAAGATGCAGTATTATACAGATTCTGAGCTTGACTTGATAGTTAAGAGAACATCTAGGGTAATGGATGTAGAAATAGATTCAGATGCTGCGATGGAACTTGCTAGTAGATCAAGAGGTACTCCTAGAATAGCAAATAGACTATTTAAAAGAGTGAGAGATTTTGCATTAGTTGATGGAAATGGGAAAATTGACATAGCTATAACAAAGAAAGCTCTTGAGAGGTTAAAGGTAGATAATAAGGGGTTAGACGATACTGATTATCAATTGCTAAAAGCTATAGTTGAGAAGTTTGGTGGAGGACCTGTTGGTATTGAGTCAATTGCTAGTGTAATTGGTGAAGAGGTCACAACGATTGAAGATGTATATGAGCCTTATTTATTGCAAACAGGGTTACTTAAGAGAACTTCAAGAGGAAGAGTTGTTACTGAGGATGGATATAGACATTTGAATCTAACATATCAGAATAGTTTGTTTGATCAAAAGGAGTAGGTGATAATATGAGTTTATTTAATAAAAGAGATACTCTTGTATCAAAACTTAGCAAAGTTAGAGCGTTATACAGTTATTTGGATAAAAGTGACTTATCAAGTAGAATGAGCAAATACACAGAGGATTCTGGCGTAAGTGCGGCTAGTACTTTTTATATGAATCCAAGATTAGTAGATGATACTTTAAGTATAATAGATTATGAAGAAGGAAATATTGAAAGTGATGATCCAGTACCAGAAAAGATTTCGCGTATGTTAGCATCACTAGTTATATTGACTAGATTCTATGAAGCAGTTAAAGAATTAACTCCACAAAACATATCATTTTTATCTAAGAAATTAATGTTATCTGATAAAGAGCATTATGCATTAACTACAAAAGTACTTAGTGATAATGCTTTACTTGACTATATAAGAGTTAATTTTAATCAGGATTTTGAGCAGATGACAGTAGCATCTCTTGCAGAAGACATGGTTGTTGGAATACATTATGATGTAAAATTAGAACTTAGAGATGCACAAGGACAGGCACTGACATATCTACAAGAGAATCCTAAAGAGCATGTCTTAAAACAAACATTTAATTATATTGAGGCGCGTGACCATTTTTACAATACCTATGTTTATTTAGCTGAGGGAACAGAACAAGAAAATAATAAAGGGAAGTAACAGAGAATGAAAACAGATGATTTTGATTATGAATTACCAGAAGAATTAATTGCTCAGACTCCTCTAGATGATAGAAGCTCATCTAGACTTTTAGTCTTGGATAAAAATACTGGTGATATTGAACATAAGCATTTTTATGAAATAGTTGATTACTTTGAAGAAGGTGATTCTATAGTATTAAATGATACAAAGGTAATACCTGCAAGGATAATAGGCATAAAAGAAGAAACAAATGCTATTATCGAACTTTTATTGTTAAAGGATGAAGGTAGTAACAAATGGGAAGCTTTGACTAAGCCTGCAAGGCGAGTAAAAGTAGGTACAATTATAAAATTTAGTGAAGAGATATCTGCAAAATGCTTAGAAGAAAAAGAAGATGGTATAAGAATATTTGAACTTATATATAATGGCATACTTTATGAAATACTAGATAGATTAGGAACAATGCCACTTCCACCATACATTCATGAAAAATTAAGTGATCAAAGTAGATATCAGACTGTGTATGCTAAAAACAATGGCTCAGCAGCAGCTCCAACGGCAGGTCTTCATTTCTCTAAAGAGTTATTAGATAAATTAAAACAAAAGAAAGTAAACATAGTATATGTGACTCTCCATGTTTGGCTTGGGACATTTATGCCAGTGAATGTTGTAGATTTTAATGAACATCATATGCATAGTGAATATTACGAAATAACAGCAGATGCTTGTAATACATTAAATAGAGCAAAAGAAGGAAATAAGAGAATAGTAGTAGTTGGAACTACTTCTGTAAGAGTATTAGAGACCGTCATGAATAGGTACGGGCAGCTTAAACCTTGCTCTGGATTTACTGATATATTTATATATCCAGGATATCAATTTAAAATAGTAAACAATCTAATTACTAATTTTCATTTGCCTAAGTCAACTCTTATTATGCTTATAAGTGCAATGGTTGGAAAAGACAAGATATTAAATGCTTATAAAGAAGCAATTAAAGAAAAATACAGATTTTTTTCATTTGGTGATTCAATGTTCATTCTTGAAAAGAAGAGTTTATAATAGGATATATACAAGTATATAGATAAGAATCAGGTATTTGCTTCAAAATAAAAGTCGAAATTAATAGATTGCAAAATAAATATAAATGTTATTAGTACATATAATTTAGTGGTGAAACATATATGAAAAAATTAGTTATAGTTTTAACACTTTTATTCCTACTAGTAACTTTTTTTATAGTTGGAGAAAAATTAGAAAACAATAAAAGTAAGGACAAACCTGATGGTAATGATAAAGTAACAGAAAAAAGGGCTATGTATATTTCTTATCTTGAACTAAATACCTATATTAAAAATAAAGATAGTGTAGATAGTAAGAGAAATATAATTACAATGCTTGATAATATTAAAGACTTAAAATTTAATATGATAATACTTCATGTAAGACCATTTAGTGATGCTATATATAAATCTAATATATACCCTTACAGTACAACGGTATCATCAGAAGAAGGAAAAAATCCCGGTTATGATGTATTAGAATACTTCATAAAGGAAGCACATGATAGAAAAATAGAGATACATGCTTGGATTAATCCATATAGAATAAGAAATGATACGGATACATCGAAGATTAGTAAAGAAAATCCTGCTTATACATATTTAAATACAAATAGTGTTAAGGTGATAAAAGACGTAGGTATATTTTATAATCCTGCTAGTGTAATTGTTAAAGAGTTAATTGTTGATGGAGTAAGAGAATTAGTTGAAGATTATGATATAGATGGCATTCATTTTGACGATTACTTTTATCCTGATAAAACAATAGATAATGACAATTATAAAGAGTATATAGAAAATGGTGGACAATTAACTTTAAATGACTACAGATTAGATAATATTTTAACTATGATACAAGATGTTTATAATTCAATTAAAATAATTAGGGATGATGTTTTGTTTGGAATATCGCCACAAGGAAATATTGAAAACAATTATAATGATATGTATTTGGATGTTAAGAGGATATTAGCTAATAAAGGATATGTTGACTATATTATGCCTCAAATATATTATGGATTTTTTAATGAAGTTAAGCCTTTTACTGAGACATTAAGACAATGGAACGAGCTTATTACAGTAGATACAATTAAATTAATACCAGCCTTAGCTTTCTACAAAGTTGGAATAGAAGACAAATATGCTAAAAGCGGAAGTGCTGAATGGATTAATACATCAGATATAATCAAAAGGCAAATAATTATGAGTAGAGGTGTTGAAAATTATGATGGCTTTGCATTGTTTCGTTATGACTACCTTTTTGATGAAGGAAAATATAGTTCCACTACCATAAAAGAATTTAATAATATGAAAAGCGCATTATAATAAAAGAAGAGTTTGCAACATGCTCTTTTTATTTTTCAATAAAGTATATATATGATAAAATAGTATTAGATTGGATGGTGAATATATGAACTTTCTAAATGATATCAAAGATGATACATTACTAATAATACCAACAAGTATTAAAGATAAAATATTAAAAGAAATAAATAAATTAAAAGAATTAAAGAATATAAAAATATTATCGTTCAACGAACTTAAAAGACTGTTATTTTTTGATTATGATATAAAAGCTGTACTTTATCTAATGAGCAAATATGATATGAAGCAAGAAGTTGCAAATAAATTAATAAATAATATGTACTATGTAGAAAATAAAATGTATAAATCAGAAAAGTTGAATAAATTAAAAGATTTAAAGGAAGAACTAGCTAACAATAAATTACTAAGCGTTAACCCTCTTTTTTATCAATTCTATAAAGATAAATCCTTAGTAGTATTCAATCATGATTATCTCGATAATTTTGAATTGAAAATACTCTCTATGTTTAGTAATTCTAAAGTAATATCTAAAGAAGATAAGATTTTATTAAATAAAACTGTATATGAATTTAATACCGTAGAAGAAGAGGTAAATTATATAATAAATAAAATAATAGATCTTATAAATAATGGAATTGATATTAATAAAATAAAGATAGCAAATATAAATGATGATTATAAAAAACTGTTGTATAAATTCTCTAAACTATATAAATTGCCTATTTATTTAGACGATAAGAACTCGATAATATCTTCTATCATGGTAAAGGGATATATAAATAAGCTAGAAGAAACTAGTTCTATTATAGATTCAATTAATTATATAAAAGATAATTATAATCTTGAAGATTCTAGTAATTTAGAGCTTTTCAATAAAATTATAGGTAATTGTAATAAGTATATTGGATGTGATTATCCTACTAAATATATTATAGAGTCACTTACCAAGTCTTTAAGGGATACATATTTTGAAGAAGTAGAATTATTAAATAAAGTGAGTTTAGTTGATATTAACAATAATTATTTTTATAATGATGAATATGTATTTTTACCATCTTTTAATGTTGGCATATTACCTAAAACATACAAAGATGAGGATTATATAAGTGATAGTTTAAAAGGGGAAGTAAAGCTTAATTTAACTAGTGAATTAAATAGACTTGAAAAAGAAGCATTTATAAATAATATATGCAATATAAAAAATCTAATAATCACTTATAAATTAAATGATGAAAAAGAAGAATACTTTCCATCTACTTTAGTTAATGAATTAGGACTAACTATAGTAAAAGGGGAAGTTAATACTAATGTATCCTATTCAAGTTTATATTCTCAATTAACTTTATCAAAAATGTTAGATAATCTAATTAACTATGGTGAATTGAATGATAATTTGCCTGTATATTATAGTAGTTATGACATACCATATTTGACATACAACAATAAGTTTGATGGAATAGATAAGGATATATTAATGAATAAGTTGCACAATAAGCTAATACTTTCATATTCAAGTATAGATACTTATTATAGATGTGGATTTAGATATTATATAAATAATATTTTGAAACTTAGTAACTATGAGGAGACTTTCCAAATATATATTGGCAAGTTATTTCATCATGTATTATCAAAAATTGAGGATAGTAATTTTGATTTTAACTCTGAATATGATAGTTACATCAAAGATAGAAAATTTGATTCAAAAGAAATATTTTATATAGAAAAATTAAAGAAGGAATTAACAATTATAATAAAGAGAATAAAAGATTTGCATAATTCGTCTGGTCTAACTAATACAATGATGGAAAAAGAAATTCACTTAGATAAGTCAATTAATAATATTAATGTGGATTTTATGGGTATTTTTGATAAGGTTATGTATAAAGAGGTTGATGGTAATAATTTAGTTTCTATTATAGATTATAAGACAGGTCATCCAATTATTAATATCTACAATAGTGTTTATGGAATTGATATGCAGTTACTTGTATACCTATATTTGATTAATAAATCTAATATATTAGAAAATCCTAAAATGGTAGGAATATATTTACAGCAGCTTTTAAATAATGAAGTAAATATTTCTAAAGATAGGACTTACTTAGAAGAGAAATATAGTGATTTAAAATTACAAGGATATTCAATTGATGATGAGAGTCTAATTGAACGTTTCGATATTACTTATAATAATAGTGAGTTTATTAAAAGTATGAGGACAAGCAATAAGGGATTTTATAATTATACTAAGGTTATAACTGAAGAAGAAATAGCCTCCTTAATAGATTTAGTTAATACTAAAATAGAAGAAGCAAGAGACAATATAGTGTCTGCTAAATTTGATATTAATCCTAAGGTAGTAGGAACAGAATGCATAGGATGTACTTATTGTACTTACAAGGATCTTTGTTATAAGAAAGTGGAAGATAATATCAACTTGAAAGAGTATAAGGATCTAAGCTTCATTGGGGGTGATACGAATGCCTAACTGGACAAAAGAACAACTAGATGCGATAGAAAAAGAAAACTCCAATATAATAGTATCCGCTGGAGCTGGATCAGGTAAGACTGCTGTACTTACAGAGCGAGTAATAAGAAAGCTAAAAAAAGGTGTTAATATTAATGAGTTATTGATATTAACATTTACAAAAAAGGCAGCAGCAGAAATGAAGGAACGTATAAGAAAGGCTATTAAAAAAGATGCCGGTTTATTGTCACAACTTGATTATATTGACAGTAGTTATATAACAACATTTGATAGTTATGCATTATCAGTTGTAAAAAAGTATCACTATTTACTTAATATTCCTTCTAATGTTGCTATTGCAGACTCTAGTATTATATATATAGAAAAGAAAAAGATAATAGATAATATATTTAATGAATTATATGAAGTGGGAAATGAAGACTTCCTAAAACTAGTATCCGATTTTACAACTAAGGATGATAAAGATATAAAGGAATATATTATTTCTATAAGTGATAAATTAGATTTAAAATATGATAAGAAAGAATATTTGGAAAGGTATTTGAATGAATATTTTAATGAAAAGAAAATAGAAAAGGATATAAAACAATTTGAACAAATACTTAAATCAAAAATTAGGTTAATAGATAAATACCTAACTAAGTTATCGAATTATGTAGAAATAGATTATTATAATTTAATAAAAGATTCCGTGTCATCCTTGTTGGTTGCTAATACTTATAAAGAAATATTAGATGGAATAGCTATAACTTTACCTATGATACCTAAGGGTAGTGAAGAAGATGCTAAAACAATTAAAGAATCAATTACAAAACTAATAAAAGAAATAGAATTGCTTTGTAAATATAGAGATGTCGATGAGATAAAAGAGACTATTAAAAGCACATATAAATATATTAGAATAATAATAGAAATTATTAGTAAGTTAGATTGTTTGTTATCTGATTATAAAGATAAATATAATAATTATGAATTTGTAGATATTAGTAAAATGGCAATTAAAATATTAAAAAAACATTCAGAAGTGAAAGAAGAAATAAAAGAGTTCTTTTATGAAATAATGATAGATGAGTATCAAGACACTAATGATTTACAAGAAGAGTTTATTAAGATGATAGAAAAAAATAATGTTTATCTGGTAGGAGATATTAAACAGTCTATTTATAGATTTAGAAATGCCAACCCTTATATATTTAAAAATAAGTATGATAATTATACTAAAAATATTAATGGCTATAAAATAGATTTGAATAAGAATTTTAGATCTAGAATTGAAGTGATTGACAATATTAATATAATATTTAAACAAATAATGAATGATGATTTAGGGGGAGCTGATTACCTAAGTACACACCAAATGGTATTTGGTAATACCTCTTATGTAGAAAAGGGCAGTACTAATCAAAATAATGATTTAGAAATATTAAACTATAAATATGATAAGGAATTTGGATTTTCCAAAGAAGAAATAGAACTATTTACTATTGCTAAAGATATTAAGCATAAAATAGACAATAAATATCAGGTATTTGATAAGGATGACGGAATATTAAGAGATATAAGATATTCGGATTTTGCAATATTACTTGATAGATCCACTAACTTTGATTTATGCAAGAAAATATTTGAATACTTATCTATCCCACTTACTAAATATACTGATACGAATATTACTAATGAATATGATACATATATAATAAAAAATATATTGGGTTTAATTATATATACTAAGAATAAAAGATTTGATAATGATTTCAAATATTATTTTACTAGTGTTGCAAGAAGTTATTTATTTAGATTAGAGGACAATGAAATATTTAATTATCTAATACATAATAACTATTTTGATAGTATTATAATGAAGTCAATATTGAAAATAGTTAGTACCTTGGAATCAAGTAGTTTAGTGGATATATTTAATATGATAGTATCTGAATTTAACTTTTACTATAATTTTATTAAAGTAGGTAAGGTAGATAATGCTATTATAAGAATAGAATATCTAATGAATATAGTTAATAATTTAGCAAGTATTGGATATACAATAGAAGACTTATATGACTATCTTAATACTTTAATAGAAGAAGATTATGCATTGAAAGTATCAAGCAGTGAAAATAATTCTGATAGTGTTAAAATAATGACTATACATGCATCAAAAGGATTGGAATTTCATATATGCTATTTTGCTTTATTGAGTTCAAAGTTTAATATTAGTGATTTAAATGAGAAATTTATATTTGATAATAGTATTGGCATAGTATCACCTTATTTTAATGAGGGAATAGGTACTACTATTTATAAAGAGATACTTAAAGATAACTATATAAAAGAAGAAATTAGTGAAAAAATAAGACTTTTCTATGTAGCTCTTACACGTAGTAAAGAAAAAATAATAATAATAGCGTCGTTAAATCCGGAAGATGTAGAATTAACAGACGAAATAAAAATTAAATACAGATCATTTTTAGATATATTGAATAGTGTTAAGTCTACTTTAAATAATTATATTAAAGATATTGATATTAATAATATTAATTTAACAAAAGACTATAATCTTATAAAAAAATATAATTATAAAGAAAGTATAAAATTAATAGACAATAAAATTGAACAAAAAGAATTAACTATTAAAAATGACAATGTAATAATTACTCACTATTCAAAGGAAGTCAATAAACTACTTGAGTCAAACGATATTGAAAATATGGAGTTTGGTATTAAATTGCATAACGCTTTAGAATTAATAGACTTTAAAAACCCGAACTATGATAATATAGATTTATTTATTAGAAATAAGATAGAAAGGTTTTTAAATAATGGCTTTGATTTTAAATCTGCTAAAATATATAAAGAATATGAATTTATATATGAAAATAATGATACGGTTAGCCATGGTATTATTGACTTGATGTTAGAATATGATAACAATATAAAAATTATTGATTATAAATTAAGAAATGTGAGTGATGAAGCTTATTTAAAACAGTTATCTGGATATAAGAACTATATTGAGTCAAAGACCAATAAATATGTAGAAATATATCTATATTCTATACTTGATGAAAAGATAGTATCACTAGTAGATATTAAATCATAATAAAAAAGAGATTTGACTCTTTTTTATTTTATATAAAGAAACTAGGTCCATTTCCCTGTTTGTTATATGAGTTTTCTTCTTTGATTTCTCCTGATTGTGTATTACTAGAAAAATTGTTTGACTTTGTTGTTACACTTGATTCACCGCTATCTTTCATGATCCCCATAACTTTAAAAACCGTTCTCATATTATTATATATTGGCCTTACTTGATGAACTATTGGTATAGCTTGATTTATTATGCCAAGCGTCTTTTGTGTGTTCCCAAGAAATCCACTCCAAGTACCACCGCCAAATATCTTGGATAAAAATCCGCCACTTGTAGTAGCTCCTCCTGCATTTCCACCAAAAAGCCCACCTATACCAGCTCTTGCCATATTACCACTGAAGAGCCCACCCATGCCAACTCTTCCCATATTACCACCAAAAGCGCCATTTAGTCCAGATCTCATAGCAGTGTTGTAACCAAATCCATAATAAGGATTATAACCATTATACATATAAACACTCCTTTTACTACAATATTATATGAAATTGTAAAAAAAAGTTTAATTTAAAAAACTTATATGCTATACTTAATAATAGATTAGTATAGGAGGGGTTACCTGTATGAATGAAGGAAGTAAAGTTAATGATACTAATACTAGTGTTATTACAAAAATATTGAGATTTCCGTCTGAGGTTTTCAAAGCAGCTGGAAGAGGAATTGGTTATGCTTTTGGAGTATTCAATAAAAACCCAGAAGTTTTTGAACTTGATAAATTGACTGGTGAAGATTTATCGAATGAGCTTGCTAAGGTTCAGGAACAAAGTGCAGACTTTCAAAAGAGAAGTGACATAGAGGAAAAAGAAAGAATTAAGAATATAACCTCTAAGAAGCTCACTTCATATAAATATACTGTTAAAGATTCGAGTGGAAGATTAGTTAAAAATACATTTGAGGCACCTACAGCTAATGATGTTAGAGTATTCTTACAAAATGAAGGATATGAAATTGTTGAGATAAAAGAACGTAGTAAGTATGATATTGATGTAAGTATTGGTGGATATAAGATGAAGGCAGGAACACTTTCTTTTTTACTTACTCAGTTAGCAACCTATATAAAAGCTGGTATTCCACTTATAAACTCTGTTAGAATACTTGCAAAGCAATCAGAAAATGAACAACAAAGAAAACTTCTTAATAAAGTTGTTTATGAACTTGTTATCGGTGAAAAATTTTCTATAGCTTTAGAAAAACAAGGAAAGTCTTTTCCTAAGTTTTTAATAAATATGATTAAAACAGCAGAAATGACTGGTGATCTTGCTGGTACCCTTGATGAAATGGCGACATACTATACTGAAACAGAAAAGGCAAGGAAGCAAATGATTTCAGCCCTTGTTTATCCAGCAGTTATCTTCACGTTTGCTGTTGGTGCAGTTGGATTCATAATTGTATTTGTTGTACCACAATTTATAGAAATGTTTGCATCTAATAATGCAGAACTTCCAGGTATAACTAAATTTATTATTGCTGCAAGTGACTTTTTAGGAGCCTATTGGTGGGCAGTAATATTATCGATAATCGTAATTGCGGCTATATATTACTGGACCTATAAAAATGTTAAAGAGTTTCGTAAAACCATGCAGACCTTTTTCATGAAGTTGCCTGTTATTGGTAAAGTTATTATATATAGTGAGGTTATGACATTAACGAGAACGTTCTCTTCATTATTGAATCATAGTGTATTTATTACTGACAGTATGGAAATATTATCTAAGATATCAAATAATGAGGTGTATAAAGAAATAATTAATCGAACACTTATAGGGTTGAGTAAGGGTGCTAAGATAAGTGAAACATTTAGAGGAGAATGGGCTTTCCCGGTAGTTGCATATGAAATGTTAGTTACTGGTGAGTCAACTGGTCAGCTTGCATTAATGATGGAAAAAGTTGCAGACCATTATCAGAACTTACATACAAATGCAGTTACTACAATTAAAAGTTTAATTGAGCCAATGGTTATTGTATTTCTTGCAGTTGCAGTAGGATTTATCATAATGTCAATTATATTACCAATGTTTGATTTGTATGGACAATTATAATTGGGGGAAATATGGAAGTATATTACAGCATAATAATATTTATATTTGGATTATTATTTGGATCGTTCTATAATGTGGTAGGCTTTAGGTTGCCAAAAAATTTATCTATTATATCACCTGGGTCATTCTGTCCTAAATGTAATCATGAATTAAAGTGGTATGAATTAATACCAGTTTTTTCATATATATTTTTAGCTGGAAAATGTAAATGTTGCAAAAATAAGATTTCACTTTTCTATCCCTGTACTGAATTAATAACTGGAATATTATTTATGTTTTCTTATTTGTTTTTTGGGTTCAGTGGGGAATTCATAATATCTCTTATGATTGTATCTTATCTTATGATAGTGATAGTAAGTGATATAAATTATTTAATAATTCCAGATGAAGTTACTTTGTTTTTTGTAATAGCTACTACAATTGTAAAATTTGTTGCTTTTGGACTTGGTGATACATTATATTCATTACTATCAGCTTTACTATTATTTATTGCAATGTATTTAATAATGCTTATTGGTAATAAACTTTTCAAGAAGGAGAGTCTTGGTGGTGGAGATATAAAATTAATGTTTTTTGTAGGCCTTGTAATTGGTCCTATTGAAGGATTATTTTCGCTGTTCTTATCAAGCTTAATAGCATTGCCAATATCACTACTGCTATATTGGAAAAATAAAAGTACTATTGTGCCATTCGGGCCATTTATATTAATAGCATTAATCATGATTTACTGGTTCGGTGAAGATATATTTACTTTAATTGGAATCATGTAACAGGATTTAAAGATTTAAGTTTATTTTGAGATACTAAGAGGAGATAAGTTGTACAATATTATTGTCTTCTTTTTTATTTGTGTTATAATTTTTGTGGGTGGTATTATGAGAAATATTAATACTTTAATGGAATTAAGTTATGAAGAAAAGTTAAACTTAAAAAGATCATATATTAAGGCTTTAGAAAATAGAAAGTTTAGAGAACTAATAAATGCTTTAAGTATTTCTGAAGAAGTTGCAACAAAATATGTTTCTATTTTAGAAGATTGCAGCATTGAATTTGAAAATTGCAAAAATTGTGAAGGTATTGAAAAGTGTAAAAATAAGATGATTGGGTCTATGTTTAGTCCAATTAAATCTAACAAAGGCTTAGCTTTTTCATATATTAATTGTAGATATGCAAAAGTTGAATCATATAAAAAGAATGTTTCTTTATTTGATATACCTAAAAATATAAGAGATGCTTCAATGAGTGGCATTTATGTAAATGATAAAAATAGAATAATTATTATTAAGAAGCTTAATGAGTTTATTAAGAATTACGAAAAGCAGGATAAGTCTAAAGGAATTTATTTGTATGGTAGTTTTGGATGTGGTAAAACATATCTTATTGCAGCTCTATTTAATGAGCTTGCAAAAAATAATACTAAAAGTATAATTGTTCATGTTCCAGAACTATTACGTAGTATAAAAGAATCGTTTGATAGTGATTATAAAGAAAGATTTGATGCAGTTAGAAGAGTGCCATTACTTTTACTTGATGATATAGGCGCTGAATACTTAACCGCTTGGGCAAGAGATGAAGTGTTAGAACCAATTCTTCAATATCGAATGGATGAAGGTTTACCAACCTTCTTCACATCAAACTTTAGTATAGAAGAGCTAGAAAAACATTTGTCAGTATCTAATACAGGTATTGATAAATTAAAAGCAAAAAGGATAATTGAAAGAATTAAGCAGTTATCAGAATCAGTGGAATTAGTTAGTAAAAACTTAAGAAGTTAGTATAGGAGGATCAGTTTTATGAAATACTTAAGAGGAATTGTTGGTGGACTACTACTTGGACTACTTGCAGCAATACCATGGATGTTATTATATGTTTATGGAAGGTTTATTATTGCTTATTTAGCGCTTCCAATAGCATTTGCATTTGATTATGGATATAAGTTATTTAAAGGAAAAGTAGATAAGAAGTTGCCTACCTTCATTTGGATAGCATCTATTGTTATTATGTTAGCAGTTAATTTGTTCTTTATACCATTATTGGAGCTTAATTACTATGATTACAAAATTAACTATTATAATTTAGTATATATATATGAAAATGGATATTTAAGTTCAATTACCCTTGATTTAATAATATCAATAGTATTTACTGTGATAGGTATAAGTGGCGTTGTAAATAAATCAAAGGGTGAAGTAGGATTGCCTACAAGAGGAAGTTATAATCAAATACAAGAGAAGATGTTACTTAATAAACAAAAGATTAAAGTAATATTCGAAGGAATGGACGCAACTAGCAAGTATAATGCAGTTAGTAAAGATCAATTAAGCGAAATATTTGAAGATAAAGAATTGAAAGCTACATTTAATAATTTAAGATTACAAACTATTATAAAGAAAAAAGGTAATAAGTATTATTACTCAATTAAAGCTGATGAAAATGCTCTATATAGATTTTTAATACTATATGGGAAGATAATGCTTTGGATATTTGCATTTTTCATTGTTATGTTTATATTGATTGGTTTACTAGCGTAAAATATTGACAGCTTTAAGTATTGTGATATAATTATTTTAGTAAATGCAGAGAATAGGACAATATTGTTTAAATAGTTATGCAAGAGAGTTATCATTTGGTGAAAGATAATATAGCATTTAAATAGTTACTACCTAGGAGCAGAGCCTTAATGGGATCTCCGGCGAGAGTCGTTATGAAATTAAGTTAAACCAAGGATGGTACCGTGTTATGCACTCCTGCTATTATTTAGCAGGAGTTTTTATTTGGAGGTGGTTATTATTAAAACAATTGGACTGATAGGTGGAATGAGTTATGAGAGCACAATTCCTTACTATAAAATAGTTAATGATGTAGTTAATAAAGAGCTTGGTGGATTACATTCAGCTAAATGTGTACTTTATAGTGTAGATTTTGAAGAAATTGAAAAGTGTCAGTCAAGTGGTGATTGGCAGATGAGTGCAGATATATTAATAGATGCTGCAAAATCACTTGAAAGGGCAGGAGCAGACTTTATTGTAATTTGTACTAATACAATGCACAAAGTGACAAATGAAATAGAAGAAAAAATAGAAATACCATTATTGCATATAACAACTCCAACGATAGCAGAACTAAATAAGAAAAATATCAAAACTGTAGGATTGCTTGGTACTAAATATACAATGGAGCAAGATTTTTATAAGTCGAAATTAATCGATGCAGGAATAGATGTTATTATTCCGAATAAAGAAGATATAGATATTATAAATTCAACTATTTATCGTGAATTATGTTTAGGCATTGTTAAAAACAACTCTAAAAATGAGTTTTTACGAATTATAGAAGATCTTTATAGACAAGGTGCTGAAGGCATAATACTTGGTTGTACGGAAATAGGCCTGTTAATTAAAAGTGAGGATACAGATGTTTCGTTATTCGATACAACTATTATACATGCTGAAAGTGCAGCATTATGTTCAATAGAGGATGAAAGAAGAGGATAATTATGAAAAATATTAAAGAAGATGAAAAATTAAGTATAATGAATCATAGTTGTGCACATTTACTTGCACAAGCTGTGAAACATTTATATCCACATGCATTATTTTGGGTTGGTCCTGTAATAGAAGAAGGATTTTACTATGATATTGATTTAGGTGAAGATGTAATAAAAGAAGATGATCTGGTAAAGATAGAACAAGAAATGAAAAAGATTTCTAAAGATGGTAAAAGAATAGTAAGAGAAGAGTTGACAAAAGTGGAAGCTTTGGAAAAGTTTAAGAGTGATCCATATAAGCTCGATTTAATCAATAATATGGAAGAAGGAACATTAATTACTTGTTATACTCAAGGAGATTTTACTGATCTTTGTCGTGGACCGCATATAGAAACTGTCAAGGATCTTAGAAATTTTAAGCTATTAAAAGTAAGTGGAGCTTATTTTAAGGGCGACTCTAAAAACAAAGTGTTACAAAGGGTATATGGGATATGTTTTGACAACGACACTGAGCTTAATTCTCATTTAGAATGGCTAGAAGATTGTAAGGGAAGAGATCACAGAAAATTAGGTAAGGAATTGGGGATATTTATGTCTCATGAACTAGTAGGACTTGGTCTTCCTTTGTGGCTTCCTAATGGTGCGAAAGTATTTGATTTATTACAGGCTTATATTCGTGAAAAGGAAGAATCTTTAGGATATTTGCATGTACATACACCTTGTATGGCAACAAGTGAGTTGTATAAAGTATCGGGGCACTGGGATCATTATAAGGATGATATGTTTCCTTTAATGGAACGTGATGGTGAAGAGTTTGTTTTAAGACCAATGAATTGCCCTCATCATATGCTTATTTATAAAAATGAACTACATTCATATCGCAATTTACCAATAAGAATTGGTGAACTTGCTCATGATTATAGATTTGAAGCAAGTGGAGCAGTTTGTGGTATTGAAAGGGTACGTACGTTTTGCCAAAACGATGCTCATTTATATGTAAGACCAGATCAAATTGGAGAAGAGTTCGCAGCTGTAGTAGCACTAATTCAAGATGTATATAATGACTTTGGTATGGAAGCTGAATATTACCGTTTATCATTAAGAGATCCAAGTGATAAGGAAAAATATTTTGATGATGATGAAATGTGGAATAAGGCAGAAAATACTTTAAGGGCAGTTTTGGATACTCTTGGCATTAAGTATGTCGAAGCAATTGGAGAAGCTGCATTTTACGGACCAAAATTAGATGTACAGATTAAGAGTGCTATTGGTCATGAATTAACTCTTTCAACTTGTCAGCTTGACTTTTTAGCACCAGAACGTTTTGACTTAACATATGTAGATGAATCAGGTGAAAAGAAACGTCCAGTGGTATTACATAGAGCAATACTCGGCTCAATAGATAGATTTATAGCCTATTTACTTGAAAAAACAAAAGGAGCATTACCAGTTTGGTTAGCGCCAACTCAAGTTAATATAATTCCGGTAAATATTGAGTATCATAGAGAATATGCTAAAGAAATATATGAATTATTAAGGAATAATCATATAAGAGTCGAACTTGATGATAGAAATGAGAAACTTGGGTATCGTATGAGAGAATCACAAACAAGAAAGATACCTTATACTTTGATACTTGGTGATAGGGAAAGAGATAACGGTGAAGTTAGCTATAGACTTCATGGAAAAGAAGAAACTATTACTTTAGGTATTGATGAGTTTATAAAATATATTGATATTGAAATAAAAGCAAAAAAAAATAATTGATAGGGTGTCTAATTGACACTCTTTTTTATTTTGTTTGAAAAAAAGTATTTACAAACATGCAATTTAATAGTATTATTTGGTTAGCAGTGGTTGATAGTGGTAGAAAGTGGGGGATTTCTATGTTGATGGGTGAGTTTCATCACAGCATTGATGACAAGGGAAGATTAATACTTCCATCAAAGTTTAGAAACGATTTAGGTGAAGAGTTTATAATAACTCGAGGCCTTGAAGAATGCTTATTTGTCTATCCCAAAGGGGAATGGGACAAAATCATCACACAACTAAACAAACTTCCATTTACCAAGAAAGACGCTCGTAGTTTTATGAGATTCTTCCTATCAGGCGCTACTGCAGTAGAATTTGACAAGCAAGGTCGAATTAATATTACCTCTCCATTGATTTCCTACGCCGATTTAAAAAAAGAATGCGTGATTATCGGCGTGGGGGATCGACTAGAAATTTGGTCACAGGATAGATGGGACAATTTCTATGAATCAAATAAGGATGATTTGTCAAAAATTGCTGAAGGTCTATTTGAGACAAATTGGACTGATGGTGATTAAATGCATATAAGTGTACTGCTAAATGAGTCTATAAATGGACTAAATTTGAAAGAAGACGGTATCTACGTAGATTGTACATTAGGATATGCTGGACACGCGGGCGAAGTTTTAAAAAGAATAGAAAAGGGGTTCCTTTTCGCCATTGATCAGGATGAAGATGCAATTAGATATAGCGAAAGGAAATTATCAGGTATAAGTAATAACTTTACGATAATTAAAAGTAATTTTAGTTGTTTGAAAGAAGAATTAAATAAAAGAGATATATATGAAGTAGATGGGTTTCTATTTGATCTAGGTGTTTCATCAGTCCAATTGGATGAAACTGATAGAGGATTTAGTTATCATAATGATGCTAAATTGGATATGAGAATGGATAAAAATGGAAAGATATCTGCGTATGATGTAGTAAATAATTATGAAGAAAAGACTTTAGGAGATATTTTTCTAAAGTATGGAGAAGAAAAATTTGCAAGAAGTATAGCAAGAAATATTATAAGAGCTAGGGAAGTTAAAAAGATAGAAACTACTTTAGAATTAGTAGATATTATAAGTAAATCTGTTCCACAAAAAGCAAAAAGGGACAAACACCCAGCAAGAAAAGTATTCCAAGCTATTAGAATAGAAGTTAACAATGAATTAGGTATATTAGAAAAGAGTCTGAGGGACGCTATTTCAATGCTTAATATTAAAGGAAGAGTAGCAGTAATAACATTTCATTCACTTGAAGATAGGATAGTTAAAAACCTGTTTAAAGCGCTTACAGAGATTGATAGTTTAATTAAAGGACTGCCAAATATAGATGATTCGTTATTGCCAGATTATAAACTAGTTACAAAACATTCAATAGAACCAACAGATACTGAAATAGAACAAAATAAACGCTCAAGAAGTGCTAAACTTCGCATAATTGAAAGAGTAAAATAAAGGAAGATCATTATGAAAGTAAAAAAAAGAATCAAAAAGCAAGTTAAAATGGGTAGGTTTGAGAAATTATTATATACTTTTGCAACTATTCTTTTAATTGTAGCACCTTTTGCTATTGTATTCTTTCAAGCTACTTTATCAAAAGTGAATTTTGAAGTAGAAAAAACTAAAAAGGAAATAGCTATTCAAGAGAAGAGAAATCAAAGTTTAGAAATGAAAATAAATGAGTTAGCATCTTTAGATAAAATTGTTGAAGTTGCAAAGAATGAAGGATTAAGTTATAATAATGATAACATTAAATCTATAAAATAAGGTGTGGTTATAATATGGAGAAGAGAAAAGAGACTGGTAAGATAAAGTTTAGTAATGCCTATGTCTTTATAGCTCTTCTTTTTTTTATTTTAATTATTTATAGAATGTATAATCTATCTACATCTTCAGAAATAGATGGCATAAACTTGCAGCAGTTTGCAAACAATAGAATAACAAGGCAGGAAGAGCTTTTAGCAAAACGTGGTACTGTTTATGATGTTTTGGGGAATACTTTAGCGCAAAATGTATCATCATACACTTTAATAGCGTATCTCTCTTCTTCAAGAACAACTGATTTAAACAGTCCAAAGCATGTGATTGATATTGACTATACTGCCGAACAGCTTGCAACAGTTCTTGATATAAGTGTGGAACAATTAAAAATCTATTTATCTAAGGAAAATGTTTATCAAACTGAATTTGGCAGTAAGGGACGTGGGTTAACAGAACTTACTAAAGATGCAATATTAGAACTGGAACTACCAGGAATAGGCTTTATTGCAACACAAAAAAGATATTATCCATATGGGGACTTTTTATCATATACTCTTGGTTATGCAAGACTTAAAGAGGAAACTATTTCTGATGATAAAACTATTGAGCGTATTAAGGGTGAAATGGGAATAGAATTACAATATGATGAAAAATTAACAGGTCAAAGTGGTTATATTTTATATCAAAAAGATAGAAGTGGTTATAAGATTGCGGGTACTAAGGAAGTAAAAGTTGATCCTATAGATGGTAAAGATATATATATTACTATTGATAGTAATATTCAATTGTTCGTAGAACAGGCAATTAAAAAATCAGATGAAAAATATAATTTTGATTGGATGACAGTTATGCTTGCTGATGCAAAGACTGGAAAGATACTTGCAAGTGCAACAAGTCCATCATTTGACCCAAATAAAAGAAATATAACCAATTATCTTGACTATAATGTTTCATATGCCTATGAGCCAGGAAGTACTATGAAGATATTCTCATATATGGCCGCAATGGAGAATGGTATATATAATGGTTCTGAATTATATAAATCAGGTATTTTTATTGCAAAAGATGGGACACAGATTGGTGACTGGCATAGAAAAGGGTGGGGCAATATTTCATATGATGCAGGTTTTGCATTATCAAGTAATGTTGCTGTTATGAATTTAATAAGTAAATATATGAATGGTACAATGCTAAAGGAATATTATAATAGACTGGGGTTTGGACAAAAAACTGGAATAGAACTACCAAATGAGGCTAATGGGAAGTTGAACTTTAAATATGAGACTGAAATACTTAATGCAGGATTTGGACAGGGTATAACAACAACTCCAATTCAAAATGTCAAGGCATTGACAGCTCTAACAAATGATGGTATTTTATTACAGCCATACATAATTGATAAAATTGTTGACCCAGTTACTAATGAAATAGTCTATCAAGGTGGAAGAAAAGAATTGGAACGCGTTGCAAGCACAAAGACGGTGGATAAGATAAAAGAGTTAATGCGTAGTGTTGTAAATGGTAATTCAACTAATTCAACAGGTCACTATTACTATATGAAAGGATATGACTTTATAGCTAAAACTGGTACTGCTCAAATTGCAAAAGAGAATGGTAGTGGTTATTCAGATAAAGTTATTAAGGCAATTACAGGAATGTTTCCAGGAAATGATCCTGAGGTAATAATATACATAGCAGCAAAGAATCCTTCTGGAGATGGTGTCGCGCCAATGAAAGTGGTAGTACAAGATATTATAAAGAATGTAAGCAAATATTTAAATATTTATGATGAGGATAAAGCGCAAGAACAGCAACTAAAAGAGTATACTTTGGAATCGGTTATTAATAAAAATATTAATGATATCTCAAATAAACTTATTACTGCAGGTATGAAAGTTGTTGTAATAGGTAGTGGAGATAAAATAATAAAACAATATCCAAGTAGTGGTACTGTTGTTAATGAAATAGATAAAATATTTTTAGTTACAGAGTCAAAAGAAATAAAAATGGTCGATTTAAAGGGCTATAGTATTAAGGAGTTTTGGACTTTTGCTAATTTAGTTAATATAAAGGCTGAAGTTGAAGGTAATGGATATCTATATGAACAAAGTATTAAAGTTGGCACTATAATACCAGAAGATGCAACTCTTGAGGTTAAATTCAAACTAAAATAGTATAAGAAAAAAGAGTAAACACTTTATTAAATTTACTCTTTTATATTGCCCTATAAAGGCTTGCATTTTTAAATGGATTTTTCTTATCGATATGGTCTGTAAATAGTATTCCATTTAGATGATCAACTTCATGTTGAAAGGCAATAGCTAATTCTTCTCTTGCTCTAACACTTATTTTATTTCCATCTAAATCATAACCTTCTATTGTAACTCTCGCACTTCTTGGTACAATTCCAATAGTTTCTCTATTTATACTTAAACACCCTTCGCCATCTTCTACATAGATTTTCTCTTGAGATGAAGATACTATTTTAGGATTAATCAAAACATAAGTATCAAAACTACCTTCTTCTACTTCGTGTACAATTACTACATAACGCTTAGGAATACCAAGTTGTATAGCAGCCATCCCCATACCTGGACGTAAATTATATTTTTCTGCTAATTCATCTATTTGACTGTTTGTTAGGTATTCAACCATTAAATCAATTGCTTTTAAGTCACTTTCCTCTAACGGAATAGTCGCTTCTTTGCTAACAGTTCTAAGTATTTTATTTTTTTCGTCTAATATATCTTTGTTTTTTAGCATAACATCACCTAATGATGTTATTTTATCATAAAATTAGCGAATAACCAAGATTTTTATTAAACTCTTGTAAATCTAGAACCAAGAACTATTACTAGTAGTATAAATAGTACTAATACTATTGCATACCCTCCACCAAAGCCACTATTGCAACATCCGCCAGCATAGGGATAAGGGTATCCCCCACCGCAGCAGTTTCCGCCACCATAGTAATACATAAACATTCCTCCTTTTTCTAATATAGTTTATTATAAAGATTTACTTTTGCCACATCTTTCGTCTAGATCATTATGTTATTTGCACATTTTTGATAATACTATATCTGGAAAATAATAGCTATTTATGTTATTATTTTATTATAAGGATATGTGGTAATCTATGAGTAAAAAAGTAGCAATATTAATACCTTGTTATAATGAAGAAATTACAATTAAGAAAGTAATTGAGGATTGTAAGAAGGATATGATAGATGCTTGTATATATGTTTATGATAATAATTCAAGTGATAATACATTAAAACTTGCTAAGTGCGCTGGTGCATTAGTAAATCAGGTGTTAAAGCAAGGAAAAGGTAATGTGGTCAAGAAAATGTTTGAAGATATTGATGCTGATTGTTATGTAATGATTGATGGTGATGATACATATTCTACAAGGCATATAAAAGAAATGTGTAATTATGTGTTGAATGAAAAATTTGATATGGTAGTTGGTGATAGATTATCTGGAATGTACTTTCGTGAAAATAAAAGATTATTCCATGGTTTTGGAAACCGACTCGTTAGGTTTTTTGTAAATATTTTATATGGTTCAAAAATAAATGATATTTTGACAGGTTATAGAGCTCTCAGTAAAAGATTTGTCAAAGATATAAATATAACATCTGAATACTTTGAGTTAGAAACGGAAATGACCATATTGGCTATAGTTGGTAATTACTCAATAAAAGAAATTACTATTGATTATAAGGATAGACCAAACGGAAGCAAATCAAAAATAAATACATTTAAAGATGGATTTATGATTATTAAAAAAAGCATATTACTTTTAAAAGAGTATAAGCCTTTTGTATATTACATAAATATGTCCACTATTATAGTGATTATGTATATAATTTTTTTAGCTATGACAATACTATTATAGGAAAGGATGTAATACTAGTGAAGAGAAAACTTTTAATCTTCTTTTTTGATATATTAATTTCGTTATCATTATCATTGGATTTAAAACTAAATACGTTCAATACATACTTATTTATTATTTTAATATTATTATTCTATATTGTTTTAGATAGGTATTTATTCAACAGGTTAAGAAAATTTAATATTATGATTTTTTTTCCATCGTTTTTATTTGCCTTATCACTAGTTATTGGTGATTCATTTTCTTCTGGAAATAGCTTTTCATTATTAGTAAGACCGATAAGCGGCTTATTCAAAGCGGTATTAGTATTAGTTGGAATTACTTCTTTCATGTACATTCTTTTAAATTATATATTTAATATTAAATTTAAATTAAGAAAAATAAAAACTAAATCTAAAATAGTAAATTTTATATTTGATGATTATTCTTTTGTTATGCCTTTAATGATTATTCTTTTTCTTTGGTTAATTTATATAATTGCATTTTATCCTGGAACTTTGATGTATGATCCATCTGATCAATTGTGCCAATTCTTTGGGATTTCTAATTGGACTCCATATATAGTAAAGTTAATAGATCCAACTGTTATAATAAATAACCATCATCCAGTTTTTCATACATTGTTACTTGGTAATTTTATGTTGATAGGAAGGCTTTTTGGAAGTGATAATATTGGACTGTTTTTATCTACTATATCGCAACTTTTAATGTTAAGTGGCTCACTTGCCTATACAATAAAATACATGAAAAAACTAGAAACACCATATTTTATTAGGATAATAGCATTACTATTTTATTCAATATTCCCAATATTTCCTCTTTTTGGAATATCCATAATGAAAGATGTACCTTATGTTTCAGTAATGATAATATATATAATACTATTTATTGAAATATACATGAACAATTCATGGTTAAATAAAAAAAAGAACTTATTGAGATTGGTATTA
>JAVBQF010000018.1:0-24686 GCA_031549195.1 Bacilli bacterium
TTAATTATGCTAACGATTCAACTTTAACTAATACTGAAAATTTTGCTATAAGATCACTGTGGTTTGCTTGTGCCATATATTCTGATGTTATGTTAGCAAGTGCTGCAAAACTAGAATATAAAAATATGCAGCAAAGTACAATATACCAACAAAAGAAAGCAATTAAAGTAATGGAGAGAAATCGTCCAAAATAAGAATGGACTTTTTTGTAGAAATTTATAATTTATTATGATATTATTAATGCATGGTAAAGAGGTGTAGTTATGTATATAGATTTAGTAGTTATAATAGTACTTTTAGTGGTAATTTTATTTTTCTTTAGAAGATTTTCAAGTTTTGTATATGGCTTTGCAATTATTGATATATTTTTAAGATTATTAACATTTGTAAAAAATCATGTGCCTATACCTGAGCTTCAGAATTTAATTGCAAAATATTTTCCTGAATCAATTGCAGCAGTTATTAGGGCATACTCATCTGGTATATTTTATGAAATACTTATATGGGGATATGCAATTATGTATATGATTTTCTTTTCATACATAGTGTCAATATTTATTCATAAAAGAAAGTAGGAAAGTATGGTAATAGATATATTAATTGTATTAATAATAATTAGTTGTGCATTATACTTTAGAGAATTAGAAAAAACATTACTATCTATATGTTTTATTGAAATAGTACTTAGGATTATAACAATTATTAAAAGTTATTTCTTATGTGGATGTACAGATTTTCTTGATGATTTAATACCTGATAGTCTATCTGATATATTTTTTAAATATCAGAATGGCATTATTAGAGATTTTGTAATTGTTTTGTATTTATTATTATACCTAGTTATTGCTTATTATTTTATAAAATTATTTGTTGATAAATTTAATGATAAGAAAAAATAAAAAAGTATTTGTAAAATTTAATTTATATGATATAATTTATTTAACAACAAGTGGGAAAAGAAAATCCCACTTTTTATATTGAAGGGTGGAGTATGTTAGAAAGTTTAAGAGAGCTAGTTGGAGATAAACTAGACAAACATGATTTATGGATAGAAGAAGCTTTTTATGAAAAAGAAGGAAGTATAAATTATTTTAGAATAGTTCTTGATAGTAATAAAGTACTTGATTTAAGTACTGTAACAATTGCTTCAAGAATAATAAATAAAGTAATTGATGATAATGACTTTGTAAAAGAAGAATGTATGCTAGATATATATGCAAAACCAAAAGGAGATGGTAAAGATGAACAGTAAAGAATTTTTAGCAGCAGTTGAATTTATAGTAAAGGAAAAAGGAATTGATAAAGAAGTAGTTTTTCAAGCTATGGAGTTAGCGCTTGCTACTGCTTATAAGAAAAACTTTAATTCACTAACAAATTCTAAAATATTTATTGATAGAAATACTGGGGACATTAAAGTGTATTCTTATATTACAGTTGTTGACGACCCTAAGGATGAAGAAGAGTTAGATGATGAGAGTGAAGAAGAAATTTATGAAGAATTTAATCCAAACACTCAAATTACTTTAACTGATGCAAGAAAACTTGATAAGTCTAAGAATGTTGGAGATACCTTTGATACAGAAGTTACACCAAAAGATTTTGGAAGAGTAGCAGCGTCAACAGCTAAACAAGTAATTGTTCAAAAGATAAGAGAGGCTGAGAGAAACTCTATAGTAGATGAATATGGTGATAAACAGGATGAGTTATTAATTGGTACAGTAGCGCTTGAAGATGTTGATAACTATTTTATTGACCTTGGAAGAAGTAATGGAATATTACCTAAAAAGGAATGCATTCCAGGTGAAAAGATTGAAATGGGTAAACAAGTTAAAGTCTATGTTAGTAAAGTGGATAATTCAGGTAAGGGATTATTTATATTATTATCTAGAAGTCATTATGGGTTCTTAAAAAGACTTTTTGAACTTGAAATACCTGAACTTAATGATGGAACAGTACTTCTTTATAGCGTTGCTCGTGAAGCAGGAGAAAGAAGTAAAGTTGCAGTATATTCAGAAAACTCTAAGGTTGATCCTATTGGAGCGTGTATTGGTGAAAGAGGTTCTAGAATAGCAAGAATAATCAATGAAATAAATGGTGAAAAAATAGATGTTGTTAAGTATGATAAGGATCCAGCAGTGTTTATTGCTAATGCATTATCTCCTGCTAAAAACTTACATGTAATAATAACTGATCCTAAGAAACAAGAATCAATCGTTATTGCAGATAATGATAATTTCTCATTAGCAATTGGTAAAAGGGGACAAAATGCTAAATTAGCATCTAAGCTTACACACTATAAGATTGATATCAAGAACACAGAACAAGCAAGAGAGATGGGAATTAATTTTAAAAACTAATAATTGGAGGTAGTCTATGAAAGTTAAGAAGATACCTATGCGCACTTGTATAATAACAAAAGAAAAATTAGAAAAGAAAGATTTACTTCGTATAGTTAGAACTCCAGAAGGTGAAGTAGTAGTTGATGAAACTGGTAAAGCCAATGGAAGAGGCGCATATATTAAGAAAGATTTGGAAACACTAGAAAAAGTAAAGAATGGTAAAGCTCTATCACATCATTTAGAATGTAATATACCTCCTAGTATATATGAAGATATTTTTAATATAATTAATAATAGTAGTGAAAAGGAGTAGTAGTATGGCAAGAATTAGTTGGGATGAGTATTTTATTAAAATAGCAAAAGATGTAGCATTACGTTCAAACTGTGTATCAAGACAAGTAGGAGCAATTATAACTATTGATAATATGATAGTATCAACTGGCTATAATGGTGCACCCAAAGGACTTAAGCATTGTGTTGATATGGGTGGATGTTTAAGAAAACTAAAGAATATTGAATCAGGTACACATTATGAAATATGTAGAGCAGTTCACGCTGAACAAAATGCAATAATTCAAGCATCAGTAAGAGGTACTAAGGTACAAGGTGGTACTCTTTATGTTAATACATATCCTTGTTCAGTATGTGCTAGGATGATTATAAATGCTGAAATTAAAAGAATAGTATATGATAGTGATTATAACGATCCACTTGCAAAAGAAATGTTAGAAGAAGCTGGAATAGAAATAGATAGAGTTAGTGATAGAGAATTAGTTACAAATAAATAGGAAAGAAGGTGATTTTACATGATGAGCATATTAGAATACGCAAATGACGTTAATAAAAAACAAGAAGAGATAATGGCTTTATGTAAAAAACTAGGTATTAAATTTGAAGATGGAGAATCGTTATTATCTGAAGATGATATAGTTTTGCTTGATAATGAGCAAAATAATAACGGAGAAGAACCTGATGAAGTAATGAATGAATATCTAGAAGATGAAATGTTAGATGAAAAAGTAGAAGAGATTTTAGCGTCTTCTAAAATTAATGTTGATAATACAAGGAAATTAGAAAAATTGAAATCTAAAATGGATCGTATTGAGGCTCAAGATAAATCTAAGTTTCAACAATCAAGAAAAGAAATGTATAAGCATAAAGAAAAGCTTATGACAAATGAAGAAGAATCAATGGAAAATGTAATATTATATAAGGAAGATATGATGGTATCAGAGCTTGCTTCTTTACTAGATATTAATCCAACAGAAATTATAAAGAAATTGATGAAACTTGGAGTTATGGCTAATATAAATTATTCTCTTTCTTTTGAGGTTGCTGAATTAATAGTTATTGATTATGATAAAGAACTAAAAAAAGAAGAAACAAAGGATATAAGTAATTTTGAGAAATATGAAGTAAACGATAAAAAAGAAAACTTAGTAACACGTCCTCCTGTAGTGACTATTATGGGACATGTTGATCATGGAAAAACCTCTTTACTTGATGCAATTAGGGAGACTAGTGTTGTTTCAGGTGAGGCTGGTGGAATTACTCAGGCAATCGGAGCATATCAAGTAGAGCTTGATGGAAAAAAGATTACCTTTATTGATACCCCAGGACATGAAGCATTTACAGAAATGAGAGCTCGTGGAGCGTCAGTTACTGACATAGTAATAATAATTGTTGCAGCAGATGATGGTGTAATGCCTCAAACAAAAGAAGCTATTGACCATGCAAAAGCAGCTGGTGTTCCAATTATTGTTGCGATTAATAAAATAGACAAACCAACAGCTAATATAGATAAAGTAACTAATGAGCTTGCTGAATATGGATTAACGCCTGAAAGTTGGGGCGGAAGTACTATATTTAATAAGATATCAGCAGTTACAAAAGAAGGAATTAAAGAGCTTCTTGAGAGTATCCTATTAATTAGTGAAATGGCTGAGTTGAAAGCAAATCCATCTAGATATGCGATTGGTACAGTTATTGAATCAAGACTTGATAAGCAAATTGGAACAGTTGCTACAATATTAATTCAAAATGGTACTTTAAGGTTAGGAGACTCTGTTGTTGTTGGTACAAGTAGTGGTAAAGTAAGAACTCTTAAAGATAGCAAGGGTGAAGAAATTACAGAGGCACTACCTTCTATGCCTGTTGAAATTACTGGACTTAGTGAGGTTCCCAAAGCCGGTGATAAGTTCATGGCGTTTGAAACTGAGAAGCAGGCTAAAAATATTGCAGAACAAAGAAAGATGCGTGCAAGAGAAAAAGATACTAATAAGTCTGGTATGACTTTAGAAGATTTATTTGGAGCTATTAAAGATGGTGCTAAAGAAATTAAAGTTGTATTAAAAACAGATGTTAACGGTAGCTTAGAAGCAATTAAACAAAGCCTTAATAAGATAGATGTTGAAGGTGTTAAGGTAACTGTTATTCGTGGTGGTGTAGGTAATATTACTGAAAGTGATGTAGTTCTTGCACATGCTTCTGATGCAATTGTTATTGGATTTAATATTAGACCAACGGTAAGTGTTACTGATACAGCAAAAGACTATAGTGTAGATATTAAAATATATGACATTATTTATAAGATGATTGAAGATTTGGAGAAATCAATGAAGGGTATGCTTGAGCCAATATATGAAGAAAAGGTATTAGGTCAAGTAGAAGTAAGACAATTATTCAAATTTTCTAAGATTGGTATAATAGCAGGAAGCCATGTGATATCAGGAGCTATAAAAAATGGTGCATTAGCAAGAGTTATAAGAGATGGTGTTGTTATTGCAAACAGTAAAATTAAATCTATTCAAAGAGAGAAAGACCAAGTAAAAGAAGTGCAAAAGGGAATGGATTGTGGTATTACTGTTGAAAGCTTCCAAGATATTAAAGAATTAGATATTGTTGAAGCCTATGAATTAGTAGAAATTAAAAGATAACTTGTAAAAAGTAAGTTATCTTTTTTCTTAATTTATTGCAATTTTGTTAAATAAAAGGTACTATAAATATATATGATATAAAAGGAAATGATATTATGTTCAAAGAAAGAAAAAAAGTAGTTTTTATAATAGTATTCTTTCTTATGTTTTTTTTAAACGTAGAGAATGTTGATGCAGTTATTGCTAATGCAAATTATTGTAAGTATACAGTTAATGGAAAGCTAGTAGAAATAGCCCCTGATATAAGTTATAGTGATGGATCATCACAGAAAATAACGGTTAAAGGGGTTTCCCTAGGTAGTGGAGAGACTGTTAGTTCTGATTATTTTAAATTTGATGTAACTGCTGAGCAAATTATAGGATGCCCCAAAATATGCTTTTCAAGTAGTGATACTAGTGTAATATATTTTCATACAGGAACTGGTAGTTTGTGTGATGAAAAAATAGGTGTAGGAAAGTATCAAATAGAAAATGGCTCTGTAGTTATTGGACATAAAATAGTAGTTGATCCTGATGGCGAAGGTAGTGGAGAAGTAGGTAATGATGAAGAAGAGGATGATGGATACTCTAGTGATGAGGCAATTGATGTAAGTTGTGACGGGCTATTTACTCCGCAAGCACTAGAATTAATTAATGAAATACTTGGATATTTAAGAATCCTTGCTCCAATAGCCTTAATCGTTTTAGTAGCTCAAGACTTTGCTGTGGCAGTAATATTAAATAATAATGATGCATTAAAAAAAGCTACTGGTAAGGTAACAAAAAGGTCTATAGCATTAATCGCATTCTTCTTAGTGCCAACATTTATACAACTTATACTAGGACTTCCTGGAATTAAGGATTATCTTGAATCTATGAACATTGGGAAAGATATTTTCTGTACAAATGCTACTGGTACAGAGGCCAATGCACTTCCAAGTAATTATTGGAAAATCGGTTATAGTCCAGACAGAACACCAGGAGGTGCAGGAGATTTTAATTTTACTGAGGAAATATCGGGTAAAAAACTAGATAAACCGTTAGTTGAAGCTTTAGCTGAAAAAGGTAATACAATTGATGATTTAAATCAATGCATTTATAATAAGGTTCTTGAATATGGTCCTGGAACAAGATCAGGTGTAGGAGCTGCTTCTGTTGGTCTTATCCAATGTATGTTGGAGTTAACCAATGGATACGTAATGTGCTATGATCACCATGGTGGAAAGAGATATGGTGGTGGTTATACAAGTAATATGGATATTTATGGGAAATTAGGTGTTAATTCTAACTGGGGAGTATCATATGGAGGAACAAGACTGGGATTAAACTGTGCTACTTCTACTTTATGGGGATTATGTAATGGTGGATTAAATGTTTGCTCAGGTGTTAGTGGGTCAGAAGCATATGCCCATACTATAACTGGGAATACGAAGTTTGGTGGAAGAGATGGAGCGTCAGTTCAAGGTTTGTTACAAATTCAAACAGTAATATTCGATCCATACAATTCTGGTGATAGAGGAACTTATCCTGGTGGAGATGTCTATTCAGGCCAAGTTGGAGACATGATATTTTTTAAAAATAGTGATGTGGATAATACTGCCCATGCTATGCTTATAGTTGGTAAGGATGAAGAAGGTTACTGGATATCAGAAAACGGAAGAAATACAAAACGAATTCCATATAGTGATATTGAAAATGGTAAACCCTTAAGAGCAGGTGTAAAAAGATATTATCAAATAAGTATACTTGAAAATTATTATAATAATCCATCAAGTAATAATGGATTATATGGACTGGGGAGCGAATGAAAAATAGATATTTAAAAGTTGTTATAGTATTTGTTTTTATATTTTTAGTGACTGGTTGTGATGCAACTTATAATATAAAAATAGCAGATGGTGAAATTGAAGAGAACTTTACTTTTAAAGATTCAAATAGTAAGAATTGGGAAGTAGATTACTTTTATGGTGAAACATATGCTGATAAAGTGTTGAATTATAATACTTCTTATATTCCTGCATTTTATTCTTATATAGTTGGTCCGGATGAAGGAGCTGTAGATCTAACAAAGATAAAAAAGGACGGAATACCATACTATAATAAGGAATTGATTGCTATTGGTAATAAAGAATCATTAGGTATGAAGTTTAATTATACATTTACATATGAAGAATATGAGGAATCAACAGTTGCAAATGAAGGTGTTGGATCATTTAGAACAGAAATAACTAACAATAATGTATTAACAATTACTAGTGGCGATTCAATTAAAAGCTTATCTAGTAATAAGATACTAGACAAATTAGTTGTCAATGTTACTACAGATTATGTAGTAGTTTCAACAAATGCTGATTACGCTAAGTATAATAAGTATACATGGATAATAAATAAAGAAGATTTTGAAGACCATGAGCCGCTTCAAATTGCAGTAAATCTAAATGAAAAAATATTAACAGTAGAAGATATAACTAGCAATATATTAACTTTTAGTATTATAGCTATTGTTATAGTATTAGTTATTATAACTTTTATAAAAGTAAAGAAAACTGTTAAAAATAATAATGAAATGTGAGGTTAATTATGAGTGTTAAATTAGAAAGATTAAATAGTAATTTTGTGAAAGAAATTAGTTACATATTACAAACCGAGATAAAGGATGAAGATATCAACTTTGTTACTATAACAGATTGTGAAATAACAAATGATTTAAGCTATGCTAAAGTATATTTTACTGTTTTGGATTATTCTAAAAAAGATAGTACTTTAAATGCTTTAGAAGGTGCATCATCATTTATAAGAGGTCAATTGAGTCAAAGAATAGAAATTAGACATACTCCAGAATTAAGATTTGTATATGATGAATCAATTGAGTATGGTAGAAAGATTGAAGAGATAATCGAAGGTATTCACGAGAAAGATGAAAATAGATGACAGTATTTTACAGTCAACTATTAATTACTACTTTTAATTCTAAATAAAATATGTTATATTATAATTGTCTAAGGGACTAGTAGTGTTTAAGTAAAACCGACTAAATAAACGATAAGGGAGCTTGGATCCATTTACCGGTGTTGAATGCTTACATTTTTGTAAGAATCCTAAAGGTTAAGTATAAGCACCCACCTGCCGAGAGCGGGTTTTTATCGCAACATTCGTCTTTTGGACGTTTTTTATTGGTTTTTTATTGGGAGTGATATTATGTTTGACAGGCTTGAATTATTGATAGGGGCAGATGCGCTAAATGATATCAAGAGTAAAACTGTATTAATAGTTGGTGTAGGTGGAGTTGGTGGCCATGTTGTAACATCATTAGTAAGAAGTGGAATTGAAAACATTATAATAGTTGATTTTGATACCGTTGATATAAGTAATATCAATAGACAAGTGGTAGCGTTTCATTCAACTATTGGTATGAAAAAAGTAGATGTTTTAACAAACATGTTAAAAGATATTAATCCCAATTGCAATATAGAATCATATGATTTGTTTTTGAATAAGGATAATATTGAAGAAACATTTGGTAAATATAAAATAGATTATGTAGTAGATGCTTGCGATAGTGTTCCTACTAAGAAAGAAATTATTAAGTATTGTTTGAATAAGAAAATAAAATTTATTACTTCAATGGGTACAGGTAATAAAATAGATCCTTCTAAACTAGAAATTACAGATATAAGAAAAACTGTTAATGATCCACTAGCAAGAATATTTAGAACTTTTATAAAAAAAGAAAATATTAAAGATAAAGTAATTGTGTTATCATCAACTGAATTACCTAAACATACAGGTAGAGTAGTAGCATCGAATTCATTTGTCCCGGGAAGTGCAGGGTTGCTTATTAGTAGTTATATAATAAGAGATATAATAAAGGATGGAGGATAACTTCATTTTTTATATTGTATATATTCTTTGTTTTTGCATGACATTCCTCATAGCATTATGTAATAGCTTACCACTATTTATCACTTCTTCGTTTAAGTTAGTAGAGAATGTAGGTAAATCAAGCTCTCTTTTTTGAATACTAGACTCTAATCTCTTTGCTTTTGCTTCACCTAGTTCCTTAAATTTTGCATAGCCTATTCTCCATTGATTACTATGAAAGGGTTCCATAAATCCATTGTCTTTTAGCATGACTGGAGAAGTTGATAAAGAGGTAACCATTTCTTCTATATTTTCTGCAAAGGCATTAAACATGTCAGGATAATGATTATAAATAATTCTTAATGTATGATTAACAAGATTTTCTTTCTCATCTTGAAATTCAGCATTAAATGGCATAAAACCACCCATAATTGTATCTAGTTTTAGCTTTCTTTTATCATCTGGATATAAAAACATAGTTGAAAATTCATGGTCAAGAGGTGGAGCTAAAGTAACTAATTGCTCTCCCTCTTTAATAAATGAAACATTTTCATAATGAAAATTTTGATCTTGTTTCAGATAAGATAACAAGACTTGGAATGCAAGTTGTTCTCCTAATTGTGGATTACTTATAAATGGTTCACAATCAAAAAAAGGAGCATAATCATATAGTCGACCACAATAGTTTGTATAGTTGAGATTAAATGGGGCTGCTTCTTTATCAGCATAATATTCCACCATATTTTGCATTGTTTGATTTTCTTTTAGAACATAAGGTACTAAAGTTCCTTTTTCATAATACTTTGCCTGTTCTTTTTCGATTCCTCTACATGTTGCTAATTTATATTGGGGAGTGTCCGGCATAAAGAATTTTTTGATAATGTATGACCAATACACTTCACTATAGGCATACATTACTGTACACATCGGTTTTGTTTTAGAAAGCGGCTTCATTACTTGTAATACAGCATCTCTATAGAAAAGCGGGAAGTATTTTGTGCTTTTTACAACTCCTTGAGCTTCTTTACTTAAATCGCCATCTCTTTTATCATATTCTAATTGTGCTACATCAAACATTTCCATAGATACCTCTTTCAATAGAGCTTATTGTATCATAATTTTTAAAAAGTCAATAAAAAAAGATATTATCTATCTTTTAAAATTTTCTATATAGTCCTACTGCTTTACCAAGTATAGTGACTGAATCAAGTATTATTGGCGCCATAGTATCGTTTTCTGGTTGAAGACGGATATGGTCTTTTTCTTTATAGAGAGTTTTTAATGTAACTTCGTTTTCTGCTGTCATAGCAGCAATTATTTCACCGTTTTTAGCATCCTTACATCTTTCTATTATAACTATATCTCCATCATTAATACCTTTATTAATCATCGAGGTACCTGATACATTTAGTGCAAAGACTTCGCCTTTTTTGGGGAGTATAGTAGCTGGTACTGTAAAAAATTCATTTGGTCTTTCAATAGCTTCAATTGGACTACCAGCTGTTATTGTACCAATAAGTGCTATATCAGCAATGCTCTCTTCTTTTTTAGCATATTCATTGGGTACTAAAAGTTCCATAGCTCTATTTTTAGATTCATTTTTTCTAATATATCCTTTATCTTCCAATCTACTAAGATGAAAATGCGTAGTAGCAGGAGAATTTAAGGAAAGGGTCGCACCAATTTCTCTTACAGTTGGTGGATATCCATGCGAAACAATAAATTTTTTAATGACTTCTAAAATATCTTCTTGTCTTTTTGTTAATTTTTCCATATAAACACATCCTTATACTCAAATATTATCACAAACAATCGTTCATGTCAAACAATCGTTCTTTATAATTAAACACTTTATTTAAGTATAATAATTTGTTTCTAGTAATTGACAAAATATGATAAGGATGATATCATAAACCCTTAACTAAAAAATCTATATAAACAGATGGGGGGATTTAAATGGCAACTGCTAGACTTGTTTATGTTGTAAAAGATCAAAATGATACATTACATGTTTTAAATTTAGATCCTAATTCTACAACATTGACTGCTATGGATGATATTACTAGAACTATGTATGAAGATGTAAATTCTATAGAAAAAAAATATAGTAGTAGAATTGAAGACTTTATGTCTAAGTTTGATAGACCTAAAGAAGCTAATGTAAAAATTGTATATATACCAAGCGCTAGTAAGAGTGTTTACTTAGATCCAATGTGTAGAACCGTTGGTAGTGAGCCCGTTATATTAAGAAGGAGCCCAAATTATATAAATGAGACAAGACCAAAAAAACCAGCTGTAGAAAAGTATAGAAAGCTTTTATTTGATAGTAAAAATCAAATGGCTTCTAAGTTAGCAATAGAAGATAAAATACTTCTACCAACATTTAATTTTTCAGTTAGATTAACGGAAAGAGAATTTAAAATATGCACACAACTTGGATTAAAGTGCCACTTAAGAGAACTTCCAGATGGCTATGCAAATGAAATAAAAGCAGAAGATTTAATTAGATATAGGAGTATTGTTGGAGCACTGGGACCTTTAAGACCATTAATGGAAGATACATTAGAGCTTTGGAAAAATAATTTATTTTCATTATCAGATGAAAAACTATACTATTATTCAAGACAGATGCTATTAGATATAGATAAATATGAAAGATTAGTAAGGCAACCTATTGGAATAAAAAGATTAAATGTTTCAAATGAAACCGAGAATATTTTAGCTAATACAAGACCAAGTATTCAAAAAGTCACTCAAAAATTAGTGATAGATTCTAGTTATAAACCAAATGGTAAACTTGCTAGACCAATGCAAAGAGTGATGATAAATCAATCATTACCAGTAGCTGTTTAAAGAATACAATGTATTCTTTTTTTTTCTTTTATGATATTATTATAGTGGTGAATACTTATGAATAATAGTAGTAAAAGTGTTAAATATTTAAAGGATTATTTGGATTATTTAAAATATCAAAAGAATTATTCTTTACTTACAGAAGAAAGCTATAAGATAGATATAGAAGAGTTTCTTTTGTTTTTGGAAAGAGAACATCTAGGACTTTTAACTTTAAGATATGAAGATATTAGATTTTTTCTTATATATTTAAATGATAAAAAAGAAAAAAACAGTACAGTTTCAAGAAAGATTAGTGCACTTCGTGGTTTTTATAAATATTTACTTAATAACGAATTAGTTAAAAAAAATCCTTTTTCTATGGTAACTCTGCCTAAGAAGGATAAAGTCTTGCCACGATTTTTCTATTATAATGAGCTAGAAGAACTTTTTAGAACCCCTGATATAAACACACCGTTAGGTCAAAGAGACAGACTTATACTAGAACTTCTATATGCATCTGGTATGAGGGTTTCGGAGCTTGTTAGTATTAGAATAAAAGATATTGGTAGTAGAGAAATAAAAGTATTAGGAAAAGGTAATAAAGAGAGAATTACTAGATTTGGAGACTATGCAGAAGAAGCATTAAATAGATATTTGAATGATGGATATAGGATTTTAAATAAAAATAAAATAGATTATTTATTCTTAAATAATAATGGCGGTGAGTTAACAACGAGGGGAGTTAGATATATACTTGATGAAGTCATAAAAAAAACTACTCTTGATAAAAAGATATCTCCACATATGTTAAGACATTCATTTGCAACTCATCTTTTAAATGAGGGGTGTGACATATTGAGTGTTCAAGAATTACTCGGACATGAGAGTCTTAAGGCAACAGCAATTTATACACATGTAACTATGGATAGATTGAAAGAAGTATATTATAAGACACATCCAAGGGCAAGAAAGTAGGTAGAAGTATATGGCAAAATTGTATTTTAGATATGGTGCAATGAATAGTGGTAAATCAACAATGCTTATGCAAGTTGCATACAACTACGAAGAAAGAGGAATAAATGTTTTAGTGATAAAGCCTAAAGTAGACACTAAAGGAGAAAAGAAACTAGTATCAAGAATTGGACTAGAAAGAGCCGTAAATATTTTATTAGCTAAAGAAGAAAAAATCTTTGAAATAGTAAAAAAAGATTATAATGATGTAGGTTGTATTTTAGTAGATGAAGCTCAATTTTTAATGCCTAATCAAGTCGATGACTTGATGAAAGTAACTGCGAAATTGAATATTCCTGTTATTTGTTATGGACTTCGTACAGATTTTAGGGCACAAGGTTTTCCAGGATCAACTAGATTGCTTGAGATTGCTCATACAATTGAAGAATTAAAAACTATATGTAGTTGTGGTAAAAAAGCCATGTATAATGCTAGATTTATAAATGGTGTGTTTACTATTACTGGAGATCAAGTAGCTATTGATGGAGAAAAGAAAGTAACATATATATCAATGTGTGAAAAATGCTATTACAAAGAAAGAGAAAAAGTAGAATAAAATAGTAGAAATTAAATATATAAACATGTTATAATTAAAAGTAGTAATATAGAATCGAGGTGTAGAATAGTGGCAGATTATTTAAGAGACCAAAAGAATAAGATTAAAAGCGCAAATGTCAAAAAAGCTGAAACTGTTTTAGACCAGATTGAACACTTTGAAAATGAATTTAGAAATAAAGGAATAATCACTAATGAAAAGATGACTCTTCAGACAGAACAGTGGAAAAGAGAGCTTGCCAAGATTAGTCCTATAGAAGAAAGATTAAAAGCATTAGATAAAATAATGCCTGCTGCTATGGCATTAGCTAATATTGCTATGGAAGAATATCATCCAGAGCATATAAAGTTACGTGATACACAAAAATTAGCTGCAATTGCACTTTACTATGGAACAATTACTGAACTTGGTACTGGAGAAGGTAAAACTGCTAGTGCTGTTCCTTTTGCATATGTTTATTCGCTTACTGGGCAAAGTGTCCATATCCCTACAACAAATGATTCTTTAGCAGAACGTGATGAGAGTTTAAATAATCCTGTTTATACTTCACTGGGAGTAACGTCTTCGTTTGTTCCTTCGCTAGGATCAACTGATGTTAAGCAAAAGAGTTATGATGCTGATATTGTGCATGGTGCGAACTCAACCTTTGCTTTTGACTTCTCAAGAGATCGTCTAGCAAAGGATTATACTCAGATAGTACAAAGAAGAGAATCTGTGGCAGTACTTATAGATGAAGTTGATGATATATTATTGGATAATGCAAGAGTGCCATATATAATATCACAAAATAACCCTAATTATTTTGATGGTATGACAATTGCAGATTTAGCTGATATGTTTGGGCAAACACCAGAGGAATTAATTGTTAAAGCTAAACGGAAGTCAATCGGAAGTTTGAAGAAAGATTTGGAAACAATTACATCAGATACTCAAATTAATTATCACAGAGCAAGTCAAATTGCTAATATTTGTTATAACAAGGATTTGGCAGTATCAAATGCATCTTATCATAAATTGACAGAAATATTTGTTAGTGATGTTTTACTTAATAATAATGTTGTCTATAATGTTGAAGATACAATAATTGGTGGAAAAACTTATTCAGCAAAGGTACTGTTTTCTATTTTTAATAATACTGATGTAAGAGAAGGTACAACTAGAGCATATCCACAGGATGTAATAGACTTTGTTCAAAAAAAACATAGGGACTACGGTGTTATAAAATGTTCAAGTAGTAAAGAATATTTGAAGACATTAAAAGGTACTAGGATTTCTGAAGAGTTTTTATTTTACACAGCTAGTCCAGAAGGAAATAAATTATTCAACGAAAGATCAGCAGAATTAATCAAAGTAGGTAATTTAAAAGAAGGCGTTGATTATGTTAATAATCAAGGTCAAATGGTCCTGTCACCAGCGGGAGCTCTTAGTTTAATAACAGAAAATGCATCAGAGAAAATACCGGATATAGGTGATAGAATTGTAGCTTTTACAGAAGGTAGAAGTGAACTTTCTGGCTCTGATATGACTGTAATGCATAGTCTTATCGATTTAGCACTTGATGCTCATATAAGACACGAAAATGGTGTTGATTACTTTATTGAAAATGGTAAAGTAAAGTTAATAAATGCCGGTAGATCTGCTGAAGGTAGGGTCTTTGGTGGCGGAATACAACAAGCAATTGAGTGGAAAGAAGCCAAAGCTGGAAATAAAATTAAATTTAGCCCAGAATCTAAGACTGTTTCTCAAATATCACAAAGAGAATATTATTCTTTATATAAAAGAAAAGCTGGAATGACAGGAACATCTGCAGAATTAGCTTTCCTAAAACTTTATGATATGCCAACTATTGAGATTCCTAGATATGCATATTATGATAGATATAGTGAAAGAAAGAAAAAATTAGGAAGACAATCTAGAAGAGATCCTAATGTTGTAAGAAATCATCCAGATAGTTTTTGTAAATCAGAAAAAGAGAAGATGGAGTTAATTTTTCAATCATGTATTTCATCTCAAGAAAAAAACATTGCACAACCAGTTGTAATAACAGCATTAACGGTTGAGGAATCAAAGAAAATATATGATGACTTAGTTAAAAGAGGTTTGAAGCCCACACTTTTAAATGTTGAAAATGAAAAAGATGAAATGAAAATTATAGCAGATGCTGGTACTCCAGGATCAATAACAATCGTTACTGAAATGGCTGGACGTGGTACTGATATTAAGCTAGGTGGAGATAGATTAGCGCTAATTCAAAAAATAGAGTATGCAACAGGAGTTAACCTAACAGATGCCTATCAAAAGATTGATCTAGAAGAAAGAAGAATAAGACAAAAAAATGGTGGACTACCAATGATGCCTGATGATTATAATGCCCTAATTAATAAAATGGTAGAAGACGGGAAAATACCACCAATTCCTGAAGTGGCAATGAAGGCAGTTATGTCGTTGTCTGAATTTGAAGCATTAAGTGCTGAAATGAGTAAGCAAGGTGGTTTGAAGATAATAGGAAGTGGTCACTTTCAGCTTGAGCGAGTAGATGATCAGTTAAAAGGTAGAACCGGACGAAGTGGTTCTGGTGGAGAAACACAATTTATATCTACAAGAGAAGATTTCTTAAGAATGGGAGCAAGTTCTAAAGAAGTATATAAATTATTTGATGAACTAGATAGAAAAGGAATGTCTGGTGGATTAGCTAGAAAAATGGAAAAAGTTATACAAAAAACTCAAGAGAACAATGAAGTTAATTTAGCTCAGGCAATATTGGCTAATCAAAAATTAGATAAAGAAATTGAGACATATAGAACAACTATGGCAGAACAGAGAATGAAGATTGTTAAAAATATTGGACCAAATGGAGAGCTATTGAGTGGCAATACTTCTGTTAATTGCTCAGATATAGTGGATCAATTTATTTCTGATACTGTTTTAGATTTGATTGTAGTAAATACAGGACATTCTTCTTTGAAGTATAGCCCTAGTCAATCAGATTTAAATATCGATGCATTGATTCTTGAAATGAAAGAGATGTTTGGATTAGAATTAACAAGAGAATATATAAATGGTGTTCCATCACTTAAAGCTTTAAGAGATGAGATAACTATATCTGTTCAGGCTAGACATAGGGCTGCGCTTGAGAGGGATCCAAAAGGACAAACTGCTAAAGATGCTGAGATAGTCCTGTCAACATATGATAGAACATTAGAAGAAATGCTAGGAGTTGTTGAAGAAGTAAATGAGCGAAGAACATTTGGATCAGGAGTAGGTTCGACAATATCACAAAATGATACCTACAACCAGCATGAATACTTAAATGACTTTGCAGAGAAAATGAATTTTACTCAACAGGAAGTCAGAAATGGTTCTGTTAGATTTGGTTTTGGAGTTATGCTTAATGACCAAGAGTTTAATAAATTAGAAGAAATTCGTCAAGATAGAAGTAGTAGAAGATATGGTGGTAGTCTTGAGCAAGATGGAGATGTTGAGTTTGCAAAACAAGATCATGACTATGTTGGAGTCCAAAATGAGCTAAGAGAAGAATCTAAAAAAAGAGAAGGACTTTTACAGCCAGGGGTTACAAACTTACATCTTAACGAAGCAATGAGAAGAGTTGCAACGAATCAATTAACTTTGATTCCTCATCAAACAACATTGTATACTAAGAATGCTATGGAAGAAGAAATTGCAAACACTACTTCAGTAACTGTTCCTTCTAATATTACACCAATTAGAAAAGTTAGTATAAATAATCACATTGAGAAAACTAATAGCAATAGTGAATATGAAAGTGGAAGAACACGAGCTGCATAAGTTAAAGAATACATAAAATGTGTTCTTTTTTTGTAAATAAGTCAATTAAAGGTTGATTTTAACTATCAAAATTCGATATAATAGTCTTTGTGAAGAAAGGATGATTATATGAAATACGTTTATTCCTTTAAAGAAGGTAATAAGGACATGAAAAACCTTCTTGGTGGTAAGGGTGCTAACTTAGCAGAAATGACTAGTATTGGATTACCAGTACCAAGAGGATTTACTGTTACAACAGAAGCTTGTATCAAGTATTATGATGATAATAAAACAATTGCTCCTGAAATAGTGGCAGAAATTGAAGAGAAACTTGCTGAACTTGAAACAGTAAGTGGAAAGAAATTGGGAGATAATGCTAATCCTTTATTAGTATCAGTGCGTAGTGGTGCAAGAGCATCAATGCCTGGTATGATGGATACAGTATTAAACCTTGGGCTTAATGATGTAGTAGCAAAAGGATTTGCAGATGCTACAGGAAATCCAAGATTTGTATATGACTCATACAGAAGGTTTATTCAAATGTTTGCTGATGTAGTTATGGGATTCCCTAAATCATCATTTGAAAGACTATTTGATAAGATTAAAGAAGAAAAAGGTGTAGAATCAGATACTAAATTAACTGCAGAAGATTTAATGGAAGTAGTTAATATTTACAAAGAAGAATATAAAAAACATGCAGGTGTAGAGTTTCCTCAAGAACCTAAAGAACAATTAATGGAAGCAATTAAGGCTGTATTTAGAAGTTGGAACAATGATAGAGCAATTACTTATAGAAGACTTAATGATATTCCAGGTAGTTGGGGAACAGCTGTAAACGTTCAAGAAATGGTTTATGGTAATCGTGGGGATGATTGTGGAACTGGTGTTGCATTTACAAGAAATCCAGCAACTGGTGAAAAGCATTTATATGGTGAGTACTTAATGAATGCTCAAGGTGAAGACGTTGTTGCAGGTATTCGTACTCCTCAAACAATCGATACATTAAAAGAAGTAATGCCAGAATGTTATGAAGAATTCGTAAGAATTTGTGGAATACTTGAAAAGCACTATAAAGATATGCAAGATATGGAATTTACTATCGAAAGTGGTAAGTTATTTATGCTTCAAACAAGAAATGGTAAAAGAACTGCACAAGCAGCTTTAAGGATTGCCGTTGAACTTGTTAATGAAGGAATGCTTACAGAAGAAGAAGCTGTAATGAAGGTTGAACCAAGACAACTTGATCAACTGTTACATCCTAACTTTGATGGAGCTAGTTTAAAGGCTGCAGAAGTAATTGCAAAAGGATTAGCTGCATCACCTGGTGCTGCTACTGGTAAGATTTACTTTACTGCTGAGGATGTTATGAAAGCACGCGATGCTGGAGAAAAAGATATTCTTCTAGTTAGACTTGAAACATCACCAGAAGATATTGAAGGAATGAATATAGCTCATGGTATCTTAACACTTCGTGGTGGAATGACTTCACATGCTGCTGTTGTAGCACGTGGTATGGGTACTTGCTGTGTATCTGGTTGTGGTGACTTAAAGATTGATGAAGAAGCTAAAGTATTAACAACTAAAAATGGTAAAACATTCCATGAAGGTGAGTGGATGAGTCTTGATGGATCAACTGGTAATGTATATGGTGTACAAATTAAAACAGTTGAACCAGAAATTTCAGGAGATTTTGAAAAATTCATGGCTTGGGCTGATAAATTTAGAGTTCTTAAGGTTAGAACCAATGCAGATTCTCCTAAGGACGCTATGCAAGCTAGAAGGTTTGGTGCTGAAGGTATTGGACTTTGTCGTACTGATCATATGTTCTTTGAAGAGGATAGAATCTTTAACTTTAGAAGAATGATTACTGCTGATACTTTAGAAAAAAGAGAAGAAGCATTAGAAAAAATTCTTCCATATCAAAGGAATGACTTTGAAGGATTGTTCAGAGCGATGGAAGGTTATGGGGTTACAATTAGATTCCTAGATCCGCCATTACATGAATTCCTACCTCATACAGATGAAGAAATTAAGCCTCTTGCTGAGAGTCTAGGAATGAGTTTCCAAGCACTTAAAGATAGAATTGAATCATTAAAAGAATTCAATCCAATGATGGGACATAGAGGATGCCGTCTTGCAGTTACTTATCCAGAAATTGCTGCAATGCAAACAAGAGCAGTTATTGAGGCTGCACTTAATGTTAACAAAGAAGGGCTAAATGTAGTTCCTGAAATAATGATACCTCTAATTGGAGATATGAAAGAATTCCAATTTGTTAAGAATATTGTAGTTGAAACTGCAGATAAGTTAATTAAAGAATCTGGAAAAGATTTAAAATATATGGTTGGTACAATGATTGAAATACCAAGAGCAACTGTTATAGCAGACCAAATTGCAAAAGAGGCTGAATTCTTCTCATTTGGTACTAATGACTTAACACAAATGACTTATGGTTTTAGTAGAGATGATGCTGGTAAATTCTTAGATGACTATTATAAAAAAGGAATCTTTGAATCAGATCCATTTGCTAAAGTAGACCAAGAAGGTGTTGGAGCATTAATGCAAATGGCTGTTACTAAAGGTAAATCTACAAGACCTGATATCAAACTTGGTATTTGTGGAGAACATGGTGGAGAACCTTCATCAGTAGAGTTCTGTCATAGATTAGGACTAAGCTATGTATCTTGTTCACCATTTAGAGTGCCAATAGCAAGATTAGCTGCTGCACAAGCTGCAATTACAAATAAATAATAATTAAAATTACCTACTAGATAGGTAATTTTTTTGATGGGAGGACTTATGGATATTGGTTTTGTTAATAGTGAGGGAAGATTTAGATATCGAGCTGCTGCAATTATTATTGAAGATGGTTTTATATTAATGGCACATAATGAGAAAGATCCATATTATTATTCGATAGGTGGAGCTGTACATATGAATGAGACTTCAGAAGATGCGGTAAAAAGAGAAGTGTATGAAGAGACTGGAATAGAATATGAAGTTGATCATTTGGCGTTTATACATGAAAATTTTTTTCTGGATAATAATGCTAATAATACTTGCCACGAGATAGCGTTCTATTACTTTATGAAGCCAAGGGGAATTAAAAAGATAAACAATAATAGTTATACACGAGGAGTTAAGGAAGATATATGCTTTCTTCCTATAAATGAATTGGAAAAATATATTTTATTTCCTGCTTTTTATAGGCGAGAATTACAAAGTTTGAATACAAACTTAAGACATATAGTGACAATTGATGTTAGAGCCCAATAATTATGAGCCTTTTCTTCGAGCAAATCAAAATCAAGTGTTTAGTTTAACCTGTTGAACACATTAATACTAAAACACAAAGGAAGAAAACCTTTTGCTATAAATTTTTATATATGTTAAAATAAAGTAGAAATTAAGTTTTAAAAGGAGTAGTTTATGTTAAGTGGAATGGAAATTATCAATCAAATAAAACTAGGGAATATTGTTATAAACCCTTTCGATGAGAAATATGTTGAAGCAAATAGTTATTGTCTTCATCTTGGTGATGAACTTGTAATATATGATGAGGATATTTTAGAGAGTAAAAAGGAAACTAAGACAAAAAGAATTGAAATCCCAGAAGAGGGCTATGTTTTACAACCTGGAGAGCTTTATCTTTCTAGAACTCAAGAGTATACAGAGACATATAATCATGTTCCACTTTTGAATGGAAGATTTTCTGTGGCTGCATTAGGTGTGGCTATTCATATTACTGCAGGGTTTGGTGATAATGGCTTTAAAGGGACGTGGACTTTAGAAATATTTTGTATAAAGCCAGTTAGAATTTATAAAGGTATGAAAATATGTCATATATGCTATTTTCCTATTATAGGAGAAGGAACTATAAAATATGATGGAAAATATCAGGGGCAAATTGCTACAACTGCAAGCAGAATACATAAAGATTTTGAAAAAACGGAGATGTAACTATGTTGAGTGGAGATGAGATAGTAAAACAAATTGAGGAAGGTAATATAGTTATAGAGCCTTTTGATAAAAGTAAATTGAATCCTAATAGTTATAATTTAACATTAGGTAATGAAGTGGCTGTTTATATGGAACCAGTTTTGGATTTTAAAAAGGTAGCAAAACCAAGAATAATTCCTATTCCGGATGAAGGGTTAATTTTGATGCCAAATAATATATATCTTGCTGGGACAATGGAGTATACTGAAACAAATAATTTTGTGCCTCAAATAAGTGGTAGAAGTTCTATTGGTAGAGTAGGACTAGCAGTACATATGGGAGCAAGCTTAGGTGAAAACGGATACAAAGGGAAATGGACTTTTAGTATTTCATGTTCCATGCCGGTAAGGGTACACAAAGGTATGACAATAGGCCAAATTTATTATTTTCCAATTGTTGGATCGGATGAAATAAAATATACCAAAAAGTCAAGTAGTGCAGAGCAAGTATGGAATGGATCGAAAAAAGTAATGGCTTACTTTAATTTTGATGAAGATGATGAAAAATAAGAGGAGTCTTTATGCATTTAGTAAAGGTTTTTGAAACAAAAAATAAATATAGAACAAAGAATTGGGATACTGAACATACATTTAAGTATCTTTTTGATATTGAGGGGATTCTTGTTGAGGTTGGTTATTTTATACACTTTAAAAATGGGAAAGAAGTTAAAAAGGTAATTGAGTTATCATCAAGTTATGGTTGTCCAATGAAATGTAAGTTTTGCGCATCGGAGAGGATAGAAAATTTTAAAATAATAGATTCTAATCAACTGTTATGGATTATGGATTATATATTTTTAGATAACAAGTTAAATGATAAAGAAAAATTAGTTGTTGCTATTACAGGAATTGGTGACTTATTTTTTACTATAAAAAATGTCGTTGAGTTTATCAATAAAGCAATTTTGAAATATTCTAACATAATGTTTGATGTCTCTACAATTAAATTAAATGCTAATATTTTAAAAGAGTTAGCACCTTATAAGGATACTAATATACTTAGAAATATTCAAATAACTTTTGTGTTAAATAATGATAAAATAAAAGAATTAATTCCATATATGCAAAAAGAGAGCTATTTATTTGAAGAAATAGTGAAATTAATCGAATATAGTGATTTCTCTAATTATCGAATTAATTATGTAATGATGAGAGAAATTAATGATGATATTGACACAATACAGGAATTTGTTCATCATGTTATTCCAATTAAAGACAAAGTAAAGGTGCGTATTTCTAGAGTGAATGAAACAAAGGCGTCAGGTAAATATAATATATTACCACCTAGTACATCTAATATGGAAAAATTAAGTGAATTATTAACTCAAAGTGGAATACAAAACTATATATTTTATTCAGTAGAAAATGATAATATGAACTGTGGACAATTAATATCAGAAGTATGTAAATAACATATGGAAAGTTTGATCTTTTCATATGTTTTTTATTTGTATAGCTTAATTTAAAAAAACAAAATATGGCTCTATTAATTAAAACGTTTTAAATGTGTAAAAAACTCAAAAAAAGCTTTGATTATATTTACATATTTGTTATAATTAATGTAAAGGTGAGATTATATGAAAGTAATGTGTATTGGGCATGCTGCTTATGATATTACATTACCACTGGATCACTTTCCAATTGAGAATAAAAAGGTAAGAGTTAAAGAAAAGGTTGAGTGTGGTGGAGGCAGTGCTTCTAACTGTGCTTACTTGTTGGCAAAATGGGGAATTGAAACTTACTTTGCAGGTGTCATTGGGCGTGATCACTATGGTGATATGATAAAAAAAGAGTTTGAAGATATTGGAGTTAATACTAAATATCTACAAATTAGTGAAGAAGCTAAGACTACAGCAAGTTATATTATTGCAAATACTTCAACTGGAACAAGGACGATATTGCAATGTAAAGATGAAAAATCTGTTATGATGCCAGTAGACTTTGAAGAAGAATTTGATATAATATTATTTGATGGTTATGAAAAAGATATGGCACTTAGATTAATTGAAAGAAATCCAAAAGCCATAAAAATAATTGATGCAGGATCAATGAAGGAAGCAACTGTAGAAATAGCACGTTTAGTAGATTATGTTGCTTGTTCAAAGGACTTTGCAGAAGACTATAGTGGACTTAAAGTTAATTATGAAGATACGTCAAGTATTGTGAAGATATATGATAAGTTAAAGCAAGACTTTAATGGACAAGTTGTAATTACTCTAGAAGATAAAGGATCATTTACTTATAGTGATGGATACAAGTTAGTATCTTCAATAAAGGTGACACCAATTGATTCAACAGGTGCTGGAGATATCTATCATGGAGCATTTACATATTGTCTATCGCAAAACTATGATTTGATAAAGACACTTAGAATAGCAAATATCACTGGAGCATTATCTGTTGAAAAGATTGGTGGAAGATTTTCAATAGTACCAAAAGAGGAAGTAATGAACAGATATGATGGGACTATTTCATAATAATTTGCCACAACTTGACTTACACGGAGAAGATAGTGTAACAGCAGTGATACTTGCTAAAGATTTTATAAATGACAATTACAAAATTAGGAATTATGAATTGGTAATAATTCATGGTATAGGTAAGGGAATATTGAAGAAGGAAGTGCATAAAATGCTGAAAAATGATAAGAGAGTAGAAAAATATGCGACAGATTATTTTAATTTAGGTTGTACATTAGTTAAGCTACATGCTAGCATTGACAAAAAAGAGAAAAAGTGTTATAATACACGACATAACTTAAGGGGGGATTTATAATGTATACTGAAGAAGAAGAAAGAAAAGGAATACCAATAAGAAATTTTCTAGTAAAATTGATATTAGTAATAATATTTGTATTACTACTTATTTGGTTATTACCAATGCCAAATTTAACAGGGCTTACAAATAGAATATTTAATTCTAATATACAAGAAATGAAAAATGCGGCAATACCATATTTTACAACGGAGAGATTACCAGAGAAAGTTGGAGATAAAGTAACTTTAACATTGGAAAAAATGATAGAGATGAAGTTACTATTGCCATTTACAGATAAAAATGGTGAAAGATGTGATGAAAAAGAATCTTATGTAACTCTAACTAAACTAGAGGATGAGTATGAGATGAAAGTATTCTTAAAGTGTAATGGTGAGGAAGATTATGTCATTACAAAGTTAGGATGTTACTCATATTGTCAAGATACTTTGTGTGAACCACAAAAGCCTGAAGAAGAAAAACCAGTAGTAGAAACAGGACCAAGTTGTACATTGGTAGTATCAGGAGGGAACTTAGGAAGTAATAACTGGTATACAAGCGAGACAGTAGTAAAGTTTAAGAGTAAGATGACAACAACAGAAGGAGCAAAAATAACAGAATATGGACTAGG
>JAVBQF010000045.1:0-17789 GCA_031549195.1 Bacilli bacterium
TAAAGCTAAAAAGATATTTGAAGATAAATTAAAATATCATGAGGACACTTTAAAGTAGTGTCTTTTTTATGTATTGGTGTTTAAAAAAGTACTATGGAGTTGATAAGTTCTTCTGATTAACTGTGATAATGGCAAAACTAAAAGATGTTAGATAATATATAAAATCCCTAACACCTTGTATATAGTCTTAATCATTAAGATATCTTTCAAACATTTCAATAATAGTTTTATTCATTATCTTTCGTGCAAGTGTCTCTCTAAATTGAACAGACTTTTCTCTTCCTCTTCCTTTTAGCTTTTCTAGTTCTTCTTCAATTATTTTTTGATAATTAATCATTTCTTCATAGGCATTTTCATAACGGGCTAAAGCATTTACTGCTTTACCAGTATAACCATTCATTTCTTTTATAATATCATCTTCTGAAATGAAGTAATTATTATTAATATTTTTAGTTATTCTTTTCATATTAACCTCCTTTTTAATTATACTATAATTATTTAAAAGGCGAGTTATTTTATCTTGATTATTTAGATAGAAACTACATACTATTTTAAAATATGTATTTATTCTTTCCGCTACTATTTCGAGTAGAGACTCATTATACATTCTTTTCCCATCTGCATTTTTATATTTGGGATAGTTTTGATAAAAGGTATTTAACTTATCGAATGCTGATTTTTCTCTTTTTTCATTTCCGTGTGATTTTCTTGATCTAAGATTATATATGTTTCTTAATTCTTTTTTTGTCTTCTTAATAAGTGTATTATCTTTAATTTGTAACTCTTCAACTACGCAATAACATATGTTATCAATAAATTGTTTAGTAACATTTTCATCATATGGCGCTATTAATGATTGAAGTACAGTTATATAAGATTGAATGGAGTCTAAATCATTTTCTTCATTTTTAACAACTAGTGTCTTAGATATTTTTATAAATTTAAACCATAATTTTTCATTTGTAAAAAACTTATCTATTAGATTATTCGATTCAATGAAATTTAAGTAAAGTTTAAGCCCAATTAATTCACTTCCTAAATAAGCTCCAATTATTTTGTTAAGATGGCTTCTGTCTGGATAAAAGTAATTAGCCTTTACTTCATAAATAGATAGAAAAGTGTTGTTATTATAGCTAAGTGCTGAAAATACTTTCATAAAGTAATTTATAAAAATAGATATTTTACCATTCACATCATCAACACTTTCAATGTCATAGTTAAATTCACCTAACATATCACAATACTTATCATTCATTTCTATTATTTTATCTGTTTCTTTTACATCAACAACAATAATACTTTTACAGAAAAGGATTAATTCTGCTAACACTTTTTCTTTTTTTGAATCATAATCATTTATTTTGATATGCTCATGTTCAACAAACATCTTTAAACTTTTTTCATGATCTTTAGTAAATCTATATTGATATGGAAACACATGTGGCATTTTATCTTCGCTACTAGTAACAATTTTTTTAATTTCTGATAAGGTTAAATTCCTAATGTAGATACCTAATCTTTTACTAATAAAATACACTTTATCAAGTTTTCCCATGAGTGAAAAAAATAAATATGCATCTTTGTTTTTCTCAATATCAGGTGCTAAATCTATTTCTTTTATTATCTGCTTTGCAGAAAGACAATAATCAATTTTTTTATTAAATCTTTCTTGCATTTCCTCTATGAGCAATAATGGATTTTCATCTAACTCTTTCATTTTTAAATCTCCTTAAAGTATATTATATAGATATTTTATCATAATAATACTGGAGGAATGTTATGAATGCTAATTATGAAATATTAAATCATATCTATAAGGATTCATCTATGGCAGTATATTCTACTAAGGAACTACTAGATGAAATAAGAGATAAAGAAAACAAAATTAAAATGACTCTTAGTGAAATAATCGATGGATATGAAAAGTATGTGAAGAAAAGTGATAAGCTGATTGATAAGCATGATGAGGATGCTAAAGGCAGTGGGATGATGGCAAAGATTGGTGCTAAATCAGGTATAAAAAAAGAAGTGAAAAAAGATAATAGTGATTCTGCAATAGCTGATATGATGATTAAAGGCGTTACTATAGGAACTATTGATATGGAAAAGAAAATAAATACTTATAGTGAAGATGCTGATAGAAAGACATTAAAGTTTGCTAAAGAATTTCTTAAATTTCAAAAGGAATCCATTGAAAAATTAAAAGAATTTTTATAAAGATTAGATTTTAAAATATCTAATCTTTTTCTAACTTTTCTAATTCATTACCTATTAATTCAGTTGCTATATAAAATGCTTTAAGTCGATTTCTTATAAGCGTTGATTGTGGAGAACCTTCCCTTAATTTTGGTTGTACTTTTTCACATTTACTTATAGTAGAGTTTATTGCGCGTAATGCTTCATTTAGATCTTCTTTTGTAAAACTATTCATAAAATCACCTTTAATATAAATTTATTATTATAAAATGTCCCATTTATATTTTTTTAAATCAACATTATTATTATTTTTAAATATTATTCCCTCTTTGAGTAAAAGATTTTTTTGATTTGTCCATCCTGGAACTAACCTTCCACTATGATTTACTACTCTATGGCATGGATACTTCCCATAATGCTCTGCTAGACTAAGTGCTTTGCCTACAAGTCTAGCATTTCTTTCCATTCCAATGAGTTTGGCAACTTGACCATAAGTAGCTACACTTCCTTTTGGTATTTCTTCTACAACGGAATATATTTCATATAATAAGTCTTCATCTAATACTTTGGACATATAATCACCTTGCTGATATAATTATAGCATATATATCAAATACTAAATAAATGTAATACTTTATTTTAATATAGTCTGGAGGCACTAATGAAAAAAATAGTTTTTTTAGATATAGATGGAACTTTAAAACATGATGATGGTACAATTTCCCCTGGTACAATTTCTACGATAAGAAAATTGGTGGAAATGGGAATATATGTTGTTTTATGTGGTGGAAGACCTAGATATTATGTAGAGGATATTCAAAGGCAAATAGGATCTAGCAAATATATTATTACTTCTAATGGTGCTGAAATATATGATATAGAAAAGGGAGCAGTTGTATACGATAATTGTATTAGCTATACTGACTTACAATATCTATATCAATTAGCGTTAAAATATGATGTCAGATTTAGTCTTTGTATTAAAAATAAAGAATATTTAAATAGAATTATTAGAAATGAGAATCAAGAGTTAATTAGTGATAATATTGAATCACTTATGAAAGAAAATAATATTAAAAGTTTTTTTATAATGGGCAGCAGGGAAGTAATAATCAAATTGAATATTGAAATAAATAACACAGATACATTGAGAGTAGCAGAGTCATCTTTAAATTTAAATGGGAGTAATTTCAGTAATGATGACTGGATTAGTGTAGTGTCTAAATCAACCTCTAAAGGTTCGGCTATTACTAAAGTTTGTAAGTTTTTAGAAATTAATTTAGAAGACACTATTGGTATTGGAAACGATTATAATGATATCCCAATGTTTGAGACAGTAGGATTAAGTGTAGTAATTAAAGATGCAAATGATGAAGTTAAGAAATATGCAGATATAGTAACATTATCTAATAATGAAGACGGAGTAGACTCTGCACTAAAAGAAATTTATAAAGAATTACTATTCTTATAAATATATATTATTGTATATTATTTGCTTTTTAGGATATTCACTAAATATTATTTAAATGTGATACAATTAGTAGGAAGGTGGATTATATGGCAACTACAAAAGAGTTTATAGATTATATTAACGATCAATTAGGTGATATTGGTGTTACAAATAGGAAAATGTTTGGAGAATATGGACTATATTATAATAGTAAGTTCTTCGCGTGCATTTGTGATGATCAATTATTTGTTAAAATAACCGAAGCTGGCAAAAATATAGTAGAAGAGCCAGTCCTTGCTCCTCCATATAAGGGTGCTAGTGATTATTTGTTGATAGATAATTTAGAAGATAAGAATTTTTTGAGAGAGCTAGTCATTAAAACTTGTGATGAGTTACCATTACCAAAACCTAAGAAGAAAAAGTAATTAATAACATAGTAAAAATCAAAATAAGAGGTGGGAAAATGTACAAAAAATAGCAGCTAGGCATAGGCTACATTTATGCTGAAAAATGGAGGATAAATGTTAGAAGTTAAAAACTTAAGTATTATTGTAGGCTTAAAGATAATTATTAATGATTTGAGCTTTATTATTAACAGTGGAGATAAGCTTGCTATTATTGGTGAAGAGGGGAATGGAAAGTCTACACTTTTAAAAGCCATTGTAAATAAACTAGACTATGGTTTAGTATCTGGTACAATTAACTATAAAGATAATACAATTGGATACTTAGAACAATCTATCAATGAAGAAGAATTAAAATTAAGTGTTCATAATTATTTATTCACAACAGATGAGGATTACTATTTTAAAATCGATCAATTATATAAATTATTAAAACAATTAAATATTAAAGAAGAATTATTAGAAAGAGATTTTTTAAACTCATTGTCGGGAGGGGAAAAGGTTAAGATTCAATTGCTTAGAATTTTACTTGAAGATCCTGACATATTACTTTTAGATGAACCTACTAATGATTTGGATATTGATACGTTAAAATGGCTAGAAGTTTTTATTAATAATACCAATAAACCAGTGATATTTGTCTCACATGATGAAACATTACTATCGAATACTGCTAATATGATATTGCATTTGGAACTATTAAAAAAGAAAAGTGAGCCTAAGTATACCGTGTCTAAAACAACATATGATAATTATGTTAACGATAGACTAAATTACATTGCTAAGACTACAAAAGTGGCTAAAAAAGAAAAGACTGAGTACGATAAGCAAGTAGCTAAACTAACTCAAGTAATGCAGAAAGTTGATTATAGACAAGAAACTATTTCTAGAAGTCTTCCTCATGTAGGTAGACTCTTAAAAAAGAAGATGAAAAATATTAAGTCACAAGAAAGAAAGTTGCTCGATAAAGAATTAACAGAAGTACCAGATGTAGAAGAAACAATTAATTTGTTTTTTAATGATGTTAATATTCCGTCAAAAAAAGAAATAATCACTATAAAAATAGATACTTTATCTGTTGAAGATAGAGTATTAGTAAATAATATTGAATTAAAGTTGATTGGTAATGCTTCTATAGTTATTGTAGGGAAGAATGGTGTAGGTAAAACTACTCTGCTAAGAAAAATATATAATGACTTAAAGGGAAGAGCTGATATAAAATTAGGTTATATGCCTCAGAACTATAATGATATATTATCAAGTTATAAAACACCAATTGATTATTTATGCAATACCTTTGATAAAGAAGAAATATCTCTTTATAGAAGTTATATGGGTAATATGAACTTTACTAAAGAAGAAATGACTGGCAATATTGAAAGTTTATCTGGTGGTAATAAAGCAAAATTAATTCTTCTAAAATTAATTGTAGATGAATGCAATGTATTGATACTCGATGAGCCAACGAGAAATGTTAGTCCACTTTCAAATCCTATAATTAGAAAAATGTTACAAGATTTTGGTGGTGCTATTATATCAGTATCACATGATAGAAAGTATATCGATGAAGTGTGTAGTAAAATATATGAACTAACACAATATGGTTTAAAGGAAATTGGTAAGGATAGAATTTTGTAAAAATAAATATATTTGATAGACATCAGATATATTTTTAAAAACTATGTAAAATAATAGAATATCATTTATCACATTTGAAATATGAAGTATAATATATAGTATGATTAAATAATGGAGTAGATATGAAAGTAAAAGAAAAGATAGAAAAATATTTAAAAGAGAATAGAGTAGATAAAAACAAAGGGCTTAAAAATGTTGAGGTAGAAGAACAGGTTAGAAACAATAAGGTTAATAATGATACTGTTTCAGCTTCTAGAACTACAAAAGAAATAGTTGTAAGAAATGCGATAACACTTTTTAATGTTTTAAATATACTTTTGGCTATTATGGTTCTATGGGTAGGGGATTGGAAAAATGTCCTTTTTGCTGGTGCTATTGTATCAAACACTATTATTGGAATATATCAGGAACTTAAATCAAGAAAAATGGTGGAAAAGCTTTCTTTTTTAAAACAAGATAAAGTTATTGTAATAAGGGAAAATGAGGAAGTAGGCATTGATAGAAAAGACATAGTTGTAAATGATATACTGCTTCTTAAAAAGGGAATGAAATTACCTGTTGATGTTATTTGTTTAGAAAATGGCATGATGGTAGATGAGTCATTAATTACTGGTGAATCTATGGCTGTTGAAAAATATGAAGGTGATGTTATCTATTCTGGGAGTTTAATAATGCAAGGTTTTGCAAAAAGTCAGGTATTAGAAGTAGGTAATAATACTTATATTAGCAAACTTACAACAGAAGCAAAAAAGTATAAAAGTACAAAATCAAAGATACAAAAGTATACAACAAAAATATTAAATATTATTACTATTATATTAATTCCTATGATTATATTAATCTTTATAAATCAATTATTCTTATCAGAGACAACTGATATAGCAGATGCTTTACTTGGAAGTGCTGCAGCTATTATTGGAATGTTGCCTGAAGGATTAGTACTACTAACTTCTGTTGCCTTTGCAACTGGTGTCATTAAGTTATCCTCATTCAATACAATTACACAAGATCTCCCCGCTATTGAAACACTTGCTAGAGTAGATGTTATATGTATTGATAAAACAGGAACAATAACCGAGGGTAAAATGAGTGTGGATGATGTTATCTACTATGGTAGTAACAAGGAAAAAATCAATTCAATTTTATCATTTATTGTTGAAAATGATACAGAGCAGAATATGTCTACAGAAGCGTTAAAAAAACATTTTAAAAAAGATGGTAAGAAATATGTAATAGATAATTATATTCCCTTTTCTTCTGAAACAAAGTGGCAAGCGATGGAGTTAAGAGAAGAGGGAACATATATACTTGGTGCTTTTGATATATTAGATGTTGAAAATTCATTAATAATAGAAGAGGATGCTAATAAATATTTAGAAAAGGGGCATCGTGTTATAGCACTTGCTCATAGTAATAAGAAAGTAAATCATAATGAGCTACCAGAAGATGCAAGGATTGTTAGCTTAATCTTTATTAAAGATAAGGTCAAAAAAGATGCTAAAGAAATACTTAATTATTTTAAAGAACAGAATGTAATTATTAAAGTATTATCTGGTGATCATCCAAATACTATTGTTTCAATAGCCAATGAGGTAGGATTGGATGGCAATGCATTAAATGCTACTGATATACCGGATAATATGAGCAAACTTAAGGAGTGTGTAGAAGATACAACAATTTTCGGTAGAGTCGTACCTGAACAGAAAAGAAATATCATAAAAGCATTACAAGCAAATGGTCATACTGTTGCTATGATTGGGGACGGTATAAATGATATTTTAGCAATGAAGCAATCAGATTGTGCAGTAGCTTTTGCCGCGGGAAGTGAAGCGACAAAAGCTGTTAGTCAATTTGTTCTTTTAGAAAATGATTTTAGTACACTTCCAGAAGTAGTTAGGCAAGGAAGAAAGATAATTAATAATATGAATAGAGTTGCAGGTCTTTATTTAGTTAGAGTTATTTATTCATTTCTATTATCCCTTTTATTAATATTTTTTAAGGAACCATTTCCACTTGAGCCGATTAGTTTATCAACTGTAAGTACTCTTGGAATTGGTGTGCCAAGCTTCTTATTAACGTTTGAAAAAAATGAGCATAAAGCACATGATAATTTCTTAAAGCACGTGTTATTAAACTCAATACCAAGTGGAATTGTGATTACACTATCCCTTTTATTTATTATACTATTTAGGTCACCTACTATGAGTGATATTGCACTTAGAACTGCGTCTACTCTAGTGATTGGATCAATACAAATGGCTGTTTTATATATTCTTTGTAGGCCACTTACAACATATAGAAGAGTAGTTGTATTTCTAATGATTGCAGCATTCTACATAAGTTATTTTATACCACCACTAACATATTTACTAAATTTGACTACTTTAAGTATTGAAATATTAAAGTTTGCTATACCAGTTATTCTTGTGGCAATTACTTCATTTGTGATATTGCATAAAATTCTAAGAGAAAAGGTATTCAAGTTAGAAGAGGAATAGAGATACTGTTTTTAGAAGATTAAGTGGGTGTATTATAGAAAAGAGGAGCTAATATGATTGGATTAAAAAGAGGAACAGTAGAGTTACAAACATATTGTGATGATTATGTGATAGAAGCAGAAAAGACTATCAAATTACTCCAGTTGATTCTTGGAAACAGCGCAATTAGAATTGAGCATATTGGGAGTACTGCAATTAAGGGAGTTAAAGCAAAACCTATTATCGATATAATGGTAGGTGTTACTGACCTAGAGGATGTTAAATCATTATTGCCAAAGTTAAAAAAAAGGGATTTATTTATAGAGAAGAGTCATCAAGAGAAGGAGAAATGCTTTTTGTCTGTGGAAATGATGATATAAGAATACATCATATTCATATTCTTTTAAATACCAATGAAAAATTAGATGATTATATATTTTTTAGGAATTACTTAAATGATAATTCAAGTATTGCAAGAGAATATGATTATTTAAAAGAAGAACTATTAATTAAGTATAAGGATGATAGAAAGAAGTATACAGAAGCAAAATCAGCATTTATTAACAATATTTTGCATATGAGAAAAAGGTGATAGGTTGAAAAAGTATGAGGTATTATTAATTGATTTAGATGATACACTGATTGATTATAGTAAAAGTGTTAAATATGCATTTAAACAGATACTTGCATTTGTGAATCAAGAATATAGTGATGAAAAGTTTAGACAATGGTGTCATTTCGATCAAGAGTATTGGTATGATTATCATAGCAAAGGGATTGATATTCCAATAGAATATAGAACATCAAAAGAACTGTTGACTGACTATATAAGAAGTGTAAGATATCAATTGTTCTTTGAAAATACAATAACAATCGAAGAGGCTTTTAAGATCAATAATATATTTCTAGATAGTTTGTTAGAAATAGCAATTCCTATGGATGGTGTATATAGCATACTGGAATACTTGAGCGGAAAATATAAATTATATATAGCAACTAATGGAGCAATATATGGAGTTAAAGCAAAGTTAGAAAAAATAAACAGTTTGCAATTTTTTAGTGGTATGTTTTCTGCGGATATGACAAAATCAATATGGGGAAAGCCCAATATTGATTATTTTGAAGAACTTATGGAATACATTAACTATTCTGATAAAGAAAAAATACTTATGATTGGTAATTCATTAAATGAAGATATAAAAGGAGCAATGAATATGGGTATAGATTCTTGTTGGTTTAATCCAAATAAAATAGGCTTAGATGATAATTATAAACCTACTTATATAATTGGTAACTTAATGGATTTAAAAAAGATACTTTAAATATCATTTTAAAAATGATAAACATATAAGAAATTGTTTTATATATAATGTTCTTGTGATAAAATTATATTCTAAGGCTTGTAGTAAGAAAGCAATTGAGGTTTATATGGAAGCAATAACCAATTTTTTTGGTAGTTCTATTATGCTTAATATTTTAGATACAATAGTATTTTTGCTAACTGTGATTGGAATAGCGTTGCTTGTATTAAAAGCAAATAACAAAGAAGCCACATTAAAGCAATTGATATTATTCATATTAATTAATAGTTTATTAGTATTTGCAAGAATAGCGTTAGTTTCATTTTTTAATAGCTCTTCACATATAAACTTTTGTTTTGCAATTTATTTTATTTATTTTAGGAATCCAATATGGATGGCAGTATGTGATTTTTCAGCAATTAGAATATTTAATGTTTCAAAGGGAACCGTTTATAATATGACTGTAATTATTTTTTGTGCTTGTCAATTAGTAGTAATTAGCCAAGCATTTTTATATGCCTTTTATTCAACCGTTTTTTCTACATTAGATCGTGACTTTATTGGCTGCCTAGTCTTACTAACATCTGTAATTGTACAAGTCATACTTTTTTTTGGAATCTGTAAATTTATTAATATGAACGAAAACAGAATAAATTATTTTTTAAAAGGTAGTGATGAATGCTCTCCTAAAAAAGTTAGAACTAATTATATTTTCATTACAATAATTTGGTTGCTATTAGGAAGCACTCAATTCTATATTTCTCCAACATCAATAGTCGGTCTTTTATATCAGCCATTAGCATTTCTATTAATATCTATTATTATCTTTTTGATAGTTCATCTTAAGCTAGAAGAATCAAAAGTAAAAAACACTTTAGCATATAATGAAATGCTTATAACTTCTATTGAAGAGTTTAGAGTATTAAAACATGATTTTGATAACTTGCTTTTTACATATGATAGTTTTATTGAAACGAGAAACTATGATAAACTACATGGATATCATAGAAAGTTTTTTAAACTTAATGAAAAAAACAATCAAAGTTTATTTATTGCAGAATCATTAAAGAAGAATCCTGCTGTTTATGGTGCTTTACTACAGGCAGAAGAAAAAGCAAAAGAAGTGGATGTTAAATTAAGTATAGATATGATAGATGGATTTGGTCAAATAAATATGGATGATTTTGATTTAGGGCGAATACTTTCTATATTAATTAATAATGCAATAGAGCATGCCACTGCTACAAGAAGTAAAAGAGTTAATATTAGTATAGATATTAATTCTAAAAATAATGGTACAATTATAATATCAAATGATGCCTTGAAAAAAGAAGATGTGAATAAAATATTTGAAAGAGGTTTTTCTACAAAGCGTGGTCATACAGGTATAGGTCTTAGTGAAGTTAAAAAGATTTTGTCTTTATATCCTCTTTTTTCAATAAAAGCAAGTAGTACTAAAAATAAATTTACAATGTCTTTGAAAATTCAATTCAAAGATATAAGTACTTTAGAATTATGATACAATATTAATATAATATTATCTAACATGTTAAAGGAGTGTATATGAGGGATATAGAGAAAACAATTGGTAATTTAATTGATAAGTGTAAGACATCAATTATTAGTTCTATAGATAGTGATGGTTTTCCTAATACTAAAGCAATGCTTAAGGTAAGAGAAAGAGTAGGAATTAAAGAATTCTATTTTTCTACTAATACATCTTCGATGAGGGTCAAACAATATATTGAGAATAATAAAGCATGTATTTACTTTTATGATAGTAGATTCCCTAAGGGTGTAATGCTAAAAGGATATATGGAAGTATTACAGGATGAAGAATCAAGAAAAAGGATATGGAAGCTTGGAGATAGATTATATTATCCTCAAGGAGTAAATGATCCTGATTATTCTGTATTAAAGTTTACTGCAATTAAAGGGAGATATTATAGTAGTTTTAAATCAGAAGATTTTGAAATAGAATAGGAGAGTTTATGGAAAAGATTGATTATAAGAAGAAATATAAGGATTTATATATGCCAAAAACAAAGCCAATGATTGTGGAAGTTCCCTCTATGACTTATATTATGGTAGGTGGTAAGGGGAATCCGAATGATGAGAATGGGGAATATACTAAGGCAGTAGAATTGTTATATGGTTTAACTTTTACAATTAAAATGAGCAAGATGAGTGGTAAGCAACCAGAAGGGTACTTTGAATATGTAGTGCCGCCCCTAGAAGGATTGTGGTGGATTGGTGATAATGAATTTCCAGAAAATTATATTGTTGATAAAGAGAGGTTTAATTGGATATCTATGATACGACAACCAGAGTTTGTGACAGAAGAAGTTTTCAATTGGGCAAAAGAACAGTTAAAGCAGAAAAAACCAGACATTGACGTTTCAAAAGCAAGATTAGAAACACTTGAAGAGGGGTTGTGTGTACAAATTATGCATATAGGACCTTATGATAATGAAAAGGGTTCAATAATAGAAATTGAAGACTTTGCTAAAGAAGAAGGCTATAAAAGTGCAATTGGTGATAAGCTATCAACAGGGCAAGTAAGATATCATCATGAAATATATTTAAGTGATCCAAGGAAGACATTACCTGAAAAATTACAAACAGTAATAAGACATCCGATAAAGAAATAAATGGTGAAAAAATGTTAATAAAGACAAAAAATTATATAAATAAAAATAAAACATGGATATTAGTAGTTTTTTTTGTAATATTGTTTTTACATATTGCTTATAGAATATCAAGTAATAATATAGAAGATTTTGATAGATTTATATATGATAACCTAATGTTAGTTAAATCAGATTTTACAACTGTGATAATGAAGACAATAACTAATTTAGCTAATATGTATACTCTTATATTTTTCTCACTTATTTTTATACTAATAGTAAAAAGTAAAAAGAAGACTATTATAATGGCAATTAATGCTCTTAATTTTGTTGTGCTGACACAACTATTGAAATTAATATTTTCAAGACCTAGGCCACTTGACATCTCAATGATAGAAGAGACAGGATTCAGTTTTCCAAGTGGTCATTCCGTTGCAGCATTATCATTTTATGGATTACTTATTTACTTTGTTTGGAATACAAACTATAAAAAGGATATTAAAGTATTAATTACTATACTATTATGTGTATTCATACTTTTAATAGGTGTTAGTAGGGTATATTTAGGTGTCCACTATCCTAGTGATGTAATAGCTGGCTTTTCAATATCATTAGCCTATCTTCTTACATATACTAAATTAATTGCAAATTATTTAAATAAAAAAAGGGTTACATAAATGTAATCCTTTTATGGTGCTAAGTTTCCTTTACTAACTTGGATCTTAACCTCTGTTTTTAAATTCATATATTCATTTTTAAGAGAAACTGCAACAACTTTTCCTTTTTCTTCACTTGCGTCAACATAGGTTGTTACGTATGTTATATTTGCTCCTTTTGATTGAAACTGATAAAAATATTCTGGTAATGTTTTTTCTTCTGTTCCAACTAAGTCATCTATATATGGCCTACCAAGTGAATATACAACATCAACTCTTTTATCTTCACCATATAATCTAGTTCCTGTTGATTTACTTTGTGATATTAACTTACCATATGGTATGGTTGCATGATATGTGGCTTTGACAGTAACTTGTAGTTCAACAAGTGCAGCAGCATCTTCCTTTAGTATATTATTGAAATTAGGAACAATCGATGGCTTACCAAGTGATATCTCAATTCTTATGGTATCACTCTTTGATATCTTAGTACCTTCTTCAACACTTTGAGATAAGACAAGGCCTTGCAGTACTGTATCTGATCCAACTTCTTTATATGTTATTGTAATACTGTTATTTGTTGCCCAAGTTTCAACTTCAGTTTTGGACTTATCTTTGAAATTTGGGACAGTAATATTTTTGTTAAGAGACTCAGAACCTTTTGACATATAGATAGTCATATTTTCTTTTCTAATATAATTAGATTCATTGATATCTTTATTGCTGAATTCAATTTTTATAAACTTACCATTTTCAACTTTGTCATCATATTCAGTAAGTACATAAGCATTTATTTTATTTTTAAATATCCAGTTATTTATATCTGTTGTAGTCATATCTTCAAATTTGGGAAGTTCTATTTTTTCATTAGGATCTGCTCCTTTACTAACTTTTATATAAAGGATAGATCCTTTTTGTATTTTAGTGCCTTCTTTTTCATCTTGGGAAATGATTATATTTTCACTGTACTCTAAATTGTAAATTGATTCAACATCAAGCTCAACGCTATTTTTAAGTGCCCATGATTTAGCATCGGATAGATTGCCCTCTACTAAATTTTTAACTGTTACTTGATTTAAGTTTCTAAATATAAAGAGTGCAATTACAGCAATTATTATTATTGTTAATGCAATTACAACATAACGTATTGTTTTTGTTTTATTATATGTTGTGTCTATTTCTGTCTCATGTTCAACACTTTTAATAGCTTTTTTTTCTTCAATTGCTTCTTTTATAGTATTACTTTCAGTTTCTTTTGTGTGTGTTTCAACTTTAGTATCTTTATTATAATTATCATTACTAAATTTATTTAGAAAATCATTCATCTGCTTCGAATTTTCCTTTTCTAAGTTTTAAAACCACATCCGCTTTTTTTGCAATTTGTTGTGAGTGAGTAACTACTATAACGCATTTATTATGCTCGTGTGCAAGTTTTTTAAATACTTCTACTATTTCAATTTCCATATCTTCATCTAAATTACCAGTTGGTTCATCTGCAAGCACTACTTCTACATTAGTAGCAAGACTTCTTGCAATTGCAACTCTTTGCTGTTCTCCACCAGATAATTTATTTACAAGACGATCTGCTCTATCTTTACTAATACCTATATAATCAAGGAGATTATAAGCAACATTATCAACATCTTTTGGTAGTTCGTTATCAGTAATACCCATAGCAACCTTAACATTTTCTATAGCAGTCATATATGGAACTAAATTGTATGCTTGAAATACAATACCTACTTTATTTCTTCTATAATTTTCATAACCAAGCTCTTTTATCTTTTTTCCTTCATAGTAAATATCACCATTTTTTGGTTCATCTAATGCACTCAGTAATGATAGAAAAGTAGTTTTACCAGATCCAGATTCACCAAGAATAACATAAAATTTACCACTTTCAAATTCGCAAGTTATATCTTTTAATATGAATCTTCTCGTATCACCATCTTGATAGTAATAATCGACATTATTAACATTTATTAATTTCATAATTGCCTCCTACATCATTATTTTCTTTGGATTAAGTCTTATAATATATACAGTTGGTGATATTGTTGATATCATCACGGTTCCTAATCCAACTAAGTAGAACAACAATATAGTAGTTACTCCAATTGATACTTTATAAGATTCAATTAGTTCTTCTGTAGTAACAGTACTTCCATACCCCATCCAATCAAGTGTGTTGGTACTATCATCAACAATAGTTCCTCCCCCATTGTTTTTCTTTTCCTCATCAGCAATGATTTGATTTCTTAACATTTCCTTTGATATAGAGTTAGCAATCATACTACCACTAATAAGTGATAGTGTAATACCTGCAAATGCTACTATTACAACTTCTAATACAATTTGTAATACAACATTTTTCCTTGATTCACCTAGTGATAAGTAAATTCCCATTTCATGTTTTCTATCTCTAATAAATAAGGTAATTAATAAACTTAATATAATTAAAGTTGCTACTAATGCCACATATAAAACTACGCTTGCTATCCAATCCATATTTTCCATTGGGGCTGCAATAGTATTTAGTGAATTACTATTATCAGTAACCTTATAATAATCAGGTACTAAATCAGTCACTTCTTTTTTAAAGTTATCTAATTCATTTGGATCATTAAGAACAAATAGTGGTGTTAAGTACTCGTTATTGTAGTTTTCATAGTTTTCAGGATCTAATTCTTTATATTTAGAAGCACTAAATTCATTAATTAAATTAACAACTTTATTAGTAGTATAAAATCTATTTTGCAATTCTTCTAATTGATAGTCATAACCAGTGTCAGTATTTTTTTTCGCTTCTTTAACTGGATCAAAGATACCAATTATTTCAAACTCTAAGTCTTGTTTGGCATATACATTCATTGTTGGTGCTGGTAACGATGTTCTATCATCATATAGCTCCATACCACCTTTACTATAATCATAAATTATATTCGATAAGGTAACTTTAGAACCAACTGTTAAGTTATTCAATTGTGCTACTGTTTTAGATATTAAAATAACATTCTTAACACTTGTAATTTCTTCTTCATTAAAAGTACGTCCCTCTACAAGTTTTATCTTATTAAATTTAATATCAAATACTTCTTTATTTTGGACTCCTTGAAATGAAAAATATGTAGTGTCACTGTCTCCTGCGATTTTATCATAGATAACCATTCCACCATTTTCATCTTGATATCTCTTTAATTTAGTAGTTTCTAGGCTTACTGTAGATGTATAATCATAATATTTAACGTAGGATAGTTCACCTATTTTTTCAATTTCTTTGGCAGATAAATATTTGATCTTATCATAGTCAACTTTATCTCCCATTTTTTCATAATCAAGCTCAAGTGTTGCAACAGCACCTATTTGATTTCTTAAATTATTTTCAGTATTTTTAACTGCTTGCTTAACGGCAATACCACCGACCATAATGTTTCCTAGTATGAATACAAGGATAAGTAAAGTAATATTTTTTCCAACTTTTCTTGTTATACTTAATGTAGCTCTTTTAACAAAGTTCATAAAACCTCCAAACGGCTTATTTAGCTAGCTATATTATACTATGGCTAATATCTATAATCAATAAAATACTATGCATATTAATAACAATTATAAAAGTATCTTATATGACAATAGTTGACAAAATATTTTTTTACTATATAATACCTAGTCCCGGATGAAAAAGAGGAATAATATGATAGAAATAAGAGAGATAACAGAAGAACATAGAAGTACATTTGAAAACTTTGTTTTAAAGTATGGTGATCGCTATGAAGTGCGCGATTTAAAAGAAGTAACTGAATGGTTTGGTGAAGGGATAAAGCTGAAAGATAGTAGAAATGAGCACTTACAAGAAGTATATGCTTATTTGGGATTACTTGACGATGAAGACAATAGATTTAAAAAGTATTTAAAATTTATAAAAGAGCACTATGATTTAGGCACTGATATCACTATGATAGGTGGGGGATATATCCCAGTACTTGCAATGTATATAGCAGAAGAGCAAAAAAAGCTAAATAGAGGAACGTTAACTATATATGATCCTAAAATAGTTTTTGATAAGCTTGATCATATGACAATAGTAAAAGACCGTTTTTTAGAAGATACTCCTATTGGTAATACTAAACTGATATTAGCAGAAAAGCCATGCACTGCAACTTATATCATCAAAAGAACTGCAAATGAATATCCAGATGTAGATGTTTGGTTTTCTTACTGTGAATGTGGCCCAACACCTTTCTATGATGATGGCTATCTGCCTCCAGAAGAGTGGTGTAGTATTGAAACAAGCAGTATGAGATTTGAAGGTATCAATGCATATAGTGATACTGTTAAATATGGTAACACTACAGAATATATGACTTATACCAAAGGAAGAGTACAATAGCTCTTTTTTTTGTTTAAGTTATCATTTATAATTGATTTAGAGGTATTAATATGAAAATGGATGAATTATATAAAGAATATGATAAATTACAAAGTAAATATGGTGCAAAAGAATTGCAGTCTATCTATAATGGAGGATGTACAGTTAATCCGGATATCATGTTTATATTTATGAATCCAACAGCTAGAAATATAGCGTCACTTCCATCTTGGCAGGGTAGGAGATTGCCATGGATAGGAACTAAGAATATTTGGAAGTTATTTTATAAAATAAATTTAATTGATAAGGATACATTTGAAGAAATACAAAGTAAAAAACCAAATGATTGGGATGCTAATTTTGCTGATTTAGTTTATGATAGTGTCACAAACCATAATTATTTTATAACAAATCTAGGTAAGTGTACTCAAGTAGATGCTAGGCATATTGACGATAATACTTACAAAGAATACTTAGAATTACTATTTAAAGAAATAGATTTAATTAAACCTAAAAAAATAATTACATTTGGTAATCAAGTTAGTTCTATATTTTTAAATAGAGTTATCAATGTATCTACTTGTAGAAAACAATCGTTTAAAAAGGTTATTAATAATATAGGATATGAAGTATATCCAGTGTATTATCCTATTGGCAATGGGATGAGAAAT